>NZ_CP019335.1:1161776-1877376 GCF_002813915.1 Tenacibaculum sp. SZ-18 | reverse complement strand
AATTGAGATCCATCTTCAGCTAAATCACCTAAATTAATGTCTTTATCTTGAAAAGTAATATAGTTGTTTACAGCAGAACTGCGTGCCTTTAATAATTCTCCATGTAAATGTAATATTTTCGAGCTCTTAGCACGTTCATGTAAATCATCTACATTTTGTGTTATAATATCAACTTCATAGTTTTTTTCTAATTTTTTTAAGTTATGATGTGCTTTATTAGGTAGAACTTTACTTAACTGACTTCTTCGTTTGTTGTAAAAATCTAAAACAAGTTCTGGATTATCTCTAAATCCTTGAGGAGAGGCAACTTCCATAATATCATGACCTTCCCATAATCCGTTGGCATCTCTAAATGTATTGATTCCGCTTTCTGCGCTCATTCCTGCGCCTGTTAACACAACTAATTTTTTCATTAGTCTAAAATAATAATTTTTATATGTTTGTCACATGATAGACGAGAAGTTATTAGAGTATTTGGAAGGATTTGTAACAGAGAATAGAAAACAAACTTTTAAGAAGGTATTAGAAAATAGAACAAGGCATTTTTCTGTAGTTTTAGAAAATGTTTTTCAGCCACACAATGCTAGTGCTGTAGTTAGAAGTTGCGATATATTTGGAATACAAGATGTATATACTATTGAAAATAGCTACATAAATAAAGTATCAAGAAAAATTGCAAAAGGAAGTCAAAAATGGTTAGATTTCCATCGTTTCAAAACAGAAAATAAAAACACAAAAGAATGTTATGACAAACTTAGAAAGAACGGTTACCAAGTAATTGCAACTACACCACATAACGATTCTTGTTATTTATCTGATTTTGATATCTCAAAGAAATCAGCGTTCGTCTTTGGAGTGGAAAAAGAGGGCGTTTCTGATTTTATGATGGAAAATTCCGATGGATATTTAAAAATTCCGATGGTTGGATTTACTGAAAGTTTAAATATTTCTGTAGCGGCAGCTATAATTTTACAAGATGTTACAACTCGTTTACGTAAATCCGACATTAATTGGAAATTACCTCCATTGGAGCAAAAAGAAATTTATTCACGCTGGATAGAAAGCTCGATTAAGAATTTAGATAAACATAAAAGTTTTTTCTATAATCAGTAGTAATTATTGTTTAGATTTTTCTTGTAGATTTTTTTAGAAAATAAAAGTTGTATGCAACTCCTTTTGGATTCGTTATTTATATAATAAATCTTAATTTTAAAAAGGAAAGCATTTCTATAAGTATTCTTATTAGTTATTTTTGAAGAACTTCATATTCTTTTTGAGTCTTTTAAACAGACTTTTTGGTTTTATTTATAAAATCAGTTTCTGATGGTATGTAGTTTATAATTATAGTATCTTTAATAATGAGATTTTGAAATAACAAATTAGAAATAGAGAAAACTTTTTTGTAATAAAACACCTTTGAGGTTAAAGTCATAACAAGATTAACAATTCTATTTACGAGATGGCTAAATCGTTTAGTTTTTAGGTATAAACTAATTTTATCTTGCACAATAGATTTGTGTTAAACTCTTTGATAATCATCTGATTATTTAAATAATTATGAGGTGTTATTTATTCTAACTTTAGATTTTGTAAGTTTTCTAAAGTATTCTTTAATTTTTCTGCTCTTTTTTCAATACTGAAATTATCAATAATTCTTTTCCTTGCTTTTTGTCCAAGTTCATTTTTATTGGAAGTAGTAATTGCATTATTTAATATTTCCTGTAATTGATTAATTTCTTTTTTTAAAAGTATAAAACCAGTATCTCCAACAATTTCGGGTAGTATATTTACCGACGATGTAATAGGAATGCATTCACATAGCATTGCTTCACAAAGCGATAATCCAAAGCCTTCAAAAACCGAGAGTTGAAAGTAGTACTGCGCTTTGTTGTATTCTGTTAAAAGTTCTTTTTTAGTGAGTTTTCCTAGAAAGTGAACATTATTTTGAGGATGATAGGATTTTTTTTCATTGCATCCTGCTATGTAAAAGTTACAATTATTAAACTTCGAGGCTAGTTTAATAATTAAATCACCTCCTTTTAAATAAAATTGATTGTCTGAGAAAACGGCAAGAAATCTATTCTTTTCTTTATCAATTCCCTCTATTCGATTCCAAAAATATGAGTCTAAACCATTATGAATAACTCTTGAAGGAGTTTGTATTTTAGGAAAATGATACTTTAATCCTTGAATATTTTCATTAGTTGTATATTTGTTTTCTATATACATTAAAGAAGAGCTTACAGGGAGTAAAATTGAGGTGTATTTATAGGATAGTTTACATACTTTATAAACTAACTTTTTTCTTAGACTGCCATAATTGAGATATGAAATTTTAGCGCAATCTGTTCCACGAAGTATAATAGCTGTTGGTGTATTGAAAATTTTTCCAATTAATACTGGTAGAACTGCCCAATAACCCCCAAACTCAATAATTATTTTTTGTGTTTTAGAGATGTTTTTTAAAAGAAAAAAAAGTTGTTGGAAAACGTAAATAGGATATAAGGATTTTTGTTTCCAGTCATACTTGTTTATTATAATATTGAATTTTTCAGAGAGTATTTTTATATCAGTTTTAATAGAAGAGCTTTCATATGGAATCACAATAATAATTTGTTCTTTTTTCATAAGTTCGTTTACTCATTCTGGTTTGATAGTAGTATTTTAAAAACCAATTCTTTTGTTAAATCTTTTCCTTTAGCTAACTCCTTAATCCTACTAAATGGTACTATATAAGTACACCCACTCCTGTGTTCGGAACATCCATAAGCAGATTTCCCTTTTAATATTTTTCCTTTTTTACATTTTGGACAAGTAATTATACTAGGTACTTTAGTTAATTTTAATTCTTTTTTCGTTTCCAATTTTAAGTGAAAATTTTGATTAAAACGCACAAGACCTTCAACTTTTCCAGAATCGGTTTTCCATCCTTTTAAATTAGTTGTACATCCTTTATCTAATAAACGGATAAGCTGGTTTTCAGATATTTTCTTTTCAAGAAAACTAAAAGGAAGTTTAAAGTCACACCCATTTTTGTAATTGGAACAACCATATGCGGAAGATCCTTTTAACAAAGTTCCTTGATTACATTTAGGACAATCTTTTCCTGTAACTGATTTCTTTGAACTTATTTTCTTCTTGGTAATTGGTTTTTCTTGAATATTATTTTCAGCAGAAAGTCGAGCTGTTTTTTTACTAGAACGAACTTCATAAACTAAATGATCAACCATACTTTTCATTTGTTTAATAAAAGTACTTGCGTGATATTCACCTCTTTCAATTTCTTTTAATCGTTTTTCCCAAAGTCCAGTAAGCTCGGCAGATTTCAAGAGCTCATTATCAATAAGTTCAATTAAATCAATTCCTGTCTTTGTAGGAAGAACTAACTTTTTTTGGCGTTCAATATATTTTCTTTTAAAGAGTGTTTCGATAATACTTGCTCGCGTAGATGGACGCCCGATTCCATTTTCTTTCATAAGTTCGCGCATCTCATCGTCATCTACTTGTTTACCTGCTGTTTCCATTGCTCGAAGTAAGCTTGCTTCGGTATAATTTCTTGGAGGTTTAGTTTCTTTTTCTAAGAAACTCGGTTCATGTGGACCTTTTTCACCTTCTTCAAAATTGGGTAAAATACTTTGTTCGGTATTAATCTTTTTGGGCTCTGCATTGTATTCAAAAACAACTCGCCACCCTTTCGTTAAAATTTCTTTTCCTGTAGTTTTAAATGAAACTTCATCTGCTTTTCCAATTACCGAAGTATTTGATATATCGCTATCAGGATAAAAAACCGCAATAAATCGTCTTACGATAATATCATAAACCTGTTGTTGATTATATTGCAAGTTGGCTTGAATTCCTGTTGGTATAATAGCGTGGTGATCTGTAACTTTTTTATCATTAAAAACTCGAGTAGACTTTTTAATCTTTTTCCCAAGTAGAGGAGAGGTGAGTTCGCTATAATTCGTTAGCCTTTGTAAAATTCCTGCAACTTTTGGATAAATATCGTTAGGTAAAAAAGTTGTATCCACTCTTGGATAAGTAACAACTTTCATTTCATAAAGTTTCTGAACTATTTTCAAAGTTTCATCTGCTGAAAACCCGAATTTATTATTACAGTAAACTTGTAATCCGGTTAAATCAAAAAGTTTAGGTGCATAATCTTTTCCTTTTTTCTTTTTAACAGAAACAATTTCAAAATCTGATTCTTTTACTTTATCAGCGAAAGCTTGACCTTCTTCCTTTTTTAAGAAACGACCTTCTTCACAATTAAAAACTGTATTTCTATATGTGGTTTGAAGTTCCCAGTATGGCTGTGGTTTAAAATTCTTTATTTCATTATGACGATTAACCAGCATTGCCAGAGTAGGTGTTTGTACTCTACCAATTGAAAGAACTTGTTTATAACCTCCGAATTTTACAGTGTATAATCTTGTAGCATTTAATCCCAATAGCCAATCACCAATAGCTCTTGAATAACCAGCATAATATAAGTTATTATAATCTTCATCTTCTTTTAAGTTTTCAAAACCTTCTTTTATGGCTTCCTCAGTAAGAGATGAAATCCATAACCGCTGAACTTTACCTTTATAATTTGCTTGATTTATTACCCAACGTTGAATTAATTCTCCTTCTTGTCCAGCATCCCCACAGTTTATAACAACATCCGCTCTTTCAAACAGAGACTTAACGATTCTAAACTGTTTTTGTATTCCAGAATCTTCGGAAACTTTGGTTCCAAAACGCTCTGGAAGCATTGGTAAATTGTTTAAATCCCAGCTTTTCCAGTGAGGTTTATAGTCTTTTGGTTCCAGAAGTGTACATAAATGTCCAAAGGTATATGTAACAGCATATCCATTTCCTTCAAAATACCCATCATGTTTCGTATTGGCACCTAAAATGTTAGCGATTTCCCTGGCAACACTTGGTTTTTCGGCGATACAAACTTTCATTTTACATTTTTAATCGACGAAAAATAATAAAATTGATATAATAATTCTATTTTTATCCGTTATTAAAATAGATTTAATAAAATTATAAATCCCTAATATTAAAATTATGAGAAAAGCATTTTTGTTGTTATTATTTGTACTTACTAATTCAGCTTTTGCGCAAATCGAGTTTATAGAAACTAGCCAAAGTGAAGTTGTTGGTAAGGTAAGCTATGTGTATTTGGAGAAAGTTGGAGAAAATGATTATAACTTCTTCTTTAAGAACATTAATGCAATTGGACATGAATATGTAAACTTTAGCTTTAAGAATGTTGATAATGATGTTGATAAACTTTATAATGGATTGATGCAGGGATTTCAAGATGTCCCAAGAGATCCATTAAAAATGAAAGCAAACGGACAAATTGTGTGGTTAAAATATACAAGAGAAGATGGTGAAGCTTTTTTACAAATACAAATGACCAGTGGAGATAATCCTGTAGATGTTGATGAGAATGTGAAATTTTCAAGATTATTAACAGCAGAAGACATTACAAAGCTATTTAAAAAGTAAAAGTAATAAGTTTTGAAATTATGAAAAAGTCCGAGAATTTTCTCGGACTTTATTTATTTGTTTAAAAACGATTTTAATTCATCGTAGGACCTGATTTTAATGGAATGTTTATTCTTTTTTACCAATTCAGCAATGTCACTTGGAATCTTAATTTTTAAATTTAAAGTATCCTCTACAACATCTAAAAATTTCACAGGATGAGCCGTTTCAAGGAAAACTCCATATTCATCATTCTGTAAATTATGTTTTTCCAGTCCCAAATAACCCACGGCTCCGTGAGGATCAGCAATGTAATTCGTTTCTTGATAAATTTTTTTCATCGCTATTTTAGTTGAGTAATCACTAAAAGAATAAGAAGAAAATCCACTTTTTAAAGATTCAAAACTTTGATTATAAAGTTGTTGAATTCGAATAAAATTACTAGGATTACCTACATCCATTGCGTTTGAAATAGAAGCTTTTGAAGCTTTTGGAGTATATTGTCCATTTTTCATAAACTCAGGAACAGTATCATTTACATTTGTAGCTGCGATAAAATGACGAATTGGTAAACCTAATTTTTGTGCCATAATTCCTGCACAAATGTTTCCAAAATTTCCACTCGGAACAGAAAAAACGATATTGGGATGATTTTTGTACAATTGCTTATAAGCAAAGAAATAATAAAACATTTGAGGTAACCATCTTGCAATGTTTATTGAGTTTGCCGAAGTAAGATTTCTAAATATTTTTTCATCTAAAAATGCTGTTTTCACCATATCTTGGCAATCATCAAAAACTCCATCAACTTCTAATGCAGTAATATTTTCGCCTAAAGTAGTTAATTGCTTTTCTTGAATATCGCTAACTTTTCCACTTGGATATAAAATTACTACATCAACACCTTTAACTCCTAAAAAGCCGTTAGCAACAGCGCCTCCAGTATCTCCAGATGTAGCAACTAAAACAGTGACGTGTTTAGAATTATCCTTATTAAAATGCCCTAAGCATCTTGCCATAAAACGAGCACCAACATCTTTAAAGGCCAAGGTCGGGCCATGAAATAGTTCTAAACTTCCTATATTTTCTTTTATTTTTACAATGGGAAAATCAAATGAAATAGTTTCAGATACTATTTGTTTTAAAGTATTCTTAGGAATTTCATTTCCAACAAATTGTTTAATTACTTCGAAGGCAATTTCTTCAAATGAATACTCACTTAAATTATCAATAAAGTCTTTTGAAAGAGGTGTAATATTTTCAGGGAAATATAAACCTCTGTCAGGAGCTAATCCATTTATTACTGCATCTTTAAAAGAAACCGGATTCGATTTTTGATTAAGACTGAAATAGTTCATAATTAATTTTTTTCTAGAATTTTAACTCCTTGTGTATTTATTTTCGAATAGACCATTGTAAAATCTATATTCTTTTCTTTGTAGCTGTCTTCAATAGCTTTATATACATTTTTAGCATTTTCTTCGCCTTTGCAGAGTGCAAAAATTGTTGGTCCCGAACCAGAAATACCAGCATTTAATGCTCCAGCTTCAATTGCAGCTTTTTTTACTTGATCGAAATACGGGATTAAGTGTTTTCTTGTAGGTTCAATTATAATATCTTTTAAAGAGCTAGCAATAATGTCATAGTTTTCAGAATATAACCCGCTAATTAATCCACCTACATTAGCCCACTGCGCTACAGCATCGCTTAAAGGAATTTTTTTGGGTAAAACATCTCTGGCTTCCTTTGTTCTTACTTTTACTTGCGGATGAATCGCAACAAGCATTAATTCCTTTGGAACAGGAATTTTTACGATTGAAAGAGGTTCGTACTGTTGTACTAAAATAAAACCTCCAAAAATAGCGGCAGCTACATTATCTGCAATTTCAGAACCACAAGCAACTTTTTCACCATGCATGGCGAATTTCGTGAGTTCTAGAGGAGTGAAAGGTTTATTTAAAAGTTCGTTAAGAGCAACAGCAGCACCTGCAGCACTGGCTGCGCTGCTTCCAAGTCCGCTTCCAGGAGAGTATCCTTTTTCTATGGAAATTTCAATTCCAAAGTCTGCAGGATATTTTTCTAACATCTTTATAACAACCGCACTTGCGACATTTTTATTTATATCATAAGGTAGTTCAGCACCTTTTATGTCTAGAATTTTAATTTCTTTTGATGGAGTTTTTCTAAAAGTCATTGTATCACCTAAATCATTTACGGCAAAACCTAAACAATCAAATCCACAAGAAACATTAGCTACAGTAGCAGGAGAAAATATTTTTATTTGATTCATCTCTAATTTAATTATTTGCAACTCGTATTACATCAGCAAAAATACCTGAAGCAGTGACATCAGCACCTGCTCCAGCTCCTTTAATTTGTAAAGGTTGAACAGGATAACGATCAGTAAAAAATAGTACTATATTATCACTTCCTTCTAAATTGTAAAAAGGATGATTTGAAGGAATATGTTGTAATCCAACTTTCGCTTTTCCATTTTCAAATTCAGCTACATATTTCAATTTACAGTTTTCTGAGTTTGCTTTTGCATAAATTTCTTGAAAATGAGATTCAAACTCAGTCAAGCTCGCATAAAAGTCATTATTGGTAGATGTGCTTAAACTTTCCTTAGGTAAGAACGAATTATTGTCAATATCGCTAAGCTCAAGTTCATATCCACTTTCTCTGGCAAGAATTAAAATTTTACGGGCAACATCAACACCACTTAAATCAATTTTTGGATCCGGTTCTGTATAGCCTTCCTCTTGAGCCTGTTTAACGATGTCATGGAAAGTAACACTACTTCCAAAATTATTGAAGACAAAATTTAAACTTCCTGATAAAACAGCTTGAATTTTATGAACTCGATCTCCAGAGGCAATTAAGTTTTTAAGTGTATCAATAATTGGTAATCCTGCACCAACATTTGTTTCAAACAGAAATGGAGCATTAAATTTTTTAGAAACCTTTTTCAAAGTTTTATAGTTATGTAACTCAGAGGCACAAGCAATCTTATTACAAGTAACAACAGCAATATTACTTTCTAAATAATGTTGATACATTCTGGCGACTTCTTCGTTTGCAGTATTATCTATAAAAATACTATTGCGCATATTGAATTTTTTAGAACGTTTTAAGAAGCTTTCAAGACTTGTTGATTCACCTTCTTTTAATAATAAATTTTTCCAATTGCTTAAGTTAATTCCGTCTTCATCAAAATACATTTTCGAAGAATTCGAAAGTCCAATTAATCGAATATTTATTTTTAAGTTTGATTGTAAATAGTCCTGTTGTTGCTGTAGTTGTGCTAAAAAGCGATTTCCTACATTACCTACCCCAGTAACAAATAAGTTTAATTGTTTTATATTGTTTCCAAAGAATTGTTCATGTAGAGTGTTTAAAGCTTTTTTAGCATCTTTTCTCTTAGTGACAGCAGATATATTTTTCTCAGAAGCTCCTTGAGCAATAGCTCTAATATTCACATTATTTTTTCCTAAAGCGCTGAACATTTTTCCACTTAGCCCTTGATGGTTCTTCATGTTATCACCTACTATGGCAATAATGCTTAAATCATTTTCTACGATTACAGGATCAATTTTATGTTGATTTATTTCATTTTCGAACTTTTTAGAAATGCTTCTAACAGCTTTTTCAGCATCTTCTTCTAGAACACCAACGCAAATAGTATGTTCTGATGAAGCTTGAGTAATTAATATTACGTTTACGTTATCATCCGATAATGATTCAAAGAGTCTGTTTGAAACACCTGACATTCCAACCATTCCACTTCCTTCTAGCGTTAATAGAGAAATGTTTTCAACATGTGTAATTCCCTTAACAGGTAAGTTTTTCTCTGAAAGTTGTGTGATTAAAGTGCCTTCTTTATCTGGTTCGAAAGTATTCTTTATCACCACTGGAATTTTCATTTCTCGAACTGGTTGAATTGTAGGTGGATATATTACTTTGGCTCCAAAATGAGACATTTCCATGGCTTCTTCATAAGAAATATGTTGAATTGGTTTAGCTTGTTTAACTATTGATGGATTTGCTGTATACATTCCACTAACATCCGTCCAAATTTGTAATTCGTCGGCATGAATCGCAGCAGCAAAAATTGAGGCTGTATAATCAGACCCTCCACGACCTAAAGTTGTAGTTTGTCCGTCATAACATTTGGCAATAAACCCAGGAAGTACAACAACTTGATACGAATTATCTCCAAAGAAAGACGAACAATTACTAAAAGTTGTTTCAAAATCTACTTGTGCTTTTAAGTAATTATCATTAGTAATAATTAAATCCTGACTATTTTTAAATGTAGCATTAAGTTTGGCTTTTGCTGCTTCTGAAATAATGTAAGAAGACAAACGTTCACCAAAACTACTAATTAGAGCTTTAGCTTTAGGACTCAGCTCTTCTAACAAATAACAACCTTTATAAAGTGTCTTTAATTGATTGAATTGTTTATTAACATGTTCAATTACTTCTGAATTATTTTGAAGGGTAAGATGCTCAATAGTTTCATAGTGATGTTTTTCAACTTTATTTAGAATATTTAAATAGTCATCTTTTTTTAGTTGTGCCAGTTCAGCAGTTTTTAATAAATTATCTGTGGTTTTACCAAAAGCAGATACAACTACAGCAAGTTTGTCTTCTTGTGCCTTTTTAGCAATAATTTGTAATACCTTTTGGATGTTTTTATGATCTTTGACTGATGAACCTCCGAATTTTAGGACTTTCATTTTGAATTAATTATGATGAAAAAATAGTTTGAATGCGTTTATTTCTCTGTTTTACAGAAAACAAACTATACCGAAGAATTATATGTAAATAAAAACCCCCTAAAGGGTTGTAATAATTGTAGAAATCATTGTGTAAGCAGATAAAGACACAGAAGTTACGTCTTTAATAATGATATTTGAGTTGCTTACGTTCATCGGGTTAAAAGTACCATTAATTTTGATAAAAACAAATCTTTTGAGTGTAGGTAAGGAGGAAAATTAAAAATATGAGAGGGATCTATTTCATTATTTATAAAATAGTGTACAAATTAATTGTGAATTTAAATTATTGAGCTGCAATTTGTTGTGTAGTTTTTCAAATTGATAAAACTAATGTTATGGTTAATTTTTACAATTTTGGGATTTTTTTAAATAATGAAAGGCTTTAATTTGGAGAAGAAGGTGTTATTCCTAAAAATTAGGATAAAGTATTTAAAGGTACTTCTAAAATTAGCTTCGAATACCTATTCATTAATTTTAGATAATGCTGTTTAGCGGTCAATTTCCTGAAATCAGAGAATTTATATCTTTTACAATAAATTGATTCTTCCATGATTGTATTAATTAGTATATGAAATTTAGTAATTCTTTTAAGAAATGATCTAAGTTACTTTTAGAAATTTTTGGAATTCTAAATCGACAATTACTTGCAATACCCAAGCTTTTAGAACCAGTTTAGAAGTTCTCACAACACCTAAAGAAACTATTTTCTCTTATTAAACATAGAATAATTTCATTACTATTTTAAAACTTCATTATCAGTAATACTTTCTTTAGAAAGAAAACAAGTCTTTTACATTTTGACTTATAGTACAATAAAACAATGTAGATTTTTCAAATAAAAATAATATCTCAAAGGGAATGGATTCATTCTCATTAAGTGTTTATACTATTTTAAGAAGTTTAATGAGAATATTAAAAAGGAAGAAAAAAAACGCAACAAATTTTTGTTGCGTTTTGATTTTATTTCTAAAGTTATTTAGTCTTTCATTTTATTTTTAAACTTATTGAATTTACTTTCTTCCTTTTTAGGCCAAGCATTATTTGACATATCAACATCAGCTGTTTCTTCATCTGGATCTACAGTAATCTTTTTGATTTCTTTAGTAGAAGTAAATACTCTAAAAACTTTATTATCATCTTTATTCCAGATTTGTGCAGGAAAAACTTCACGTTTTTTGGTGCCATCCGCATATGTTAATTCAACAATAATAGGCATAACTAATCCACCTGGTTTTTCAAATTCTACTTGATACATAAATTTAGGTAACTTTTCTAAGTTAGCCTTTTTATCTGCAGGTAAATCATTAATGTAAGCTTCAACATCAGCAGGGTTTGCATCTTCTTTGTTTGTGGTGAGGAAAACTAACTTTCCTAATCTAGCAAAATACCCTGGATATTGAGCTTGTAATTGTTTAGTTCTTTCGTTTGGCTTGTCTGTTAAATAGATTGGCTTCACTTCTTTGATTCCAATATCACAGTTATCCGTAGTATAGAACCATCCTCTCCAGAACCAATCTAAATCCATTCCTGAAGCATCTTCCATTGTTCTGAAGAAATCAGCAGGAGTTGGATGCTTAAACATCCATCTTTTAGAATATGTTCTAAATGCGTGATCAAATAATTCTGGTCCCATAATAGTTTTACGTAACATATATAAACCAGCTGCTGGTTTTGTGTAAGCGTTTGGTCCAAAGTTTTGAACGTAATCACCTTGAGACATAATTGGTGATAAGTTACTCTGATCAAAACTCATATAACGAGTGATGTTTTTTGTAGGATTCTGAGCAAATAATTTAGCGTCATAGTCAAATTCAGCTAAGATTTGTACAAATGAATTTAATCCTTCATCCATCCAAGTCCATTGTCTTTCATCAGAATTTACAATCATCGGGAAGAAGTTATGTCCAACCTCATGAATAATAACTCCAATCATTCCACTCTTTAAACGATCTGAATAGGTTCCGTCTGCATCTGGACGACCAAAATTGAAACAAATCATAGGATACTCCATTCCCATGCCGTCATTTGCATTTACAGAAACTGCTTTTGGGTAAGGATAATCAAAAGTTAATTTAGAATACTCTTCTAAAGTATTTGCAACTGTTCTTGTAGAGTGCTCTTCCCATAGAGGATTCCCTTCTTTTGGATATAAAGAAACAGCCATAACAGATTTACCGTTAATATCAACTGCCATTGCATCCCAAATATATTTTCTAGAGGTAGCGAAGGCATAATCTCTCACATTCTTTGCTTTAAAGTGCCAAGTTTTAGTTTTGCTTGATCTTTTCTTTTCGTTAGCTTCAGCCTCTTTTTGAGTTACAATTACAACTGGATCTTTATATGATTTCCTTGCTTTCTCTAATCTTTTACGTTGTTCTTTCGAAAGAACTTCTTTTTCGTTTTGTAACTCTCCAGTAGCTTCTAGAATATGATCTGCAGGAACAGTTAACTTTACATCGTAATCTCCGAATTCTAAAGCGAATTCACTACGACCCCAGAATTGCATATTTTGCCATCCTTCTACATTATTATAAACACATAATCTTGGGAAGAATTGAGCTATGATAAAGGCTTTATTTCCGTCTTTGAAATATTCAACTCCTGAACGGCCACCATCATCAACTACATTATTAATTAGATAGTTCCACTTAATTTTGAAAGTAAAAGTACTTCCTGGAGCTAATGGCTCCGGTAAATTAACTCTCATCATAGTACGATTAATAGTGTGAGATAAATCTCTTCCATCTTCATACTTTACAGCTTCAATTTTAAAACCAAAATCTTTCTTTTTCCCCATGTTGTCATCTACAAACTGAGCAGGTGTTTGCCATCCTGAAGCACCTTTAGATTGAGCTAATGGAGTTTGAGAATTTGGTGCACGCATGTTTTGGTCTAATTGTAACCATAAATACTCTAAATGATCTTTAGAGTTATTGTGATATGTAATTGTCTCATCTCCATAAAGCTTATCATTAGCTTCATCTAGACGTAAATTCATTACGTAATCTACTTTTTGTTGCGTGTATTGATGTCCTGGTGCTCCTGATGCAGTTCTTTGATCGTTTGGAGTTGCTAAAACATCCTTTAATTGACGAAACTTGTTTTCGTCAATATGACCTTTTTGAGGTGTTTTTTCTTTTTCAGTTTCTTGAGCGTAGGTGCTTCCTGTAATCAAGAATAATGAAAAGAAAACATAAAATAGCTTTTTCATTATTAGTTAAATTGGTTTTAAAATATTAGCGAAAAGTACTAATAAAATCAATAAACCTCTAATTTGTTAAAATTTTTAACAAACCTTTATAAAAAAAGCGATAGTTTTTTAACAGTATCGCTTTAAAATATTTTTAGTTGGATATTAGGTTATCCCTTTATTTTACTTTTGAATTTATCAAATTTAGTTGCACTTTGTTTTGGATAACTATTATTAGTTATATCTACATCGGCAGTCTCTAAATCCGGATCTAATTGAATAGATCTGATCTCCTTATCAGAAGAGAATACTTTTGTAATTTCATTATCGTTTAATCTCCAGATTTGAGCAGGATACTTCTTTCTTTCTTTAGTTCCATCTTCATATGTAAACTCTACAATAATAGGCATTACTAACCCTCCTGGTTTATTGTAAGTTATTTCGTAATGGAACTTCGATTTAGGATTTTTAGCAGTACCGAAGCCTAAGCCTTCTGTAGCATCTTTTACAAACTCAATATTTCCATTTCTACCTTCTTGTGTGTAATATTTTTTAACGCCTTTAATACCTATATCGGTAACGTCAGTTGTATAGAACCATCCTCTCCAAAACCAATCTAAGTCCATAGCAGAAGCATCTTCCATTGTTCTAAAGAAATCAGCGGGTGTTGGGTGTTTAAATTTCCATCTTTTAGAATATGTTTTAAACGCATAGTCAAATAACTCTGGCCCCATAACAGTATTTCTTAAAATATAGAGAGCTGTAGCAGGTTTTCCGTAAGCATTGTTTCCGAAACTATATACATTATCTCCTTTAGACATGATAGGAGCGATTCTAGATTGATTGCCATCCATGTAACCGACAATGTTCTTAGGCAATCCTCTTACAATCGGAAAGTTTGGATCATAATCTAATTCAGCCATCATTTCAACAAAAGAATTTAAACCTTCGTCCATCCAAGTCCATTTACGTTCATCCGAATTAACAATCATTGGGAAGAAGTTATGACCAACTTCGTGAACAGTAACTTTAATCATTCTATATTTTGTTCTATCAGAATATGTTCCATCAGGATTTGGTCTTCCAGGGTTGAAACAAATTTGAGGATATTCCATTCCCATTTGTCCATCAACAGAAATAGCTTTGTGATACGGATAGTCAAAAGTATATCTTGAATATGTTTTTAAAGTTTGCGCAACAGCTCTTGTCGAGTGATCACCATATAAAGGATTTGCTTCTTTTGAATATAAAGAGTGTGCCATTACAGTTTTACCATTGATATTAACTGCCATTGCATCCCAAATAAACTTTCTTGAAGTAGCGAAAGCATAATCTCTAACGTTCTTCGCTATGAATTTCCATGTCTTAGTCTTTTTTGATTTTGTTTTTTCTTTTTTAGTTGCTTCTTTTTGTGTAACAATTAAAACTGGTTTATCGAACGTTTTATGTGCTTTAGCAAATCTTTGACGTTGCGTCGTTGTTAGTACTTCGCTCTCGTTCATCAAAACTCCCGTAGCTCCCAATACATGATCATCTGGAGTTGTAATATTTACTTCAAAATCTCCAAATTCTAAAGCGAATTCACTACGTCCCCAAAATTGATCATTTTGCCATCCTTCAACATTATCATAAACACATAATCTTGGGTAAAATTGAGCGATAACATAATTGTTGTTATTATCTTCAGGAAAATGTTCATATCCTGAACGACCTCCTTGAGTTCTATGATTGTTGATATTATACCACCACTTGATATTAAAAGAAAAAGTTCCTCCAGGAGCAATTGGTTGTGGTAAATCAATACGCATCATTGTTCTGTTTATAATGTGAGGTAATTCACTTCCATCAGCATTTGTAACGCTCATAATCTTAAAACCTCCATCAAAAGGCTTTTCAGGAAAATAACGTTCAAAAAGTTGTTTATTAATTTTTTTAGGAACTCGTGATGTTTGAATATCGGGAGTCTTAGAATCTGCGGCACGCATATTCTGATCTAACTGAACCCATAAATACGGTAACGAATCTTCTGAATTATTGTGATAAAGAATACTTTCATTTCCTGTAATTCTTCTTTTTTCGTCATCTAAAGTGATATCCATTTTATAATCAACTTTTTGTTGAGTATATTTTACACCTGGCGCACCGGATGCTGTATGGCGATCATTGGGAGTAGGAAGGAGGTCTTCTAGTTGTTTGAATTTATTCTCGTTGGTATGTCCCTTTTGTGTTTTTCTTTCTCTATTTTGTCCACTTACAGATATTGTAAACACAAAACATATCAAAAAAAATGAATAAAGAGTTCTTTTCATTATATGTAGTTATTAATAGATTAGGTGGATAAAAGTAAAGCAAAGAATTTGATTTTATTAATAATTTAACAAACCTTTATTATTTTCTTTAGTTAAAAATAAACTTTTTTTGGTGTTGTTTATTTTCACTTTGATTAAATTTTGTTGATCGGGAAAATGTGCGATTAAGACATTATTTTCAATGTGAAGAGAATTTATTTTTGTCACGTTTTCTACTTCTAAATAAAAGTAAACTATATTTCCCTCGTATTCTTTTCCTACAAAATTAAAGTCAACCTTTGAATCATTAATTTTGAGTATAAAGTTTTCTTGTAAATAATTAAACAGATAACCATCTGCATTGGCAATTTCTTTATTGGTAGTAAGTTTTAAATTCACACCTTGTTCTTTCTCAATAGCTTTTTCTATATCATCCATGAATACATTCATAATCATTTGGACGGAGTTGCTTTTCGAACTATATTCGATTTCGGTTAGTGCTAAATAATACTTATGGTCTTTGAAGGATAAAAAAGATAGTCCCACAAAAAGAATTAAAATTTTTTTCATGACATATAAATCAGCAAAAGATGCGCCAAAGTACTGATTTTTTATCACAACGATGTCTTATTGAGTTTGCTGTTTTAAATAATTAACACTTTTTTCTTGCAACTTTTCAATTACTTTAAGATGTTCCTCTCTTTGAACATTTATTTCGATTTCTTTGTCGATACTATAATTAATAAATTTAAGTACTTGTTCTTGAGGAATATTCATTTTTTTGATGACATTATTTTTTCCTACAATACTAAGAATTCTTTCAGGTAAATGATCACGAAATACTTGTTTTTTGATTCTTTGCTCTAAAAGCTTTTCCTCTTTAGATGTAAATAGTGAAAACTTCAATAACGTAAGTCCTTCAAAGGCTAAAATAGGATCAGTTTTTCTTTCAGATTCATTAATTTCCTTTCCACTAGCTAAAACAGCGTTATCTGTAACTTTAGAATCATCAAATTTTCTTGCTTTCTTAGACTTTTCTATTCCTTGATTTTTAGGAGTTTTTTTTGCGTCTGAAGATAATGTTTGAATAAGTTCTGTTTTTTTTACTTCTATTTCTTCTAATACTTGTTCCTGAATTTCTAAAAGAATATTAATCTTTTTTCTTCCCATTGAGATAGAAGATATTTTGATGTTTTTATTGTAATGTTGAATAGAAGTAATTTGAAGAATATCTCCTAACTGAGCATTAATGGTAAAATAACCTTTTTCATCTGAGAAGGTTCCTTCCATTGATGTAATATTTACAACATGAGCATTATCAACAATTCCTAAGTTATCAGAAATAACACCAGTTATTTGAGTCCGCTGTGCGAAAACGCAAGCTGATAACAAAAATATGAGTAGGGTAATTTTCTTCATGATTCTAAATAAAACAGTAAAAATTAAATTTATTATGAAAATACGAAAATTATCACTCTTTTTCGTTACATAACTATCAATTTTATTTATGATTATTATTTATAAGATATTCTTTTGCTTGAATATTTAGCACCTCTAAAAGTTCTAGTTTTTTATTTTCTTGATACAGTTTTTCAATTCCCAATGGATTACAAAAATCCAAAAAGTGATAGTAATTTTCTTTAGGGATTTTAAGATCTGTAAAGAAGTATGATGCTCCAAATTCCTTAAGAAGTAATTCAGGAAAGTTTGCTTTGAACTCAAATTTCTTTTTTTCTTTTCTTTTTTTGAATAAACTTTTAAAAGGAAGAAAAACTCCACCGCCAATATTTGCGCCTTCAAATCGTTGTGTGGGGTCTGTTATATTACCCATGTCACGTGCCATATTGGTAGCTTTTTTATAATTTTTATTAGCTTCAATTTTTATTTCTGAGAAATCAAATACATCTTTCGACTTTACGACTGCAATATCTCTTATAGTTTGTTTGTTTTTTCGTTTATAAGTCTCGAATAATTTTTTATTTGAAATATTCACTTCTTCAAGTAAATTATCTTTCATTCGTAATTGAACAGTAACGGTTTGAGAAATTAGGATATCCTGAGTTATACGAACAATTTTTGTGTGATGTTGAATACTGCTAATTTCAATTTTTTGATCCAAGGAAACCTTAATGGAAAACATCCCATTTTCATCGGAAAAACTACCTTTATTTGATTCTTTATTCCAAATATTAGCGTTTTCAATTGGGCCTATTTGATCTTCAATTTTTCCATATAAGGTAAACTCTTGTGAATGGGAAAATTTGGATGTTATTAGAATAATAATCGTTACTAAATAATGTTTCTTCTTCATAGAGAATCTTTTTTGAACAAAATTGATAGCTCTTTTAAAAAGGGAATTAAACTCATGTCACCTTTGTTATAAACTGAATTAAATTTTTTATCCAAATGCAGGAAATAGATGAATCTATCAACATTTGTACTATCAACTTTCAAGTCATTTATGATATGAAATCTGAAATTTTTGTTGATATAATCCATTTTCTTTTCATTTTCAGCTAATTCTTTTTGTTTCTTTAGTAGTTTTAATCGACCGCTCAAAGCATTTATTATTAGTCCTATTGGAACAATTCCTGAACTGGAATAAGTACTTTGGAGTTTTCTATCAATGGCAGACTTTTTCTTTATATATGGATTAAAACCAAGTCTTTTCATAACTTCTTCTCGTTTTGTTTCTTTCGCGAATTTTGAATCCACACTTAATACTCCTAATAGTGGTGTTTTTTTAATTTCAACTTCATCTAACAAATAATCTTTTAAGTGCATTTGAATTAATCCTGTCTTTTGAGTTAAGATTTCTTCTGAAATTTCAATAGATTTTTTATGATGTTGTATGCTAGAGAATTCCAGTACATCACCTTTAGAAACTCGTATAGAAAAGTTTCCGCTATCATCAGAAAATGAACCCGTATTTTTAGTTTTGTTTATAATATTTGCGTTTACAACTGGACCTGACTTATCCTTTATCATTCCATTAATTGTTATTTCTTGTCCAACACATAGTTCAAAACAGAATAATGAAAAATAGAAAGTGATTTGTAAAGTTTTAATCACAAAGAATCTTTTTTAAATAGAACAGCTTGTTTTTTTAAGAACGAAATAATTTTAACATCTCCTCCATTGTAAGATTCTTGAAATTGTTTATCAAAATGAGAGAAGAAAATAAATCTTGCCACATCTAGTGAGTCTATCTTTAGGTTATTAGTTATGTAGTTGCGGTACGTGTTTTCGATATACTTCAGTTTTTTTTCATTTTCAAGCAATTTTTTTTGTTTTTCCAACATCTCAATTCTCCCCGACATAGAGTTAATTAAATAATCTAAGGAGACAATAGCTCCTAAACCAATTTGAACTCCACCTGCATACGCAGTTTTTATTTCACGATCTATTTTTGACATTTTTTTGGGAAATGGATTCAAACCTAAATTTTCCATCATTTCTTGTCGATCACTCTTCCCAATAGTTTTTGCATCAGTAGTTAACAAACCAGATAAATCTGTTCTTTTTATTTCTACTTCTTCCAATAAATAATCTCTTAGATAAAGAAAAATATCAAGTTTATTGTTTAGAAGCAATGTGTTATTAAAAACAATTTCTTTTGTATGATGTTGAACAGAAGTTATTTCTATAATATCATTTGGTTTAACTTTTAATGAAAACTCTCCATTGAGTTTCGAAAAAGTTCCCTGATTGGAAGTTTTATTCACTATATGTGCATCTGCAACTTTACCAAGTTTATCGTTAAGAGTCCCTGAAACTTCAATCCTTTGAGCATTTATTGCACTAGAAATTGATAGAGTAAGAATAAAATTGAGTAATAGTTTTTGCATATAATTAGTTGATATACAAATAAAGAAAGAGAATTTCTTAAAAAGTTTTAAGGAGAATGTAAATGTTTGTTAAATAAAAAAAGATTCATGGCTACATGAATCTTTCTTAGAATTGTGTAATTCAAAAAATGTGAAGTAAATTAGATTTTCTTCTTAAGCTTAAGGTAAGTTGTGCCTTTTGCTGAAATTTTGAAAGCTTCATCCTGATCAGTTCCTTCAAAGATTTGGTCAATATCCATTTGTAATTGCATTATTTCATCATTTAATTCAATAATTTTAAAATCACCTTCCAAATTGATGTCAGTTTGTGAAGAAGGTATTACTTCTAAAACTTCTCCAATCAAATTCCATGTGCCTGTTTCTTGTTTATCATTAGTATCGATTACTATTAATTCAGAAGTTGTTGATCCTAAGGAAGAATAAGTTACAGTTGAATTAAAACTTCCTATTGCAGTTACATCTTTCGGGTTATTAGTAAATGTAATGGTAAAATCGTAATCTGAACCAACTGCAGAAATTTCGGTATTTATAGGCAGATCAAGTGTTTCATCAGTATAGTTTCCATCTAATAGAAATTCAACTAATTCCCATTCACCAACAATGTCACTTATTTCAACATCCAGATTTGTATTTTCCTTATTTTCCGTGCAGGCCAATAAAAAAATCAGGAACACAAGTGTTACGTAAACTTTTTTCATGATTTATAATTTTTTACTCGTTTTACAAAGATAGCTTTTTAATATTTTTGTCTGTAAACCAAATCAAATACAAATGAAACGAATTATCATTGCTAGTACTTCAACAGTTCACGGAAGTGGTTATTTAGAATATCTTCTACCAGAATTAATATCATTTTTTTGTAATGTAGAAAAAATATTATTTATCCCTTATGCAAGACCAAGTGGTATTTCTTATGATACTTATACAGAAAAAGCTAGAGAAGCTTTTGGTAAGATTGATAAAGAAGTTAAAGGAATTCATGAGTATGATAATCCAAAAGAAGCCGTTTCAAATGCGGAAGCTATTTTCACGGGGGGAGGAAATACATTTGAGTTGGTTAATCAATTGTATAAAAATGATGTAATTGACTCATTGAGGAAAGTTGTTGAGGCAGGAACACCATATTTAGGAACAAGTGCGGGAAGTAATATCTGTGGAATTACAATGATGAATACGAATGATATGCCAATTGTTTATCCACCAAGTTTTGATACGATGGGATTTATCCCGTTCAATATTAATGCACATTATTTAGATCCAGATCCATCTTCTAAACATATGGGTGAAACCAGAGAAACAAGAATTAAAGAATTTCATGTTTTCAATGAAAGTCCAGTTTTAGGTTTACGTGAAGGAAGTTGGTTAGAAGTTTTTAATAATGAGATTAAACTTAAAGGAGGACTATCTGCCAGATTGTTTAGAAGAGATAAGGAGGCAATAGAATTGGTTACAGAAACTGAAATAACCAAGGAAACTTTATCATAATTATTTGTAGTTTTGTGTAAACTAAACACAAAAAAATGCCTGCAATTCAAGATATTAAAGTAGCAGTTGATGCCGTTGTATTTGGTTATGACGCAAAACAACTTTCAGTTTTATTAATTAAAAGAGGTGTAGAACCTTTTAAAGATAGTTGGGCATTACCTGGTGGTTTGGTTATGGACAATGAATCCTTAGAAACTGCTGTAACTCGTGAACTTAAAGAAGAAACAGGTGTTCAGATTGATTATTTAGAACAGTTATATACCTTTGGAAAACCAGGAAGAGATCCAAGAAATAGAGTAGTTTCTGTGAGTTATTTCGGATTAGTAAGACCAAATCATTTTCAAATTCAGGCAGCTACGGATGCAAAAGAAGTGCAGTGGTTTCCTGTGAAAGAACTTCCTGATTTAGCCTTTGACCATGGAACAATTCTTAATATTGCTAAGGAGAGGTTAAAAGCGAAGCTACAATATCAACCTATTGGTTTTGATTTACTTAATAAAGAGTTTCCATTCTCGGATTTAGAAAACCTTTATACTACAATACTCGACCATAAAATCGATCGTAGAAATTTTCGTAAGAAAATTTTAAGTTTTGAAATTGTTGAAGAAACTGATAAAATTTATCAAAAGGGTAGTGGTCGTCCTGCCAAACTGTTTAAGTTTAATAATCAAAAATACAATCAATTACTTAACGACGGATTTCATTTTGAAATTAAGATAGTGTAAATTTTACACAAAATATTTTGTCAGTCTGTTTTTATGTTTTAGTTTTGCGTAAAAATAACACAAAAATGATTATAAATTTAGATACATCTTTTCATCCGCTTGGAGCAAACCAAATTGATTTTGAATCTTTTGTCTTTTCAGGAGGTGAACCGCACATTAAAATTAAAACAGATGTAAAGGATATTTCTGAAGTTATCGTTACAACAAGAATTACATCATTTAATGATTTTGGATTGTTGATTTGTACTGTTGATGCTTTAAGGAGAAGTGGTGTTTCTATTATCAATGTGTTTATACCCTATTTTCCAGGAGCAAGACAAGATAGAGTTATGATTCCAGGAGAACCTTTAACAGTAAAAGTGTATGCAGAGATATTAAATGACTTATGTGTAGATAAAGTAATAGTTTTTGACCCACATTCGGAAGTTACGCCAGCAGTATTAGATAATTGTGAAGTCGTTACAAATTACAAGTTTATAGAAAAGGTTATTCAAAAAATAGGAAAAGAAGTGTTGTTAATTTCTCCAGATGGAGGAGCATTGAAAAAGATTTATAAAGTATCAGAATATTTAGGGGGAATTGCTGTGATTGAATGTTCTAAAAAGAGGAATGTTACTAACGGAAAATTAGAAGGTTTTAAAGTATATGAAGAAGATTTACAAGGAAAAGACTGTTTAATAGTGGACGATATTTGTGATGGTGGAGGAACGTTTATGGGACTTGCAGAGGAATTGAAAAAGAAAAATGCTGGTGATTTGTATTTAGCCGTAAGTCACGGAATTTTTAGCAAGGGAGTCGAAAGTTTACAGGAACATTTTACGCAAATTTTCACAACGGATAGTTTTAGAGATGTAGAGGGAATTGATCAAATTAAATTGATGGATTTATTGAATTAGTAAAGAAAATTAAAAAGAAGAATTATGAAATTGATATTAAAGAAATATTCAGAACAATTAAAAGAGTGGCCACAAAATGGATACCACATTATGGCTCAATATGATGAAGAAAAAGTAATTGTATATCAATCATACAGACCAGAAATAGGAAATTTCGCAACAAAAAATCAATTTTTTGGAGGGCCTTTTAAATACACAAGAATGACTTGGATTAAGCCTAACTTTCTTTGGATGATGTATCGAAATGGTTGGGCAACAAAAGTAGGACAAGAAGTTGTTTTGGCAATCCATTTAAAACGCGAAGCATTCGAAAGATATTTAAGTCAGGCAGTTTATTCTAGTTTTCAGTCAGAATTATATAGAGATTGGGATGATTGGCAACATCATGTTAAGAATTCATCTATTCGATTACAGTGGGACCCAGATCACAATCCATACGGAGGAAAATTAGAAAGAAGAGCGATTCAAATCGGAATACGGAATGAAGAGATTATCAAGTATGCAAAGGAAGATATTTTAGAAATCGAAGATGTATCTGAATTTGTTAGAGAACAGTATCAATTTGTTTTAGCTAAAGAATTGGATAAACTAATCATACCAGCGGAAAGACCATATATATCATCAAGTGATGAAGTTAATAAGTTTTTGAAGTTGAAATAGAGAAGGAAAAAAATATGAATCATGAAAATAGAAGTAATACAAGGCGATATTACAAAAGTTGAAGTTGATGTGATTGTCAATGCTGCTAATTCAAGTTTACTCGGAGGAGGAGGTGTAGACGGAGCAATTCATAGAGCTGGTGGACCAAAAATTCTTGAAGATTGTCAGAAAATTAGAAATAGACAGGGAAAATGTAAAACAGGAGAAGCGGTTATCACAACAGCGGGTAATTTGCCAGCAAAAAAAGTAATTCATACCGTCGGGCCAGTATATAATGGAGGTCAACGATTAGAAAAAGAAAAAGAATTATTGGCTAACTGTTACAAGAATAGTTTAGAACTTGCTAAAGAGAATAATTTTATAAGTATAGCATTTCCCAATATAAGTACTGGGATCTATAAGTTTCCAAAAGAATTAGCTGCTCAAATTGCCATAAAAACGGTTAAAGAGAATGCAGTTTTAGAAAAGGTGATTTTTGTCTGTTTTGATGATGAGAATTATACGGTTTATAAAAATTATTTAGAAAAAGAATGAAGGAAATTAAATATATAGAAGGAGATGCAACACAACCTCAAGGTAAAGAGAATAAAATTATAGTTCATGTATGTAATGATATAGGACGCTGGGGAAAAGGATTTGTTGTAGCTATTTCAAAGTGTTGGCCAGAACCGGAACAAAAGTATAGAGAATGGTATAAGTCTGGAGAGAATTTTGAATTAGGTAAAGTTCAATTTGTACAAGTGGAAGACAATTTATGGGTGGCAAATTTAATTGGTCAACGAAAAATAAGAAAAGATGAATTTGGAAATCCACCAGTTCGATATGAAGCTATTAATTTAGGAATGGAAATAGTTGCGAAAAAAGCAAATGAATTAAATGCATCTGTCCACATGCCAAGAATTGGTTGTGGTTTGGCAGGAGGAAAGTGGGAACATATAGAACCTATTTTAAAAAAGAATCTTAGCGATAATAGTTTAGAGGTTATTGTTTATGACTTCAAATGATTTTTCACATATAAAATTTACATATCGGAAAGATAACATACTTTATAAGTATAAAAATAGACAGTATCAAATTTATTGTGGAGATAGTACTGATGTATTAATATTTCTAGATTATCTAGTTGAATTTAAACTTTCCAATAGGGAAAAGAGCAAAATGATCGAAGAAATAATTTCATTTATAAGAATTGAGGAAGGTGTAAAACCAATTCTATATTTCAATTTAGATTATAAAGATTCGAAATTGTGGGAATCTTTAATGTATAATCAGATTAGAGAAATTAAAGGAGTTGAAATTACCTCTATAGATGAAGGGAATAGAATGTTCTATAAAAATTTAACTGAATCCTTCAAGTCTGGTAAAGGAGTACATTATATAAGTGGATATAAAATTAAGAACAAAAGAGATCTCGATAAATATTGGGATAAAATAAAAGAAAAAGATGAACGAAAAAGAAATAAAAAGAATAAGTAAATTTCTAAGTCTGCTGTTACGACATCAACCAGAAACAATTGGTTTAAATTTAGATGAAAATGGATGGGCAGATGTTGAGGAATTAATTGATAAATCGAAAAAAAGACGAATGCATTTTTCGATATCAGATTTAGAAAAAGTGGTAGCGGAAAATGATAAACAACGTTTTAGTTTTAATGAAGATAAATCTAAAATTAGAGCGAATCAAGGTCATTCGATTAAGAATGTAAATCTAGAGTTTGAAGCTATCGAGCCGCCAGAAAATTTATATCATGGAACCGTTGAAAAGTTTTTAGAATCTATAAAAACAAATGGTCTTCAAAAAATGAACAGACAACATGTACATTTAAGTGAAGATGTAATAACAGCCACAAAAGTTGGAAGCAGAAGAGGAAAACCAATAATCTTAGTGATCAACTCAGGTTGGATGTTTCGTGAAGGTTACGAATTTTATAAATCTAAGAATGGGGTTTGGTTAACAGATCAAGTTCCTAGTAAATTTATACAGTTTAAAAATTAAGTCGTGAGAAAGAAGGAGTTACATAAAGAGGTTTTTATAGTAGAAGATTTTTTGAGCAAAGACGATTGTGAAAACTTTCTTCAGAAATATGAGAATGAAAATTTTGAAGAAGCAAAAGTATCAATTGATGGAGAACAGGTTATGTTTAAAGGAATTAGAAATAACGACAGATACATGTTCTTCGATGAATCTTTGGCAGTAGCATTATGGAATAGAATAAAGGAATTTGTGCCTAGCAAGATTGGTTTTTATAGAGCAATAGGATTAAACGAAATGTTTAGAGTGTATAAGTATTCTGTAGGACAAAGATTTAAAATGCACATAGATGGAAGTTTTAAAAGAAATTTAGAGGAAGAAAGCTTCTTATCTTTCATAATTTATTTGAATGATGATTTTGAAGGAGGAGAAACTGAGTTTAGGAATTTATTTGTAGTGAAACCAGAAAAAGGAAAAGCACTAATATTTAGACATCGATTAAGACATGAAGGAAAAGAAATTATTTCTGGAATAAAATATGTGTTGCGTACTGATATAATGTATAAGAGAATTTAAAATGAGAACATTTACAATAGGAGACATACATGGAGGTTTTAAAGCCCTGAAACAACTTATATCTAAGTTGGATTTAACAGCTAATGATACACTTATTTTCTTGGGTGATTATGTTGATGGTTGGAGTGAGTCGGCTCAGGTTTTAGATTATCTAATTGAATTGGATAAAAGTCATAAATGTATTTTCATTAAAGGAAATCATGATGTGTATTGTGAAAATTGGTTAAAAACCGGTGTGAAGCATCACAAATGGTTATTCCACGGTGGAAAGAATACAATTACGAGTTACAATGAATATTCTGAAAATCAGAAGAACGAACATTTACAATTCTTGGAACGTATGAACCTTTTTCATGTAGATAATGAAAATAGACTGTTTATTCACGCAGGATTTACCTCTATGCATGGTCCATATCAAGAAGTTTATGAATCGAACTACACTTGGGATAGAACTTTGTGGGAAATGGCATTAACCATGGATAAACGAATAAAGAAGGATTCTCTATTATTTCCAAAACGTTTATTACTGTTTAATGAAATTTATATCGGACATACGCCAACCACCAATTACAATATATCAGAACCAATGCAAGGCTGTAATGTTTGGAATGTCGATACAGGTGCAGCATTTAAAGGAAGTTTAACTGCCTTAAATATTGAAACTAAAGAGTTTGTTCAAACCGATCCTGTTTATCTTTTATATCCAGAGGAAGCAGGAAGGAATGAACGTCCGCATAAGGAAGTAGAGAAAAACATTTAACTTATAAAGTAATTAGTTGAGTTAGTTATATGTTGTTTTTAAATAGAAGAAAGAAATAAAGTTATGAAATATTCTAACCGTACAATACAAGACAAGTACAATTATGATGAAAATTTAAAGTTTTTATTTTTTTGGGGACATCAACCCAATAAAGATGGAAGTGTAGGTAAGGGTTGTTTTAGTCAATGGTGGGAATCAGATTTTCAAATAGATGGAATAGTTTATAAATCGGCTGAACATTTTATGATGGCCGAAAAGGCTCGATTATTTAATGATCAAAAAAGTCTGACAAAAATAATAGAATCAAAACATCCACATGATGCGAAGAAATTGGGAAGAAAAGTATTGAATTTTAATCCTAAAATTTGGGATAAATATAAGTTCGATATTGTTGTTAAAGGTAATTTAGCTAAGTTTTCTCAGGATGATGAATTAAAGAAATTCTTAATTCAAACCAATGATCGTATTCTCGTAGAGGCAAGTCCTGTTGATAATATCTGGGGAATTGGAATGGCAGCAGATAATGAAAATGTGATGAATCCAAATTTATGGAAAGGACATAATTTATTAGGTTATGCTTTGATGGAAGTACGTGATCAACTTCAATAGTATGAGAGTATTTACTGCAAAAGATAAACTACCTGTAAAGAACGAGGATGAAACTTGTTGTTTTCTTGCAGGTAGTATCGATTTTAAGGAATCTACATCTTGGAGAGATTTAGTAGTTAGTGGAAGCTCTAAGAATACGATCTTTTTTGATCCTACAAGAGAAGATCATGATGTACTTGGTAATCAGGAAATGGTGTGTCATATCCAATGGGAATTAGAAGCACTAGAATTAGCGGATATGATCATTCTTAATTTTCTTCCAGATGCCAAATCTCCAATTTCACTTGTGGAATTAGGGTTATACAGGAAATCAAATAAACTTATTGTTAGATGTCCAAAAGAATTTTTCCAATACCGTTATGTGAGTACAATTTGTGATAAATATAATACACCAATATATCATAATTTCGAGGAGGTTTTTAAATATGTGTAAATAATACGCATAATAGTTTGTGGGGTATATTTAATATTTTATATTTGTGTTATTATTACGCAAAAAACAAATTATTATGATGAATCCATTATTATATACAGACGGTTATAAAGTAGATCACAGAAGACAATATCCAGATAATACAACCTTAGTATATTCAAACTGGACACCGAGAAAAAGTAGAATAGAAGGAGTGAATGAAGTAGTATTTTTTGGATTGCAATACTTCATAAAGAAATATGTAATTCAAGAGTTCAATCAGAACTTTTTTCAACAACCTAAAGAACAAATTCTAGAAAAATATGCTAATAGAATAAATAACTATTTAGGTGAAAATAAAGTAGGAGTAGAGCATATTGGCGCTTTACATGATCTAGGTTTCTTACCAATTGTAATAAAAGCATTACCAGAAGGAGTATCAGTTCCAATTCGGGTTCCTATGTTTACCATGTATAATACATTACCTGAATTTTTCTGGTTAACAAATTATTTCGAAACACTGCTATCAACAACTATTTGGATGCCATGTAATTCTGCTACAATTGCCAAACAATACAGAAAAATATTGGATGCATATGCAGAAGAAACCTCAAGTATTCCTGAATTTGTAGATTGGCAAGGGCACGATTTCTCAATGAGAGGAATGGCAGGATTAGAAGCAGCTGTTTTGTCAGCTTCAGGTCACTTATTAAGCTTTACTGGAACTGATACAATTCCGGCTATAGATTTTCTAGAGGAATATTACAATGCTAATGCAAATGAAGAACTTGTTGGAGGATCAGTTGCTGCAACGGAACACTCTGTTATGTGTATGGGAACAAATAGTGGAGAAGAAGAAACATTTAAAAGATTAATTACTGAGGTTTATCCTAACGGAATTGTTTCTATTGTTTCTGATACTTGGGATTTATGGAAAGTGCTAACAGAATATCTACCGAATTTAATAGAAGAAGTTTTAAGTCGAGATGGAAAAGTTGTTATTCGTCCAGATAGTGGTGATCCTGTAGATATTATTTGTGGTAACCCAAATGGTACAACAGAAGTTGAACAAAAAGGTGTAATTCAGTTACTTTGGGAAGTGTTTGGAGGTGAAATAAATGAAAAAGGTTATAAAGAATTAGATCCACATATTGGAGCAATCTATGGAGATAGTATAACGATAGAAAGAGCAACACAAATTTGTGAACGATTAAAGCAAAATGGATTTGCTTCTACTAATGTTGTGTTAGGAATTGGTTCTTTTACGTATCAATATAACACGAGAGATACTTTTGGTTTTGCTATGAAAGCAACTTATGGAGAAGTTAATGGAGAAGGAAGAGCTATTTATAAAGATCCAATTACAGATGATGGAACTAAAAAATCTGCAAAAGGTTTATTGAAAATAGTTAAAGAAGAAGGAAAATATCAATTAATTGATGAAGTGAGTTGGGCAGAAGAACAAGAAGGAGAATTAAGAGAAGTATTTAGAGATGGTACATTATTAATTGATGATTCTTTATTAGAAATTAGAAAGCGAGTAAACTAAAAAAGGGAAGCTAAATGCTTCCCTTTTTTAGTTTTTATATATCAATCTTCTTTAGGAATTTCTTCGCTTATTCGCTATTAACGTATTTTTTAATAACATTGCAATGGTCATCGGTCCAACTCCACCAGGAACAGGTGTAATAAATGAAGATTTTTCAGCTACTTCGTCAAAAGCAACATCTCCAACCAATCTGAAACCACTTTTCTTAGAAGGATCTGCAACTCTAGTAATTCCAACATCAATAATTACGGCTCCATCTTTTACCATATCACCTTTTAAGAATTCTGGAATTCCTAAAGCAGCCACGATAATATCTGCTTCTTTAGTTATTTCTTCTAAGTTTTTCGTTCTACTATGTGTTAATGTAACTGTCGCATTTCCAACTTTTCTTTTTTGAGATAATAAAATACTCATTGGGCTTCCAACAATATGGCTACGACCAATTACAACAACGTTCTTTCCTGAAGTTTCAACTTCATAACGTTCTAATAATTCTATAATTCCAAAAGGAGTAGCAGAAATAAAAGTAGGTAAATTTAAAGCCATTCTACCAACATTTTCAGGATGGAATCCATCTACATCTTTGGCAGGATCAACAGCTAATAATACTTTTTGTTCATCAATATGTTTTGGTAATGGTAGTTGAACGATAAAACCGTCAATATCATTATCAACATTTAAAATTTCAATTTCATTCAAAAGTTCAGCTTCTGTAGTTTCTTCAGGAAGTTGAATTAAAGTAGATTCAAAGCCTACGCGTTCACAAGCTTTCACTTTTGCATTTACGTAAGTTAAACTAGCTCCATCATTTCCTACAATAATAGCAGCTAAGTGCGGTGCTTTTTTTTCATTTCTTTTTAATTCACCTACTTCTAAAGCGATTTCCTCTTTAATGTCTGCAGAAGTCTTCTTTCCGTCTAATAAGATCATTGTTGCGTGTTAGTGTGTTGTGTGTAAATATGTCTAAATAAAAAAGAGAAGCGCACACTTCTCTTTTAGTTTTATTGTTATCTCATTCCTCGCATCATTTGCATCATACGTTTTCCGCCTCCTCCTTGCATCATTTTCATCATTTTACTCATCTGATCAAACTGCTTCATTAGCTGATTTACTTCTTGCACGGATGTACCAGATCCTTTTGCGATTCTCTTCTTTCTACTTGCATTTATTAAAGAAGGCTTGCTTCTTTCGTCTGGCGTCATTGAATAAATAATCGCTTCAATTCCTTTGAAAGCATCGTCGTCGATATCCATTCCTTTTAACGCTTTACCAGCACCAGGAATCATTCCAACTAAGTCTTTCATGCTTCCCATTTTCTTTATTTGCTGAATTTGGTTTAAGAAATCATCAAATCCAAACTGATTTTTAGCAATCTTCTTTTGAAGTTTTCTTGCTTCAGCTTCATCGTATTGTTCTTGAGCACGTTCTACTAACGATACAACATCTCCCATTCCAAGAATACGATCTGCCATACGATTTGGGTGGAAAACATCAATTGCATCCATTTTCTCACCAGTACCAATAAACTTGATTGGTTTGTCTACAACAGATTTGATAGATAAAGCAGCTCCACCACGAGTATCACCATCTAATTTTGTAAGCACAACACCATCAAAATTTAAAACATCATTAAAGGCCTTTGCAGTATTTACAGCATCTTGACCTGTCATAGAATCTACAACAAATAATGTTTCATTAGGAGTAACGGCTTTATGAATATTAGAAATTTCCGTCATCATTTCCTCATCCACAGCTAAACGACCAGCGGTATCAATAATAACAACATTCTTTCCGTTAGCTTTGGCATGCTTAATTGCATTTTGAGAAATTTCAACAGGATTTTGATTTCCTACTTCAGCATAAACTTCAACACCAATTTGTTCACCTACAACTTGCAACTGGTTAATAGCGGCAGGACGATACACATCACAACCAACTAATAACACCTGTTTAGTTTTCTTTGTTTTAAGATAGTTAGCAAGTTTACCCGAGAAAGTTGTTTTACCCGAACCTTGTAATCCAGACATCAAAATAACTGTTGGAGAACCACCTAAATTGATACCTACAGTATCACCTCCCATTAACTCAGTTAATTCATCCTTAACAATTTTTACCATCAATTGTCCTGGGTTTAACGTAGTTAATACGTCTTGTCCCATCGCCTTATCTTTAACGGTATTCGTAAATTGCTTCGCTATTTTAAAGTTAACATCGGCATCTAATAAAGCTCTACGTACTTCTTTTAACGTTTCAGCAACGTTTACTTCATTAATCTTTCCGTGTCCTTTCAGCGTATGTAACGCTTTATCTAATTTTTCACTTAAATTATTAAACATTGGTGTCTGCTACATTTTTAGAGGCACAAATATAGTTATTTCAGGAGTAGTTTTCAATTAAATCTTTTGTGTGATGTTCAGTATGATAAGCTGTCCACATAATAATTTCTCTTAGAGGCATTTTACCCATTAATGGATGAGGAACAATTAGAGAATTTAGCTTCTTATTGTTCAATTTTTGAGTTTTATTTTGAAGCTTTTTATTCTGATTATGAAGTGATTTCAATAATTGCTCAAATTCCTTTTCGGAAGGTGTTGCAACTGCGGCATTATAAGTTTTTGCTTTCTCTTTGTTGTCTTCAAGTTTGTCTCGATACCTCCGAACCACTTGTTCATACCGACGAACTTCTCGATTAGCCTTTCCAAACTTATATTTTAATAAGAAAGAAGGCATACTCAGGGCATAGTTTAATTTCTTTATAGAATCTACTAAATGTTGTATATGTTGACCAATAGACCATTTTCCTTCTGGTCCTTTTTCCCAATAGTTATTTTCTTGTTTATTTAACCAATCAAATAGTTCTTGATGCTTTTCTTCCAGTAAATTATTGATGGCTTGTTTCTCCATGATTTTCCAAAATATTTCCAACTAAAGATAGGAATTTTATAAAGTTTTACAATTGACTACATAAATACTACAGTTGGCTACATTTTGTTTTTTTTCACTGATTTGCTGTTCTATTTTTGAAGTATAATTCAAAAACAAAAAAATAACACTTATGAAAGCAAAGTCATTTTTACTAACCATTTTAGCAACTATTTTTAGTTTATTAATAACTACTGATAGTTTTGCCCAACGTACAGTTAGTTACACAAGTACAAAGAAAAGAATAGGGAATTTTTCTATTGATATCAAAGGGAAAGGAGATTTTAAAATTGAGTATGAAGGAGATATTGTTTTATCTGAAGATGATAAAGATATTGTCTCAATCTCGAGAGGTGGATTTATTGAAATTAAAAAATCGAGTTTTGGAAAGAAAAGAAGATTACTAATAGAAGCTGAAAGCGGAACTCTAAAGAAAAGATATTATGTTGGTTGGAATGAGAAAAGTTATCATCCAGAGGGAAAAGCTTGGTTGGCTGAAATTCTACCAGAAATCATTAGAAATACAACTATTGGGGCAGAATCTAGAGTAAAACGTTTTTATAAAAAAGGTGGCGTGAATGCGGTTCTATCAGAAATACGTGAACTAGAAAGTGATTATGTTACATCTGCCTATTTTTCTTACTTAATGGAATATAATTTGAATAATTCAGAATTAATAAGAGTAGTTGATGTTGCAGGAGATAAAATAGATTCAGACTATTATTTATCGGAAGTTTTGCAAAAAAATCAAAAAGCATTTTTAGGAAATTCACAAACTTTGTCAGCATACATTAAGGCATCGAAAAATATTCAGTCAGATTATTATCAGTCTCAAGTTTTAAGTAAGGCAATTTCAAATGATGATATTTCTGATGATCAATTGGGAGACTTACTTCAAATTTCAAATAATATTGATTCTGATTATTATTTATCACAAGTGTTGGGGAAAATATTAGACAAAAGAGATTTGAATAAATCAAACATGGAAAAGGTTATGACACTTTCAAATAGCATATCTTCAGATTATTATAAAAGCCAAGTGTTAAAAAAAGCATTGAAAAAGAAGAATCTATCAAATCAAAACTACAAGCAGTTTATTTCTTCAATCGATGATGTAGATTCAGATTACTATTCTTCTAGTATTATTGAAGATTTATTGAAAAAGGATTTAAATAATTCATCATTAACCCAGTTATTAGGTTTAATCAATAAAAATGTGGGTTCAGATTATTATGCTTCTTCATTGTATAAGAAATTAGCTAAGAAAAATTTATCAGAGGACCAATTAATAAAAGTTCTAAACTCATTAAAAAATATCAATTCATCTAATTACTTATCAAGTTCTTTAGTTGCGTTTGCACCAAGTGTAAAGAATTCGTCTCAAAGAGTAAAAGATGCTTATATGACAAGAGCAAAATCTATTAATTCAGATACATATTTCGGAAGAGCTATGAAAGCGATTTACTAGCACCATAATTAAGGTGATTAAGTTTCTAAATGATATTTAATTACCTTAGTTATATCAATCAAAAAAATCAACTAATCAAATTTTAATAAACATGAAAAAACATATTCTAATTGCGAGTATTGGCGGAATATTAGGATTTCTCGTAGGATATTATATGTTAATTAGTGACCAAAATGAAAGTATAACGGTAACAAATTTGTTCCGTTTTACTTTGTTAGGGGTTTCTGCAGGATATGTAAATCATGTTTGCGCAATTTTGTTAGACAAGTATCTACCTTGGAAAAAATATGACGGAACTCGATTATTACTTGGTATTCTTGCTCATTTTTTAGGATCTTTTCTGTTGGTTTTTCTTTGCTTGTATGTTTATTTTTATATTAACGGTGAGATAGAATTTCTATCAACGTTTAAACTACCTCTTTTAAAATTGGGAATCTTGTTATTTCTAATTTCAATAGTTTTTCAAGTGATTTATTTCGTTTTATATTCTTTTTATTCTTACTCCATTCTTCAAATTGAAACACTAAGATTAGAACGTAAACAAATAGAACAACAGTTAAATGCCTTAAAGTCTCAAATTAGTCCACATTTTTTATTCAATGGTTTAAACACAGCATCTTCTTTAATTCATAAAGATGAACAGAAAGCATCTTCCTTTATTAGAAAATTTGCTCAAATGTATGATCATGTTTTGAAGAGTTATTCGAAAAAACTAACAACTGTTACTTCAGAATTAGAGTTGGTAATTTCTTGTAACTATTTAATTTCAAATAGATTTGGAAAAAAATATACTTGTGATATTAATATTGATTCAGAAGTTTTAGAAACTAAAATACCGCCATTAGCTTTACAAATGTTAGTTGAAAACGCTGTAAAACATAATGTTTTAAGTGAAGAGAATCCTCTTAAAGTTGAGATAACAAATGATAAGGAATTTATCTATGTTAGAAACAATGTTACAAAATTACCCAATAAAGTTAATTCTACTAAAATTGGTTTGAAAAATATTAATACTCGTTATTTACTATTAAAAGGACGAGGAATTATAATAACTAACGGACAACACTTTCTTGTTAAATTGCCAATTATTAGATGATAAAGTTATTTATTCATAAACCGTTATTTCGTTTATTAAGCCCGATTTTCAGTGGAGTTATTGTATATCTATTAATTTTATTGGTAAACAATAATGTAGCTCAATTGCAAAATGAATTTCTTGGAGAAGAATTATATGTATGCATAGGAATGTCGTACATTATTCAAGAGTTTTCTAGATTGCTTTTACTATTGTTTAAGAGAGTTAAGTTCTTCACAAATGAGTTGATATCAGTTATCGTTCAAATTATTGTATCCATGCTGTTATGTGTAGGATTGGTTACGATTATTATTTCCTTTTACTATAAAAGTATACTTGGTTTTTCTGCTAATTCTGAAGAGCTATGGTTATTTAATTCAATTTTTTGTTCAATCACTATTATTTATATTTTGCTATTCATAAGTCACCAGTATTTACATAAGATAAATAGTGAAAAACTAAAAGAAGAAGAGATTTATCTAAATCATATAGAACAAGATTTTAACGAATTCAAACAAGGTATAAATCCTGATTTATTATTTGAAAGTTTAGAAAACTTGTTAGTTCTCATAAAACACGATAAAGAAAAGGCGGATGATTTTATTGATTATTTGGCTACTATATATCGCTACATTTTATCGAGTAAGCAAAAACAATTAGTTCATTGGAATGAAGAATTAGAATCCACTGAGGTTTTAGTAAAACTATTTAATTATTTGCCCTATAGAAATGTATCTATTTTAAATAAGTTAGAATCTTCATTTTTAATCGTTCCAAGAAGCTTACTTTTTATTGTTGAACAAATTATAAGAACTACTATAATTTCTATTAATGTAGAATTAATTATTACCATTGAAGAAGAGAAAGATAAGTTTATAATTAGTTATGCAACAAACGATAAAATCACTTCAGTATTTTCGATAGATAGCTTTAAGGAAATAGAAAGAATTTACGGGATTTATAGTGATTATAAAATTGAAGTGATCTCAACAGACTCAACACGAACCATCAAATTACCAAAACTAACCACAAAATAATCAAACAAATGAAAGTAGTTATTGTTGAAGATGAAGTTTTAGCTCTAGAAAAGTTAGAACGCTATTTATTGAAATATAGCCACGAAATTGAAGTTATAGAAAGACTAGATAGTATTTCAAATGCGATTACTTTTTTTAAAGATCAAACGGATTTTGATGTGGTTTTTATGGATATCCAATTAACAGACGGTTTAAGTTTTGAGATATTTAATAAAGTAGCAATTCAGAAGCCAATTATTTTTATTACTGCTTTTGATGAGTACGCTATTGATGCTTTTAAAGTAAATAGTATCGATTATATTTTAAAACCACTAACGTATACTGATATTGCAAAATCGTTGGTAAAGTTAGAATCGATTCAGAACCTTTTTACTTCTAAAGAAGTCCTGACAAAAGTAGGAGAGGAGTTGGTTCAAAGAAAAACAAAAGACCGTTTCTTGGTTCGATTAGGAAACCATATTCATTCCATAAAAACAGAAGAAATTGCTTTATTTTTTGCAGAAGGAAGAACAGTACATTTAATTACAAATGAAGAAAAAAAGTTTATTGTTGATTTTAAACTAGAAGATTTAAGTCAACTTTTAATACCTACAAGTTTCTATAGGGTTAACAGAAGTTTTATTATCAATATAAATGCAATAAAAGATGTGGTTATTTATTCAAACAGTAGGTTGAAAATATCTCCAACCATTACTATTGAAAAAGAAATTGTTGTAAGTCGAGAGAAGGTCTCAGCATTTAAGAATTGGTTTGAAGGAAATTAACTCTATCTAAAAACCAAGTTTTTTGTTTCTTTTAATACCAATAATCAATCCTAAAAGTCCTATAATTAAAAAACATAATGCTATAATTACAAGGAAGGACGAACTGAGAACTAGTTTTGCTAAAATCGTAAGTATAAAGAATAGAACTCCAAGAATTATCCATATAGAATTGTTTTCTATTCTGTCTTTTTTAGGAAACACAGGTTGTTTATTGAATAGGACTTTTAAGGTGTCCCAATCCCAAATAATCAATAAAATATTTGCTAAAAGCATCGAACTTGTTATAATAGGTGTTCCTCTAAAGTCATAAGATATTGTAATGACAAAGATGTTCAGTATAATAGGTAAAAATAAAATAGCACCAAGCTTAGCATATTTTTGAGTCATTAATAATAATCCAGCAACCAATTGACCAAAACCTAAAAACCTCCAATAAATTCCAGATTGATACATTGTTTCAAAATAATGCCAGGCACTATTTATTGGATTTTCAGCTCCACTATCGGCCGTAAATCGTAACCCTTGAATTTTTACAATGCTTGCAAACACAAAGGCAAAACCAATTAGATACCTCAGATAAATAATAAAAATTTGAGGAAATAGTTTGTTTTTCATTTTACTAAGGAATACTTGAGTATTTCAAATGAAAGACGAAAAAGAGTTGTTTTTGTTACTGAAGAATTTTAAAAAGAATTATCTACCTCATACAAAACACATTCTTCTAACTTTGGAAAATCTTTTAATAAAGGATGATGGAATGATTTAACTTTTTGCATTCCAATTTTTTTCATCACCGTAATTGAAGGAGTATTAACTACTGGTGCAACAGATACAATTTTTTTCAATTTTATAATATTAAAAGCATAATATAAACACTGTTTTGCTCCTTCAGTAGCATATCCTTTACCCCAGTATTTTGGTAAAACTCTCCAGCCAATATCAACAGATGGATTAAAGTCAGTTTCGTAAGTTTGCTCTGAAATTCCGATAAAACCAATAAATTCTTTACTTTCTATTATTTCAACTGCGAAATAACAATACATGTTTTGCTCAAACTGTTTTCTCATTCTTTCAATAAAAGCTACACTTTGATTTTTCGTTTGAATACTTGGAAAATATTGCATTACTTTTTCATTCGAATTTAATTCATGAAGAGTTTCAACATCTTCCAATTCCCATTTTCTGAATCCTAATCTTTCCGAAGTGAAAATATAGTTCTTCATAACAATAAAAAATAGAGTTTTTACAAATCTAGGTTCTTCTTTATTTCGTTACTAATTTTAAATTGATAAATTTACGGCAAATCCATCAGACAAATTTTCTGTTTTTATGAAAAAAAGTATAACCCTAAAGGAATTAGCAAAACTTTTAAAGGTTTCAGTTTCCACAGTTTCAAAGGCTTTAAATGATAGTCATGAAATAAGTGAATCTACTAAAAGAAAAGTAGAGGAAGCGGCTAAACTTCATAATTACAAGCCAAACAGGGCAGCATTAAATTTAAAGTCGGGAAAAACCAATACAATTGGTGTAGTACTTCCAAGTATTAAAAATTTCTTTTTGTCTCGTGCTTTAAGAGGAATAGAATCTGTTGTAGCAAACACGAATTATAACATTGTAATTTCTATTACTAATGAGTCTCATGAAAAAGAAGTGAAGTCAATCGAAACATTGACTAATGGGATGGTTGATGGAATTATTATTAGTGTTTCAGAGGAAACACAAGTAATACAAGATTTTTCTCACTTGTATGATATTCCTGAAGATATTCATGTTGTAATGTTTGATAGGGTTGAAAACACAATTAATTCCGATAAGGTATTGGTAGATGATTATGATGCAATCCTAAAAGCAGTTAGAGATTTAAAATTCAAAGGAAGAAATAAAATAGTTTTAGCTTCAACAATCGGTAAGTTAAGTGTTGGTCAACAACGAACTAAAGGGTACACCGATAGTATAATAGATAAACACGAACCTATTATTATTGAAGGTCCTGAAGATTTTATTGAGGTAAAATTGAATAAACTATTAAAGGAGGGAGATATTGATGCGATAATTGCTTTGGATGAAGAGTCCTCTTTAGCCGCATTTAGAGCAGGAAAGAAAAATGATTTACTAGATAATGGTAAGTTATTTATTATTGGTTATGCAGGAAAAACACTATCAGAGCATTTAAGTCCTAGTTTAACAACTGTTGATCAACACGGTAAAAAAGTAGGTAGAACAGCAGCAAAATTATTACTAGAACGATTTAAAAGACCAAACAAAGTAATTGAACAAAAAGTTGTTGATTCTACTTTAAGAGAGAGAGAAACTACTTTTAAAAGGTCATAAATCTTCTGTGAAGTGTTTTCTTGATTTTTCTTTAGAGAACTTATTTTTATTGTAATTTTTAGATTGCCCTTTTGAAATTGATAACGATTTCCAATTACTATCTAACAAGATTTTGCCAAGGAAAACAATTTGTCCAACGTGGTATGCATAATGACATAATTGTCTATTAATTCCCTCTGTGACTGTATGTCCTTCATTTCGTATGTAAATTATTCGTTCAGAATCTTCTGTTTTAAGAGGGTTAATAGCATTAAACAGGCATTCCCACCCGCTTTCCCAGTACGTAATTAAGTCTTCCTTAGTTTTAAAAGAATTGATAAACTCTTTGTCTCTATTCCTCCATTCTTTTTCTCCATCCTCTGTAAGAAAGTTCGTCCAACGAGATAACATATTACCAACTAAATGTTTTATTATAATAGCTATCGAGTTACTTTCTTCACTAGGATGACAAAAGATTTGTTCTTCAGATAATTGTTGAAATGTTTTATCCCCTAAGCTTTTGTAATATTCGAATTGTTTTCTCGCACTATTTAAATAAGAAGACATAAAAATGAGTTGAAAAGTTCAACCATAATATACGTTATTTTTTATTCGGAACGAACTCTAATGCAACTCCATTGATACAGTCTCTAATTCCTGTTGTTTCTCTTGGTCCATCGTTAAATCGATGTCCTAAATGACCGCCACATGTGTTACATTTTAATTCAGTTCTGGCATAACCGATTTTATAATCTGTATCTGTTTCTATATTTTTTTCAATGGCTTTGTCAAAAGATGGCCATCCAGATCCAGAATCATATTTTCTTTCTGATGTATATAGAGGTGTTTTACAAGCAACACAAACAAAAGTACCTTTACCTTTAAAATATGTATATTCACTTGAGTTTGGTCTTTCTGTTCCAGCTTCTCTTAAAACATAAAATTGCATTGGAGTCAATGCTTTTTTCCATTCAGCTGTTGATTTTTCAATTTTATATTTCTTTTCTGATTTCTTATTTTGAGCAGTAGTTTGACAGCTAAGAAGGAAACTAACAATTGTTAGATATAAAATTACATTTTTCATGAATGACGTTTAATAAATGAAACAATCCTATTTGTGGTTTTTTTATCACGTAGAATTTTGGTGTGTCCTAATCCAGTAGTGATTAAAATTGAACCATTCTTTAAGTTTCGACGTATATTATAAGCACAACTTACAGGAACATCTCCATCTAACGAATCATGAATTACAAGAGCAGCAGCATTAATTACCTTAGCTTGTTTAGAACTAGCATAGTTATCAATATCTTCTTGGTGTTTTTTGTCGTAATATTTCTTTAAGTTTTTTGCAATTTTAGGTTTTAAGTCAAGGTTGTTTATGAAGTTTTGAATAATTGCTGTAATCGTATCTCCAGAGCCGATACTAACTACTGAGTTAACAGACATACCTTGTGCGATTGCAGTGAACAAACTCATTCCTCCTAAAGAATGACCAACAGCAGCGTCGAAAGGACCTAATTTCTCATTTATTGTATTAATTGCGGCTACAAATTCAGGCATTGAAGAAGATTTTCCATCTGAATTTCCATGAGCAGGAGCGTCGAAAGAAATGGTCATGTAACCATTTTCTAATAATTTGTCGGCAACCATAAATAACTGTGTACTTCTTCCACACCATCCATGCACTAAAAGTACTTTTTTTGAAGAAAATCCATATGTCAAAACTTCAATATCACTTTCTAAAGAGGCTATAGTTAAAGTGCTTTTTTGTGCGCTTTCCCACATCATTTTCTCTCTTTTCGGAGTTGAAAATTTTACTGGGGTGGAAAAAAGTTTAGCAGAAAACCTAGTCGCTAATCCATTTGAAAAAAATTGAATGATTTTAGCTACAGTTTGAATAGTTTTAGGAATCGAAATACTGGCAGGAATTAACTTGTCTTTTGGAACCTGAATCATAAAAGAATATTAATTTTCAATGTAAAGATAGAATTTGTATTTTTAATACTGTAGTTGAAGTGACTTTTTCGCAGTCAATCAGTTTAACAAAATATAGAACCAAAATGTTATAAAAATGAGAAGAATAATAACCATAATATTCCTTTTAGTAATATTTGTACAATGCAGTACGGTGCCGATTACTGGAAGAAAACGATTAAACTTTGTAAGTGATGCCGAGGTATTACCAATGAGTTTTCAACAGTATAATGGATTTTTGAAAGAAAATACGAAGAAAATTATTTCAAACACTTCTCAAGGAAGAAAATTAGAATTAGTTGGAAAAAATATTGCATCGGCAGTTGACAGATTTATGCGTGCTAATGGGATGAAATCAGAGGCTGATTCTTATAAATGGGAGTTTAATTTAATTAAAGATCCTACAATTAACGCTTGGTGTATGCCAGGAGGTAAAGTGGTTTTTTACACAGGAATTATGCCAATTTGTGCTAATACTGATGGTGTAGCTGCTGTAATGGGGCATGAAGTAGCTCATGCTTTTGCTAAACATGGACAAGAACGTATGTCTTCCGCTCAAATTCAACAATTAGGTGGAGTTGCTGTTGCCTTAGGAACGAACAATAACAAAAATTCAGAACTATGGAACTTGGCTTATGGTGCTGGTTCATCGTTGGGAATGTTAAAATTTAGTAGAACACATGAAACAGAAGCTGATAAACTTGGTTTAGTTTTCATGATTATGGCGGGTTACAAGGGGGAAGAAGCTGTAAATGTATGGATCAGAATGAGTGAAAATGAAAAAAAAGGAGGAAGACAGACACCTCCTGAGTTTTTAAGTACTCACCCTCATAGTGAAACAAGAATAGCTGATTTAAAAAATTATTTACCCGAGGCGAAAAGATTAGCAGCTAAATATAATCAACAAACCTCTGGTTCTAGAGATTAAATTAATCTTCAATTAACCGTTTATTTTTTATAAAAACCACTCTTTTTAGAGTGGTTTTTATATTTTAGAGCTATGTATAAAATTGGTGATAAAAAATTAATTAATAGTTGGGCATTTTATGATTGGGCCAACTCAGTGTATTCATTAGTAATTAGCACAGCTATATTTCCTATTTATTATGGAGAAGTAACGAAAAATAAAATAGTACATTTTCTTGGAATCGATTGGGAGCATCCCGAAAGTTTGTATAGTTATGCCATGTCGTTTTCATTTCTAATTGTAGCTTTCATGTCACCTATTCTTTCAGGTATTGCCGATTATACTGGAAGTAAAAAGAAGTTTTTACGATTTTTCTGTACGTTTGGAAGTTTAGCAGTTATGAGTTTGTATTTTTTTGATGAATGTGATTCAACATGGATTGGAATTGTTGCTTCCATACTGGCTAGTATTGGTTTCTGGTCAAGTATTGTATTTTATAATGCTTATTTACCTGAGGTAGCTTTACCAGAACAGCAAGACAGTGCAAGTGCTAAAGGATTTATTTATGGGTATATCGGATCAATCATATTATTAATTATTTGTTTGGTTTTGATTCAAAAACCTAACCTTTTTGGAATTAAATCTGCTGGTTTTGCTTCGAGAATTTCATTTGTCTTAGTTGGTTTATGGTGGGTAGGTTTTGCCCAAGTTACATTGAATAAACTCCCTAAAAGAAAATTCAAGAAAAAATTAGATAATAATTATTTATGGAAGGGATTTCAAGAATTGAAGATTGTTTACAGGGAAATTAAACAATATGAAACCCTAAAAGGATTTTTAGTGGCGTTTTTTTTATGTAGTGTAGGTGTTCAAACAATTATTATAATGGCAGCTTTTTTTGGTTCATCAGAACTTGAACTGCCAAGTCAAGATATGATTATTACGATTTTACTTATTCAAATTGTAGCTATTTTTGGAGCTAGATTCTTTTCTCGACTTTCTGAGAAATATGGTAATTTTTATGCACTGAGAATTACAATTGTGGTTTGGATGATTGTCTGTTTTGGCGCATTTATGCTACATAAAGGGATACCAAATGTTGGATATTATTTTTATAGTTTAGGAGGATTATTAGGTTTTGTTTTAGGAGCAGTGCAGTCCTTAACAAGATCTACTTATTCGAAGTTATTACCAGATACTGAAGATCATGCCACTTATTTCAGCTTTTATGATGTCACTGAAAAGATTGCTATTGTAACAGGTACATTGGTGTACGGATTATTAAATGCGATTACAAATTCAATGCAATGGAGTGTGCTGTCTTTGGCAATATTCTTTTTAGCTTCATTATTAGTTTTAAATCGATTGAAAAGAACAAAGTATGTTTCATAAAAAAACGTCGCAACATTTGCGACGTTTTTTCTTTATAAGTACTTTTTAAAAATCTTATAAAACTTGCGAAGATACAACTTGCACACTTGTAAAAGTAATGTTTAAGTCTTCCGAACCTCCTTGTGAACTACCAAAGTCATCTGAGTCATCAGTACTTGTTGGTTGATGGATTAATGCAATTTGTACATTACCATTACTAGCAGTACCTGCGGTCCACGTAGTTTTGTCTCCTAACTTACTTCCTCCAGCACCATCTGTTCCATCAGTATCTCTTGTCATTGTTAGGTCAATTCCACTAACAGCAAACGTGAAAAAGTGCTCATCAGCTTCAGGAATAATGTCTTCTTCCATTACATCTTCGTCACCATTTAATAACACAATATTTAAAGAATAACTAGCTCCTGAAGTAAATGTTCCAGTTACTGAATTGGTAAATGTACCATCTTGTCCATTAGGAGCTACATTTGCCATTATAACGAAATCCGTTGGATCCGCATTATTCGTAAAAGTTAAGGTTACATTTGTAATAACTTCTTCTTCGTTCACCTCTTCCGGATCGTCATCTGAACAAGAAGTGAAAACGAGGCTCGACATAAATAAAACTGCTAATAGTTTGATTGTTTTCATAATAAAAAATATTTAATTGTTAATAAAAAATTGAAATCTTAATATTTAAATGTGAACTGTAATAAATAGTTCCTACCTAATTCAAACGAAAAGAATCTTAATTGATTTAAATAGTTTCTATAATTAGTATTAAATATATTATTGATACCAAAGTTTACATTTAAACTTGTGTTGTTACTTAGAGAAAATGTTACTTCACTATTAAAATGTAGTAAGTGATAAGCAGGAGGAGGGTTACTTATATTAATAGGAACATCCGTACCTGTTAAAGCATCGGTTACAACAAAATTAAAGTTGGGCCATTCATTTTGCTCAGATACCCATTCAGATTTCACTGAGGCAGAAAAGTTATACCAATCCTCATTTGAATAGGTTAATTTATTAATTGTTGTAAAAGGAGGCATATCAATTAAAGGAGTATTATCATCTTCATACCCTTTTATAAATGCTGTTGTATTTTGAATTTCTAAATTATTGGTAATATCATAATTTACTGTAATATCTAAACCAAAAAGTTGCGCATTGGTTTGCTGATAATCCCAAATAGGAAAAGGTCCTCTATTAGTTAGAATAAAGTCAGCAGGCTTTAAATAAATATAATCTTGAATGTTGTTATAAAACGCTTCAGCAAGGAAGTACAATTTGTCATTGTTATATTTATAAGATGTCGAAATTCTATTTGAAATTTCTTTTTCAAAACGCAGATCACCAAGTTCGTATCTTGCAGCAGAATGGTGTAAACCATCACTAAATAACTCAGCAGGATTTGGAGGTCTATTTGAAAGTGAGTAATTTGCGATTAAAGAGCTATTCTCATTTAATCTATATTTTACTCCTGTAGCTGCCGAAAAATTGTGATAGTTAAAAATTGGATTTGTTAAATATTGAGAACCTGTATCGGCAATAATGATATCAGCAAAATCGACATCATATCCGCGTTCTTCCCATCTGAATTTCCTGTAAAACTTTTTAGCATTAACTCTACTATAATCGTAACGAAAACCAGCATCTAGAGTTACCTCATCATTTAAAATCCATTCAGCGGTTGTGAAAGCACCGAAATCATATTTGTCATAATCAGGAATTAAACGTCTTACTCCAGTAGTAGGGTCGGCAAAATTATTTTGATAACGTGCCATTAATCCAAATTTAAATTTTTCAGCTAAGTTGGTAGTTAAATCAATATCTCCTAACACAGAATGAGTTTGTAAAACTAAATCTATTGCTGGGATAAATTTCAGATCACCTCTTCTCACATCATATTCAAATCGTTGATTATTTTGGTAATCATATTGAACATTCAGTTTTCCAAAATCATCAAAATTTTTAAAATAATTTATTTTAGCTAAGTGATGTTGAATTTCTTGTCTTGGAACATCGATGTCGTAACTGAAATCCTCAATAACACTAGGAATTCCCAATTCGATTGCTCGTTGTAAATCAAATGCATTACCAACAACTGAGCCTCGTAGAATACCTATTTCACTGTCAAGAAAGCTATAGAAAACTTCAAACCCCATATCTTCCTTTTGTTTACCAAAACGGAGAGTTCCTCCTTTGACATTTAATCCAGTGTTAGTTAGGTTATAATCTGGAGTATTAAAATCTCCACTACCCTTAATACTTCCTTGAACTTGCAAAAACCATCCTGAGTCATAACTCTTATTTAATTTAGTTGCTGTATTGTATCCACGACCATTTGTTTGGAATCCAAAAGTAGTTTGTCCATAAAGTGTATCACTTTTTATAACTCTACTAGGTTTTATTAATACAACACCACCAATTGCATCGCCACTGTAAGCTAAAGCACCTGACCCTTTTATCACAGATATTTTATTTGCAGCATTTACATCAATATTTGGAGCATGCTCAATACCCCATTCTTGATCTTGTAAACGAACACCATTATTCATGATTGTTATTCTACTACCTAATAACCCATTAATCATTGGTTTTATAATAGAATTTCCTGTGTTTATAGATGATACACCAGAAACTTCTTTTAATGCATCACCAAGACTTAAACTTGTGTATTTTTCTAAGGTATTAGCTGTTAAAACTGTTTCTTGAGCTGTTTTAGTTACTTTTTTACCTGTTGAATTTACACTAATTTCTTGTAATTCTTCTAAATGATGTTCTAGATCAATTACTTTATAAAAGTCTTTCTTTAATTTAAATTGTAATGTTTTAGGTTTACAGCCGATATGGGATACTTCAATGAGAAGTTTTCCACTACAAACATTAGTAATAGAAAACTTACCGTTTACATCGGTTTCCCCATACTTGTTTTGGTTTTTTATATAAACAGTTGCTCCAACTAAAATAGATTTATCGTGAGTATCTTCAACTTTCCCTGAGAGTGTATATGTACAATTTTGACTTATTACTGTACTTATAGAAAAAACAAGTAATAAGATCAATAAATGATCTATATATTTCATTAATTAATATTTTGTTTATAGTTTAAGTTTCGTGATAATTAAACTAAACAAGGTGGACCTCTTAATAGTGTAGACTGAAATACTGCATTTCTGATTTTGTAGTAATATTTCTCTAGTGAAGTTGTAGGAATAAATACAATTGCTGACGAAAAGGTAATAGAATTTATCGTAAAACTATTTAAATGAAAGTCGCATAAATCACAATTATCATGGTCTAAATCATGAATGTTATGATCCTCCGTTGAGTACATAAGCTCTACACAATTATGTTGCTCAAATGTAATATGTAATAATTGAATTACTGAAGGAACCAGCAATATAAGTATTAGGGATAATGATATGTATCTACGTAAAAATTTCATTCCTAGAGAACGAAATTAAGGAGTTTTTTTTATTAAATCTAATTTACATAGATATTTAACTTTGGAGAAATAGTGAAGATTTAATTTGTATTTTTCACCGGTGAAGTTTACAGAACTTATAACAAAACACCTAAAGGAGAACTTTTGTTTATCAGTAATAATCTTTTCTAAAGAAAAAATTAATTACTAAAAAGTGATGCAAGGAAGTTTAATTTAATTTTATTGATTAATTCCAACAAAATAAAATAAGTGTTATTTCAATTTTCCCTAGGTATGTATAGTACTTACTTTTTAAAAATTTGGAGAGTTAATTAAAGCCCTAGAATTATTAAACTCCTTGATTTTTTATTTCAACTAATGAAGATGTATACGATAAAATATATTTTCATTTGAATTGTAAGTCACGTGAGTGTCTATACTTAACAGAGCGGCATGTGGGTGCCTTGTTTCCGTTGCAACGAAAGAACCTCCTTTGGTGCTTTTAAATTTATGATGAAATATGTTTAATGCTTGTTTTGCATTTTTTTCTATATCAGATTTGATTATGTTATCTAGTTTGTTGTTGTTTGTAAAATTGGAAATTCCTGGTTGGATATTCTTCTTTCTAGAACTTTTAATACCATCATTGTAGCATAAACCATTAATAAAAACTACGTATGAATTATAAGTTTTATATGATGAGCAAATAGTATACCTATCACCTTCGTAATATGCCAATAAAAATAAAATAAATGTTGAGGCAGATATTTTATTATAGTTAAATTTGGGGTTAACTGTATATTGAATGTTACAAATAAGAGATAAATAATTACTCAAATCTTGATCATAGTTTAACGAGTTCCATCTAGATTTAAAGTAATAATTTGCTATCCTATACAATTTGAGCTTAAAGTTATGACTAGCCGACAAAAGAAAACCATTAAAACTAAATTCAGAAACTACATAAATTTCTGTATTGTATTTGTCTAAGCTAGTTGGCAAACTTGTAACTCCATTTTGAGGTGTAGAAATGAATCTATATCCACCAGAAATTCCAATTTGGTATATTTTTCTTTGTACTGTAATAAATGTTTTAATAATATTTATGTAACTATCAATTATTTTTTTTGCAGTAACAATCATTCTATAATCACTCATTTCATTGAATACAAATGAATAACTCATCTTTTCTTTAATTTGTTGAGAAACATTGGTAATAGTAATGGAAGTGTCAATACATCTATTCGATTTGATATACGCTATTGACATGGTATAAATATTACTATTTAAATATGGTGTATTCACTTGAAAAAGAAATGAAATTGTGTCGTTATATTCAATTTTTATAGTCTAATTATAAACCGTTTATAATCTTAGATTAAATTCATAAGATTACCACTTATGTAAACATTTGAAATGTAAAAATTACAGTAATATGTTTACTTTGAGTGAAAAAATAACGTGATGTTTTTGAGTGTGTAATCCAAGCTTTATTCTCTTGGATATTCTAAAATAGCAGGATTATGGTCCTAGTATTTTAAATTTTACTTGGAGGTCCCCTTAATAAAAACGAGGTTTTTTGATCATTTTTGAAGAAATAGAAATAATCAAAAAGTGAAGCAATATCTGTCAATACCAGTGTTTGCATGTTAGTGATTGATGCAACTGTAAATGTGTTAATTTTTAAATCACATAACTCACATTCTGTTTCACTATCGTTTAATTGTTGCTCATCATCAGAAACAGTTACAGTAATTTCACCATGATCATGATGATCGTCAACTAAAATGTGTGACAATTGTATTATTGACGGAGCTAGAAAAAAAACTAGCAGTAGAATTGATATGTTATTGCGAATGAGTTTCATTAAGATACCCGCAAAGTAAGGAGTTTTTTCTATTTCACCAAGAATTAGGGAGAATTTTAATTTTTATTACGCTTCTATTGTTAAACAATTTATTCCCGACTGATGTACAACGTTCCTTTTTGTTTGTATTTGGAATATCCTACACGCGCAGTAAAATCATATGAAGAATCTTTCACTTTATTAATTTGGACAAAAATGGTTTCTTTTTCTAAATCAGTTTTAGGATTGATGATTTTCAATTGATAAGCAAAGTTATTTCTCCATGTAATATACAACGAGTCAACTTCGTTAATTTCTTTTTCAACTACAGAACTATCAGTAGAAACGATTACCTTTTTTGTATAGTATTCTATTTGTAAACTGTCTTTTCTGATAATTTTAGTTTTACTATAGTTATTAACCGCAGGAATTTCGAATGTTCCATGTTTAAAGCGATCGGCATTTCCAGTAGTTTCTACTTTACAAGAAATGAATGATAAAATTACTATACAAAAAAGGAAAGCTAGTCTCATATTAAATACCTGTATAATTCGAAGGTGTTATTTGTTTTAATTCACTCTTAATAGCATCAGATACTTCCAATGTATCAATAAAATCTGCGATTGATTTTTGAGTTATTTTTTGATTTGTACGTGTTAATCCTTTTAAAGCTTCATAGGGATTAGGATAAGCTTCACGTCTTAATATTGTTTGGATCGCTTCAGCAGCTACAGCCCAATTGTTTTCTAAGTCTTGTTCAAACTTCTCTTTATTTAATAAAAGTTTATTTAATCCTTTTAAAGTTGCTTTAAAAGCAATGATTGTATGTCCAAATGGAACTCCAACGTTTCTTAAAACAGTACTATCTGTTAAATCACGTTGCATTCTAGACACTGGAAGTTTGGACGATAAATGTTCTAAAATAGCATTTGCAATTCCTAAATTTCCTTCAGAGTTTTCAAAGTCAATTGGATTTACTTTGTGTGGCATTGCTGATGATCCAACTTCTCCTTTTTTAATTTTTTGTTTGAAATAATCCATAGAAACATAAGTCCAGATGTCTCTATCTAAATCAATCAAAATTGTATTGATACGTTTCATAGCGTCAAATAAACTTGCTATATGATCGTAGTGTTCAATTTGAGTTGTTGGAAAAGAATGATGTAAATCTAAACGCTCTTCTACAAAAGAAGTTCCGAATGATTTCCAATCGATATTTGGATAAGCAACTTTGTGAGCATTGTAATTTCCAGTTGCGCCACCAAATTTAGCGGCATTTGGAATATGTTGTAAAAACAGAATCTGTTGATTAATACGTTCAACAAAAACGAAAAGCTCCTTTCCTAATCGAGTAGGAGATGCAGGTTGTCCGTGAGTACGAGCTAACATAGGAACGTTTTCCCATTCTTCACACAATTCTGCTAATTTAGCCGTTAAAGTATCTAAAGTTGGATAATAAACTTCCTCAATTGCGTCTTTAATCGATAAAGGAATTGCAGTGTTATTTATATCCTGAGAAGTTAAGCCGAAATGAATAAATTCTTTGTAAGCCGCTAAATTTAAAGCGTCAAATTTCTCTTTGATGAAATATTCAACTGCTTTTACATCGTGATTTGTAACACTTTCAATTTCTTTGATTTTTAAAGCATCTTCAGTAGAAAATTCAGAGTAAATTTTTCTTAATTCTGGAAAAAGTTCCGAATTCACCTCTGTTAATTGAGGTAATGGAATTTCACATAACGCAATAAAGTATTCAATTTCTACTTTAACTCTATATTTAATTAAAGCTTCTTCCGAAAAATAGTTGGTTAATTGATCTACCTTATTTCTGTATCTACCATCAATAGGAGAGATGGCGTTTAATGTTGTTAAACTCATTTGTTGTTGTTGTGTTGAAACCGCAAAAATAGCAAATACTTAGGGTTTATCTTACTAATTTTAAATGAATTTATCGATATACTTTACGTTTCTCAATTTTAACTTCTCCTTGCTTTTCAAGTTGTTTAATTGCGCGAATAACAGTTTCAACGCGTAAACCTAACAAATCTGAGATTTGCTGTCGTGTATGTTCAATTTTTAAGGTGAATTCACCTTCCAATTGATGAACATCATATTTCAGGTAGTCAAAAAATCTTAAGATTCTATGACTAGGTTCTTGACTTGCTATTTCAGATGCAATAATGGCTTTGTAATACAGACGTTTTGCTAAACTTTTTGTGATATTTAAATGAATATCTGAGTGATTTTTTAATAGAGTGAAAAAACTTTCCTTAGGTAAAACATAAAGTTCTGAACTTTCTATAGCAACAGCATTTGCGGGATAATTTATATCAATAAAAAGTGGCGGTTCTCCAAAACTTTGTTCTTTGTAAAAAATCCCCTGGATGAACTCCTTTCCATCATCATTATAGTTGCTCATTTTTACAATACCGCATTTTACTTGATAATAGTTTTTAGCACTGCTGTTTTCAGAAAAAATGATATCATCTTTATCAAATGATTTTATTTCTGCATCATAATTAAGAAGTAATTCTATTGGTATCATAATGTGATTTTAGTCATAATTTACCTAGAAAGTAAAAGTATACTTTTGTGTTAGAAAATTAAGTGTTGGATGAATCGAAAACAAATTGAAAATAGAGAAGACGTGTTTTTACTAGTAAATTCTTTTTACAAAAAAAAAGTTGATGAAATTATTGGTGAATTCTTCACTAAAACAATTCCTGAAAACGAATGGGATTCGCATATTCAAAAACTAACAGATTTTTGGGAAACAAATTTGTTTTTTGTCCGAAAGTTTAAGGGAAATCCGATAAAGGTTCATAGAGATGTTGATACCAATTTTAATCAAACTATTCAGCAAGAATATTTTGGAATATGGTTTCAGTAATGGTTTCATCTGTAGATGAATATTTTAATTGAGAAAAAGCCAATCAGGCAAAAGAAAGAGCAAGAATTATCACTGTAATACTCTTCTTTAAATTTATGAGAACAGACTAAAATAAGCTCTAGTAATTACAAAGCTATTTATCTTGTTTTTTTAATCTCATTGTTAATCATTTCAATACCTAAACCCCTTTTGTTTGCTGTGCTTATAACAGTAGTATTTTTAAGTTTATTTATAATTGTTAGTTCTACTGTAAAGTTAGATTTCAAGTCACTTTTAAAATATGATTTTGGTCATATTGGTTAAAAAGCTTCTGTTTGTTAAAGGTAATTTATATCTTCACATTTCAAATTTAAAAATGTGTCGACAGAAGTACTTATCTATATCATATTATCATTATTAATTGGAGTTGCAATAGCTTATTTTCAATACTTTTTCAAGGTTCAAAAAACAGGAAAACAAACCATTTTGTTATTTGTTTTAAGAGCTTTAAGTGTTTTCTTTTTATTGTTATTATTAATAAATCCTCAATTAAAAATTGAGGAAATTGAAAATATAAAACCTAAATTATCAGTACTTATCGATAACTCGTTATCTACATCTTTTTTCAAAGAAGAAGCGAAAACGTCTCAATTAATTACTCAATTGAAGGGGGCAAGAGATTTAAATGGCAAATTCGATATTGATTATTATGCTTTTGGAAAGGATATTCAAAGAGTTGATAGTTTAACTTTTAGCGATTCTCATACCAATATTTTTAATGCTGTAAAATCGATAAATTCATTAGAAAAAGAGGCTATTGGAGCGATGGTTTTAGTTTCTGATGGAAATCAAACAATAGGCGAAGATTATGAGTATGTAAATTCTAAACAAGCAGTTTATCCTGTTGTAATAGGAGATACCATAAAGTATGAAGATGTAAAAATTTCTCAGTTAAATGTTAATAAGTATAGTTATATCGATAATAAGTTTCCAGTTGAAGCTTTGTTGTATTATGATGGAAATAAATCAATAAATACAGAGTATAGTATTTACAAAGGAGGACAGAAGATTTTCTCCAAACCTGTAAAACTTTCAAAAGAGAATAATTCCCTTACAATTACTGCTAATTTGAATTCCAACAAAGAAGGTGTTCATTTTTACACAGCAAGAATTGAAAAATTGACGAATGAACCTAATACTAGAAATAATTATAAAAGTTTTTCTGTTGAAGTTATTGATGAACAGGTTAAAGTTTTAATTCTCACATCAATAGTACATCCAGATTTGGGAGCTATAAAAAAAGCAATTGAAAGTAATAAACAAAGAAGTGTTGATATTGAAAATATCACATCTTTTAAAGGAAATTTTGACGATTATCAATTTGTTATTGTGTATCAACCTACAATTTATTTCAAGCCATTTTTTAACCAACGAAAATCAAATTATTTAATAATTACTGGAACCAAAACGGATTGGAGCTTTTTAAATTCTTTAGAACTTGGTTTTGAGAAATTATTCATTAATCAATCTGAAGACTATGGAGCAAGTTATAATACAAACTACTTAACTTTTATTCAAGAAGATATTGGTTTTATTGATTTTCCTCCTTTAAAGGATAAATTTGGAAATATTACAGCGAAAGATCATCAGAGTTTATTATTTCAAAAATTACAAGGTTTTGTGACTGATGAATCCATTTTTTCAACTTTTGAAAAAGGAGAGCAAAAGTTTGGGGTTCTATTTGGAGAAGGAATATGGAAGTGGAGAGCTTCAAGTTATTTGAGAGAGAAAAGTTTTGAAGATTTTGATGCTTTTGTCGGTAATGTTGTTCAGTATTTATCATCTAATAAAAAAAGAAAAAGATTAGATATAAAAGTTGAAAATTTATACTTGGCCAATCAATTAATTGATATTTCTGCTTTATATTTAGATAATAACTTTAAGTTTGATTCGAGGGCATCAATTCAAATTTCTATCACAAATAAAACAACAAAAGAGCAGAAGGTATTTCCTTTTTCGTTAATGAATAATTCTTATCGAGTTCAAATGGAAGGATTAATTCCAGGGGATTATTCCTATCGAGTTACTGTTGAAGGACAAACCGTTCAAAAATCAGGAACTTTTAAAGTGGCAGATTTCCAAATTGAAGAACAATTTACAAATGCTAATTCAAAAAAATTACAGTCGTTAGCAAACACTTCAAAAGGAAAGTTATTTTACAGTCATCAGCAGGGTAATTTAATTGATGAGTTAGTTCAAAATAAAGACTATTATACAACTCAAAAATTAACAGAGAAAGAGGAGGGCATTATTCAATGGCAATGGTTACTATTTTTAATAGTTGGGTTATTATCTATGGAATGGTTTTTAAGAAAATATTACGGTAAAATCTAATGTTAGAACATTTTTTTCAATGTCCCTATTGTTGGGAAGAGATATCGATGTTACTTGATAAAAGTATTTCAGAAACATATATTGAAGATTGTGAAATATGTTGTAATCCGATAGAGATTACAACGATATTTGAACAGAATGAGTTAGTCGGTTTTCAAGTAAAGAATATAGAACAATAATGAGATTTCACACAAGAAAATGGGTAAAACCTGAAGATTTGAATCCAAATGGATCGTTGTTTGGAGGAAGATTATTACAGTGGATAGATGAAGAAGTAGCACTATATGCAATCATTCAATTAGAAATTCCTAAAACAGTAACAAAATTTATGTCTGAAATAGATTTTGTGAGCTCGGCAAGACAAGGAGATATCATTGAAATAGGAATTGATGTTGTGAAATTCGGACGAACATCTATAACACTAAACTGTACCGTTAGAAACAAATTGACAAGAAAAGATATTATCACAATTGATAAAATCATCATGGTAAGTTTAGATGATAAAGGTAATCCTGTTGCACATGGTAAAACAGAGATAGAGTACGTTAAAGAACGATTAAATAAGCAATAAAACAAAGAATTATGAGTAGACAAGCAAATTTTGATTTTCCGAAAAAAGGAGTGTTTATAATCCCACTTCTTATCTTTTTATTTATTTTTTTAATTAAATCAACCGAAACAATTAAATCTGGTGAAGCTGGAGTTGTTTGGAGATTTTTTGGTGGTGTTGATCCTGATCAGGAACCATTAGGTGAAGGATTCCATATTATTGCTCCTTGGAATAATGTATACGTTTATAATGTAAAACAACAATCTATTTCAGATGTAATGAAAGTACTTTCTGTAAATGGATTAGAAGTTACTGTGAATGGAACAGTTTGGTTTAAACCAGAATTTAAAAACCTTGGATATTTACACAAAACTAGAGGAAGAGATTATATTCGTGATATTCTTGATCCAGCAATAAATGCAGCCGCAAGGAGTGTAGTTGGTAGATATACTCCAGAACAACTATACTCTAGTAAAAGAGATGTCATTGAAAAGGAGATTCTGGAAGAAGTGAGTAAGGAGTTAGAGGATCAATACATCAAGGTTAATAAAGTGTTAGTTGAAGATGTTCAATTACCTAAAACAATTAAAGAGGCAATTGAAAGAAAGCTAAAGCAAGAACAAGAAGCTTTGGAATACGAGTTTAGATTAGCAAAAGCTAAAAAAGAAGCAGAACGTCAAAGAATTGATGCAGAAGGTAAAGCAGCAGCAAATAAAATATTAAGTGCATCATTAACTGACAAGATTTTACAAGAAAAAGGTATTGAAGCAACTCTTAAATTATCTGAATCATCAAATAGTAAAGTTGTACTTATTGGTTCGGGTAAAAGTGGAATGCCAATTATTTTAGGAAATCAGTAAATGTTAAAGAGTTTTGAAAATTGGTATAATATTGAGATAATACTCTTAAATAAAAGTTAATGCTTTTTGAAACATGTAACAACTTTGAAATTAACTCGTCAATTATATAGATTACTTACTTAAAGTTAGTGATTAGTTAGTTTTTGATAGTTGATTGAAAGAGCTCGAGATTTTAATAGTCTCGAGCTTTTTTTATACTTGTTATTTAATTTTAATTTGATGTTTTTAATTCAAAAAACAAATAATTAACATCACTGTATTGTAAATAAGAGTTTATTTAATGAAGATTGATTTTTATTGAAATATCCTTTAAAATAAAATAGTAGTTAAACAAATTAAAAAAGTACCATAAAAAAGCACTTTTTTATTAATTGATGATAATTTTTTTGGTGGTAAAGTTTACATCACTACTTATCTTTAGAATGTAAAGTCCACTTGTTAAACTTCCAATTGTAAGTCTGTTATTTAGCAAAGTAGGATTCTTTTCAGAATACACTTCTTTTCCTAAAATAGAGAAAATCTTGATTTCAGTAATATTAGATTTTGAAGTCGTAATTGTGATATTTCCATTGTAAGATGGATTAGGAAATGCCTTTACATCAGCTAATATTCTAATATCATTTATACTCGCAGTAGCCCATCTATTTTCTGCCGCTGGACCACCCCAAATTTGAGTTGCTAAATTCGGATTATCAATAAACGGATTTCTGTTTCCTTGAGCATATTGATTAGCAATATTTTCGTGGTAATTATTTCTATTATCTTCAATCGTTGAAACTGGATCTTCCGCATTCCATTCCAAAAATAAATCAATCATATCATCTGGAGTTGCAGAAGAGCTTCCTACACCAACAGTACTAGGTAAACAACGATCTCCATAACGTAAATACATGTACATCATCATTCTTGCAATATCACCTTTCCATTCATCTCCAGGATACCAACCGCCAGCAACATCACCAGAATTTCCTGATCCATCTGCGAATGCTTTGTTCCCTCTTTGACTGTTGTATTGAACATCTGATGGGCGTAAGTGATGAGCATCTGATCCTGGACCAGAAGAGCCTAAATTTGGATTTCCTAAACTTCTTGGATATGTATGCTCTCTATTCCAATCACCTGAGTTTCCACCATTATCATTAATTCCTCTTGTTCTAGCTGTTGTTCCTGAACTCGAATATCCATAAATTAAAATAACTTGACTCGAGTTATCAGGATTTACATCAGTCACTTTACAAGCTTCCCAAACATCTGGTGTATAATCTAATTGATTACCGTGGGTGTTTATAATTTTTGTCGCCAACTCTTGTTTTAAAGCTAATCCCGATTTTGTTAAGTCAACATCATTATAATAACTCTGTTGAGCATTAATAGCAACGATAACTAATCCTAAAAAAACTGAAAGTAATTTTTTAATCATTTTTTATTTTTTTTGTAAAAGGGCCATGTAAAATCCATCAAAACCAGATTCATGAGAAAGCACTTTTTTATCTGACACAAAAGTGAAATCCTTTCCTAATTCTGATGCTAAAAATTGTTTAACTTGATTTTGATTTTCAGATGGTAGTACAGAGCAAGTAGCATAAACTAATTTACCGCCAGTTTTTACCATTCTTGAATAACTTTGTAGTACATCTTGTTGTACCTTTCTGATATTGTCTAGAAATTCAGGTTGTAATTTCCACTTACTATCAGGGTTTCTTCTAATAACTCCTAATCCAGAACAAGGAGCGTCAATTAAAACTCTATCAGCTTTGTTGTATAACTTTTTAATTGGTTTTGTAGAGTCAATAACTCTAAGATCGATATTGTGAACATTGTTTCTACGAGCTCTAACTTTTAGTTTTTTAAGTTTGCTTTCGTAAATATCCATTGCAACAATCTGACCTTTATTCTTCATTAAAGAAGCAAGGTGCAATGTTTTTCCGCCAGCACCAGCACAAGTATCAACAACTTTCATTCCTGGTTCAACATCCAAATAAGCTGCTACCATTTGAGAAGAAGCGTCTTGTACTTCAAAATAACCTTTTTTAAAGCATTCTGTTTTAAATACATTAGCACGTTCTACTAACTTTAACGCATCAGGATAGCCGTTGATAAATTCGGTGTCAATTCCCTCTTCACGTAATTTTTTTTGTAAAATTTCTTTTGAAGTGTTTAGTGTATTTGTCCTTAATATAACCTCAGCTTGTTTATTTAAAGAAGCAATTTCTTTGGTCCAAACTTGTTCTCCAAGTTCTTCAAGTCCTAAATTATCAATCCAATCAGGTATTGCTTCTCTAAATTTTCGAATTCTTGATAATTCATCGAATTTTCCTTTAATTCTTCTGGTAGGAGTTGGTTCAATTTGATTCCAATCTGGCAATTGAATTCCTCTTAAAACACACCATACTGAAAATAAACGCCATAAATCTTGACGAGAAAAAGGTTCTTTTACGTTAGCGATTTCTGCATAAAGACGCTTCCATCGAACTATTTCATAGATAGTTTCCGCAACAAATTTACGATCTCTTGCTCCCCATCTTTTATCTCTACGCAACGCAGTTTCTACTGCTTTATCTGCATAAACTCCTTCGTTGAAAATGTCTCTAATACTGTCAATTACTGCAAAAACTAGATTTCTATGTAACCTCATTTGTTATATTTAGGACGGCAAAGATACTACGATTTATTGGGTTTTTGTATTTTCGTTATGCATGAATTTAAATCAACCAATTACATACGTTAAAGGAGTTAGTGTTGCAAGAGCAGAATTGTTGTCCTCTGAGCTGGGAATTCGTACTTGTAACGATTTGCTTCATTTTTTTCCATATCGCTATATTGATAAAACACAGTTTTATACAATTAACCAATTGCATAAGAATACTGCTGAAGTTCAAGTTGTAGGAAAAATAACTGGAATTAAAACTGTAAAACAAAAAAGAGGTAGTAGGTTAGTAGCTACTTTTGCCGATGCAACTGGGCACATGGAATTGGTTTGGTTTAAAGGAGCAAAGTGGATAAAAGATAATTTAAAAATGAATGTTCCTTATGTTGTTTATGGTAAATTGAATTGGTACAATAACACGGCCAGTATGGCGCATCCTGAAATGGAATTAGTTTCAGAATATAAAAAGAAACTACAAACAGCGATGCAACCAATGTATTCTTCCACAGAAAAGTTAACAAATAAGGGAATGAGTAATAAATTAATGCGAACAATGATGCAGAATTTATTACAGCAAACTTTTGAAGGGATTGAAGAGAGTTTTTCTCCAGATTTTAGAAGTACTTATAAATTATTAGACAAAAAAGAGTCCATATTAAATATACATTTTCCGAAGGATCAAGAACTATTGGCTAAGGCCCAATACAGATTGAAGTTTGAGGAATTATTTTTTATCCAGCTTCAATTACTCGTGAAAAAGATGATCAATAAATCAAAAATTAAAGGTTTTGTTTTTGAGAATGTAGGAGCGTATTTTACAGATTTTTACAATAATCACTTACCATTTGATTTAACCAATGCGCAAAAAAGAGTACTGAAAGAAATACGTAAAGATTTAGGGAATGGTGCTCAAATGAATCGTTTATTACAAGGAGATGTTGGTTCAGGGAAAACAATAGTTGGACTATTGGTGATGTTGTTAGCCATTGATAATGGATTTCAGGCAACGTTAATGGCGCCAACTGAAATTTTAGCAACCCAACACTATAATGGAATTGATGAATTATTAAAAGATACTGAAATTAGGGTAGAGTTATTAACTGGTTCTACTAAAACAAAAAAGAGAAGAGAAATTCATGAAGGATTAGAGAATGGTTCAATTCATATACTCATTGGAACGCATGCGATTATTGAAGATAAAGTTCAGTTTAAAAGATTAGGTATAGCTATTATTGATGAGCAACATCGTTTTGGAGTTGCTCAAAGAAGTAAATTATGGAATAAAAGTTCAGAGAATGGTATTCCGCCTCATGTTTTAGTAATGACGGCAACTCCAATTCCTAGAACATTGGCGATGTCAGTTTATGGTGATTTAGATATTTCTGTAATTGATGAACTTCCTCCTGGAAGAAAAGCTGTAAAAACGGTTCATCGATATGATAGTCATCGATTAGGAGTTTTTAAATTCTTAAAAGATGAAATAGAAAAAGGTAGACAAGTTTATGTTGTTTACCCTTTAATTCAAGAATCTCAGGCCATGGATTATAAAGATTTGATGGATGGTTATGAAAGTATTTCAAGAGAGTTTCCTTCACCAAAATATCAAATTAGTATTGTTCACGGACAAATGAAGCCTGCTGATAAAGACTATGAAATGGATCGGTTTGTGCGAGGTGAAACGCAAATAATGGTAGCAACCACAGTTATTGAAGTAGGAGTTAACGTTCCTAATGCCTCGGTTATGGTTATTGAAAGTTCAGAGCGATTTGGTTTAAGTCAGTTACACCAGTTACGAGGTAGGGTCGGTCGTGGAGCAGATCAAAGTTATTGTATTTTACTTACAAGTTTTGAGTTGTCTTCGGATGCTAAAACTCGATTAAAAACAATGGTTGAAACCTCAGATGGATTTAAAATAGCGGAAGTTGATTTGAAATTACGTGGTCCAGGAAATATTATGGGAACGCAACAAAGTGGAGTTTTAAATCTGAAAATTGCAGATGTAGTTAAAGATAGTCCAATTTTATTTCAAGCGAGACAAGCGGCAATTAAGTTATTAAATGATGATCCTAGTTTATCCTCTAAAGAAAATTCTGTGGTTTTAAAAAGACTAACACAGTTACAACGTACCAGTGGTATTTGGAGTAAAATTAGTTAGATAATACCAAGTTAATCCATTCTTTAGGAGTTTCCAACATAGGAAAATGTCCTGAGTTTTCTAGAGGAAATAATTTATTATTTTTAATTTCTGTTGAAAGTAGTTCTGCTATTTTGAATACAGCAACCGGATCGTTTTTAGCCCAAACTATTTTGGTTTCAAGCTCAGTTTCTTTTAGTGCTCCAATCCATCTATGCCAGAAATAATAACGTTCATTAATGTAGTTCGATAGTCGGTGAATTATATCTTTTCCTTCATTATAGATTAATTGTTGCCACATTTCTTTTAATTCTTCATTGGTTACCTTTTGCTTATCAAAATATACATTTCGGATATTCTTTGTAAATATGAATTCGTTGGACAATTTAGCGACGTACTTTCCAGTAAACTTATTTTTAAGTAATTTTTGAATAAAGCGTAATTGAGAGAGTTCAATATGCATACTTCCGTTACATAAAATTAGTTTTTCAATGTTTACTGTTATATGCTTCTTATTATGTCTGGCTATTATTTCAGTGGCTACGCTAGTTCCATAATCGTGTGCGAGTAGGGTAAATTCATTAACCCCGAGAGTTTTCCATAATTGTAATGCAATATCTGCTTGTTCAATTAAGGAGTATGAAAAGTTTTTAGGTTTATCCGAAAAACCAAATCCTAAATGATCATGAATTATGACACGATACTCACTTGTAAGATTATCTAATACTTTATAGTAATCAAATGATGACGTTGGATATCCATGCAAAATTACCATGGTTTTATCGTTGTGTTTTCCTTCATCAATAACAAAAACTTCATTATCAAATATTTTAACAAATTCTCCTTTTTGTTTCCATTGATTAGCTGTCATAATTTCTAGGTATTATAAGCACAATGTAGTGAATTTTGCTTAGTTTTGAATTAGATTTAAATTGTTTAGCCATTTATTTTATTGATGTCATATTACCAATTCCGATACAAAAAACCTTCACGTATTCGGTAACTAAAGAAGAAGCTGATTTCTTAAAAACAGGAATGAGAGTAGCGGTTTCTTTTGGAAAGTCTAAAATGTATTCGGCATTAGTATTAAATATCCATCAAACGGCTCCAACTCTTTATGAGGCAAAAGAAATTCATCAAATTTTAGATGAAAGTCCAATTGTTACCGAAAAACAATTAAAACATTGGCAATGGATCTCTTCATATTACATGTGTTCTTTAGGAGATGTTTACAGAGCGGCGGTTCCTTCTGCCTTTCTTTTAGAAAGTGAAACAATTATATATAGAAATGAATCTTTCACAGATATTGATATTCTAACTGATGAAGAATATCTGATTTATGAAGCGCTACAAAGACAATCTCAATTAACACTGCATGAAATAGCTGAAGTTTTAGATAGAAAGAAAGTTCTTCCTATTATTAATCGATTAATAGAAAAGTCGGTTTTATATGTGAAAGAAGAAATTTATGAAACTTACAAACCGAAATTGGTGAAGTATGTTCGACTGCATAAAGATTATCAATCGGACGAAAGTCTACAAGAATTACTTTCAAAGCTTTCAAGAGCTAAAAAACAAAGAGATGTTGTATTAACATTTTTTCAATTAAAAACGGAAAAGAAGCCAATTAAAGCAAAGACATTGTCGGAAAAATCAGGTGTCTCTGCACAAATCATAAAAGCCCTAGTTGATAAAGAAGTTTTTGAGTTTTATCATATCCAAACGGATAGAGTTCAGTTTAAGGGAGATGAAAATCCTCTGAAGAACTTGAATGAATATCAAGTGAAAGCTTTAGATGAAATTGAAGAGAGTTTTAAAGAACATGATATTACATTGCTGCATGGTGTGACCAGTTCTGGAAAAACTGAAGTATATACAAAATTTATAAAAAAGGTTTTAGAAACCGGACAACAAGTTTTGTTTTTATTACCTGAAATTGCTTTAACAACTCAAATTATTAAGCGTTTACAAAATTATTTTGGAAATCAGATTTCTGTTTTTCATTCGAAATATTCTGTAAATGAAAGAGTAGAGGTTTGGAATAATGTATTAAATAATAAAGTAAAAGCTCAAATAATATTAGGAGCACGATCTACTATTTTTCTTCCGTTTTCAAATTTAGGTTTAATCATTGTTGATGAAGAACACGAGGTTTCTTACAAACAATTTGAACCATCGCCTAGATACAATGCGAGAGATGCAGCTGTGGTTTTAGGAAAATTGCATAAAGCTAAAATTTTACTAGGTTCGGCAACACCATCTATCGAGACAAAATTCAACGCAACTCAAAACAAATATGGATTGGTTCATTTGAATAGGCGACACGGAAATGTTCAAATGCCAAAAATTGAATTAATTGATATCAAGCAGAAAAGACGTAAGAAAGAAATGGTTGGTCATTTTTCTGATCGTTTAATTCAATTAATGAATGAGGTTTTGGAGGAAAAGAAACAGATAATTTTATTTCAAAACAGACGCGGATTTTCTCCTATTGTAGAATGTACAACTTGTGGACATTCTCCCCAATGTCCAAATTGTGATGTGAGTTTGACTTATCATAAATACAATAATCAGCTAAAGTGTCATTATTGTCACTATCAAAGAGCAATGCCAAATAGTTGTGGGGCTTGTGGAAACAGTACTCTTGATACAAAAGGTTTCGGAACAGAACAGATTGAACTAGAATTAAAAGAGTTGTTTCCAAATCATAATATTGGTCGTATGGATTCTGATACGACTAAAGGGAAGTTTGGTTATCAGAAAATAATTGAATCTTTTGAATCTCAAGAAATCGATATTTTAGTCGGTACACAAATGTTATCGAAAGGTTTAGATTTTAATAATGTTTTATTAGTAGGTATCCTAAGTGCCGATACCATGTTAAATTATCCTGATTTCCGAGCGCATGAAAGAGCTTTTCAGTTAATGGTACAAGTTTCTGGAAGAGCTGGTAGGTCACAGAAGCAGGGAATGGTTGCGATTCAAACCTATAATCCATATCATCAAATACTTCAGCAAGTTTCAACCAATAGTTATGGAGAAATGTATGCTGAACAATTACAAGATCGTTGGCAATATCATTATCCTCCTTATTATAGGTTAATTAAAATAACTTTAAAGCACAGAGACTACACAAAGGTAAATGAGGGTATAAATTGGTTAGCAAGAGCTTTACAGAATGTTTTTTTTGAAAATGTTTTGGGACCAACTGCACCAGCTGTCTCAAGAGTGAGAAATCAATACATTAAGAATTTAATGATTAAAATTCCACCGAAACAATCATTAGCTAAAACAAAAGAACACCTTCAAAAAATAAAAACCACATTTGAGGCGGTGAAAGAGTTTCGTCCAATACGATTTATCGTGGATATTGATGCTTACTAATTTTCTATAAAATTCATTTTTTTATTCAGATTAATTTTAAACGGTTTAGAAATAAATTAAAATCATTAAACATGTTTAGCATTTTTTGTGTTTGTTGATGTTTTTTTTGTGTTATTGATTGTTTTAAGTATTTGTTAATCAGTTTTTTATATGTTTTTTTTATTCTTGTAGAAATAGTTGAATCTTAAACAGAATAATTAGTATTTAAGTGTTTAAAAGGGGGGTTTTCCTGTATTATAAAACAAAGATTTGATTAATTTTATCATAGTAAAAATTTAACTTCATTCCCCCTTCGGTCACTACTGCTTCGATCAAGTGACGTTTAAACCTTCTAGCCCTCACTAGAAGGTTTTTATATTTTTTAATTTTTTTTCATCTTCGGGCAACCAAATTTAAAATGCTCTCGTCTTTATATTTGTGAGACAATATTAACAGAAAACTTTGAAGATAATTTCTCTACATACTACTCAAGCTTCTTTAATCGAGAAAGCACAAAAACAGAATAGAGATGCACAAAAACAATTGTTTGAAATGTATTCACCCAAAATGTTAGGTGTTTGTAGGCAGTATGTTAAAGATTTACATCATGCAGAAGATTTAATGCTTTCAGGGTTTTTAAAAGTTTTTACGAATATTAAATCTTTTAAAAATGAAGGAAGTTTTGAAGGATGGATTCGTAGAATTATGGTTAATACTTGTATTACATATCTTAGAAAAAGAAATGTAATTCAATATACTGATGAAGATTATTTATTTTCAGAATTATCAACTGAAAATCTTGAAAATACTTCTGTTGAAGATATTCAATGTCTTATAGATCAATTACCCGAAGGATATAAAATGGTCTTTAATTTATATGCTATCGAAGGTTACAAACATGCTGAAATTGCCAAGAAACTTAATATTTCAGAAAGTACATCGAAGTCGCAATTATTCAAAGCAAGAAAATGGTTGCAAACTAATTATATTAAATTGAATGAAGTGAGTCATGGAGGAAAATAAGATAGATCAAATTATAAAAGAGAAATTTAACGATAGAGTGATAACTCCATCGGGTTCATCATGGGAAAGATTAGAGAGCATGATGGATGAACAAAAAGGTAAATCAAAAAAGAAATATTATCATTTCATAAGTATTGCAGCAAGTATTATACTGTTATTTGGTATTTTCTTTGGATTAAATACAAATCAAATAGAAGAAATTAAGAATAAGTCATTCGAAGAACAAATAATTGTAACAGTTCCAGAAAATATAAATGAGGAGAAAAATACTTTAGTGGTTGAAGTTGATAATGAAAAACAAAATGATATTGAAGTAACCTCAAAGGAGACTCAGGTTGATAGAGAAAATAAATTTATAAAGCCTAACATAATAGATAGTTCAGTTAAAAAGAAGCTAGAAATTGTTCATGTAAATAAGAAAATAGAACCAGTCGAGAGCAATATGGAAGTTGTTGCAATTACAAGTGAAAATAAAAATATTGAATCAATAGCTGAGAATAAATCCATCAGACGTGTAAAGGTAAATGCAGAAGATTTACTTTTTGCCGTGACGCATTCACCAGATGAAGTAAAAGAATACTATGTAAATTTGAAAATGAAAAGAAGTGATGTTCTGGATAGTATAAAAATAAAGTTGAACAAATCTAACTTAGAAATTAATCCAGAAATAATTCTTGCTGAAGTAGAACGTTCAATTGAAGATGATGCTTATCAAGGAAATTTCAAAAATAATTTAGGAAGAAAAATATCGGATATAATAGTTGCTGTAGCAAACAGAAACAAATAAGTACTTAACAATAGGCAGTCAGCCAAAGGAAAATTTAATAAACTTAAAAATTTAAAAATGATTAAAAGAATACTAATTTTATTGGTGCTTCTAGGCACAACTTATGCCCAAGCTCAAGAGAAAACATTTGAGAAAGAGGTGAGTAAAATATCAAAGGAAATAGAGAGGATTACAAAGGTGCACAAAGATTCTTTAAAGAGAAAAGTAAAACAAATTAATGAGAAGCTCGACAATAAAAAAATAGAGTTTACTGAAGCTGAAAAGTTAAAGAAAGAAGCTGCCGCATACCATGCTGGTCAAATTGAAAAACTAGTAAGCATTCAAGAGCAAAAATTACAAGAATTAGTTCAAGATAAAACCGATGGTAGAATAGCAAGTGAAGATGACGAAGACTATGATACATTTACAATAGGAAAGAGAACGTTCCGTTTTAAAATGTTTGAAGACGATGATGACAGCGACGATAGTTCGTGGTTTACAAAAAGGCGTCGAAGAAACAAAAGAACAACTACCCAGTTTGTATTTGCACTGGGTGTAAACAATGTTCTCGTTAATAATGATTTTGGTTCTTTGAATAGTTCAGATTACAGGTTTTGGCAATCACATTTCTATGAGCTTGGTTTTACATGGAAAACCAGGTTATCAAAACAACCTTCAAAAGCATATTTTAAGTACGGATTTTCATTTTTATGGAATAATTTAAGAGCTGATAATAATAGATTTCATGAGGTGAATGGAGATGAAACGAATTTAGTAGTCAATCCAAATTCGTTAACCGAAAGTCGATTACGTCATGTTCAAATGACTTTTCCAATGCATTTTGAATTGGATTTTTCAAAGAACAGGGTGTATTCAGATGATGAGATTGTCGATAGAACTCATCAAGATGTAAGAATTGGATTAGGAGGTTTCTTTGGGTTTAAATTAGGAACACGTCAATATTTAGAATATGTGAACGAACAAGGAATTACAGTAGAGGAAGTACAAAAGGCAAATTTCAATATGAATACTGTCAATTATGGATTAAGTGCATACATTGCTTATAAAGGAATAGGTCTATATGCTAAATACGATTTAAATCCACTTTTTCAAAACACGAATATTAGAAATATTTCGTTAGGTTTACGTTTTGATATAAATTAAAAAAAGAGAGTTTTATTGCTCTCTTTTTTGTTTTTGTTCCCATTTTTTTCTTAAATCTGTTGAAAGAATTCCCGTACCATCGTGCCTCCATCCTGGAGGTTTTAAAAGGTATAATATCTTTTTAGCCACTGAAGTTTTACTACTAAAAACATCTTTCAACATATGATACCATTCCATAAAAGCAACTTTTACAGGATTATAGGTTTCAATATTTTTAACTAAACCATAAATTGGTTTTTCAACTTCTGGTTCAAAGGTACCAAAGAGTTTATCCCAAATGATAAATATTCCTGCGTGATTTCGGTCTAAATACTGAGGGTTTGTTGCATGATGAACCCTATGATGACTAGGTGTATTAAATATAGCCTCGAACCAGTTTGGAAGTTTAGTAATTAATTCCGTATGAATCCAATATTGATATAATAAACTAATGCTCATCTGAACCAATACCATTACTGGATGAAATCCAATGATAATAAGAGGTAACCAAAAAATAAATGTATAAAAACTACCTGTCCAAGTTTGACGAAGCGCTGTACTTAAATTGTATTTCTGTGAAGAATGATGTACAATATGACTGGCCCAGAACAATCTGCTTTCGTGGGCTATTCTGTGATTCCAATAATACACAAAATCTTCGGCAAACAATAAAATAAACCAAGCCCACCAAGTAAATGGAATCGTTATTAATCGGAATTGGTATAACCATATAAAAAGAGCAAGAGTTACACCTTTTGTTAGTAAACCAATGGCAACATTTCCTAATCCCATGGAAATCGAGGTAAAGGCATCCTTAAACTCGTATTCATCGAGTTTAATTTTTACAGTTAAAATAGCTTCAATAATCACTGTAATTACAAACACAGGTATTGCGTAATGTATTAAATTTGGTATTTCTGGAATTTCCATTAGAAAGGGTTTTGTTATGGAAAGATACTAAAAATGTAAAATAAATTTACATAATTATGTTATAAAGGGAAAAACTAGTATATTTGCAGGCTTAAAAATAAATTAATAATTATGAATCATTACGAAACTGTTTTCATTTTGAATCCCGTTTTATCTGAAGGTCAGATAAAGGAAACAGTAAAAAAGTTCGAAGACTATTTGGTTTCTAAAGGTGCAGAAATGATCCACAAAGAAGATTGGGGGCTTAAGAAATTAGCTTATCCAATTCAAAAGAAAAAAAGTGGTTTCTATCACTTATTTGAGTACAAAGTAGCTGGTGAGGTTATCTCTCCGTTTGAATTAGAATTTAGACGCGACGATAGCATTATGCGTTATTTAACTGTAAAGTTAGACAAACATGCTGCTGCTTGGGCTGAAAAGAGAAGAGAACGAGTTAAATCTGCAAAAAAGTAATCAATTATGTCATCAATTGAACAACAAGCAAAAGGAAACAAGCAGGGAGAAGTACGTTACTTAACTCCGCTTGACATTGAAACTAAAAAGGAAGCTAAATACTGTCGTTTCAAAAGAAATGGAATTAAGTATATCGATTACAAAGATCCTGATTTCTTAATGTACTTAGTAAACGAACAAGGTAAAATTTTACCAAGACGTTTAACAGGAACTTCATTAAAATATCAACGTAAAGTAGCGCAAGCAATTAAAAGAGCTCGTCACTTAGCTTTAATGCCATACGTTGGTGATATGTTAAAATAATAAAGAAGTAGAAACATGGAATTGATATTAAAACAAGACGTAGAAAATTTAGGTTTTAAAGATGATGTAGTAACTGTAAAGAATGGTTACGGTCGTAATTACCTAATACCTCAAGGATATGCAATTTTAGCTACTTCTTCTGCTAAAAAAGTATTAGCTGAAAACTTAAAGCAACGTGCTTTTAAAGAAGCTAAATTAGTTGAAGATGCTAACAAGGTAGCTGAAACAGTTAAAGGATATGAAATCAAAATCGCTTCTAAAGTTGGTTCTGGTGATAAGTTATTCGGTTCTGTAAATAACATTGATGTTGCAGAAGCTTTAGCTAAACAAGGTACTGAGATTGATAAGAAATTTATTAAAGTTACTGGTGGAAATGTGAAAAGATTAGGTAAGTATAATGCTGCCGTTCGTTTACACAGATCTGTAGTTGTAGATATTACTTTTGAGGTAGTAGCTGAGAAATAGTAACAGCATAATATTATTATGACAAAAAGTACATCGTATGATGTACTTTTTTTTGGGTTAAAAATATCTTAGAAATAGAATATAGGGTGTTTTTCCTGTGGGTTAAATTAAATATTAACTGATATTTGTTTGAACATTTACATACTTTATATAATTTTTTAGGGGATTATTAATTATATAAAAAAGAAACTCTGACTGTACGGTCAGAGTTTTATTTTAAATTACAAGTTCTTGATTTTTGAGGATATCTTCAAAAGTTTCTCTTTTTCGAATTACATAATCTTTACCTTGATGAATCATAACTTCCGCAGGACGATATCTAGAATTATAATTGGATGCCATTGAGAAACAATAGGCGCCAGAATTAGAAAAACATAGCACATCTTCTTCACGGATTTCGTTTAATCTTCTATTGGTGCCAAAAGTATCAGTTTCGCAAATGTAGCCTACAATACTGTAAAAGCGCTCTCTTCCTTTAGGATTTGACAAGTTTTCTATTTTATGGTAAGAACCGTAGAACATAGGACGAATTAAATGATTTAAACCACTATCAATTCCCGCAAACACAGTTGATGTTGTTTGTTTGATCACATTTACAGATGCTAAGAAATATCCTGCTTCACTTACTAAGAATTTTCCAGGCTCGAACATTAAAGTTAAATCTTTGCCATATTCTTTACAGAAATCATTAAATCTTTTAGTCAAATGTTTCCCTAAATCTTCGATATTAGTAGCAATATCTCCTTTTTTATATGGAACTTTAAACCCACTCCCGAAATCAATAAAGTCAATATTATTAAACTGTTTAGCAACATCAAACAATATCTCAGTTGCCATTAAAAAAGTATCTACATCTAAAATGTCAGATCCAGTATGCATATGTATTCCGTTAATATGCATTCCAGTATTTTCGACAACTCTTTTAATATGTGGCACTTGGTGAATTGATATTCCGAATTTTGAGTCGATATGTCCGACAGAGATTTTAGAATTTCCTCCAGCCATCACATGCGGATTTATTCTAATACAAACAGGAATTCCTGGATGCTTTTGACCAAATAATTCCAAAATTGATAAATTGTCTATATTGATTTGAACACCGAGTTTCGCTACATCTTCTATTTCTTTTAAAGAAACTCCATTTGGAGTATAGATGATATCTTTGGGCTCGAAACCAGCTAATAATCCAAGTTTAACTTCTTGGATTGAAACTGTATCCAATCCACTTCCCAATTGATTAAACACCTTCAATATATTAACATTAGATAATGCTTTAGTAGCGTAGTTTATCTTTATGTTTTTTACTTTAGAAAATGCTTTGGTAATACGTTTATATTGAGATGTTATTTTATCAGTGTTATAAACATATAATGGGCTACCATGTTTTTTAGCCAGTTCTAAAAGTAAATTTCTATCCATTTTATTCAATTTAAGGCGTCAAAAGTAGTAGATAACAGAAGGAAAAAAAATGAAATTGGAGAATATAACACAATTCAATTTTGTGTAAAATAATATACGAGATGTTAATTTAAGAAAAAAACAACAAAATAGCTTGTTTTTATTGTGCTACAACGCTTATATTTGCTTTGAAATGAATATCAATTCGTTATTAGTTATTGATTTTATTTTAATGGGAGGTTAATTAAAAACTCCAGTCTAGGACTGGAGTTTTTTCATTTTTAGATATTTACAAAATTTATTATTTGAATTTTTCACTAACTTTTTGAGCAATTCCTACAATTACTTGACTTGCTTTCATAATGGATTCCACAGGCACATATTCATATCTCCCATGAAAGTTATGACCTCCAGCGAATATATTCGGACAAGGTAGTCCCATATATGACAGCTGTGAACCGTCGGTTCCTCCACGTATTGGCTTAATTAAAGGTGTAATGTTCATTTCTTTCATCACTTCTTCAGCGATATCCACAATATACATTACAGGTTCAACTTTTTCTTTCATATTAAAATATTGATCTTTAATTTGAACCTGAATTGCATCTTTTCCTAATTGCTCATTTAATTTCTTAGCGGTAGAAAGCATTAATTCTTTACGTTCATTAAAAAGATTCAAATCATGGTCTCTAATGATATATTTTAAAACAGTTTGTTCAACTTTTCCTTCCATTGAATGTAAATGGAAGAACCCTTCATAACCTGTTGTTTTTTCAGGAACTTCGTTTTCTGGTAAAGCTTTGATGAAATCGCTAGCAATGGTCATAGAATTTACCATTTTTCCTTTTGCATATCCTGGATGTACAATTTTACCATTAACTGTAACAACGGCTCCAGCTGCATTGAAGTTTTCATATTCTAATTCACCAATCTGACTTCCATCCATTGTGTAAGCCCATTGTGCACCAAATTTTTCCACATCAAATCTATGAGCACCTTTTCCAACTTCTTCATCTGGTGTAAAACAGATTCTGATTTTACCATGTTTAATGTCTGGGTTTTGAATTAAATATTCCATCGCAGAAACAATTTCTGTAACACCAGCTTTATCATCAGCACCTAATAAAGTTGTTCCGTCAGTTGTAATAATTGTTTGACCTTTGTATTGCAATAAATCTTCGAAATATGATGGAGATAAAACAATATTTTGCTCTTTATTTAAAATAATATCCTCTCCATCATAGTCGTGGTGAATTTGAGGTTTTACATTTGCTCCTGTGAAATCTGGACTTGTATCGATGTGTGCCACAAAACCAATGGTTGGAACATCATAATCAATATTACTTGGTAACGAGGCCATTAAATAACAGTTCTCATCTAATTCTACATCTTTCATTCCAATTTCTTTAAGCTCCTGTTCTAAAATACGAGCTAAATTCCATTGTTTTTCAGTACTTGGAAACTTAGGGTTGTTTGGGTCAGATTCCGTATCAATCGTTACATATTTTACAAATCTGTCAATTATATGCTGTTTGTTCATTCTTTTATTTTTAAAGTTCAAAAATAACTTATTTCAAATGTATTTTTTCAATTAATTTTAGTGCAGTACAGATTCTTTCATTAACTAATGAATCTCCATAAATTTCAGTTTTTGCATGTAAAAACCCTCGATCAGCCTTTGAGAAAATATTTAACACGTGGTAATCAAACTTGCCTTGTTTTCCCTTGGTTAAATTGTAATATCCTTCACCTTTATTAAATCGAATTTTTTTAGATTTTAATTCAATTAATTTCATCTTTAGATTTTCTTTCTTTATTCTTTCAATAAATGAGTCATCTATGTTAATTGGATTGAAAACAAATGAGGCGTCAAGGATAATCGAGTTAGTTAGTGTTTTAGTTGTATCTGCTGAATAAACCGACGAAACTGCATCGTCATAATATAAATTAGTCTTCCAATTTTTTGGTAATTCAATTACAAAATTGTTTTTAAAATCAATTACCTCTTCCAAACCATTTGGAGTATTGACATTACAATTGAAATCTTTGTCAAAGTTATAATTAGAATTACAAGATGTTATTAAAATAGAAATTACAGCTAAAATAAGATTTACTTTTTTCATGGTTTATTTTGTTCTTTGTATGCAATTAACAAATCTACGACATAGCTATAAGACTCAATACCTTTAGTTTGATTATTTGCTTTAAGATATGAATTATACCCTTTTTTCAGGTATGGTTCAATAGGGTTTTCAAATTGTTTCCAAAAGTCATAATTGTCTTTAAGTTCCTTCCGTATACCTTTATTGATTTTTAACCAGTATTGTTTGAATAATTCCGGTTCTCTTTTTCGAAGTTCTCTAATACAATATCTTAATGCCATTCTGTATCCAGAATATTTAAAATATATATCATCACTAGCTACTGACGCCAAAAAGCCTATAAAATTCGCTTCATTTTCTGCAGACCAACCGATTTGATGAGCAACTTCATGGCAAGCAGTTGCAGGCATTCCTGCTTTAGGAATCATACTATTTACTTGTGCTTCTCCAGTAATAGGATTTAAGTATCCTGAAGTTCCATTATAGGATTGGAATAAACTAACAATAGAATTTTTTATTGATGGACTTTTATATTCCAATATAGGAAATTGAGTGCTCAGATTTGTGTAAGCATTAGAAACTTTATTATAGATTTCTTTGTTTGTGTAAGGAACAATAATTTTAACTGTATCATTTCCCGAAATAGTAGTTTGAATACTATTTAAAATATCAATAAAACTACTTGTCGTTTCAATGAGTTGTTCAGTAGTATATTTAGAAGATTTTAAGTTAAGTTTCTTAGCAAGAGGTTCCCGAAAATAGTTTAGTCCCCAGGCTACATAAAAAAAACCGTAAATAATTGAAAGAAATGCAATAAAACGTATTGATTTTTTCAGTAAATTACGGAGTCTTTGTTTAATCAATTTGTAAGTTTCAAATACAAATAAACATATTAAAATCAAACCCATAAGGTCCCCAAAGGAAATAGGTAACCAACCAAAAATTAAACGTAAAAATCTGGATATGTAAGGATATATTCCATTAGAATAATATTCTTCAATTAAGTTTGTTTTATTACTTATAAAGTTTATGAAAATCACTTGTATAGGCAATAAAATAGCAAGAAAAACAGTTTTTTTATTATAGTTCATTTTACCAAAAATAGGAAGATATAATGTTATTAACATACTAATAACAGTTTTGTTTACACTTTTTGTGAACAAAGAAAATCAACATAAGCTGATACAAATATCAATGTAAAAAATTACTTTTGCTCACATGGAGAAAACGCAAAGTTTACGAGGAACTAAGATTGATAAATCTAGAATAATAAATCTAGAAAAAGGAAAGTTACCACCACAGGCTTTAGATCTTGAAGAGGCTGTTTTAGGAGCTATGATGATTGACAAGAAAGGAATTGATGAGGTAATTGACATTTTACACCCTGAAGCATTCTATGATAGACGTCATCAGGAAATTTATAATGCAATCTATACGCTTTTCCAAAATTCAGAACCAATCGATTTAAGAACAGTTGCCCATAGATTACGAAGTGATGGAAAATTAGAAATTGCAGGAGGTGATTTTTACTTGATAAATCTTACTCAAAAAGTTGCTTCTTCTGCACATATCGAATTCCACTCTAGAATTATACTTCAGAAATATATTCAACGTAGATTAATCTCTATTTCTTCCGAAATTATTGAAAGTGCTTATGACGAAACAACAGATGTTTTTGATTTATTAGATGAGGCCGAAGGAAAATTATTTGAAGTAACACAAGGAAACTTAAAAAAAGGAGCAGAGGGAGCTGGATCATTAGTTCAGCAAGCAATTAATAAAATTCAGGAAATTTCGAATCAAGAAGGAATGAGTGGTTTGGCAACTGGATTCACAAAGTTAGATGCATTAACATCAGGTTGGCAACCAACCGATTTAATTATCATCGCGGCTCGTCCTGGTATGGGAAAAACGGCATTTGTAATTTCGATGGCTAAAAATATGGCAATCGATTTTAATCATGCAGTCGCAGTGTTCTCTTTAGAGATGTCATCAGTACAGTTAATTACGCGTATGATTTCATCAGAAACTGGATTAACTTCTGAAAAACTTCGTAAAGGAAATTTAGAGCCTCACGAATGGGAGCAATTAAATGTAAAGGTTAAAAAACTTTCAGATGCTCCAATATTTATTGATGATACTCCTGCATTATCAATTTTTGATTTACGTGCAAAAGCTAGACGTTTAGTTTCTCAGCATAATGTTCGTATTCTAATTATCGATTATTTACAGTTAATGACTGCTGGTGGAGCAGGTGGAAATCGTGAACAGGAAATTTCTACCATTTCGCGAAATTTAAAGGCATTGGCAAAAGAATTAAATGTGCCTGTTATTGCATTATCACAGTTATCACGTTCGGTTGAAACACGTGGAGGAAGTAAAAGACCTTTATTATCCGATCTTCGTGAATCTGGAGCGATTGAGCAAGATGCCGATATTGTTTCGTTCATTTTCCGTCCAGAATATTATGGAATGACAGAATGGGATGATGATGATCATTCACCATGTGAGGGACAAGGAGAGTTTATTGTTGCGAAACACCGTAACGGTGGATTGGATAATATTCGTTTAAAGTTTACAGGACACTTAGCAAAATTCTCAGATTTAGAAGAAGGATTTAGTAGTGAGTTCCAATCGAGTATGAATTCATTTTCATCTGATGTCTTACCTTCAGCTCAAGACGCATTCGGATCACCAGAACGATCAAATGATAATTTTAACGATGATGTTCCCTTTTAATAAGTCGTTACAATCTTAAAAATATATTAAATACACAATTGCTTACTAGTAATTGTGTATTTTAGTTTTCAATATGAAGAAATACATTTTTTTACTCTCATTAATATTATTTTCAAAGTCGCTTTGGGCTTCGTTTATTTATTTACCAATGAGTCATGATAATCAAAAGAATCATTTAAAAGCATACGGAATAGTTTATTATGCTTTACAGAATGGCTTAAAAGCAAAATGGCTGTTAAACTATGATGGAGGAGCTTTTTTAATTGAAAATAATGAAGCTATTGTGAATGAATGTAAGATTCGTGGTGTTTCATATCAAGAAATTTCAGATGCTAAATCTCAATTAATTCTAGAAGAAATTTCTTCGCCAAGTAAAAATCAAGAAGCAGTAACGTTGGAAAAAGCTCCAAAAATTGCTGTTTATTCTCCAAAGGATAAAATGCCTTGGGATGATGCTGTTACAATGGTTTTAACATATGCAGAGATTCCGTTTGACGTGGTTTATGATGAAGAAGTACTGAATGATAAATTATTACTTTATGAATGGCTTCATTTACATCATGAAGATTTTACAGGACAATATGGTCGTTTTTACGGAGCTTTCCGAACAGCACCTTGGTATATTCAACAAAAGAAAGATGCAGAAGCTTTAGCAACTAAATTAGGATACTCAAAGGTTTCAGAAGCGAAGAGAGATGTAACTTTAAAAATCAGAGATTATGTTATTGGAGGTGGATTTATGTTTGCTATGTGTTCTGCAACCGATAGTTTTGACATTGCACTCGCTGCAGATGGAGTTGATATTTGCGAGGCGATGTTTGATGGAGATCCTTCAGAACCAAATTATCAGTCGAAACTAAATTTCAACAAAACCTTTGCTTTTTCTGACTTTGAATTAATAAGAAATCCAACAACCTACGAGTTTTCATCAATTGATATGACTCGTAAAAGAAGAATTCGACAAGAGTCAGATTATTTTGTGTTGAAAGAGTTTTCTGCAAAATGGGATCAAGTCCCTACAATGTTATGTCAAAATCATACTCAGGTAGTAAAAGCATTTATGGGACAAACTACTTCTTTCGATAGAAGAAATGTGAAATCGACGGTGATGGTTCTTGGAGAAAACACTACAAATTCAGAAGCTCGTTATATTCATGGAACCAAGGGAAAAGGAATGTTTACTTTTTATGGAGGTCATGATCCAGAAGATTACAGACACAGAGTTGGTGATCCAAAAACAGAGTTAGATTTGCATCCAACTTCACCAGGATATCGATTAATTCTTAATAATGTATTATTTCCAGCGGCTAAAAAGAAGAAGCAGAAAACCTAATATGTTAATAACTATTCATTAAAAGCGAGTTTTCCATATTTTCATATCGAACACTTTTGTATTTTTGCCGGTATTAAACATAACAAAATGTCAACAACACAACAACTTCAAGACTTTACACAACAAGTTCGTCGAGATATTTTACGCATGGTACATGCCGTTAATTCTGGTCACCCAGGAGGATCATTAGGATGTGCTGAATTTATTTCTTGTTTATATCAAGAAATCATGGATTATAGCACTGATTTTGATATGGATGGTAGAAATGAAGATATGTTCTTTTTATCAAACGGACATATTTCACCTGTATATTACAGTGTGTTATCTCGCAGTGGTTTTTTCCCTGTTGAAGAATTAGCAACGTTTAGAAAGCTCGATTCTCGTTTACAAGGTCACCCAACTACTCACGAACATTTACCAGGAATTAGAATTGCTTCTGGTTCATTAGGACAAGGAATGAGTGTTGCTATTGGTTCAGCAGAAGCTAAAAAGTTAAATGGAGATGATAAAATTGTCTATTCCTTACACGGAGATGGGGAATTACAAGAAGGACAAATTTGGGAAGCAGCAATGTATGCTTCAGCAAAAAAAGTAGATAATTTAATTTCAACGGTTGATGTTAACGAAAAGCAAATTGATGGTACAACTGATGATGTATTAGCAATGGGTAGCTTAAAAGCTAAGTTTGAAGCTTTTGGTTGGGATGTATTAGAAGTTAAAGAAGGAAATGACATAGAAGCTATTTTAGTAGGCTTAAAAGAAGCGAAAACTAGAACCGGAAAAGGAAAGCCGGTTTGTATTTTATTATATACAGAAATGGGTAATGGTGTAGATTTTATGATGCACACACACGCTTGGCATGGAAAAGCTCCTAATGATGAGCAATTAGCTTCAGCTTTAGAGCAAAATCCTGCAACTTTAGGTGATTACTAATTAGTAATGAATATAATATTTTGAAACGCTGTAACTTACGAGTTACAGCGTTTCTTTTTTTAATAATATTAACAAACTCACGTAAACAAAAGCGTATTTTTACGTCAGAGTTGAACAAATCAATTTATTAATAAAGCCGTCATAAATTTTGTAACTTCTCTCTTTTTGAAGATGAAAATTTATGATGATTGCTGATTAGATTCAAAATCTAGTATTTTAGTGTAAATAATTTAAACAGATGAAAATAGGAATTGTATGTTATCCTACGTTTGGTGGAAGTGGAGTAGTTGCTACTGAATTAGGAATGGCATTAGCGAATAAAGGTCATGAGGTTCATTTTATAACATATAATCAACCAGTACGATTAGACTTTATTTCTTACAATTTACATTTTCACGAGGTTGCTTTGGAAGAATACCCATTGTTTCAATACCAACCATATGAATTGGCACTTTCAACAAAAATGGTAGAAGTGGTTGAACGTTATGCGCTTGAAGTATTACACGTGCATTATGCAATTCCACATGCTTATGCAGCTTATATGGCTAAGGAAATGTTGGCTGATAAAGGAATTAGAGTTAAAGTCGTAACAACCTTACATGGTACTGATATTACTTTAGTAGGAAGCCATCCAAGTTATAAAACAGCAGTTGAGTTTAGTATTAATAAATCTGATGAAGTAACAACTGTTTCTTCAAGTTTAAAAGAAGATACTTTACGTCTGTTTAATATTCAAAAGGATATTAAGGTTGTTTATAATTTCATTGATGGAAAAAAATACGAAATGGCAGACGAGGCAGAATGCCAACGGACTGCCATTGCTGCTCCAGATGAACGAATTTTGATTCATATCAGTAATTTTAGACCGGTAAAACGAGTATTAGATGTTGTTGAAGTTTTTAATAAAGTTCAAAATGAAATTCCTGCAAAGTTATTAATGGTAGGAGATGGACCAGAACGTTCAAAAGCCGAGAAATTAGTGGAAGATTTAGGAATTACAGACAAGGTTTTGTTTTTAGGAAATAGTAACGAAGTTGCAAAGTTATTATGTTATTCAGATGTGTTTTTATTACCATCTGAAACAGAAAGTTTTGGACTTGCAGCTTTAGAGGCAATGGCGGCAAATACAGTTGTTATTTCATCCAATAGAGGAGGACTTCCAGAAGTTAATATTCATGGGGAAACAGGTTTTCTTGCTGATTTAGGAGATGTTGAAAGTATGTCATCACATGCAATCTCTATTCTAAAAGATGATACTAAACTTTTAGAAATGAAGAGAAAAGCAAAAGAGCATACGAAACTCTTCTCTCTAGAAAAAGTATTACCACAATATGAAAGAATATATAATGCTTGTTTTTAAGAAACGTAGTATTTAATACTTTCTCTTATTATACTTTCAGAAGCTTCTGCATTGATAACAAAATCTTGATAATCTTTTAATAAAACGAATTTAACAATACCAGCTTCATTTTTTTTATCGTGTTTTAACAATTGAATAATCGGATTAATGTCTTCTTCTAAAATTTCAATATTTCCATAAATGGTAGTAATAGCTCGTTTTATTTCATTTACTTTATCCAACTCAAATCCCAACTCTTTGTTTGAAACATAAGCTTCGCAAACCATGCCGATAGCAATTGCTTCTCCATGAGTAAGGTTTTCTTTATTAGGATTTTCTAGGAAATAAGACTCAATTCCATGTCCAATTGTGTGTCCCCAATTTAATACTTTTCGTAGCCCTTTTTCTTTTGGATCTGCTGTGACGACTTCGTTCTTAATTTCTATTGAACGATGAATTAAATCAATAATATTTAACTCAGGATTATTTTTTATTTCATTGAATAATTGGATGTCGTGTGTCATTCCATATTTAATAATTTCTGCCGTTCCAGATCTTATTTCTCTTGCAGAAAGTGTGTATAAATAATCGGGATCAATCAATACAATTTGTGGATTCGCAAATACTCCAATCTGATTCTTTAGAACACCTAAATCAATTCCAGTTTTTCCGCCAACAGAAGCGTCCACCATAGAAAGTAAAGTTGTTGGAATATTAACAAAGTCAATTCCACGTTTAAAGGTAGATGCTACAAAACCACCTAAATCAGTAATTACACCACCACCCAGAGTTATAAGTAAACTTTTTCTATCAGCACCTAACTCTGTCATTACATTCCAAATATTAACACAAGTTTCAATATTCTTATGAACTTCTCCTGGTTCAATTTGAATTATTTCAATTGGTGCGGTTGTTTGTAAATTTTGAATAAATCGCGGATAACAAGATTCGAAGGTATTATCATCTACTAAAATAAAAATAGAGGAATAAGATTTTTTTTCTATTAAAGTAGCTAATTCTAAATATGCTTTTTCGTTAAAATGCACCGGATATGTAGTTGCCTGAATAGTTTCCATGTTTTCATAAAATAAGCAGTAAAAATAAATAGAAATTATAAAAGAAATTCATTGTTCTCCTCTATATTTGCTATTCAAGGATAAACGTGTAAATATTAATCATGAAACTTTTTGAAAATACTGAAGTAGCTTTTAAGTTGAAGTCTGATTCTGAGTTAGAAAGGGCTTACTTTTTATTTCGATTAATACAAAGTCAACCAATGGTAAAAATTGGTACGGCGGTTACAAATTTTGCATTAAAGGCGCATTTACCTGTAGAAGGTTTGATTCGTTCTACTGTTTTTGATCACTTTTGTGGCGGTGTAACGGAGGAAGATTGTATTCCAAGTATCGAAAAAATGTACAATTCAGGGAATGTACATAGTGTTTTGGATTACTCTGTTGAAGGTAAGGAGGAAGAAGAAAGTTTTGATAATGCAGTTGAAAAGATTGTCAAAATTATCCAATTTTCTGAAGAGAAAAATTCTATTCCTTTTGCGGTATTTAAGCCAACTGGTTTTGGACGTTTTGCACTGTACCAAAAAATAGGAGAGGGCAAAGAGTTAATAGCAGATGAAGTCGCAGAGTGGGAAAGAGTCAAGGCACGTTTTCATAGGGTATGTAAAATAGCTTTTGATAAAGATGTTCCTCTATTAATTGATGCAGAAGAAAGTTGGATGCAAGATGCAGCTGATGATTTGATCGAAGAGTTAATGGCAACTTACAACAAAGAAAAAGCGATCGTTTTTAATACACTTCAAATGTATCGTCATGATCGTATGGAATATTTGAAATCTCTTCATCAAAGAGCACATCAAAAGGGTTTCCATATCGGAATGAAAGTTGTTCGAGGAGCATACATGGAAAAAGAACGTGAAAGAGCAGAAGAAAAGGGTTATCCTTCTCCAATTTGTAAAAATAAAGAAGCTACAGATAAGAACTACGATGAAGCGATTCTGTATATGATGGAGCATAAAAATATGGCACTATTTGCAGGAACTCACAATGAAGAAAGTTCTTACTTATTAATGAGCCTAGCAGAGAAGTATAATATTGAAAAGAACGATAAGAGAATGTGGTTTGGTCAGTTATACGGAATGAGTGATCATATAAGTTTCAATTTAGCAGAGAAAGGATATAATGTTGCTAAATATGTTCCATTTGGTCCAGTTAGAGATGTGATGCCTTATTTAATTCGAAGAGCTGAAGAAAATACTTCTGTTGAAGGGCAAACTTCGAGAGAGTTAAACCTAATTAAAACTGAAAAAAAACGTAGAAAAGTATAATGAATTCTGTAGATGAAATAAAGTCTTTATTAGAAAAGAATAAAGCTCGGTTTGCAGAAGAGCTTGAAGAAAGTAAAGAACTTATTTTTTTATTAAAGAAATCAATTACTACTCAGTTAACCGACGAGGAGAAGGACAAGATTAAAGAACAAACATTAGACATTTGTAAAGCTATTCCTGCTTTTACAGTTTTTATGTTACCAGGTGGAGCACTTTTATTACCTTTGCTTATTAAATTGATTCCTACAATTTTACCAAGTTCATTTAGAAAAGATAATTCAGAGAAATTTAATACCCCAGAAGTGTAAATCTGGGAATAAAAACACACAACACACAATGCAAAAAGATCATCAAATTTTTGATTTAATTAGAGATGAAAAAGAACGACAACTTAATGGATTAGAGTTGATTGCCTCAGAAAATTTTGTTAGTGAGCAAGTAATGGAAGCTCAGGGTTCTATTTTAACTAATAAATATGCAGAAGGATATCCTGGTAAGCGTTATTATGGAGGATGTGAGATTGTAGATGTAGTTGAACAAATCGCAATTGATAGAGCTAAAGAATTGTTTGGAGCAGAATATGTAAACGTACAACCTCATTCTGGAAGTCAAGCGAATACTGCTGTTTTTGCCGCTTGCCTAAAACCAGGTGATACAATTTTAGGTTTTGATTTAGCACACGGTGGACATTTAACGCATGGTTCACCAGTAAACTTCTCAGGTAAATTATATAATCCTGTATTTTACGGTGTTAATAAAGAAACTGGATTAATAGATTATGATCAGTTAAAAGAACAAGCTCAAAAGCATAAACCAAAAATGATTATTGCTGGAGCATCTGCTTATTCAAGAGATATGGATTTTAAACTTATCCGTGAAGTAGCGGATAGTGTTGGAGCTATCTTATTAGCAGACATTTCTCATCCATCAGGTTTAATCGCGAAAGGTATTTTAAATGATCCATTACCACATTGTCATATCGTGACAACAACTACTCACAAGACATTGAGAGGTCCTCGAGGTGGTATGATTATGATTGGGAAAGACTTTGAAAATCCATTTGGACTAAAGTTAAAGAGTGGAAAATTAAAGAAAATGTCTACCTTATTAAACGGAGCGGTTTTTCCTGGAAACCAAGGTGGACCGTTAGAACATGTTATTGCTGCTAAAGCAGTAGCTTTTGGAGAAGCGCTAACAGATGAATTCTTAGAGTATCAAATTCAAGTAAGAGCAAATGCTCAAGCGATGGCAGCGGCTTTTGTAAAAAGAGGATACGATATTATTTCAGGAGGAACAGATAACCATATGATGTTAATAGACCTGAGGAATAAAAATATAACAGGCAAAGATGCTGAAATTGCTTTAGGTAAGGCTGAAATTACGGTTAATAAAAATATGGTGCCGTTTGATACAGAATCTCCATTTGTAACCTCGGGTATTAGAATAGGTACTCCTGCTATCACTACAAGAGGTTTGGTAGAAGAAGATATGGAAGCTGTTGTTAATTTAATTGACGAAGCAATTCAAAATGCTGAAAATGAAGAAAAATTACATGGAATTGGAGAAAAGGTGTATGACTTAATGCACCAAAGAAGACTATTTGTAATGTAATCATAAGCAAGTCTTAAAATATATTTAGTAAAAAACCGGTAGTTTCATAACTACCGGTTTTTCTTTAGGGATTACTTAAATATTAAACGAACTATTACTGTTTAATAATTTTTATAGGCTTCGATATTGGAGCATCATTTAATGTTGTATTAATGATGTAAATACCTTTAGCACCAAAATCTGAATTGGATAATTCAATTCTATGATTTCCTTTTTGTTTTTCACTATTAAAAATAACTTTAGTTTGTCCGAGTATGTTAGAAATACTCACTTTTAAAGTTCCGTTTCGACTAGTAGAAATATAAAGATTTGATTTATTTCTAATAGGGTTTGGAGCAATCGAAACATTGTCTAAAATAGATAATTCGGTTTTTGAATTTGCTGAACTTCTTGAAGAAGTACAGTTTGTAGAGCAATTATCTGTCCATACACCAGTCGATTTTCCATTGCTAGTTCCAGTAATTCTAAACCAACCATCAGTTCCTCTTGTTAAATCAACTGTTTGTTGTCCATTTCCATTATTAAAAACAACACCAATATTATTTGACGAAACTCCACTAGGAACAGTAAATGTATAATTAGACCAGTTTGTTTCGTTATTCATTTGTTGGCCAGGCCATCCTGGAGTACCAGAAAGAGTTGTATTTGAAGCTCTATTAAATAAATATGCGTTCACTGTATTTCCCCAAGAAGAAGTTCTTAAAAAGTTTATTGTAACTGTATTCGTTGGAGGAGGAGGTGTATTGGTACAGTCAGAAGAGCAATTACTTGTCCAAGTTCCCTTATCGTACCAACCATCAGTTCCTCTTGCTAAATCATCTGTTTGATTGGATCCATCATTAAATATTACTCTTATATTATCTGGAGAAGTACCTGAAGGAACATTTAAAGTATATGCGTACCAAGGTGTTCCAGAAATATTTGACATAGTCTGGCCCGGCCATCCCTGAGTTCCAGAAATTGTAGAGTTGCTAGAAGCATCGAAGAAATAAACATTTATATTAGAGCTCCAGTTACTTGGTTTTTTAAATTGATAAGTAACATTTCCTGTAGGCGGCGGCGGAGGAGTACTAGTGCAATCAAGAGGACAATTATTTGTCCAAGTTCCATTATCATACCAACCATCTGTACTTCGACTTAAATCATCTGTTTGGTTACTTCCATCATTAAAAATTACTCGAATATTTTCAGCGGCAACACCTTGAGGAGGACTAACTTGGAATGAGTACCATGGAGTTCCAGCAATATTGGTCATAGATTGTCCAGGCCAAGCAGCTGTTCCTGGAATGATTGCATTGCTAGATGCATCAAATAAATATACATTCACATTATTATTCCAAGAGTTTGGTTTTTTGAAGTTTACCGTAAAAGGATCAACTTGTGTTGGAGGAGGAGGAGGAGTTCCGCCTTGAGTCCAAACTGCATAATCCGTTCCAGATGTTCTTAATATCCATCCAGTTCCGTTTGGAGCCCAGTTTCCACTACCTAATTTCATAGCAATAGTCCCATTTCTTCCGTCTATATAAGCTGCGTATAAATCATTGCGGGCTTCCACAATGTTAATAGATGATCCTGCAAATATCCTTGTGTCTTTTCTAATTGCTATTAAATCTTTAATAGCGTTTCTAACTCCTATCCCAGTATCAAAGTAATGAGTCCAAAATACCATTGGATTTCCTGGATGTGTTAAAATATAAGCGTATCCTTTGCGTAAGTTTGTTTCTCCACCTGGAAAAACATAACCTGGTCCACAACATTGCTGTGCAGCTCCAGTATCATGATTATCTAAAAAAGTAACAGATTTTGCTGGGTTGATACCAATCATACCCGAAGGGTTCCCACCACCATCTCTTAAATAAGAAAGGTTATTATCTCGAAAAGCATTTTGTAATGTAACTTTTGTATTGAAATCAAAAGCAGAAGAAGATTGTTGCGTAAAATTAACCCAATTATTCGTTTGAACTCTACTACTCTCTAGTAATTCTCCTACTGCGAAGTATGGATTTGTAGCATCATTATATTCCTTATTGAATATTGGATCATAACCATGTACAAAGTCATATCTCCAACCATCAAATCCAAGGTCGTTTTTAAGGAAATTCATCCAGTTTTTGATTTCTTGACGAACTGCAGGATTATAATGATCTAAGTCTCTTGCAGGTCCATAGGTTCCGTTAGAGCCATCAGCTTTCAGTGCAGTACCAGGGAAATAATCATTATTTATACTAAATTGCACTGGGAAATTGACAAAGTTTCTACCTTCGTCATCTGCCGTAATGAAAGTAGTTGGCCATGCCGGGTTGGTAAAAGTAACAGCGTCCGCAGTTCCAACACGGTGATTAATAACAATATCTCCGATAACTTTTACGCCAGCGCTATGATAAGTATTAATTAAGTTACGTAGTTGCACCTCCGTACCGTAAGCACTATCAAAGTTGTACAATTCTCGTGGTAGATATCCTTGAGGAGCTCCAGAATCACTGACAGGTGGGAGCCAAATCATATCAAAACCGGCATTGCTAAGCTCATTACTGTTTTGTGTAACAACGTTGAACCATGTTTGACCAGCTGGTTGATTTTGCACATTCCAATCAAAAGCTTGGAAGAGTACATCTTCATCTTGCGCTAAAACATTCAGGGAAAAAATGAATAGCAAAATAAATTGAAAGTTTTTTAGGTTTTTTTTCATTGTAATTAAGTTGTTGTATTTGAAATGTTGATTGGAATAATAATTAACACTTTTATCTTATGATACTTATTGTTTCCAGTGTTAATTGTTGAATTATTCATTATTATATAACGAATTTATTATGAATTACTTAATGAAAAAAAAAGAGCACCTCACTAAATCGATTTCGTGTTGATAACTAAATCGATTTCATGAATTTTTAATGAGAAATAATAAAAAAATGAAGTAATAAAGTAGTATTTCTGTATTTCGAAACCGTTGTCGTTTTTTAATTTTACAATAAAACTCAGTTAATATAAACTTGGTAATTCCTCTTTTAGTATTTGTAGCTTATTATTATTACAACTGCTTATTTGTAGATAGGTTTTTTCTTGGTCTGGAAAGGTATGAATTGCAAGATGACTTTCTGCTAAAAGCCAAACAGCTGTATAACCCTTTATAGGAAAATGATGTTCGATAAAATTTACAATGGTAAACTTACTTTTTTCTAACATTAAAGCAATTTCAGTTTTCAATTTTTCAGGATTTGATTGATTAATCCATAAATCGAAATGAAACATTTGAGCATCTAAGGCTATATATTCTTCTTTTCTTTTCATAATTAATAAATATCCCAGTTTCCTTTGTTATAATAATGATACAATACAGGATTACTGATTTGATTCGTTTCAAGTGAATCTAACTTTGTTTTACTATAAAAACCCTTTCCAAATGACGTTATTAAACTCATACTATCAGAATTCAACCATTTGGTTGAAATTACAGATTCATCAAAATTTCCTAACCTGTTAATCATTTCATCTTTTGAAAGAGGTGCTTTAGTTCCTAAAATCCAACCCCATTCGCCCATAGATAAAATTTGATTATGAATCGGTAAAACACTAAAGTTTGCCTGATTCATTGTTTGTTGAATACATTTAAACGCGTATGGTGTATAATACGGACTTCCTGCTTGTGTAATTAAACCACCGTTTGGAATTAATTTTAACCTACATAACTCATAAAATTCCTTAGAATATAAGCGTGCTAATTCTACATTTCTTGGATCAGGTAGATCAATAATTATCAAATCAAAAAAATATTGAGTTTCACTTACATATTTGAAACCATCTGTATTTATGATTTGTACTTTCGAATTCGTTAATGAGTTATTGTTAATGTTAGTTAGTTCTGGTTCATTAACAAATAGATCAGTTAGTTTCTTGTCTAAATCGACCAAAGTAATCTTATTGATAGATGGATATTTCAAAAGTTCTCTAGCAGCACAACCGTCACCACCACCGAGAATAAGTATGTTCCTCGGTTTATTCAGGATTTGCATTATTGGGTGAACTAACACTTCATGATATAATGGTTCATCAAATGTTGAAAATTGTAAATTATCATTCAAATACAGCCAGTAATCCTTTTTCCATTTGGTGACTACTATTTTTTGATATATGGATTGTTCTTGAAATACAATTTTGTCTTTATATTTTGTTTGTTCTCCGTAAAGAATGATTTTACTAGAAAGTAGAGTACCGATAATTAAAAGAACAACTATAAATCCAGCTGCACTATATAAAGTGTTTTTTTCCTTCTTTTTGAGTTTGTTTTTAAAGATAAAGAGTAATAAAATGGCAACCATTAAATTGATAAAACCAAGTATAAATGGAGTATGAGATAATCCTAAATAGGGTAAACCAATAAAAACAAAAAATAACCCGCCAATTAAACTTCCGTAGTAATCTTTTTCCAAGATATTAGCTACGTTTAATTTTAAAGACTGAAAATCTTTATTAAGCCTCATAGCAAGAGGTAATTCCATTCCTATTAGCATTCCTGTTAGAATAGCCATTGAATAAATGTAAATCGAAATATACTCCACCTGAGTAGCTAAATAATAAGTCGTAACAGCCGAAAAGGAAACCAAGATAGATAATGTAAATTCGGTATAAATGAACAATTTAAATACATTCCCATCGAACGATTTAGTAATTCTACTACCTAATCCCATGCTAAAAAGCATCAATGAAATTATTATAGACCATTGCTTTACTGAATCACCAATAAAATATGTAGATAATGTGGCAAAACAATACTCAGCCACAATCCCAGATAATCCGGTTGCAAAAAGAGCAAGGAATAAAATTCGTTTTTTAAGTTTGGTTGATGATGCCATTTTACATACAGAAACTAATTATTATTGCACTTCCGATATAGGCAAAAGCTTCAAGTATAGCAGCTCCTTTATTTGGGATTTCTTGATTTACAATTTCATCTGTAAGATTACTTTTTGGAAGTATAACCTTTTCAACAAAAAGTCTTGATAATGGCAAAAGAATTATAGCTAAACCAAGATGATACAAAATATCTTCAAGAGTAGTTTCCCATGAATTTATATCTCCTTTTGAAGCAAATGAGTATAAAAAAGCTACTGATATTAAAATACTTGCATATACAATTCCTATGGCATTATTATCTTCTTGAATTTCTTTGATAAAATCATAAGAAACAATTTTTTTGTACACTTTAAGAAATACAAAGATGATTATTTGTCCTAAAGCCCAGAAAAACAAAAGACTTAAAAAATCTGATGCATAATGACCTAATTCTCCATATTCTGGAAATAGATTTATATTCCTTCCAGAGATGGCTCCGAAAATAATTAATCCAGATCCTATAAAGTTTGCAGCTTCAATAAATCCAGTTCCAACGTTTTCATCACGAATAACTTCACGGTAAAATTTGAACTTCTTTCCAAAGACTATTTTTTCATTGATAATAGATGATAAAATCAATAAGAAGTTCCCAAAAATACTGTAGAGCAGTATAAGAATAACATCTGTGAGTAAACCATGAGATTCTCCATGCAAAACACCTAAAAATATAATGGTAGTTCCAATAAAATAGCCTGTAGCTATTACGGCAAAAGCTACATTATCCTTTATGGTAAGTTCGTTTTCAATATTAATTTTTCTATTCTTAAGCTTAAAGAATAATTTGGCAATTACGAACGAAATATAAAATAACGTAACGTAAGTAACTGTATGTGTTAACCAAGTAAGTGTATTTTCTTCCATAATCTTTTATTTTCCGAATCCTCGTGAACTTCTTCCTCTGTAATAATTATTACTATTTCTGTAAACCTTTGTGGAATCATTAGGATCTCTGTTACCATCCCAAGAATTACTAGAACATTTGTTCAGTAAAAATGTCATTAACATGAATAAAGTAAATATTATACCAACAAAATATTTACTTATAAAGTCCCAAACAGAATCACTAGATATGAAGGTAGTTCGTTCTTGAATGTTAGAGATTTGAGATTTTAAAATACTTATTCCTGTAGAAATTTCTATTTCGTCATCCCATAACTGAATAGCGAAGAATTTACTATCGTCGTCATTTGTATAATCAAGAGAATTTACACGTTCAGTTTCATAATCATAATGACATGTACCATCACATCTTTCATCAAAAGTATATGTTACATTCTTGTACTGAAATTGTTTTGGGAATTTTGCACTACCAATAGATACAAAGTCAGCTTCTGTTTTAGAGATTGTTTTTAGAAATTGATTGATATCTGCAATCTTTTCCCAAAATGTAAAGCTTGTTTTTTGTTTACGAACAAACTCTAACATAAGGTAACGTACTTCACCTTTTTTATTCTTTACTTGATATTCTGTAGTTTGAGAGCCATCGTCCCACTTAATCTTATAGATATCAGTAACTTTCCAAGTCTGTTTTTTATAATCAAATAAGTAACCTCTTTTTAACTTTTGCATTTACATTTCAATTTTAGTTTATGAATCGTCACTAGCTCTTTCAATAATACTTTCTGGTAACGCTTTTTTAGCTTTTGCACCCATTTTCTTCAGCTTTTCTACACTAGTAATTAAGTTTCCTCTTCCTTCTACTAATTTATTCATAGCTAAGCTATAATCATTCTTAGTGGCATCAATCTTTTTACCGATGTTGATAAGATCTTTCAAGAGACCTTCAAATTTATCGTAAAGAGCTCCCGCTTGTCTGGCAATTTCAAGAGCATTTCGTTGTTGCTTTTCGTTGTTCCACATCGTATCAATGGTACGTAGAGTAGCCAATAGAGTAGTAGGTGTAACAATTACAATATTCTTTTCGAACGCTTTGTTGTAAAGTGTATTATCTTCATTTAAAGCCACTGCAAAAGCAGGTTCAATAGGAACAAATAACAATACAAAATCTGGTGATTCTATTTTATAAATATCTTCATACTTCTTTTCAGAAAGCTGATCTACGTGTCGTTTTAAAGAATTTGTGTGTTCTTTTAATAAACGTTCTTTTTTGCTATCGTCTTCAGAGTTCACCAATTGTTCATAAGCAGTTAAAGATACCTTACTATCAACAATCATTTTTTTGTTGTCTGGTAAATGAATAACAACATCGGGTAGAATTCGTTTTCCATCATCATTAGTAAAAGATTGCTGAACAAAATACTCACGATCTTTTTCTAAGCCAGATTTTTCAAGAACACGTTCTAAAACTAATTCTCCCCAGTTCCCTTGAGTTTTACTATCTCCTTTTAATGCTTTCGTAAGATTTAAAGTTTCCTTACTCATTTGAGCATTTAACTCTTTTAAACCAAGTATTTGTTGACGTAATGCAGAATGGTAATCAATACTTTCTTTATGAGTTTTATCTACTTTTTCCTCGAAGTCTTTAATTTTCTTTTCTAAAGGATCAAGAATGTTTTTAATATTCTCTTTATTCTGAGCTGTAAATTTGTTCGACTTCTCATCTAATATTTTATTCGCCAGGTTTTCAAATTCTTTAGTAAACTTCTCTTGAAGACCTTCAATTTCCTTTTTATTATCCTCAAGCTTAGCGTTAAGATTTTTCAACTTTACATCCTGTTCCGTATTAACCTTAATTAAGCTTTCTTTTTCAGTTTGAATAAACTTTAGTTCATCTTTAAGCTCGTTAATTGCATTTTCACTTTCCTTTTTACTTTCTTGTAATAAGTTATTTCTTTCTGATAAGCTTGAATTGTTCTTTTCTAAAACGCTTGCTTTGTTTTTTTGAATAATATAACCGACAAGAAATCCTAAGGTAATACTCAGTAAACCAGTAAGTAAAATGTATAGCAGTTGATCTGACATTCGATAAAAAATTAAAACGCTAAATTTACCCTTTTAAAGTCAATTTATGATACATCGCTTATCTAAATTTATCTTCCATAATATTCTTGGTTGGAAGTTAGTTGGTAATTTTCCGAAAGATCTCAAAAAGTACATTGTAATTGGTGCTCCACATACGAGTTGGAAGGATTTTCCTATTGCTATTTTAGCAAGAACGGTTACAAAAATAGAGATCAATTATATTGGAAAGGCAGCTTTGTTTAAACCGCCTTTTGGTTTCATTTTTAGGAAACTTGGAGGAACACCAGTAGACAGAAGTAAGAGTACAAACTTGGTTGATGCTATTGTAAGCATTTTCAATGAAAAGGAGCAGTTTCGTTTAGCCTTGTCTCCTGAAGGAACTAGACAATACACGGATAAATGGAAAACGGGATTCTATTATATTGCTAAAGGAGCGAATGTACCAATTGTTATGTTTGGTTTTGACTTTAAAAACAAACAAATTATAGTTGCAGATCCATACTATTTAACTGATGATATGGAGAAAGATTTCGATCATTTTTTAAATTTTTATAGAGATATTATACCGGCTAAACCTGAGTTGTTTAATAATAAAAACCTACTTTAAAAAGTAGGTTTTTATTATTATATGATATGTAGTTTACTTTTATTATCCTTTGTAAAAAGGCAACTTAACTACTTTAGCAGCTACTTGCTTCTTACGGATTTGAATTTTAATTTCAGAGTCAACTTTTGAATTATCAATAGTAACATATCCTAAACCAATACCTTTTCCTAAACTTGGACTCATTGTTCCTGAAGTAACATTACCAATAACAATCCCATCAGTATCCACTATTTCGTAATCTTTTCTAGGAATTCCTTTTTCAGTCATTTCAAACGCAACTAATTTACGAGAAACACCTTCTTCTTTTTGCTTCTTTAAACCTTCTGCATTTACAAAATCCTTAGTGAATTTTGTAATCCAACTTAAACCAGCTTCGATAGGAGAAGTAGTATCGTCAATATCATTTCCATATAAACAATATCCCATTTCTAAACGTAATGTATCACGTGCAGCTAAACCAATTGGTTTAATTCCCCAGTCAGCTCCAGCTTCAAAAACATTTTTCCAAAGTTGTTCAACATCTTCATTTTTTACATATACCTCAAATCCACCAGATCCAGTATATCCTGTTGCAGAAACTACCACATTAGGAATTCCAGCAAAGTCTGTAATCTCAAATGTATAAAATTTGATTGCTGATAAGTCTACAGAAGTTAATGATTGCATCGCTTCGGCGGCTTTTGGACCTTGAATTGCTAATAATGACCAATCTTCTGAACGGTTTTCCATTTCAACGTTTAAATCGTTGTGTTGTGAAATCCAACTCCAATCTTTTTCAATATTAGAAGCATTTACCACTAACATGTATTCTGTTTCAGAAATCATATAGATAATTAAATCATCTACAATTCCTCCATCACCGTTTGGCATACATGTATATTGAGCTTTTCCTGGAACTAATTTAGAAGCATCATTTGTAGTAATTTTTTGAATTAAAGCCAATGCATTTTCTCCTTTTAAGAAGAATTCCCCCATGTGACTTACATCAAATACACCAACTCCATTTCTTACAGTTTCATGCTCAGCATTTACTCCTTCATATTGAACAGGCATATTGTATCCAGCAAAAGGAACCATTTTAGCACCTAAAGCTTCGTGAACGTGCGTTAAAGCAGTGTTTTTCATTTGATTTGTTTGTTTAATGATAGGTCAAAAATATTGAATCCTTTTGTAAACACCTATAAACTTTGCAAGTATTCTAAGAATAGAATCATAAATGGGATATTATATGTGAAATTAAGTTACTATAGTAGATTATCGATTCTATCAAATGAATTATCTTAGATTTAAATTTAAAATTAACCTAAAATGAAGAAATCAACTTTATTGTTGCTTTTTATGGTTTTAGTAAGTTCAAATATATTCGCGCAAAAGGGATTATTTCAACATACTGAAACATTTACCCATCAAGATTCACTTAGAGGAAGTATTACACCAGAAAGAGTTTGGTGGGATTTAACATATTATCATCTTGATATTTCAGTAAACCCTAATAAAAGATTTATCAAAGGAAAAAATGAGATTAAATATAAGGTTTTAACACCTTCTAATATTCTTCAGGTAGATTTACAAGAACCTATGAAGATTACAAAAGTTACTCAAAATGAAAAAGAACTTATTGTAAAGTCAGAAGGAAATGCACATTTTGTTGAGCTTGAGGAAAAGCAAATAAAAGATAAAGAATACTCCATTATTGTGTATTACGAAGGGTTCCCTAAAGTAGCTAAAAATGCTCCTTGGGATGGCGGTTTTTCATGGAGAAAGGATAGAAATGGAAATCATTTTGTGGCAACGTCTTGTCAAGGATTAGGAGCTAGTGTGTGGTGGCCAAATAAAGACCATATGTATGATGAAGTGGAAAGTATGGATATTAGTGTTCGAGTTCCAAGTAATTTGATGAATGTTTCAAATGGTAGATTACAGAAAGTTGATAAACATGATGATAATACAACCACATATCATTGGGGAGTTAAGAATCCAATTAATAATTACGGAGTAAATGTAAATATTGGAGATTATGTACATTTTGGTGAAAAATATAATGGAGAAGGAGGAAAGTTAGATCTAGATTATTATGTTTTAAGAGATAACCTTGAAAAGGCAAAAGAGCATTTTAAAGATGCTCCTAAAATGATGAAGGCTTTTGAACATTGGTTCGGTAAATATCCGTTTTATGAAGATAGTTTTAAGCTCGTTGAAGTTCCTTATTTAGGAATGGAACACCAAAGTTCTGTTACCTATGGAAATAAATATATGAAAGGATATTTGGGACGAGATTTATCTCGAACTGGTTGGGGACTAAAGTTTGATTTTATCATTATTCACGAAGCAGGTCATGAATGGTTTGCAAATAATATTACGAATAAAGATATAGCCGATATGTGGATTCATGAGAGTTTTACGGCATATTCGGAAAATTTGTTTTTAGATTATTATTACGGAAAAGACGCTTCAGCTGATTATGTTATCGGAACAAGAAGATCGATAGTTAATGATAAGCCAATAATAGGTCAGTATGATGTAAATAATGAGGGTTCTGGTGACATGTATTATAAAGGAGCTAATATGTTACACATAATTCGTCAATTAATAAATAATGATGAAAAGTGGCGAAGTATTTTAAGAGGCTTAAATAAAGACTTCTATCATAAAACAGTAAGTACAGCTGATATTGAGGAATATTTAATTAAAAAATCAAAAATCGATTTATCGAAGATATTTGATCAGTATTTAAGGACAGTCAAAATTCCAGTTTTTGAGTATAAATTCAAAGGGAATAAATTAAAATACCGTTGGAATAATGTAGTAGAAGGATTTAATATGCCTGTAACCATTATAGCTAATAATGAAGAAATTTCCTTGAAACCAACGGAGAATTGGAAAACAAAGAAAATAGGTTCTAAAGAAATTAAAGTTGATAGAAACTTTTACGTGAAATCTATAAAACTCTAAACAGAATAAAATTTAGAATAATAAAAAAGCAGATGGATTTCCATCTGCTTTTTTATTTATTGTATTTATCTTTTAAGCTCTGTCGTACATTTTCTCGTACAGATCAGTATAAATATCTTTAATAATTTGACGTTTCATCTTCATGGTCGGAGTTAGGTGACCACTATCAATAGTCCATTCCTCTGGAGTTAATTCAAAGCGCTTAATTTGTTCCCATTTTCCAAAGTTACAATTACAGTCATCAACCTCCTCTTGAAGTCTAGCGATAACCTTTTCGTTACTTACTAATTTTTTAGCATCAGAGAAGTCAATATCATTTCTTCGAGCCCATTCTGCAATGAAATCAAAACTTGGTTGGATAAGTGCTGTAGGCATTTTTTCACCTTCACCAACTACCATAACTTGCTCGATAAAACGAGATTGCTTCAATTTGTCTTCGAGCAATGTAGGAATTACATATTTACCTCCAGATGTTTTAAACATTTCTTTGATACGTCCTGTGATGCTTAAGAAACCATTTTCCACTTTACCTTTATCACCCGTGTGAAAATATCCATCTTTTATTACCTGTGAAGTTTTTTCAGGGTCTTTGTAATAGCCCATCATAATATTAGGTCCTTTCACTAAAACTTCATCTTGTTCAGAAATCTTAACTTCCACGCCATCTATTATACGTCCAACAGTTCCAATCTTGAATCCGCCATTACGAAGATCATTCACAGAGATTACAGGAGATGTTTCGGTTAAACCGTATCCTTCCATTACGGGCATTCCAGCTGCCGCAAAAACTCTTGCTAATCTCGGTTGTAATGCAGCACTACCAGAAACCATTATTTTTAAGTTTCCTCCTAAAGCAGCTTGCCATTTAGAAAAGATTAATTTTCTAGCAATTGCCAATTGTTTTTCATACAACCAACCATTTGCTCCGTAGGGTTTATATTTTAATCCAAGTTCAATGGCCCAAAAGAATAATTTCTTTTTTATACCGGTTAACTCTGTACCTTTAGCATAAATTTTATCATATATTTTTTCATAAAGTCTAGGAACTGCGGTCATCACATTTGGTTTAACCTCTTGTGCGTTTTCACTTAACTTCTCGATAGATTCAGCAAAATAAATAGAAATTCCACAGAATTGATATAAATATAAAATCATACGCTCAAAAATGTGACATACAGGTAGGAAACTTAAACTAATTCCTTTCCCATCGTCTAAAGGGACGCGCGTTGCACTAGTCAACACATTAGTAACGATGTTGTTATGAGAGAGCATAACACCTTTAGGTTTTCCCGTGGTACCTGAAGTGTAAATTAATGTTGCTAAATCTTCTGGTTTCACAGCATCTTTTCGTGCATCAACCTCATCTTGGTTGCCAGAATCTTTACCAAGTTCTAACACTTCATTCCAGCTTGTTTCACCTTCAATATCATCAAAAGTATAAACTGCCTTTAATTTTGTATTTCCTTTAATCTGATTCAGTTTTTCAATAATTGTAATATCCGATACAAAACAATATGTAGCTTCTGAATGATTTAATACGTATTCGTAATCTTCTTTGGAGATAGTTGGGTAAATAGGAACATTTTGAGCTCCTGTTTGTAAAATACCAATGTCACAAATATTCCATTCTGTGCGGTTGTTGGTAGAAATGATGGCTATTTTATCATTTGGTTGAACACCTAATCTTAATAAACCTCTACTGATTTTATTTGCTCTTTCGATGTATTCTTTAGTAGAAATAGATTCCCAACTTCCGTTGTATTTTGTAGTTAGTGCTTTTTGCAGATTAAACCTTTCCAATTGATAGTATGGAAAATCAAAAAGCCGAGTAATTTCAATCGACATATGTACTTTTAATTTGTGTAGCCCAAATTAATAAAATTACCTTGGTTCTACAAAATTTGTTTTCTGCTGAATTACTGCTTTTTAAAGATGTTTTTTAACATTTTTTCGATATAATTGCTCGGTAAAAGGAAAAATCATAATAAAAACCATAAAAAAATGAGATTACTATTATAGAATAAAACCACTTTGAAAATGAATTTTTCAAAGTGGTTATTTATTTCCAATTTATTGTTCTTTATCAAGCTCTCTAATTAAAGCTTTAATTTTCTTACTCTGAGCTGCAATTAATGCCTGATCAAAAGTTAGATAAGGGTCAGGACGAATAACAGGCTTACCAGCACCACTATCCAGTAAGAAACTAAAATCAGTACCAAACGTTGTTTGCCCTTGTCCATGGCATCCCATACAACCACCCATATTGAACTCTTTTCCTTCGTAAATTGTATTTTTAATTTTCGTATTAAAAGGGTCTCCAAATGATCCATGGAAATTCGTAAGTTTCAAATCAGATTCAATAACATAATTAGCCATAAAGTAGTTGTTGTCACTTGTTCTGTCGTTGTAATCAATGGGAGTTCCTTGAACACCGATTAATTGATAATACTGCCATTTGGAGTTACTACTGTTTTGCGCTATCATATTTTTAACTCTGTTGTTTACTTTTTGTATCGTTTCAGGAATAACTCTTTCTATAGCAGGATTTAATCTATGTGGATCAACATCGCGATATTTTTCTCCATCAACAGTAACTTTGTCAATACCTATAGTTTGAATATCATTATTTCTCTCATCAACCTGCTCCCATGAAGCAAATACAAAAGTTGGGTGATTTTGAGTTTTTCTGATAATGTGCATTCCAATTAAAGCAAATTGTTTCACATAGGCATTAGAATATGTTTTATTTCCAATTACAGAATCTTTAAAGTAAACAGCTTCTTTTATCATATATCTTGATGGTATATCTTTAGAAGGGTCTAACTCTCTAAATGCTAATTTAATTTCTATTGCACCTTCATTGCTTGTATCTTTAGAGCAAGGTAAACAAACATAGCCGTTATTTGTGTTTTCATCAGAATCACACATTTGTTTTTGTGATAATTGTCTCAATCGACTTCTAAAGGCAGTAGTATCGTTACTCTTATCAATTGCCTTATATAAATCTTTATCTGTTGGGAAGTTGTTTTTTAAATAATTATACTCTACTAAATTAGTTTTTGCAGCATATAATACTTCGAATTCATTTTTATGAGCAAAAACATAAGCGGAACCTATTTCATTATCTTCATCTAGTACATTGAAATAATTCTCTAATTTAACAGGGTTTTTTACATTTACTGAAGTTGAATCAACAAAAGTATAAAATGGTTGTCCTTTGCTTAAATCTTTCGTTCTTTTACCATTAGCCGGTCTTAACTCAGATCTATGGATATAGGTTTCCCAAACACTTAAGAAGTTTTCTCCTGTATCGCTGGTGTATTCCCAAGAAGTATCTGGAGTGGTACGTAGATTGTCTTTACCGTAAGATGATTTCCAATTTAGTGCAAAAAATTCTTGCCAAGCAAAAACAGCAAGTTCTTCTTCTGTAGCATCAACTGGAACATCAACGGGTAAAGTATATGAAATCTTTATTTCTTCAATAGGTTTAAAGACAACCGCAGACCCTTTATTTGTAGGTTTACAGCTTGTCAAAAAAACAAGAGTGAATAGCATAGAAAATGGAATCCAAAATTCTAAATTTTGATTTTTACAGGTCATAATTATGTTGATTTTGTAGTTTATAGTCTTAAAATTAGAATAAAAACTTATTCTTTTTACACTCTTTTCCATAAGAGTATGGAATTAAATCATGAAGGAGTATTTAAATGGAATGAAAATAAAGAGACTGGTAAAAAAACAAAAATCGACCAAAGGTTATGTATCTAACCGACTTTAATAGTCAAAATAAAATCTTTATTTAACTATATAAATATGATAAGAACAGATATTAAAGACTGATATTATTTAAAATATTTTTTAATATTTTACATCCTTTAATTAATTCATTATCAGATATGGTTAAAGGAGGTGTAATGCGAACTGCTCTTTTTTCATATAATAACCAAAAGAGAATTAATCCATTTTCCAAAGACTTTAAAACCACATGATCGGCAATTTCCGGAGTTTCCATAATCAAGGCTAGCATTAATCCTCTTCCTCTGATTTCTTTAACTCTTGGATGGTTGAGATGAGCTCGTAAAAGTTGTTCCTTTCTGAGTGCTTCCTTATGCAATTTTTTTGAAAAAATTTCTTCAATGGTTGCATTAGCTGCTGCCGAAATTACTGGATGACCACCAAAAGTTGTAATATGACCTAATTTAGGATTATCTTTTAATGTCGACATAATTTCTTGAGATGAAACAAACGCCCCAATTGGCATTCCACCACCAAGACCTTTTCCTGTTATGAAAATATCGGGAATGACATTATAATTTTGAAATCCCCAAAAAGTTCCAGTCCTTCCAACACCAGTTTGAATTTCATCTAAAATTAATAAAGCTCCTACCTCTTCGCATCTATTTTTTACCTTTTTTAAGAAATCATTCTTTGGCTCGATAAACCCAGCGCCTCCTTGAATAGTTTCTAGAATAACTCCAGCAGTTTTATTGGTGATTTTTTGAATGTCTTCCTCAGAATTAAATTGTAAAAATTTAGTTCCTGGAACTAATGGTCGAAAAGCTCTGTTTTGTTGTTCTGCACCACAAACACTCATGGCACCAGCAGTGTTTCCATGATATGCATTATTCGCCGCTATGATTTCAGACCTGCGGGTAAATCGCTTAGCTAACTTTAAAGCTCCTTCAGTTGCTTCTGTTCCTGAATTTACTAAATAAACTGATGTTAAAGATTCAGGTAAATATTTAGCAATATTTTTACAAAGTTCTAATTGTGGTTTTTGAATAAATTCACCATACACCATGACATGTGTATATTGTTGAATTTGCTTTGTTATAGCTTTATTTACACTTTCATTACAATGTCCAACACTATTGGCTGAAACACCAGCTACAAAGTCTAAATACGCTTTATTATTTTTATCGTAGATATAACTTCCTTGTGCTTTTGAAATTTCAATAGCTAGTGGGTGAGGAGTTGTTTGTGCTTGGTATTTTAAAAAGTCTTCTTTCACTATTTTTCCATATCTAACTTGGACTTCTTTGCTCTTTTCTTGCGTAATTCCTTGTTCAGTTTTGCCTTCGCTCTTTCAACTTCTAATAACTTTTTACGCTCTTTTACTTGCTCTTGCGAATCTTTTATAAAAATATCAGTCATTTTTTTCGGTTGTTCATCTTCTCTCCAGATGAAACCTCTAAACTTTCTGTCTTCTTCAGGAAATTGTGAAGGAGGATAAGTTTTTCCTTCTGTTTCCTTAAAATATTTCGTTTGAACTACCTCATTATTTTCTAGAAGGAATTCAATATCACTAGCAATTTCTTTAGTTATAGTTTCTAACTTTTGAGTTTCGTCATTTCTATTATAGTAAAGAGATTCTGCATTTCCTTTTACCAGCATTACCCTAAGGTCATTATCTTTAAATTTTCCATAGATATTTCTACCTTTTATTTGATTGAAATTCTTAGGATCTAAAGAGTCTTTCTGGATGATAAAAGAATTTCTCAAAACTTTCAGAGAATCCAGAGCGTTAGTGTCTTTACTTGTTTTAAAATGAATACTATCACCGGTAATTTGACTTTTACCTGACCATAAAATTGGATCAACAAACATTTGTGTTAATCCAGTGGTTTGATTTGTATGAATTGAATCGCATTTCCCTTGTAAGTTTTCTTTAAATATTTTTACATTATGATAAGTTCGAATGATTCTATTTTCAGGTTTACCAGTAACAAGAATTGTGTCTCCATGCATATACAGTGAATCTTTTTCCATGATGGAAATAGCAACTGGTTTTTTAATAATAAAAAGAGAATCTTGTAATTCAAAAATTTCGGCGTAATTACCTTTTACAACAAGTTTTTGAATAGTATCAATTACTTTTATTCTATTGGTTGCTGAGGCAAATCCTTTTTTCTTATCGTAGTATAAACTATCGGCTTCAACTGTTTTATCTTTTGAAAACAGTTTCGCATTTTTAACGAAGTATGAAATGTCTGTATTTGTGTCAAAGAACCCTTTTTCTGCATATATTTTTGTGCTATCCTTTCTGTTAAATACAGTGGAAGGTCCATATATGTAGGCTAATTTGGTAGATGTGTAATAATCCAAATGATCAGAATCTAAAATATTATCAGGGTTTACAACATTTACTTTTGTCTTCGCAGAGAATTTTTTATCCTTTAAGAAATAAGTTCCTTTATTACTTTTTAGAGTGTTTATTTTATCTTTTATTACTCCTTTTGTAGGATAGAATAAAATTTGTTCGGTTCTATTAAAATAGAGGGTATCGGTGGAAAGTTTCATTTCTTTATCATTCACTTCTACATTTCCCCAAGATTTAGCAATTTTAGTATTTGCATTATAATTTGCAAAATCAGAATATTGAATGATACTATCTCCTTGTTCAATTACAACTTCTCCGATGGCTTTGAAAATATTTTTCTTTCTGTATAATAAGGCTCTTTTACAATCTAAGGTAGCTCCTTCGTGTGCAACTTTCACATTACCAATTAATATTGTTGCTCCAGGGAATTTTTTTTCATCTGCAGTAGACAATTCAGAAGAAAGGATTTTTATTTTCTTTGTTTGTGAAGAAAGACTAATTCCTATACAGAATGATAAAAAAAGAAATATATTTTTCAAATTTTCGAATTTTATGACACAAAAATAACGAAAAGACTATGCCAAATTCTTAAAATAATATGAAAAAGATTTTTGTAAACTACACTTTAGTTTAGTCGTTACACTATTTAGTCTATGTATTTTTGAAAAAAACTTAGTAATGGAAACAAGGTACATACGTAACAGAATCTATTTGTCACAGGAAGAACAACAACGAATAAAGAATGTTCCAATACTTTTGGGAGGCTCTGGAATTGGAAGTGTTATTGCTGAATGTGCCTTACGTTTGGGTTTTGAAAATATTACGATTATTGATGGAGATCAAGTTGAATTATCAAATTTGAATCGACAGAATTATACCATTGATGATATTAATAAAAATAAAGTACAAGCGCTTCAAGAACGATTGCAACTTATTAATCCGAATGCGAAAATTAATGTGGTAAATGCGTTTTTGACAAACGAGAATATAGAATCTTTTATTAAAGATTATGAGATTGCTATTAATGCGTTAGATTTCACAACTGATATTCCTTTACAATTCGATAAACTTTGTCAGAAAAACGGAATTACAGTTTTACATCCTTATAATATAGGTTGGGGTGGAATTGTAGCCGTTATTACACCCGATGGACTCACACTAGAATCTATTGCAAAACCCAATGAGAAGTTTAATGAAATTCAAATGGTAAAATATATAACCAACTACATGAAATTTTGGGGTGAACCTCAAGAGTGGATTGAAAATGTATTGGAAGAATATTTAAATGAGGAGGAAACATTATCCCCTCCTCAGTTATCTATTGGATCTTGGGTGGTATCAAGCATGTGCGTACACATTATGTTCAATGTTGCAACCAACAAAGAGATTAAAAAGTTTCCAGAGTTTTATTTTTCATCAATTTACAACGACTAAATTAATTTGTTATTCGTTGCAAATACAATTGCCTCAGAAATATTTGCTACTTCCAGCTTTTCAAAAAGTTTCTTTCTATGGAATTTTACAGTGTCGGGTGATACGAAAATAGATTTGGCAATATCGTTAATTGTAAATCCTCTTACCGAGTATCTCAATACTTCTTTTTCTCTTGTTGTAAGACTTATTTTTTCCTCTTCTTTCCAGTAGTTATCCTCTAGATTATATTTAAAAATTTTATTCTCTCCTTTCTTGTAAACTTTAATATTTCCAGAGTTTTGTTCATTTGATAAAGAGATAATACAAATAGCTTTCCAAAGTTTTCCTGTTCTTGTTAAAAATAACGGTGTTAGTTTTTGATTAATAAGAATTTTTTTACCTTCCTTATTCTTTAAATGAAAGTCATAGGAGATTGTGTACTCTAAACGTTCTTCTATGGGTAGTTTTTCATAAAAATCGAATCCGACAGTATTTATCTTTAAAAGTAAGTCTAAATCTTCCTCTATCACATATTTAAAGTAAAAAGCGTATCCCATTTCTTCGACTTCCTCAGGAGTATGTCCAGAGAGAAATAAAGGATTTTCGGAAACATATTCGAATCCCTTTTTTTCGTAATCAATAATATAAATACTTTTATATGTGGTTCTGGCAAACGCTCTAATAGGTGCCAGGTAGTTTTTAGTTTGATTTATGTCCTCTTCAGAAATAGCATTAACGCTATTTTTCAAGGAAAAGAAATCATTGACATTCTTATCCATTTGGCTTTAAAATTTCGGGTGACGACCAAATTTAATGAAACTTCTGTATAAAACAACTAAAAACTACACAAAAGGGTAGAAAACCCTTGAAAGTAAAAGGACTACACTTTTGTGTAATGCTAAAGCTTTGATTCATAAGTAGCTTTGAAAGTGTAAAAATAACACATCAACCATGCTACTAGAAAATAATTTTATTAACCAAGACAGAAACAGAATAATGAGTTTAGTAAAATTCGTTGTTTTAGAAAACTATAAACATCATTCGAACGGAAGTTTACCAATAAATTATCGTGAAAGTATTGACGCTCTATATAATGAAGAAATTGATTACTCAGAAAATTCAGAAGTGTTTATTTCAAGAAATGAAACAGGAGAAATACAAGGAACTATTCGAGTATTAAAATGGAATTATAAAGACGAGCTTCCTATACAGAAGATTTTCGGGATTAATCCTTTGGAGATTACAGGAAATGCCTCTTTAAAATCGATTTGGCACATTGGTCGTTTTGCAATTAAAAAGGAAGTAAGAAATTTGAATCTTCTTAAAAAGCTAATGGTTCAAGCAATTGAACCGATATGTAAAAAGAAAAACTCGATTGCATTTGCAGAATGTGATAATAAGTTATTAAGAATAATGTTAGCTATGGGAATTGAGGCTACAATTATAGGAGAATCAATTAATTATTTAGGTTCTGAGACAATTCCAGTTGCTATGTCTTATGACGGTCTTATAGGTTTTTATAATGCCAATAAATCTTTATTAAAAACTTCAAAAATTAATACGTATCAGTTTGATTTATCTGAAAGACAGACTGCTTAAAAAAAATTACCCCGAAAGTTTAATTACCAAAAGAAACGTACACATGAAAATTGTTCACTTTATAACAGTTTTATTGCTATGCCTAAGTATTACTCAAGCTCAAACTATAGAAGGTAGAGTTGTAGATTCTAACAAAGAACCTATAAGTTTTGCCAATGTTGTTGCTCAGATATCTACAAGTAATAAAATAATTGGAGGTGTAGTTACTGATGAACAAGGAAATTTTAGTTTAAAATTAAATACAGACCAAGAATATTATATAACCATAAGCTTTATAGGTTTTGCCAAGAACACAATACAGTCGAATTCAATTGATGAAAGTAATAATATTGGAACAATAGTTTTAAAAGAACTAGATAATAAACTCGATGAAGTTGTGATTGAAGCCAGAAAAAGGCTCATTACCAGAAAAAGTGATCGCTTGGTTTTTAATGTATCAAAATCATTATCATCAAGTGGAGGAGATATGCTCGATGCGCTTAGAGTAACTCCTGGATTAAAAGTTCAAAATGATGAAATATTTATGATTGGTAAGGACAATATGAGGATTATGATAAATGGTCGACTACTAAAAATTCCTCAACAAGAAGTGTCAAACTTTTTAAGTTCTATATCAGCGGATGATATAAAAAGTATTGAAGTAATTACAAATCCTCCAGCAAAATATGAATCAGAAGGAAACAGTGGATTAATCAACATAATTTATAAAAAGGGAAGAAGAAATTCCTGGAGAAGTAGAATACGTGGAGTGTATACTCAGACAACCTACGCTAAGGGAAGTTTAAGCGGAAACTTTAGTTATCAAAAAGATAAGTTTTCAATGTCGAGTAATTTATACTATACAAATGGATCAAAATTAATCACAGATACAAATAGGTTCTTTTTTACCGATGAAACTTGGGATGGAAACTATCCAAGAAGATATTTTACCGAACCTTCTGTTAGTGCAAGACTATCTTTTGATTATAATTTCAAAGAAGATTTTTTAATCGGAGCTCAATACCTAACAACCTATGGAAGGTTCAGAACAATTAATAGAAATGATCGTGTAAATGTGTTTGATAATACAAATAATACACTTTCGAGAATCATAAGAACAACATCGAATAATTTAGAAGAATCACCAACGCATTCTTTAAATGTTCATACTGAATTTAAGCTCGACAGTGTGAGTAAAATAGAAGTGAATTTAGACTATTTCAATTATTCCAGTGATCAAGACAGAACCTATGATACATTCGGCGAGTCAAACGGTACAATTATTCCGGGAAGTAGAGAAGTGGGAAATAATTTAGGAGATCAAAAGATAGACAATTACTCGATAAGAATGGATATTGAAACTCCAATAAAATGGGCTAGTTTAAGCTACGGAGGTAAACTTTCTTTCACCAAAACAAATAACGCTCTTGCTTTTTTTGATATTACTTCAGGAACACCAGTACAAGATTTAAATAGAACAGATATGTTCACTTACAAGGAGAATACACAAGCATTATATTTTTCACTTGAAAAAATGCTTAGTCAGCAATGGATTGTAAAAGGTGGTTTACGTTTTGAAACTACTCAAACAGAGGGAAACTCAACAAGTTTAAATCAGATTGATATTAACGATTATAGTCGATTATTTCCAACAATAAATGTGAACTATATTGCGAGTCAGAGTAATATCTTCTCTTTAGCTTATAATCAAAGAATCAATAGACCATCATTTGAGTTTTTGAACCCATTTGAGAATGTTCAGAATCCTTTCACAATCATTCGTGGAAATCCATTTTTACAACCATCATTTTCAGATAATTTATCACTAACACATATACACAAGCAAAAATTAGTAAGCTCATTGTATTTCTCAAAAGTCAGCGACGGATTTCAACAATTAGCACAAGTAGATCCTATAACAAATATCCAAGAGATTTCTCCGCAGAATTACTATGAAACTATTAAGATAGGTTTAACTGAATCGTATACATTTTCTAAATGGAAATGGTGGGAAAGTGTAAATGTTCTAGATATCCATTATAGTGACGCAACATCTTTAGTTGATTTCACAAATGCAGGTGAGAGTGGATTTAACACATACATCGCAACAAACAACAGTTTTGTGTTAGACAGTAAAAAAAGAGTAATGGCTAGCGCTAATTTCTGGTACGCCTTTCCTGGAGTGTACGATATCTACACAACATCTGCAACATCCAATCTAGATTTAAGTTTAAAGTTCTTCTTCCTCAATAAAGATTTACAACTTGGATTAAATGCCTACGATGTATTTAGAGGACAAAGAGTTAGAGTAGAAGGAATAACAAATGACGTGAATGTATCCTTCCGTAATTATTATGACACACAAAGCTTTAGAATATCATTATTGTACAAGTTTGGTAACAAGAAAATTCGTGTTGCACGAAAGAAATTTGGGAACCAGGACGAAAAAGATAGAACTAAAGATTAGAAATTATTTAAAATATTGTTTGCAAGCTTAGTCTGAAATGAGTTTAGGACTAAAAATAGGGAACTCAGAATTAATAAATATAAATTTTAACAAAATGAAAAAAATTAAATTAACTAAAGGATTAAAAATCAACAAAGAAGCAATCAGTAAATTACAGGAAGATCAAATGACAGAAGTAAAAGGAGGTAAAGCAGCTTTATCTTGTTTATGGGATTCTTGTAATGGAAGTAGCGAAGAAAAATTAGAGCTATAATAAGCTTTAAGTTAGGGGTAAAGACAACCCATTATATTTATTTCATCCTTTGCCCCTTACACTTTTAAAATCATAAATATTCACACATAAATTTAAATAAAATGAAGAAAATTAAATTAACTAAAGGATTACAAATCAACAAGGAAGCAGTAAGTAAATTACAAGAAGATCAAATGACAGAAGTAAAAGGAGGTAAAGCAGCTTTATCTTGTTTATGGAAGTCTTGTAACAGCAGCAGCGAAGAGTCAATAGAGGCTTAACAGTCTGTTTATTCTCAAAAGGGGAAGAAACCTTGCAAATCAGTTTTTCATTACCCTTTTAGAACTATAATATTAAATAATTATAATCATAAAAAAATCAATAAGATGAATAAAATTAAATTAACTAAAGGATTACAAATCAACAAAGAAGTAGTAAGTAAATTACAAGAAGATCAAATGGCAGATGTAAAAGGTGGTAAAGCAGCTTTATCATGTTTATGGAAATCTTGTAATGGAAGTAAGGAAGATAAGCTAGAGGCTTAATTAATAAAAAAGGGTAAGGACAGGAGACTTTCATCCTTATCCTTTTTTTAAAAACGATGAAGAAAAAAATTAAACAACAAGTTAAATCTTAACAAGGAAGCTTTAGTAAAGTTTCAAGGCTAATTATCAAGTTCTGTTATAGGAATTAAAGGAAAGCCATTATCATGTGTTAGTTTGACAATTAGAGGAAAAGAAAAGTTTGAAAATAAAATATAATTCTAATTCATAGATGGAAACATTACAAAAAATACAAGATTGTTTACAACAAAATACGAATCTGAATGGTATAGGAATAAGTAATGGAGTTTTGGGAAAATCGATGTTCTTTTACTTTAATTATTTGTATACAAATGATGAGAAATGGTTGGAGTTATCTATTTTACTTATCGAAGAATCGCTAGAAAAACTAACGGATACGTACACAAGTATTTCACCTCAAAATGATGTCATTGAAGCAGGTATTTATTTGAACACTCTTTATAAAAATAATGTTTTATCAAAAGATGTAGAATTTATTTTAAACGAATTTAAAGATTTAATTGACGAGATTTTTTTTACTCGATTAAAGGAAGAGGATTTAGATAATATAACAGGGATTTTTGCACCGTTACAATATTACCTTTCTACAGAAACTGTGGAGAAGGAAAAATTAAACCAAGTTTTAGATTTAGTAAAAGTAAAGGCTATAGAAAATGAAAATCAAGCATATTGGTTGTTCAATTTAAGATCACCAGATAAGGCATATGTAGAATTAGGCTATAATCATGGAGTAGCCGGAGTGATCTCCTTTTTAAATGATTGCTATTTACACAATGTACAAAAAAAGGAATGTGAAGTTCTTATTACAAAAGGGCTAAATTTTTTAGAAAAACATCTTGACAGAGATAGTATTTGTTGGTTTCCACAAACAACCGATAAAAATAATCGTTTATACTATCATAATTTATCATATGGGGATTTAGGAATTGGTTTTACGTATTATAAAGCAGGAGAAGTATTAAAGAATTCATACTGGAGTTCATTAGGATTAGATATTCTCGAAAACGCTGCACAATACACCGATGAAAATGAAAAGTACATTAGAGATGCAAATATGATTTATGGAGCTTCTGGTATGTATTCATTTTTTGATATGATGTATCGATTCACAAATAAAACTAGTTTTAAAAAATCAAAAGATTACTGGTACTCAAAAATACTAGAAAAAGGAAATAATAGTACACAATGGGCAGGCTATAATACCTATTATAATGGTATTTATGACTTTGCTCAATTAGGAATGTCACAAGGAATTTTGGGAATAGGATTAACACTTCTATGTAAAGAGCTAGACGTAACAAACGAATATCTAAACTTTTTAAACTTTAGAAAATGGTAACACAAGAAACACTTACGATAAACGAAATTATAAATGAGTATAACTCAAAAATATTATCCTATCCAATAGATCAATTATCGGAAGGACTTACTCAAGGAAAATTAGGGGTTTTATACTATTTCATGTTTTTGTATATCGACACTAAAAAAACAATTTATTTAGATAAGATCACCGATATTCTAATGAATGTTTTTAATTCTTTACAAAACCCTAAAGGAAATGAATTATTAAATGATTCATCTTATGCAGAAGGAATTTCAGGATTAGGTTTCGTTATTGATGATTTAATTAATCATGATTTACTAGACGATGAGTATGGCGAACAAATTCCTGTGCTATGTCAAATAGCATATGAATATTCGAAAAAAATGATACAAAAAGATAATTACGACTTTATGAATGGTTCAACAGGAGTATTATGGTTCTTGTTGAAGGTTAAAAATCGTGAATTATTTAATGGTATTGTCGAAAAGTTATATGAGAAGGCGAATACAGCTGATTATCTTTTTAGTACTGTTTCAGACAATCCATATATAAGTGATATGAACTTTGGCTTTCCACATGGGTATCTTTCAATTGTAAAAGTATTAAACGATGCAAAGAAAGTCTTCGGAGCTAATGAAATGTATGATCAAATTTCAGAGAAATGTATGACAACAATCATAAGTAATTTGAATAAGGATTATACAGTGGACGGGATTCATATTTACAAACCACATAAGTTATACCTAAAAGAAGGGAGGCTTACAGAGCATCAAAATAACAGATTAGCATGGTGTAATAGCGATCTAAGTTTAGCTTTCCTTCTTTATAAAATTAACGCAAATTCAGTTTATTCTGAGATTTTAATGAATATTGGTGAAAATTTAGTGAAAAGAAAAGAGATGAATGTTACAGGTGTTGAAAATCACCATTTTTGTCACGGTTCGTCTGGAATTGCACAATTATTTTTAGAGCTATATCATCTGTCCAAAGAAGAAAAATATTTAGATGCTCATCAATATTGGTTGGCTCGTACCGTAAGTTATTTATGTCAAGATTTATCTAAAGAACTTACTGAGAGAGATATGTCATTATTTTATGGCAAGTTAGGAGCATTACTTGTTTTGAACTCGTCACAAAATGGAACTAATAAAGGCTGGAAACAAGCTTTTTTAATCAATTAAACACAATATAAAATGGAAAATATAAAAATAGGTCTTATTGATTTAGGACAAAGAGATGATTCTACAAGTTTAGAAATTATAGAGCAAATGATTGAATACGCAGTAGAGGCAGATTCTGCAGGTTTTAGTAGATTTTGGTTAGCCGAACATCACTATGCACACATAAAAAATCATCCGTATACAAATCCAGATATATTGTTACCAATTTTAGCTGGAATGACAGATCAAATTAAGGTGGGTTCAGCAGGAATTTCTTTGTCACTATACTCTCCTTATTCTGTAACATGTAATTATAAATTGTTATCAAATTTATATCCAAATAGAGTTGATTTAGGTTTATCTAAAGGATTACCCGATAGCAAGAAAATTGCCGAGTTAGCTCACCCAGAGCTTTCCAGGAAAACAAACCGTGATATTTTTAATAACAATCTTGAGATTATTTCTGATTTGTTGGAAAATGAAGATGCTAATTTAAATAACAATCAAATTCTAATTCCACCATTTAAAGGAGCCAAACCAGAATTATGGTATTTATCTACTTCTTTCAAGAGTTATAAAGAGGCAATTAAGTATGGTACAAATTATTGTGTATCACTTTTTCATAATTTCGGTCAATCTAAAGATTTTAATAAAGAGGAAATAGAACAATTCAAAAAAGAGTTTTATGATGCTCATGGTCGTTATCCGAAAATTGTTATTTCTCTTGCTTTTTATATGGCTCATACGATTGAAGAAGCTGAGTTAAAGGTTAACGAAATGACAGAATATGCCAGAAGTCTTTCTGCAGAAGCATTTATAATAGAGCCAGTAACAGCAGATATATTGCATGAAATTACTCAAAGATATTATGATGAATATGGTTTGGATGAGTTTGTGTTTTACGATGTAGCAGGAACACATAACGAGAAGTTAGAAAATCTTCATGCTATTGCAGAGAAATTTCAAATGTTAACACCAGCTTATTAAAATGAAATCAGAAAACTTCAATCATATCAATCGTTTTATTATTCGATCACCTTATAATAGTGTGAATCATTTTGCAGATATTCCCAATTCAACAGAGGAAGTAATACAATTTGTGAAAGAGTTGTTCAATGATGAGGTTTTCAAAGAATCAATTTTTTTAGCATCTCCAGAATTGTATTATGAGTGGAAGAGATGTAATAATGATGTTAATGTATCTTCAGAGAAACTTGAAAAGTTAGCTTCTTCAGTTATTAAGTATTATATACGATCAGCAACAAGGTGTACACCATTTGGTTTGTTTTCGGGATATGCTGAAATTCAACATAACAAGGAAACTGTTAAACCTAGATATGAACGTTTCACTGGCTTAGATTTAGATTTTTTATATTCTTTATTATATGATTTAAATAAAAAAGAAAATATTAGAGGTCTAGTAAAATTCTCGCCCAATACTTCAATCTATAAACTTGGAAGTAGTTTTAGATATGCAGAATATAAAATTTTAAAGAATAACAGATCTTTTACTTTAGTTGAAGTTGAAATCGACGAGGTTATAGAATTAATATATAATGTAACTAGAAAAGAAGAACAAAGCTTAGCAGAATTAATAGAGTTGTTGGTGTATTCAATTGAAAATATCTCTGAAGAGGAAGTAACAGCTTACATAAACTCTCTAATTGATGCTCAATTTTTAGTAAGTGATCTGGATGTATGTATTAATGGAGATGTTCCTTTAGATCAAATAATAAATTATTTTGAAGAGTTTTTTATTACCAATTCTGCAAGTAGTGAAATTCAACATTATTATCAGCTTCTAATTCAGTTTAAACAAGAACTATCAAAAATCGATAAACAAATTCTTGGAAATCCAATTGAGGAATACGAACGTATTTTTAAGATAGCCCGTGATTTTGGTATTTCTTTCGACAAAAAGTATTTAATCAATACAAATTTGAAGAATAATTTACCTCAAAGTGAGTACGATTTATCATCTCAGGAAATTTCAAATATTAAGAGAGCCATAACAACATTATCTAGATTCAGTAAAATGCCAGAAAATGCAAATCTTACTGAGTTTAAGAAAGCTTTCTATGAGAGATATGAGGACCAGGAAGTTCCATTATGTATTGCTTTAGATAATGAAATTGGAGTCGGTTTTATTCAGGATCATGCCGATGCAAGTAATTTTTCAGCTGTTATTGATGATATAAAGATTAAGGGATATGAGCCGGAAGAGTCAAAGATAAAATATCATCAGAAGATTCATAAGTTTTGGACAAATCAACTAATAAAGGCAAAAGAAGAGAGTCAATCTATAATTGATTTAAAAGAACTCGATCTTACAAGTTTTCCAATAAACACATCTCAATTATCGCAGTCATTTTATGCAATGATTAATAAGTACAATGATAATATCTCTATAGAAGTAGCAGGAGGAACAGGCGCATTGAATTTATTAGGGAGATTTTCAACTGCGGATAACTCTTTAAAAGAAATGTTTTCCGTTGCGAAGGATAAAGAATGCAGAGGAGAAGAGGAATTACTGGTAGAACTTTTACATGTTCCAGATAATAGAGCAGGAAATATTTTGATAAGAAATATAGATAGAGATCATGAAATTTCGTTTCTAACGAAAGGTAACAAAGAGAAGAATCAGATTTCACTAGATGATATTTACATAAGTATTAAGAATAATAAAATTGTATTACGAAGTAAAAGTTTGAATAAAAGAATTAGAGTGGTAAATACAACTGCTCATAATTTTCAATACAATGCTTTACCCGTTTACCAGTTTTTAGGAGAGTTACAAATGCAAAATTGTAATCCTGCACTTGGCTTGAATCTTGGAAGTGTGAACTATAAAACCTTCAAATCAAGACCACGAATTTCATATGGAAACATTGTATTGTCTCCTGCAAAATGGAATTTCACAAAAAAAGAATTATCAGAATGTTTTAACAATAACAAATTAATTAGAGAGAAATTAAGAAACTTTTTAAAACAAAAAGGTGTTCCTAGATATGTGTGCATGAGAGAGCAGCAAGATCATACTTTGTGGATTGATTTAGAAAAAGATTATATGTATTCTTTTTTGAATGAATCCTTAAAGAAAAAAGAGCAACTTGTTTTAGAAGAGTTATTGGTCGATACGATTAATTCTAAAACCAAATCTTATAATACGGAATATATCATTCCATTTTTTAAAGAAACGAAAAACGCTAGAAAAACAATTCATCAAGAAATATTTGAAAAAAGAAGTTTTATTCCTGGAGAAGAATGGCTGTATTTTAAACTTTACACTGGAACGAAGACCGCTAGTAAAATTTTGTTAGATGTAATCCAGCCTTTGGTATATGAATTAAAAGAAAATAATTTAATTGATAAATGGCACTTTATCAGATTTAGAGATCCGGACTTTCATATTCGTTTACGTTTTTTAATTAAAGACAAGAATAATTCGCAAGTTATTGAAAGATTAAACTGTGCCATAAAATCCCACGTAAATAATTATGCAATTTGGAAAGTTGAATTATCTACATATAACCGAGAATTAGAAAGATATGGAAATGATTTAATAATTCCATCAGAAACTCTGTTTGAAAAAGATAGTAGTTTAATACTTCAAATATTACAACTATCTAAATCAATCAAAACAGAAGTTTCATGGTTACCAGTGTTGAAAACTATCGATAATTTATATGAGATTCATCGATTCTCTTTAACTGAAAAAGCAAAACATGTAAATGAATTATATGAGGCATTCTTGCATGAGTTTAACGGAGACAAGCAGTTAAAAAAGCAAATAGAATCAAAGTTCAGAAAATATAAAGGCAAGATTAATATTCTTTTAGAAGATTCAAAAAGCGAAGTTTTTTCAATTATTGAAAATCATAATCAAGAGTTATTTGAAAACCTTGGGGATGACCGAAATCGAATTATCAATAGAATGAAATCCAACGTAACAAGTTACATCCATATGCACGTTAATAGGTTTTCCATTACAAATCCTAGAATGCACGAGTTAGTACTATACGGATTGTTATCAAAATATTATAAAATGAAGCTAGGAAGAGAAAAGCATGTTCAATCAAAAGCAGTAGCAATATGAAATTTATACCTCAACACGATCAAATGGATTGTGGTCCTGCTTGCATAGCAATGATCACAAAAATGTACGGTAAAGATTATTCTTTACAGTATTTAAGAGATATTTCTCATATCTCAAAAGAAGGAGTTAGTTTAATGAGTATTTCTGATGCTGCAGAAAAAATAGGTTTCGAAACTTACCCAAGTTTATTATCTATTGATGTGTTATTAGAAGAAGGAACGTTGCCTTGTATTCTTCATTGGAATAAGAATCATTTTGTTATTCTTTATGATGTGAAGAAGAATATATTTACGGGTAAAAACCGATTTAAAATTGCAGATCCTTCTCATGGATTAATCACACTTTCTGAAGAAGAATTCAAAAAATCGTGGTGTTCACAAGAAGAAAAAGGAATTGTGTTGTTCTTATCACCAACTGATAAGTTTGAAGAAGTTGAACCACCTAAGACAAATAAGTTAACTGTTTCTTATTTACTAAACTATTTAAAACCTTTTAAAAAGCAAGTTGCTTTTATGTTTAGCATGCTTTTATTGGGGAGTATGTTAACGTTAGTTTTTCCATTTTTAACTCAAAATTTGATTGATAAAGGCGTCACTGTTGGTGATATGAACATGATCACACTGATTTTATTAGCTCAATTAGGCTTGTTTTTAGGTGCCATAACAATTCAAATTATACGAAATTCACTTACACTGTATGTAGGTACTAAACTGAGTATTAACATTATCTCAGATTTTTTAAAGAAAACTCTTCAACTACCCATTAAATTTTTTGATTCAAAAATGGTAGGCGATTTTAACCAAAGAATAAATGATAATGAGCGTATTGAAGAGTTTCTTACCTCCCAAAGTTTAGTTACTGTTTTTTCAATAATGACCTTTTCTGTATTCTTCGGAGTTCTATGGTATTACGATTTTACAATATTAGCAGTGTATCTGGCTTTAACGGTATTTTCAATTAGCTGGTCTTATTATTTCTTAAAGAAAAGACGCATGCTTGATTACTTTAAATTTCAACAAAGAGCAGAAAATCAGGACTCAATTTTAGAAATTATTAATGGAGTTTCTGAAATGAAGTTGAACCAATTCGAAGAGTTTAAGCGTAAAGCATGGGTGAAAATTCAAAATAAATTATTTAAAACAAATCTTAGAATATTAAAGATCGATCAAATTCAAGTTTCTGGATATGAATTCTTAAATCAGTTGAAGAACATTTTGGTTACTTTTTTAGCTGCTACATATGTAGTAAAAGGACAAATGACAATTGGTGAACTTTTAAGTATTTCATATATCATTGGTCAAATGAATTCACCAGTAAACCAATTAATTGATTTCTTTAGGTCGTTACAAGATGCTAAATTGAGTTTAGAACGTTTAAATGAGGTGCAAAATCATCCAGAGGAAGAATCTAAATATATCAATGATAATGGAGAAAAAGTAACTCTTAAAAACCTGGAGATAGGAGAAAATATATTTGTAAATAATGGAATTCAGAAAGGAATTCGATTTAAAAATCTTTCTTTTCAATATGAAGGTCCAAAATCACCCTTTATTCTGAAAGATATTAGTATGTTAATTCCAGAAGGAAAAGTAACTGCAATAGTAGGAGCGAGTGGAAGTGGTAAAACTACTTTACTTAAATTATTACTTCGTTTTTATGATCCAACACTAGGTTCTATTCATTACAACTACGATGATTTAGTAAGCTTGTCTCCAAAGAGTATTCGTGAAAAGTGTGGAGTTGTCATGCAAGATGGATATATTTTTTCTGATACAATTGAAAGAAATATTGCAACAGGAGATGAGGATATTGATTACGATAAATTGATTAATGCCATTAGAATTGCAAATATTGAAGACTTTATTTTATCGTTACCACTACAGTTAAAAACAAAAATAGGAGCGGCTGGTAACGGTATTTCAGGAGGACAGCGTCAGCGAATTTTAATTGCAAGAGCTGTTTATAAGAACCCACATTATATTTTCTTCGATGAAGCAACAAGTGCATTAGATGCAGAGAATGAAAAAATTATTCATGATAATTTACAAGAATTTTTTAAAGATAGAACAGCAGTTGTTATTGCTCATAGATTATCTACTGTAAAAAATGCAGATCAAATTATTGTACTTAAAAATGGAGAAATTGTAGAACACGGTTCACATAAAGCGTTAGTAGAAAATAAGGCCGATTATTTTAATTTGGTAAAGAACCAGTTAGAATTGGGTGATTAAAGATAGTAGCAGGTAAAAATTTTGAAATTGAAAAAGAAGGCGGGGCGAGAGCCTCGCTTTTTCAATTTATTCATTTTTTAAAATAAATAAATGAGATTTATATTTTCTGATTTTTAAAAAGGAGGTAATTTTGTGAGCAAATAGTAAAATTATGAAAAATAACTTCGATATGTCTCTCGAAGACATGAAGTCATATGGATATAAAATAGTTGATTTAATTGCCGAACATTGGAATTCAATTGAACAAAAAAAACCGCTTGCAGAACCTAAAACAAGAAGTGATTTAGATCAAATTTTCTTGCAGGAAGCTCCAGAAGAACCAATGCATTATAATAAAGTTTTAGATTTTATTGTTGAAAATGTTATTCCTAATAGCACATGTACACTACATCCCAAATTTTATTCGTTTGTACCAGGTCCAAGTAATTTTATAAGTACAATGGCTGATACTTTAGCAACGGGATTTAATATATTTTCTGGAGGCTGGCTTGTGTCTTCAGCTGCTGCTGAGCTCGAAATTGTTACAGTTAACTGGTTATTGAATATGTATAGCTTTCCTGTTAAACAGGGAGGAGGTATTTTTACTAGCGGAGGTTCTATGGCAAATTTGACTGCATTAGTTACAGCTCGTAGAATTAAATGTGGTGACGATTTTTCAAAAGCAGTTATCTATTTATCCGATCAGGCGCACTCCTCTAACATTAAAGCTATTCGTATTTTAGGTTTTAAAAAAGAGCAGATTAGAATTATTCCAACTGATTTCGAGTTTAGAATTGGTATCAATAAATTAAAAAATGCAATTGCTAAAGATAAACTAGAAGGATTACAACCTTTCTGTTTTATAGCAAATGCAGGAACAACCAATACAGGAACTGTAGATCCTCTTCATGAAATTGCTGATATTTGTGAAGATGAGAATATTTGGTTACATATTGATGGTGCTTATGGAGGAGCAGCAATTTTAGCTAAAAAAGGAGAAAGAATGCTACGTGGAATTGAACGCGCTGACTCTTTAACAGTTGATCCTCATAAATGGTTTTTTCAACCTTACGAAATAGGATGTTTATTGGTAAAAGATGCTTCTTGGTTAAGTGGAACATTTAGTGAAAAACCAGAATATTTACGTGATGTAGAAGGAAATGAATCCGAAATTAATTTTTATGATTATGGAGTTCAGTTAACAAGAAGATTAAGAGCTTTAAAGTTTTATACTTCTATAAAAACGTATGGTTTAGAAACTTTTAGAAATGCGATTACGTATAATATTGATTTAACGGAACAGGTTGAGGATTATTTACGTAATAGTAAAGTTTGGGAGGTAGTTTCTCCTGCGACCTTAGCCGTAATTAATTTTCGATACCATCCAATAAGTGAAAAATTAGAAGAAGCTGTAATCGATGAATTGAATCAAAAGATTTCACAACGTGTCATGGAATCGAGAGATGCAGTTTTTGTTACTACGATATTAAACAAACAAATAGTATTACGTATGTGTTTAATAAATCCTAAAACAACTATGGATGATGTATTAGATACTTTGAATACTTGTGAAGAGTACGGAGCTGAAATTTTAAAAGATTTAAAATCTAAGTAATTTCATTATAAACAAAAAAAACTGCAAATCTTGCAGTTTTTTTGTTTATAAAAATAATAATGATATTACATCATAATAGTTTGTTTTCTATCTGGTCCAACAGAAACAATCTTCACGGGAACTTCAGTTTCCTTTTCTATAAACTTAATGTAATTTACTAAGTTTTCAGGCAACGTTTCCTTGTCAGTCATTCCAGTCAAATCTGCTTCCCAACCCTTAAATTCTGTGTAAACTGATTCAATATTTTCTGGTTCAATATTATAAGGTAAATGTTCAATAGTTTCACCTTTATATTTATAACCTGTACAAACCTTCAAGGTATCAAATCCAGATAAAACATCACCTTTCATCATCATTAATTGAGTTACACCATTTACTTGAACTGCGTATTTTAAAGCGACGATATCTAACCAACCACAGCGACGAGGTCGCCCTGTAGTTGCTCCAAATTCGTGACCAACTCTTCCCATAGTTTCTCCAACCTCATCAAATAATTCAGTTGGAAAAGGACCAGAACCAACTCTTGTTGTGTAAGCTTTAAAAATTCCAAATACGTCTTTAATTCTGTTTGGAGCGATTCCTAATCCTGTACAAGCCCCAGCAGCAGTTGTATTACTTGAAGTTACAAATGGATACGTTCCAAAGTCTATATCTAATAAAGATCCTTGTGCTCCTTCTGCAAGAATGGTTTTTCCTTCTTTAATAGCCCTGTTTAAGAACTCTTCAGAGTCTATAAATTGTAATGTTCTTAATTTTTCAATTCCTTTGCAGAATTCTTCTTCTAACTCATCTAAATCAAACTGAATATCCACATCGAAAAAATCAAGCATTTTAATGTGCTTTTCCGTAAGAGTTTTGTAACGATCTTTCCAGTCATCTAGTTCTAAATCACCAACGCGCATTCCGTTTCTACCCGTTTTATCCATGTAAGTTGGACCAATACCTTTTAATGTAGAACCAATTTTTGCTTTTCCTTTTGCTGTTTCAGAGGCTGCATCTAATAAACGATGAGTTGGTAAAATTAAATGAGCTTTTCTTGAGATTAGTAATTTATCTGTGTAATTGATGTTGTGATCGTCTAAATTCTCTAATTCCTTCTTAAAAATTACAGGATCAATAACTACTCCGTTTCCAACGACATTTAACGCTGTTTTATGGAAAATTCCAGAAGGAATAGTATGTAAGACGTATTTGTGACCATCAAATACTAAGGTATGACCAGCATTTGGTCCACCTTGAAAGCGAGCAATGATATCATAATTTTGGGTAAGAACATCAACAATTTTTCCTTTTCCTTCATCTCCCCATTGCAAGCCGAGTAATAAATCTACCGCCATTATTTAGTGTGTTGTTATGTGTGTTAAGTTTATTTTGAGTTTCGTTTTGTTCCGTAGAAGTATAATGAGTGGTTATGAATATCGATATCAAACACTTCCTCAATTGTTTTCTTGATAATTTGAATTCTTGGATCGCAAAACTCTTTTACTTCCCCAGAATCAGTAAGAATAACATGGTCGTGATTTTTGTCGAAATAACTTTTTTCGTAACGAGCCATTGATTGACCATCAAATTGATGTTTACGCACCAAACCACATTCTAATAATAAATCTATCGTATTGTAAAGTGTAGCTCTACTTACACGATAGTTTTTATTTTTCATTTTGATATATAAAGATTCAATGTCAAAATGTTCATCAGCGTCATATATTTCTTGTAAAATAGCGTATCGTTCAGGAGTTTTACGATGCTTGTTTTCTTCCAGGAAAGAAGTAAATACTTTTTTTACGATTTCTTGATTTTCAGCTATGTTACTCATATCGGTTGAATTTTACCAAAAAACAAATTTACGCTTATTTATGAATAAAAAAAGTTATGAGCTAAAGAATATATTTATAAACTATTCACACGTGTGACTTTTTGAACCCCTTCTACTTTTTTTATACTGTTGATTAGCTTTGTTAATTGATTTTTATTTTTAACAGTCAGTGAAATTTTTCCTTCAAATATTCCAGCATTTCCAGAAATATTTATACTGTTAATAAAGACATCCATGTTACTAGAAATAATTCTTGTAATATTATTAACAATTCCTTTGTTATCAACGCCACTAACCATTAAAATAGCAGAAAATTCTTGTTTTGTAGAATCAATCCATTTTGCTTTAATAATTCTGTAAGCGAAATTTGATTGTAAAGAAATGGCATTCGGACAATTATTTTTGTGGACTTTAATTCCGTCATTAATTGTTACAAATCCAAAAACAGCATCACCAGGTATAGGTTTACAACAAACAGATAAAGAATACTCTAATTTCTCTTCTTCTTGTCCGAAAACTAAAGCGTCGTACTTATTAGTTACTTCCTCGGTATCGGTAATATTTTTATGTGAATTTCTCTTAAAAGGATTTTTAAGGAAAGTCATAATTGGACTGGATCTTTGACTAACAAATTCCTTTAATAAAGTGTTATCAATAGCTCCATTTCCTATTCGGTAAAACAGGTCAAAACTAGTCTGAAGATTGAAATAACTAGCGATTTCATGAATTAATTTTTCATCATAGTTAATTTTCAAATGACGTAATTTTCGAGCTAAAATTGCCTTTCCTTCTTCCGCAATTTTCTTTTCATCGGCTTTTAAAGCTGATTTAATTTTTGTTCTCGCTCTGGCAGTCATTACAAAATCTAGCCAGCGAGAATTTGGTTTATTAGTTGACGATGTTAAAATATCTACCTGGTCACCGCTTTTTAATTCATAACTTAAAGGAACTAGTTTACCATTAACTTTAGCACCCCTTGTTTTTAATCCAACATCTGTATGAATTGAAAAGGCAAAATCTAATGCTGAGGCACCTTTAGGTAAAGACTTTAAATCACCTTTTGGAGTAAAAACATAAATCTCCTTAGCATATAAATTTAGTTTAAAATCTTCAACAAAGTCAACTGCGTTTAAGGTGTTGTTTTCTAATGTTTCTTTTAGTCTATTTAACCAATCGTCCAATCCGTTTTCATTCTCATTACCTTGTTTGTACTTGAAATGTGCAGCATATCCTTTTTCTGCAATTTCATCCATTCTTTCTGAACGAATTTGTACTTCAACCCATTTAGCATCAGGTCCAACTACGGTTATATGTAAGGCTTCATAACCGGTAGATTTAGGTTGAGAAATCCAATCTCTTAATCGGGCTGGATTAGGTTTATAGAAATCAGTTACAATTGAATATATTTTCCAAGCATCAAATTTCTCATCATCCGATGTTGGTTCATAAATAATTCTAATGGCGAATTTATCATAAACCTCATCAAAGGTTACGTTTTGCTTACGCATTTTCCTTCTAATCGAATAGATAGATTTAAATCTACCTTTTATTTGATAGTTAAATCCTACTTGATCTAGCGCTTCTCTAATTTTAGAATTAAATAAGTCAATGTAATGTTGTTGATCTTCTTTATTCTCCTTGATTTTTAATAAAATATCATTGTAAACTTCAGGTTCAGTGTATTTTAGACCTAAATCTTCAAGTTCTGTCTTTATATTGTATAAACCTAAGCGATGTGCCAAAGGAGCGTATATGTATAATGTCTCAGATGCAATTTTTACCTGCTTATGAGGTGGCATTGCATCCATGGTTTGCATATTATGGAGACGATCGGCAATTTTTATTAAAATTACACGAACATCGTCATGCAAAGTCAGTAACATTTTTCTGAAATTCTCTGCTTGTATTGAGTAGTCTTGGTCTTGTTTTAAACGAGAAATTTTTGTCAATCCACTTACAATTCTAGCTACTGTTTCCCCAAACAACTGTTGCATATCTTCAACAGTGTATTGGGTATCCTCAACAACATCATGTAGTAAAGCAGCCGCAATGGAGGTGGCTCCTAATCCAATTTCGTAAGCAACAATTTTTGCTACAGCAATTGGATGAAAAATATAAGGTTCACCAGATTTTCTTCGTTGACTTGAGTGAGCTTCAACGGCAACTTCAAAAGCTTTACGAATAAGCCTTTTGTCATCTTCAGATAAAGTTTGATAAGTCCCTTTCAACAAATCCTTGTAGCGATTTGCTATTTCCTTGTTCTCTTCTTCTATCGTTGCTGTGTACTCCATCATTACAGGGGATTGGTTAATCTACTCACATTATTAAGTGAAAATAATATAAAGATTTGTAATGAACAAGTTTTTATTATTTCAATAAACGATGTTAACCTTAATCAATTTACGGTTGATAATAGAACAAAAAATCTCTAATTGATAAAAAAAACACTTTTTCTTCCCATTATGATTTTACAGATTGGTTCAATTGGATACCTACCAAAAGCAGTAAGCTGGTCTTCTCATTTAAATTATTCATAAAAAACAACATAATTAACTTTACTGTATTGTCTTTCATCGCATACTTTATAACATTACTAAAGCATTTAAAGTAACATATTTTAAAGTAGTTCTAAAGTCTACTAATTGCTGTACGAAATAATGTTGTATTAAATGGGCTTTGGGATTTATTAGTCTGAACTAAATAACCAACTTAACCTAAATTAAGCCTCTTGAACAAATTATAATATAATTTATTTGACTGAAATTAGAATTAAATTCAGCTACTTGGAAAAAGTAAGCTTTTTTGTTTAAATAACAGGAATATTTTTGAATACCATGAAAACATGAATACGATGAGACTTCCATTACTTAGTTTCAAGGATTGTAATATTATAAATAATTTTTTTAGGTTGTTAAATGAAATGAACAGGTCATTTAAAATCTGAACTTTTTCCTCATCTAAACATAGTAATCCATTCTTCGGAAGGAGGTGCATTTTGATTAGTAGTGAGTTCAATTTCTCTAATATAAATTTTATTTCTAATTGATTTTAAATTTTAGATTGAATTTCACGAAGCCATTTCTAAGTATTCCTAAAAATTAACCACTTATCAAAACATAGTAGTCTTGTTCAGTAAAGAAACTATTTTTTCGAATTCAATTAAAGCTAATTTTTTTTCTCATTAAAAAATAGGAAATGATATTTTGAAGAGTAAAAGAAGATTTCGACTCTGAATCATTATCCGATGATCAAGGCATCTCTTGGGATAAAAAATAAAAAAATCTTGATTAATGAGGATTGCAGATTTCTTTAGATTTATATCATAAAGTTACGTTGTCGTTTGGCTTCAAAAATTATAATGGCGCAGGCGACAGATACATTCATAGAATCTATTTCGCCTTGCATAGGAATATTTATGTTCTGTGTTGCTCTTTCTCTCCAAATTTCTGATAAACCAGTTGCTTCTGTACCAACAACAATTGCACTTGCTTTAGTATAATCTTCTTTAAAATATTCATTAGAGTTTTGAAGAGTAGCACTATAAATATTTATGTTTTCCTTTTTTAAGAAATTGATAATGTTTTCGGAAGAGTCTGTAGCGATTTGATTGGTAAATACGCAGCCAACACTTGACCGAATAATATTTGGATTAAACATATCCGTTTTGGGATCAGCAATAAACACAGCATCTACATTTGCTGCGTCTGCAGTTCTTAGCATTGCACCGATATTTCCTGGTTTTTCAATGCCTTCCATAATCATAATTAAAGGAGTTTTGGATTGGAATTTTAAACTAGCAAGAGAGAAATTTTTGGTTTTTACCACGGCCAAAATTCCTTCAGTAGATTCACGATAAGCTAATTTTTGATATACTTCTTTTGTGATTTGAATTAAATCAACATCCTTTGGAAGTTCCTCTAAAATATCCTCATTGTTTAAATGGTTCTCATTAACAAAAAGAACAGTTTCGATGAGATAATCGCTTTTTAAAACAAGTGATATCTCTCTTTTCCCTTCAACAAGAAAACGTTGTTTTTTTCGGCGTTCTCTTGATTTTTCTTGAAGTTTTATTAGTTCTTTAATAAATGGATTTTGAATGCTAGATATATTTTTCATCCTGACAAAAATACTTAAACTTGTGCTATTTGAAAGCATAAAAAAAGCTCGGAATTACCGAGCTTTTTATAAAGTGAAAAATCTTTTTTATTGATTTTTGTATTTGTTTTCATAACGTTTCCAAAGTTTAGTTTGATGAGTTTCTAAACTAATTTTACGTCCTTGAATAAATGCATTTAAAATGATGTTAGTTCTCATGTCTAAAGCGTCTCCTTCAGAAATAAATAGCGTTGCATCTTTGCCAGTTGCAATAGTTCCAACTTTATCATCAATTCCTAAAATTTTAGCAGCATTAGAAGTGATAAGTTTTACAGCTTCTTCTTTACCTAATCCATAAGCAGCACAGGTTCCTGCATAAAAAGGAAGATTACGAGTATTCATTCTTTCCATTTCACCTTCCATTCCTAAAGCAACAACAATTCCATTTTCAGTTAATAATTGTGCCATTCTAAAAGGTAAATCATAGTCTTCGTCATCACTATTTGGTAGTCTATGTGATCTCCTAAGAATTACTCCAACATTATTGTCTTTTAATAATTGAGTTACCTTTTGAGCACCTTCTGCATTCACTAAAACTAAATTTTTAATACCCAGTTTCTTAAAAGTATTTACAACATCAGTAATTGATTTTTCTCCTGAAACATGAACAAATAATTTCTGATTTCCATGAAACAGTTTATCCATAGCTTCAAAAGGTAAATCTTTAGGACTTCTGTTACCGGATAAATATTTCTTTGCTCGTTTTATGTAAGACTTAATTCGGTCAACTGATTTTGCATAGTTTTTATTTGGTTTCAAAGCTGGATCTTCTCCTAACCACCAACGACCTCTTGATAAACTTGAAGGCCAATTTACATGGATTCCATCATCAACTTTTAAAATCGCGTCTTCCCAGTTCCAAGCATCGAATTGTACAATTGAAGATGTTCCAGAAATAGTTCCACCTCGAGGAGCAACTTGAGCCATTAAAACCCCGTTCGGACGCATAGATTCTACAACTTTACTTTCTGCATTATACGCAATAATACTTCTAATATGAGGCAAGTAACCTCCAACTTCGTCAAAATCACGAGTAGCTCTAACTGCATCAATTTCTGCTAAACCAAGAGAAGTATTTGCAGCAATAAAACCAGGGTAAACGTGTTTACCATTATAATTCATTACTTCACCTTCAGGTGATTTGTCATAAGATTTTCCCACGAAAGTTATTTTTCCATTTTCAAATTCAATTAATGAGTTTTCAATTACACTTCCGTTTCCTATGTGTGCTGTCGCTCCAACTATCGATATTTTTTTAGATTGTTTTGGAGCAGGTGTTTGTTGTGCACTAAGATTTCCTATGAATAAGAAACTTAGCAACATGTATATAAATTGTTTTTTCATTTTGTCTCTTTTTAAGTTCTTATTCAGTATCACAGTGGAATAATTTCTTTTGTTTTTTAACTGGTGCTTGTGTTGGAGCTCCACCAAGTTTCTCTTTTAACATCATTTCAATCAACTTAGCTTTTTCAGCTTTGATATCCTTTCTTTTTTGAAGATCTTTTTCAATATCAAAATAGATAGTTCCGTCAATAATTGTTTTTTCTGCTTTACTGTAAACTGATAATGGGTTATCACTCCATAAAACTAAGTCTGCATCTTTACCAACTTTAATACTTCCTGTTCTGTCGTCAAGATGTAAAAGTTTAGCCGGATTAATCGTTACAGTACTCCAAGCTTCTTGCTCCGTTAAACCACCATACTTAACTGTTTTTGCAGCTTCTTGATTTAACCTTCTTGACATTTCAGCATCATCCGAGTTAATTGCAACAGTAACGCCTTGTTTGTGCATAATTGCAGAGTTATAGGGAATTGCATCATTAACTTCGTATTTGTAAGCCCACCAATCTGCAAAAGTAGATCCCCCAGCTCCATGTTCTTTCATTTTATCCGCAACTTTGTAACCTTCTAAAATATGAGTAAATGTATTTACATTAAAATTAAACTGTTCCGTAACTTTCATTAACATATTAATTTCCGACTGTACATATGAGTGACACGAAATAAAACGTTCTTTATTAATGATTTCTGCGATTGCTTCTAACTCAATATCTTTTCTGTAAGGTTTTCCGCTTCTCTTCTTTTCATCGTATTCCTTAGCTCTTTGGAAATAATCAATGAAAACTTGCTCAACTCCCATACGAGTTTGCGGAAAACGAATTGTTTGACGATCTCCCCAATTTGATTGCTTTACATTTTCACCTAAGGCAAATTTGATGAACTTTGGAGAGTTTTTGTAAATCATGTTTTTAGCATTTTCTCCCCATTTTAATTTGATAATTGCAGATCTACCTCCAATTGGGTTTGCAGAACCATGTAAAACCTGAATAGAAGTTACACCTCCTGCGATATTTCTATAAATATTAATATCATCTGGATCAACAACGTCTTCTATTGTTACTTCTGCAGTAGAGTTATGTCCTGCTTCATTTACTGCTGAAGTCGCAATATGGGAATGTTCGTCAATGATACCTGCGGTTAAATACTTTCCTGTTCCATCAATAACTTTAGCTTTACCGGCTGATAAGTTTTTGCCAATTTTACTGATTTTTCCATCTTTAACTAAAACATCCGTATCGTTTAAAACTTGACCATTCTCACTTGTCCAAACTGTAGCATTTTTAATTAAAATAGTTTGTTTAGAAGGTCTATATGCATTTCCAAAACCAACATTAGGATAGCTCACAGCAACTACTTCAGGAGCATCTTCATTTGATTTTTTCTTTGATTTTTTCTTGTCTTTAGACTTTTTAACTTGTTTTGATGCACTCCAAGTAACATCATTCCCATAATGATCTGTTCCAGTACCTTCCATACCGTTTAAATCATTTATAATAGTTCCTGCTAAACGAACATATTTTCCGTCGTTATTAATCGCTAATTGGATCCAATTATCTTTAAAAGAGAAAGTAGACTTAAGCTTTTTATCTCCTAATTTAACAGATCCTTTTTGTTTTGCACCTTTACCTGTAATTGTTAAATCATAAGTGGTACCATTAACATTTACCATGTAAGTTCCAGCTAAATCAGGAATAGACATGTCGTTGATAACATTTTTGTTTCCTTGAACCCAGTTTTCGTAAACAATTGTTTTTGAGTCAAAAATATCACCAGAAGTAATTAAGAAATTAGCATAACTCCCTGAATTTAAATTACCAATTTTTGAATTATTTAAAATTCCAGCAGGAACAGTAGTTAATGCCTCTAAAGCTTTTGTTTTATCTAAACCGTATTTAATAGCTTTTTGAAGATTCTTATTGAATTCTTTTGGTGACTTTAGTTTATGTGTAGTTAAAGCGAAGTTTATTCCGTTTTTAGCTAACATTGCCGGATTTGAAGGTTCTTGATTCCATTTACGCATGTCACGTAAAGAAATAACTTCTGCTAAAAATTTGTTACTCACATCATAGGCCTTTCTGAAGTTAATAGGAATAATAAAAGTAGCATTAGTATTTTTTATATCAGGAATTCTTTCGAATTCATCACCACCTCCTAAAATTGTGTATTGCACTCCAAACTCATCTCCGACTTTATCTGCTCTTAAAGCATTGATAGCATCACCTGCATTAAAAATTTGAGGTAAACTTTTGTTTTTATTTACTGCTTCTAAAGATAAATCTGAATTTTTTGAATATCCATTTGCATACCAATCAGCGTCCAAATAAACTTGTCTTATTAAGGCCATAGCACCCATTCTTGATGTTGGATAAGATTGACGAGACTTTCTACTTTTTGAAAAAGATAAATGATTTGATGTTTTCTGATCTAATATTCTGTAAGCATTAGAAGCATCTGAATTTAAAGCAACTAAAACTCCGTTACCTTGCATGATTCCATCCTCTAAGTGAGAATTAACAACACCGAAACCAGCATCAATTAAAACTTTAGCTTTTTTCGCATCAAACGAAAATGATGTTAATGGATCTGTTTCTGGTCTAATATGATCATTCCAGTAATATCCTTTCCTATTCGCGTCGTATTGTGGACCTCCATTACCTCCAGAACTTCTTTTAATATCTGGAATCCCAAAGCTTGAATAAATATCAATAAAAGAAGGATAAATATATTTTCCTTTTGAATCGACAATTTTGGCTTCTTTGGGAATACTTATGTTTTTACCAACATTTAATACTTTACCATCTTTAATTAGTAAAGTTCCTTTTTTAATTTTATTTGTTGGGCTTAAATAAATGGTTGCATTAGTAAAAGCAACAGTAGTGTTTTTTGTGGTTTTCACTCCTGTGTTTGTAGGAAAGTATTCTTGTGAGAAACTAACGGAAACACAGAAGAGAAATAGTAGGACTATTTTCTTCATTGTTGAATTAATTGATTGAAATAACAATTAAAAGTATTCAATTAATTTCACAATGAATTTGCTTTAACATAAAATTAAGAATTACCGAATCATCATTTTTGCGATTTTTTCATGACCAGATAACCAAGCAAATTGTTCATTTACGAATTGAATTGAATAAAAATCTTCATCTGAGAGTTTTTTCCAAGTATTCCCCGCATCGTTAGAATATGAAATTCCTGTCTTTCCTACAGCGAAAATTTCTTTTCCTTTTCCATTAGGAATATACTGAACACAGCTTTTATAATTTGGATTTTTATTATCAGCTACAATTTTCCAAGTTTCTCCACCATCTTTTGTAACAGCCTTATTTTTAAAATTTTCATTTGCTTTAGAATAATCTCCCCCGATGATGAAACCATTATTTTCATCATAAAAATCTATAGAATAAATTCCTTGTGGACCATTTCCTTGAATTATCGGAGTTTCGATTACTTTCCATGTATTTCCTCTATCAGTTGATTTAATTATTCTAGATTTGGCTCCTCCAGAGGCAATCCAAACTGTATTGTTAATAATTTCAATATTTGTATTGCTAGCAGCAAAAAATGCTTCGCCTTCTTCAAAATTTGGAAGTTGATCACAAGAAAGCTTCTTCCAAGTATCACCGCCGTCATGCGTCATTATAATTGAAGGACAATTATCAACTGGATCTCCAACAGCAATTCCATCTAAACCATTACTAAAGAATTTCATTGAATCATAAAATACTTTTTCATGATTTTCAGTGTAGACTATTTCGTTAGTATTGGTAATTTTATACAATAGGGCGGGATTGGCAATTGATAGAGCGAAGTAAGCATTTTTATTTTTTGCAATACTTCTAAAGTTTGGATTTATAGAATCTTGATAAACTATGGTTTGAATATCCCAAGTTTTTCCGCTATCCAATGTTCTACCCGTTTTTCCATTTGAACCAGCGAAGAACAAAATATTTTTATCAATAACTTCTATAGCTCTTATACTAATACTGTCCATTTTAAAAATTTCAAGATCTATATTAGTAATTTCTCGATTGGCTTGTTCCTGTTTACATGAAAGGAAAATAAATGTTAATGAAATTATTATAAGGTAGCGTTTCATTTTTTCTCTATTTTTATGCGACTAAAAATAGAGAAAATCATTTCATATTTATGAAGAAAGCATTAGTAATTTCTGGAGGTGGTAGCAAAGGCGCATTCGCGGGTGGTGTTGTGGAGTTTTTAATGAAGGAAAAAAAGAAAAATTATGATTTGTTTTTAGGAACTTCTACAGGAAGTTTAATGGTGTCTCATTTGGCTAAAGGAATGGTAGACGAGTTAAAGATGCTTTATACAAATGTCAATCAACGTAGTATTTTTAGTAATAATCCTTTTCGTGTTAAAAATGTTCATGGAGTAAAAGTGATTTCTATTAAACATAGTAATACATTTTGGAACTTCTTGAACGGTAGAAAAACCTTTGGAGAAAGTAAAAATCTACGAAAATTAATTGGAGAGAATGTTACAAAAGAAATGTATCATTCAATAAGAAAGGATAATAAAGAAGTAGTGGTTACAGTATCTAACTTAACTGCGAATGAAATAGAATACAAATCTATCCTTGATTGTTCTTATGAAGATTTTTGTGATTGGATTTGGGGTTCTTGTAATTATGTTCCTTTTATGAGTCTCTTAGAGAAAAATTCCTGTCAATATGCCGATGGAGGTTTTGGCTGTTTAGTTCCTATTCGAGAAGCGATACAAAGAGGAGCAAAGGAGGTAGATGCTATTATATTAGAGACAGAGGTAAATCAAATTAATAGAATTCCGGCAAAAAATCCGTTTTCACTAATGCTTGATGTTTTTGGTTTTATGCTGGAACATGTTGAAAAACACAATGTTACTATTGGGAAATTATCAGCAAGATATCAGGATGTACAACTCAATTTATATTATACACCAACGGTTTTAACTACAAATTCTTTAATTTTTGATAAAAAACAAATGTCTTCTTGGTGGAGACAAGGTTATGAATATGCCAAGCAGAAAGATTTATCATTGATGAATGATTTTAGACCAGATTTAATTGATAAAAATACGAAAGACGCTTCATGAAGTTTGGAAAGGTAGAGCAGCCAGAATTAGTAGATTTTTCATTTCCGGAAACAAATAAACGAACAACAAAATTATTATCAACTTTAGATAAGAAAAAACCTTTGTCAGTTTATGTGGGGTGTACAAAATGGAATAAAGCTGATTTAAAAGGTTTTTATCCAAGGGGAACAAAAGATGAATTAGTTTATTATTCATCACAGTTCAATTCGATAGAGTTAAATGCAACTTTTTATCGTCAGTTTCCTCCTGAACAATTTGAGAAATGGAAGAATAAAACTCCAGACGGATTTAAGTTTTTTCCAAAACTAACCCAAGAAATTAGTCATTGGAATAGATTAAAAGGTGTATCTGATTTAGTGAATTATTATTTAGACGCAGCAACTAGGCTAGAGAAGAAGTTAGGTACAATTTTTCTTCAGTTACATTCAAACTTTGGGCCTAAGAATTTTGATAGACTCAAAAATTTCGTTGAAGGCTGGCCAAAAGACATTCCTTTAAGTGTTGAGTGTAGGCATACAAATTGGTTTACTGATGAAACGGTTGCTTTTGAATTTTATGAACTTTTAGAAAGTAATGGAGTTTCAAATACCATTGTTGACACTGCAGGAAGACGTGATATGATGCATATGCGATTAACGAATAATGAAGCTTTTATTAGATTTGTAGGAGCGAATCATTCTTTGGATTATGCTAGATTAGATGATTGGGTTGAACGACTTTCTGAATGGGTAAATTTAGGCTTACGAAATATTCATTTTTTTGTTCATCAAAGTTTAGAAATTGGTTCTCCATTATTAGCTTCATATTTTATTAAAAAAATAAATTCAGCATTAGATGTTAATTTAAAAATACCTAAAGAAGAAGAACAGCAAACATTATTTTAAATGTAATTTTAAGTAGAATAAAAAAGCGAGCTAAAAAATTAGCTCGCTTTTTTTATTTCTCTTTTTTAGAATCTATCTTATATCTACATACATGTTATTAAAGTCAATATTTCTCTTTTGTGAATTCCAAAATGGTTTTATTGATTCTTTATGATATGAGAAATTAGAACCTTTTGATCCAGTGGTAATATATTGAAGAGCTCGAGACAATAAAGGCTCATTCGGGTCTCCTAAAACTCCCAAATTGCTGTAATCTTCTGCTATTTGAACTTCGGCTGTAAATCCGTTTGGTTCATTTTGCCCATCTTTATTTCGAATTTCCAAAACAATAGGTTGCATAGCCCAAGTATGCGAATTATTAAAATTTGCTCCATTTCGGGTGTAATCATCTGAATCATACAAAGTAATTGAAGCTACTTGCTTTCCAACTGTTTCTGTACCAATTAACTTAACATTAATGTATGGTCTTAAACCGTTTATTATGAGTTCAGAGGCAGATGCGGTTTGATCGCTAACTATTACATATAAGTTTGTTAAGTTTAAATTGTTGATAGCTTCGTCTAAAATTATATTTCCGCTAGAATCTCTTTTTACCAATCTATCTGTAAAGCGATCTATAAAACTTTCACTACTAAAACTAGCCATTACCTTTTCATTCCATATTTTATTTGCAAAGACTTCTCCTGTAAATTGACCAGTTATCATGCTAGATAAATAAATTGCCGAAGTTACTGACCCACCGCCATTATATCTTAAATCTAAAACTAAATCTGTAATTCCACCAATGCGGAAGTCTGCGAAAGCCTGATTCAATTGTGCGTCAAAATCAGATGAAAATTGATTGTACATTAAATAACCGATTCTGTTAGCTCCTTCATTTATAATAGTTGCAATCTTAACAGGATTTTCTGTGACCTCTGTCTTTACAATAGAAATACTTATTCCGTTTGGAGTAGGATTCCCACCATTATAATCTGCTAAACTTACTGTAAAACTATTAGGAGCAAACAATTGATTTACGTTCCCAGTTGTAATTTGTGTTCCATTTACCTCAGAAATTATCATTCCTCTTTTAATTCCTTTATTATCTGCATCTGATCCATTAATCACATCTCTAACAACTACATATGCATTTCCAGAATTATTTGCATATTCAATCCCTACTAATTTTAATCCGCTTGTTAAACGAAGACCTTGAAAAGAGTTTTCCAAAGCAACGTAATCATCAGTAATCCAAGAAAAAATACGGTTTGGATCTTTAGGGAATTCGTTTGGGTATGATATTAAACTATTAAATAACTCACCTGGTTCACTGAATCCATTTAAATAGCTATTTAATTGTTCTCTAGTTGAAAATTTACTGTCAGATAAGTCTGGAATTAATCCTTGCCATTTGTAATATGCATTCATGCCTCCCCAAACAAAATTATTAACTTCTATATTTTGGGGAATATCATCTGTTTTTGAACAGTTAGCAAAAGTTAAAGCGAAAACAAGTAAAAAAAGTTTGTTAAGGCGGAAATATTTCTTCATTAATAAATGTTTAATCCTAGTAGTAACGCAATTTATATAAAAGTTAGTACTTTTTTTAACTTTCTTTGTAACAAAATAAATTCTGCGTCGTCGTAAGGGTGTAAAATTGATAAATAAGACGTAAAAAAAATCAATTAATTACAACTAAATCAATAACCAAAAAATGAAACAGTCGGACTTTTTAAAAGTTGTATTACCATTCAAAGATAAAGTTTTTCGTTTAGCCAAGCGTTTGCTTGTGTCAACAGAAGAAGCAGAGGATGCAACACAGGAACTGTATTTTAAGCTTTGGAGAAACAAAGAAAAGTTGGCTGATTATAAAAACATAGAAGCGTTTGCTATGACAATGACGAAGAATTATTGTTTCGACAGATTAAAATCTAAACAAGCAAATAATTTAACATTAGTTCATAGTAATTATAAAGAAAAGGATACTTCTTTAGAAAAGAAGATTGAATATAAGGATAGCGTGAATAATGTTCACAAACTGATTGAAAATTTACCAGAACAACAAAAAATCATTATCCAACTTAGAGATATCGAACAGTATGATTTTGATGAGATTTGTGAAATGGTAGATATGAAACCAACAGCAGTGAGAGTATCATTATCAAGAGCACGTAAAACAATTAGAGAAGCATTAATTAAACAACATAATTATGGAGTTAGTTAACATAGAAAAGTTGATCGAAAAATACTTTGAGGCTGAAACATCATTACAAGAAGAAAATACACTTCGTGAGTATTTCACTTCAGGAAACGTAGCTCCTCATTTACAGGATTACTCAATTATGTTTGGGTATTTTAAGCAGAACCAAAGTGAAACCTTCACAAAGACCATTAAGTTAAAACCTGAGATTAAAAGAAAAAAGAACTTTAAATGGTTATCAGTTGCAGCGTCATTCGCTTTGTTAGTAAGTGCCTACTTAGGTAAAGTAGAATACGATAAGTACCAACAGCGAATGTACTTTGCTCAAGTAAAAGAAGCACTTCAAAAAGTTTCATTTCATCTAAATAAAGGAAACGATGCATTATATGCTGTTTCAAGTAACATTAATAAAGGAAGTGAAGCCATGAATTCTTTGAAAATCTATGAGAACACTGCAAATACTGTTCTTAAACAAGTTAATCGTTAAAAAAATTAAAGTAAAACCAAGTATTAAGTAAATTAAGTAAATCATGAAGAAAATAATATTATTAGTAGCAATGGTATTTATGTCACAAATAACTTTTGCTCAAGGGATGTTCGATTCGTTAGAAGATTTAGATGATGTATCAACAGTAGTTGTAACAAAAGCAGCATTTGAATTATTAAAAAAGTTTCCAGATGCTAAGTCTGATGACATGAAAGTATTCAACACAGCTAAAGGATTAGAGGAGTTAAAAGTGTTTTCAACTGAGGATGCATCAATCGCTTCAAAAATGGAAACAATGGCAAATTTAGCCATTAAAAAAGGAAACATGACGCAATTAATGCGTGTGAAGGATAAAGGATCTAGAGTGAAAATTTATATCAAGTCTACAAAAAATAAAGATATCGTAAGTGAAGTATTAATGTTTGTAAAAAGTAAAGATGGAAAAGACGAAAAGCCAAGTTCAACAATTATTTCTTTAATCGGAGAAATTAACATGAACGAATTAGCTGAAATTGCTAAGGACTATGATAAAAATTCTGATGAATAAATTAGACCTTATAAATTAAATAAAAAAACATAGCCTATTTTTAGGCTATGTTTAATAGGAAATAAACCTTTAATTTAATGTACTATGAAAAAACTATTTACATTTGCTATTATTTGTATAGCAATAATATTTACTTCTTGTAAAAAGCAAGAAAGTTTACAGAGTTATTTAATTCAAACAGATGAAAATCAAAATTATGTGCGTTTTGATTTTTCAACAAGTATGCTAGGTTCATTTTTTGAAGATATTTCTGAGGAAGATCAGAAAACTTTTGAAAGCATAAGAAAAATGAATATTGCATTTTTACCAGTACATAAGACTAATGAAGAAGAATTTGGTGTAGAGAGAAAGAAAATTAAAGAAATTATGAAAAATACGAATTACAAATCATTGATTCGTGTAAATGATAAAAGAGGAAAAGGTACTGTATATTATAATGGAGAGGCCGATGCTATCGACGAAATTGTAGCAGTTATTTATGCTAAAGATTTCGGATTTGGAGTTGCAAGAATTTTGGGAAATGATATGAATATTGAAAAAATCATGAAAATGGTTCAAAGTACAAACATGGAAGATAAAGGCGTGGGACTAGAAAAAATTAAAGATATTTTTGGTGGGCAATTCCAAACTGAAAAACTTTATGCAGAGCCAATTCAATAGTAACATAAATCAACATATTTAGAAGAAACCTCAATGTAAATATTGAGGTTTTTTTGTTTTAACTCGTCATTAACAAGTCCAAATGTTAAAATTCTTATTTTTGGCTAAATATCTAATGAATTTATGAGGAAAGTTTTATTGATTTTATTCGCGTATATTTCTACGCAATTGTTTGCGCAGAACATAACTGAATATAGAGGAGAAAGAGATAAAATTCACAATTTAGTTCACACAAAATTAAAAGTAGATTTTAATTTTGATAAGCAAACAATGAATGGAGAAGCATGGATTACCGCTAAATCTCATTTTTACGAAACAGATAGATTGGTTTTAGATGCTAAGGGTATGATCATTCATGCTACAACAATGGATAATAAGTCGTTAAATTTTAATTATAATGACTATCAAATCACAATTAATTTACCGAAAGCTTTTAAGCGAGATGAACAGTTTACAGTTTACATAAAATACACTTCCCAACCAGAAAAAGTAAAACAAAAAGGAAGTAAAGCTATTACATCGGCTAAAGGATTGTACTTCATAAATTCAAAAGGTTTAGATAAAAATAAACCAACTCAAATTTGGACTCAAGGTGAAACTGAGGCCAGTAGTTGTTGGTTTCCAACAATTGACGCTCCAAATCAAAAGACTTCACAGGAAATATATATAACTGTTCCGAATAAATATGTAACACTTTCCAATGGAAAGTTAGAAAGTCAAAAAGAAAATAAAAATGGTACTAGGACAGATTATTGGAATTTTACTCAAAAACATGCACCATATTTATTTTTCATGGGAATAGGTGAGTATGAAATCATAAAAGATTCCTATAAAAATATACCAGTAAACTATTATGTGGAAAAAGAATATGCTCCATATGCAAAAGAAATATTTGGAAAAACCCCTGAAATGTTGGAGTTTTTTTCAAAAATTACAGGTGTAGAATATCCGTGGAATAAATATGCTCAAATTGTAGGAAGAGACTATGTGAGTGGAGCTATGGAAAATACAACTGCAGTAATTCATGGAGAGCAAGCTTATCAAACACCAGGTGAGTTAATCGATGGGAATAGACAAGAAAATACAATTGCTCACGAAGCTTTTCATCACTGGTTTGGTGATTTGGTCACAACTGAGAGTTGGAGTAATTTAACATTAAATGAAAGTTTTGCCAATTATAGTGAGTATTTATGGAGAAAATATAAATATGGAAAAGATGATGCTGATGCTCATTTGTTTACAAATGTTGAAGGTTATAAAAACGGACAGAATTATGACAAACATTTAGTACGCTTTTATTATGATAATAAAGAAGATATGTTTGATGCGGTTAGTTATAACAAAGGAGGCGCAATCTTACATATGTTGAAAAATTATCTTGGAGATAAAGCGTTTTATGAAGGATTAAATAAATACTTAACAAAATTTAAATATCAAGCTGCTGAAGTTCATCAATTACGTCTTGTTTTTGAAGAGGTTACTGGAAAAGATTTAAATTGGTTTTTCAATCAATGGTATTTTGGTAATGGGCATCCAAAACTTGATATTTCTTATGATTACAATGAATTAAGAAAAACAGTTACAGTAAACGTTTTTCAAACTCAAACGGAGGATTTTAAATTTCCTTTAGCAATAGATGTTTTTGAAGGGAATAAAGTTACTCGTCACACGGTTTTTGTAAATAGAAAAGAATCATCATTTACTTTGCCTTTTACAAAGCAGCCAAAATTAATCCAGATAAATGCTGATGGTGTTTTACTTTGTGATATTAATGAAAATAAAGTCTTAAGTGATTATATTTTTCAATTAAAAAATGCAAGAAGTTATATCCACAAGAGAGAAGCATTGTTAGAGGTTGCAAAGAAACAGGATGATAAAAAGGCATTTGATGCTATATCAAATGCTTTAAATGATGACTTTTATTTGATTAGAAAAATGGCGTTAGAGAATATTAATCTTATTAATAAATTTTCGAAACGTCAAACCATTGAGAAGATTAAACAAATGGCTAATAATGATCCTAAAACCGTCGTACAGGCTGCCGCAGTTGAAACTTTAGGGAAACTTACGGATCCAGAATTAAAATCAATATTTGTAAAAAGTTTAGAAAGTAAATCTTATTCAGTAATTGGAAAATCTTTAGTAGCTATGTACTATGTAGATAAATCACTTGCTATTAGTAAATCTAAAGAGTTGCCAATTGAAGTTAAAAGAATAATTGCAACACCGTTAACTAGAATTTATTTGGAAGAAAACGACGAGGATGAGTTAGCTTTTATTGCAGGAAATGTTATTTCTGGTATGTACTTAAGTACAGATAAGAAAGTACAACGATTGTATAAAAAAGCCTACGATAAAATTGCAAAAGGAAATAATTCAGAAGCAATACAAAATTTGGTGAATGATATTGTAATTAAAGGAAAACAATATAAACAATATGGCTTTAATAATGTTGGTGTTGATTTGATGCGTCAAATGGTGAAAACTCAAAAATCAGCTAATAAATCTAACGAAATAAAGAATATTGCTATAATTCAAGATGCAATGAGAAGATTATTAGAATAAACTAATATCAATTATTAATTTTGTAATGTATTTATGATAATATTTTAGAAACTAAATTTATTGATTTAGCAATACTTGCTTATTGATCACTGTACATTTTTTTAACTTCATGTAGGAGTATGAAGTAAACACAAGAAGCAATTAATTCCACCTCATTTAAAGGTAGATTTTTTTAGTAATTTATATGCTAAGAGTTAAATTATTTTTGAAGTGTTTATCATTCTCGAAAAATGTACAGATTGAAGTACTATTTTGATTTAGAATTAAATTTTAGAAGAATTATTGTGTTGCCCGAACAAATAATAGAAAAAAAAGTTATTCGAGATAAAAATGTGGGCAGTTGTTAAGTTTATTGATAATAGAAATAATCAATTAAGAATTAATTTCCTTGAGCAAGTTAATCTGTTTTTGATCATAGTTATAGAGTTTATTACGTTTCTAAAAGAGATTTAAACGACTCATAATTGCATTTAATACTATGTAGGCAATTGCTTTCCCATCAAATCAGCAAATGCTTTTAGAGACAAAAACGATTATAAAAGAAAACCTTAAAAGAATTATCAAAAGAAATAAATTTAGACATTAGATGGATTTATTCAATCAGTTTAATAAAGATGTAAATTTACTCCCAGAAGGAGGAGTAGTAAATTATTATGGTTGTGTATTCTCCAAAATTGAGGCAGATAGAATGTTTAATTACTTATTCAATGAAATTGAATGGAAGAATGACCAGATATATATATTTGGTAAATTAATCACTACTAAAAGAAAAGTAGCTTGGTATGCTGATGAATCTTTTGAATACTCTTACTCAAATATCACCAAAGTAGCACTAAAATTTACCGATGAGCTCTTGCAAATTAAAAAACTTGTAGAAGAACAAACAAATGAAACTTATAATTCATGTTTGCTTAATTTATACCATGAAGGAGCAGAAGGAATGGGATGGCATAGTGATGGAGAAAAGGAATTGAAAAAGAACGGAGCTATAGCATCAGTTAGTTTTGGAGCTGAACGTAAATTTGTACTTAAAAATAAACGAACCAAGGAAGTAGTTTCATTAGTGCTTCAGCATGGTTCGTTATTAGTTATGAAAGGAGAAACTCAAACGAATTGGTTACATCGATTGCCTCCTACAAAAAAGATAAATCGTCCAAGGATTAATTTAACTTTTAGAACTATAGTTTCTTAATCTTTTCGAACAACATCTCCTGACCCTACAGAATCTGTGTCAATATATTTAGCATCTCCTTTGTAATAAACACTACCAGAGCCTGCAATACTTGCCTTTATTCTTTCAGATACAGTTGCTTCTATGTCACCTGAACCAGCAACACTAACCGATAAATTGTTTACATCTAGGTTATAGGCTCGAATATTTCCTGATCCCGCGATTGAACATTTAAGATCTTTCCCATTTCCTTTTAAATCGATATTACCAGATCCACCGATTGATGCTTCTATTTTTTTTGCATTAACAGGTGCTTTTATATTTCCAGAGCCACCTATTGAGAAGCTAACATTATTGCCTCGAATAGTATTTTTAGCAATAATATTACCTGAACCTTCAAGAGCAACGCCATCAATATCTTCAAAAGGAACAGTTACAGTTAATTTTCTGCGTGTTTTAATGTTTGTATTTCTCTTTACTTTAACAATAAGAGTTCCATTTTTAACTTCAGTTATAATATATGGTAATATATTTTCTTCTCCTTCAAGTGTAATTTTTCCTTCTTTACCACTAACTAGAATAACATTAAAAGAACCGCTTAAACCTACCTTATCAAATGATCCTACATTTCTTTTATCAATAATTACATTTCCGTTTCCTTTAATTTTTTTTGAATTCCACCAACTTTGAGCGAAAATGGCGGTGCTATTTAAAATAAATAGTGCTAATAATAGTTTTTTCATTTTTTATCTTAATTTTAAGTTTAATTAATATTTTTTTGAATTCCCAAATTATAAATACTAAAATCACAAGGTTTTTAAAGTTTCTTTATATAACAACCGCCATTCTTGTGGGATATGCGTTAGCTGTAGAGAACATTAATTTAGAATTTGCGATTAAGCTTGTTGCATTATTTTCTTTGGCGTTTCTATACCTCGAAACTACGCTCAAAGTAAATCATTGGTACATAATGATATTGTTATTTTCAATTATATCAGATTCCTTGTTTATTTTTGATGAATTTTATTTTCCGGCATTGGCTTTTCTGATTTTGAATAGGTTCATATATATAATTATTATTCGAAGGACCTTTTTTCCATATTCACCAGGTATTTTATTTCTTTATTCGATTCCTTTTCTTCTTACGTTTTTTATGGTTTACTTCTTGATTTATCAATACTTAATTGATATACAGGTGTTAGCGTTTATTTTAGGGGTTGTTTCAGTGTTTCTGATGTTATGTACCTATTTAAACTTTTTGAAGAAAAATAATAAAAGAGCAAAATATTATTTTTTTGGTACTACTTTAATGCCTTTTGCTGATATATTAATGGCTATTTCGAATTACATAGATGATCACTTTATTTACATTGTAATTTATCACCTAATGTATTATGTGGCACGTTTTTATATTTACAAAGCCATGGTTATGCATCGAAATAAATATTAATCAGTAAGCTTTAAAGAAACACCACCATAACTAGATCTTATTTTTACAACCGATTTCGCTTTTCCTTTTCCAAAAACACCTTCGTAATATTTTTTCGTAGATTTTTTTATAGATTTAAATGTCTCTGTATTTGCTTCAGGATAATTGAAACTAGCGTAACCTACATCCACCGTGAAGTTAAAATTATTATCAGATGCAGTTCCTAGTTTGATACCTGCATAACTACCATCAATAATAGCGTTACTGAAACCTTTTACTAATTCTTCAACTCTTAAACTCCCATAGTCCGTATCAATGTTTAAACTTTCTCTAAGTTTACCAATTCGCATCCCAGCATAATCTGAATTTCCATCAACTGTATATGCGTCTGTTATAGAAATACTTCCGTAGTCACAATTAAAATCTACCGTATCAGCATTTCCAATTTTAATTCCGCTATAATCTGCATTTACTCGCACTTTATCAGTCCTATCTATAGTTAACTTTGAGTAATCTGCATTTACACTTCCTGATTTCATGTAATTTACATTAGCATTACTACAATAATCAAGTTCTATTGTGTTGTTTGAATTTGATAATTTATCTACTTGAATAGAACCATAATCACAATTAATATTTGCCTTTCCTTCTAAAATGTCCAAATCAATATTTCCATATTTATTATTTAAATCCGCATTATTGGTAATTGGCATTTTTATATAATAATTGATTTTATAGTTTAAGTTATTACTGTTGCTGCCCCACCAGCTCCAACTAGATTTAATGCTTTCAATGGTTGTTCTAGCTTCTACCAAGTTTTCAGTTGATTCAAATTCAATATTGATGGCATTTAATTTTTCATTTACCTTATCCTCATTTTTCCCCTTGACAGTAATTTTTACATCAATCTCTACACTGTTTTTATCCCAAGTTGTAACGTTAACATTTCCATACTTGTTCTTAATGTATACTGTGGCGTTTTTATTAACATTAAATTTCTTACTGATTGTTTTGGTTTTTTCATGCTTCTTTATTGGTGCTCCAAATAAAAATAATGGAGATAAAAAAGAGACCATGATTAATTTACTAAATTGTTTCATTAAACTCTATATTTTGATTGGTTGGTTTTTTTAATCTTTCTATTAAAGACTGTAAGTTTTGAAGAACTTTTAAGCGTTGTTGGTAATTAGTCACCATTGCTTGGATAACTTGTTGTTCATTTCCTTTAAACCTTAAGTCTTTTACGTAATTTTGATAATGTTCTTCTAATTCTTCAATGTCATCAAGAGCATCTTCAATAATTGTTTCTGTATCAAGTGTTCTATACTTTTCAATTTCTCTTAATTCTTGATTAATTGCATTCACAAAGAACATTTGTGTTTCTCCCATTTCAGGATTTATATCCTCAATATTAATACGATCATTAGCTTTAAATTGTGCCCCAAAATAAAATCCGATTAATAAAACCACAGACGCTGCAACTGATAACCATTTGAAAGAAATACCTTTTGCTTTTGATTGTTCTAACTTTCTTAAAAAACGATCTTCATGGCCAAAGTGTGGCTCAAAAATGTCCAAATCATTATTTGATAAGAACTCCTTCATTTTATCTTCCATACATACTTACTTTTGGGTTCTCTGAGAGTAACATTTGTTGTAATTTCTTTTTTGCTCTAGAAATAGTTGTTCTAACATTTACATTTGAATAATTTAGAATAGTAGCTATTTCTTCATAGTCATAACCTTCGATTAAATTAAGGTTCAAAATAATCCTGTAATTATCTTTCAAACCATTAATTGTTTTAAGAATGTTTTCAACACCTAAAAGTTCATGGTTTAAATTCATTCCAGTATCTATGGCGTCATCAGAAACAACTTCCATTTTAACCTCGGAATATCTGTTGTTTTTTTTCAACTGAGTTAAACTTTTATTAATGACTATCCTTTTTAACCATGCTCCAAATGCAACTTCTCCTCTAAACGTGTTAAGTTTATTAAAAGCGGTTAAAAAAGCTTCTTGCATTAAGTCTTCTGCTTCAAATTCATCTCTTAAGATTCTAAAGGCAGTATTGTACATAGCTTTGTAATATTGCCTATACAATTGAATTTGAGCTGACTTATCTCTTCTTCTGCAGCGTTCGATTAGTTGGTTAATATTTAGTTTTTCAGCGTTCAAAAAATATCTTTTCTATGGTAAAGACACATCATATTTTTTCTTGTTACAGTTTTTTTAAAAATTAATTAAAAATGTTTAAAAAAATGTTTGTAAACATATGAATCAATAATCTAAAATTATTAAAATATCTTCTATATTTGACATGATGATTGAAGAAGTTAAGTTAATAGAATGTCCTAGAGATGCAATGCAAGGAATAAAAAGTCATTTTATTCCTACGGAACTTAAAGTAAAATATATCAATTCGCTATTGAAAGTAGGTTTTGATACAATTGATTTTGGGAGTTTTGTGTCGCCAAAAGCAATTCCTCAAATGAGAGATACTGACAAAGTTTTAAAATTACTTGATCTTTCTTCAACTAGAAGTAAACTATTAGCTATCGTCGCTAACGTGAGAGGAGCAAATGATGCTTGTGCTTTTGAAGAAATTAATTATTTGGGATATCCATTTTCAATTTCTGAGAATTTTCAAATGCGAAATACTCACAAAACAATTTCAGAATCTATTGATGTTTTAAAAGATATTTTAAATATTGCTACAAGAAATAACAAAGAAGTAGTTGCCTATCTTTCAATGGGCTTTGGAAATCCTTATGGAGATCCCTGGAATGTTGAAATTGTTGCAGAATGGACAGAAAAACTTGCAAATTTTGGTGTTAAAATTGTATCTTTGTCGGATACTGTAGGTAGTTCAACACCCGACGTTATTGATTATTTGTTCTCTAATTTAATTTCTCAGTACCCGCAAATTGAGTTTGGAGCACATCTTCATACCACTCCTCACAAGTGGTTTGAAAAAGTGGATAGTGCTTTTAAGGCAGGTTGCAGGAGATTTGATGGAGCAATTAAAGGATATGGAGGTTGTCCTATGGCAAAGGATGAATTAACTGGTAATATGCCGATGGAAAAAATGTTGTCTTACTTTACCACAAATAAGGTCAACACAAATACAAAACCAATGAGTTTTGAAAGTGCTTATAATAAAGCTCTAGATGTTTTTAATTTTATTGGATAATGAAAATTAAATTTTTAACACTTTTCTTCTTTGGTGCTTCATTTTTCTCGGGATTGAATGAGGATAATGATGTTACATTAGGTTCGTGGGAAATTAAAAATGGTATTTTTATTGAAACAAATGACGAGGAAACCAATATAGCACGTTATAATTGGAACATATTCTACAACATGTTTCCGAAAAGAATTACCCAACGTTACATCAAGAAATTAGTTTTAATGACCGATGGAGAAGATGAAAAAACCGGCGCTTTAGGAGCTTTGAATGAAAACAATAATGAATGGCAACTCGTTTTAGATCCGATCGATGTAGATTTTACAAGCCAAGATAACACAAGAGTTTCCCAATCTATCTATACATTAGTACATGAGTTTGGACATTTATTAACTTTAAACCATACTCAAATTAAACCTGCCAAAAGAATAAGCCAAGAAAGTGGAGATCCATATGTAACCATTGAGGGTGTGGCAACTAAGGAGAGTTACATTAATAAATTTGTTGAAGAATTCTGGGGTGGCGGGCTTTTAACGGAATGGGATAATATCCAAAAGAATTTCTGTATGACTGAGCAAAAAAGTTGTTTAGAAAAGCTTTACGGACTTTACAAAGATAATTACACAGATTTTCTAACAGATTATGCAGCGGAAAGTCCGGAAGAGGACATTGCAGAAAGTTGGACGGCTTTTGTTTTAGGTGAGAAGTATGAGAATCCCCAAACAATCGCAGAAAAAAAGGTGAATTTCTTTTATCAGTTCGAAGAGCTTGTTTATTATCGAAAGGTTATCAAAAAAAATATTCGAAAATATCAATAATAGTCGTTCAATATGACTAACTAAGAAAGTCTTTTCCATTTATCCATTCTTTTTTGACAGAAATTAGAGATGCATGTAAAGTACATTTTGCTAAACTTTATTTTATTCTAATTCAATCAATTATTTTTCGAGATTTCCTAAATAAATGAAGGAAAATTTGGATGTATAGTTGGTGTTGCGGCTTTATAAAAAGTGAAAAGAGAAAGAATCTTAAATCGTAATATTTTTAGCCAGAATTTTTTTATTCAACTCTTCTTTTTTAGAAAAAGTCAAAGAAATATAAGAAAGGATTTGAGGAAAACACATGGTTGAAATTTTGAGGCTGTGTATTTTGATCATATGGTCAATGGAAATCATGAGTTTGATTTAAACTATGATAATTTACACCAAAGAATTAATCAGCGTAATTTTTATGGTAACTCTTCAAATTTATTTATCATGTCAAATGGAAATTAAGAGGAATTTTACAAAGAAGTAGGCTCTATTAGTAAATACAATAGTTAGACTTACATGAAAAGGATTCTCTTATTCAGATAAAAAATTAATAGGATTTTATGAGTGTTTGCATTGTTTCAAACATTGGAGACTATGTTAGTTTGATGTAGCTCAAAAAGTATTTGATGAAGTAAATTCAAAAGTTGATGCTATGGTCGACTCACGATAATGTAGTGCATTACATAAAATTACTAAGAACATTATCAAATACTCCCTTAATAATGAATTGGATTCCAAACTTGTTCATGATCAATTTATTACGAATTGTTTGGTGATTTCATGGCTTAATTTTTAGGATAAAACTGCAAGTATAATTATTTTAAGAATATTAGATTTAGAAGAAAATATTTGTGGTAGGAGTTTTTTTAGCTTTATAATACTTAATGAGAACTCAATATATTGATAGTCCAAAAATCGATAATAACTAATTATAAAACTAATATTGCTGTATTTCCTTTTTGCTTATGAGAGTATACTAAAATTCCTTGCTTTATATTTTAAAAGATTATTTCTGATATGTTACCACAAAAGAAATAAAAGTGTAGACTAAAGATATTAGAAACGTTTAAGTTGTACATCTCAACAAAAAATTATTTTAATTTATTCTAAATAAACTTGGGTGGTTCTAGATCATTTTATATTTTTGCTGCATTATTTGAAATTAATCTTAATAAAATGAAAAAAAATATTTTAAGTCTATTTGTATTAGGTTTAGCATTCGTTTCATGTTCTGATGATGACAACAACGAACCTCCAGGACCAGTACTTAATATACCAACTGTAAATCAAGTGATTACAGGAAATGACTTTTCTCGAGGAAGTAATGGAGATTATAATAATAACTACATTAGTAATTATTCGACTCTATTTACAAGAGATGGAAGTTCTACCGTTAGTTTTGGTGGACAAACTACACGTTTAAAGCAGGCTAAAGAAATTGGAGGGAATCTGAAAACTCAAACTTCTGTTGCTGATATCAGATTAAAATTTGAAGGACAAGATGGTGAGAGTGCTGGATTTTCAGATGCTAGTTTAAATGGAACAACTAAAATCGTAAGATCAAAAACTTCTTCATCAATTGATTTGTTCAACGGAACAAATGCTTCAGGTCAGGGACAAACTAATGTAAGTGCTATTGACGCATTTATCACAGGACACCAGACAGTGTTGGATAATTGGACGACTACTGCAGCGTCTGGACAAGCAGGTACTTTCGAAGATAGTGATGGATCAACTAGATATGTTGATGCGAAAGGACGTGAATTAGATCAATTATTTACTAAAACATTGTCGGGAGCCTTAGCTTATGACCAGTCTGTGAATCATTACTTGAATCGTTTAGATAGTGAGAATGGAAATACAGCAGATGGTAAAGACTACCGTGCATTAAATGACGCCGGAACTGTAGCAGATGGAAAAAGCTACACAACAATGGAACATCACTGGGATGAATCTTTTGGGTATATTTTCGGGAATACTTCTGGTCAGAATTTAATTTACAAATACATTGACAACGTTGATGGTTTATCGAAATTTGCAGGTACTGAAAGGCAAATTTTTGAAGCTTTTGTAGTAGGAAGAATCGCTATTGCAAACAAAGATTATTCATCTAGAGATGCGCAAATTGGTGTTTTACGTGAAAAATTAGGTTTAATCATAGCGGTAAGAGCGGTGCATTATCTTAGTGGAGGAGCAAAAATTATTGACGCCGCTGGGTCAGGAACTTCAGGGAAGAGAGAAGATGCTTTCCATGATTTATGTGAGGGATACGGTTTCGTAAATAGTTTGCGTTATGTTGTAAACTCTGGAGGAGCAAGATATTTTACAGATTCTGAAGTTGACGGTTTCTTGGCAACTTTAGATGCAAACAATGGATTATGGGATGTTACCTCAACTCAATTAAGAGATATTGCTGATTCTATCGCGGCTAAAAGTGTTGGTGGATTATCTTGGACTTTAGATGATGTAAATCCTTAAACTAAGGAACAGAAAGTATATGAAAAAAGTATACATATAATTATATTTGCACAGAGGGAAGTTTTCATTCCCTTTGTGTTTTTTTATTTAATTTAAACAAACTACAATAATCTTATTTTATGAAGAAACTGATTTATGTAATACCAATACTATCTCTTGTTTATTTGTTATCATGTTCTAGTGATGATAACTCAGGTGGTGGTGGAATAGATGATAATTTTGATAGAGTTAGTTTAACAACAAGTTGGGTTAATAATTTATTATTACCAGCAACTAATGACTTAAAAGGAAAATTAGAAACTTTAAATACTTCTGTAGTATCATTTACTGATAATCCTGATGAGAGTAAGCTTGAAAAAGTAAGAACAGATTTATTGGAAGCGTATAAAGTTTATCAGCATGTAGAAATGTTTTTTTACGCGACAGGGTATTCATTAGATATGAATTCTTATCCTACAGATGTTACTAAAATTACTGAAAATATTAACAGTTCTACACCAGTTGACTTAAATAGAACGGTTTTAAATCCAACCCAGGGTTTACCTGCGGTGGATTATTTAATTAACGGTTTGGAGACAACCCAAAGTGACTTTATCACGCGATATCAAGAAGCTAAATATGCGAATTATTTAAAATTATTGTCTTCCCGTATGGTTTCTATAACAACAACTGTATTAAATGAGTTTGAATCGGTAAAGGATGCGAATATTAATAAAGTTGATAATTCAATTGGTTCTTACTTTAGTATACAGGTAAATGATTTTGTGCAGTATACAGAAAAATCTTTCAGAGAGGCGAAAATAGCAACTCCTTCTGGTACCAGAAATAGAGATATATTTCCAACGATTTCAGTTTCGGTAAGTCCAGATTTTGTTGAATCACGTTATAGTCCTGAAAATTCAAAAGTTTTATATCTTGAAGCCTATGATGCAATCCAAGACTTTTATTACGGAAGAAGTTATTCAAATAATACTAATACTGTAGGTTTACAAGAGTATTTACAATCTTTAGGAACAACAATAATGATTGATGGAGTAGATCAGTCACTAGACAGTTATATTGTTAGTTTATTCGATAACATTGATACTGTAAACAATAACATCACAGATAATTTTTATCAACAAACACAAGATTACAATCCAAATTTTGATGCAGTATTCGATGCTATTCAAGAATATGTGGTTGCTGTAAAAACAAATGCAATTAATGCGTTTAACCTTACAATTGATTTTGTAGATAGTGATGGTGATTAGTCAGAGAATTAATACATATCTAAATAAAAAATCAAGAGCGGCTACACTAGCCGCTTTTCGTATATTATTTGGGGTGTTAATGCTGATGAGTCTTATTCGATTTTTATTAAAAGGTTGGGTATATAAATTCTATATAGAACCCAGCTTTCATTTTAAATATTACGGATTTTCTTGGGTTACTACTTGGGGAGAATACACTTATATTTTATTTATTATAGCAATTTTCTCGTGTTTAGGTATAATTCTAGGTTATAAATACAGATTATCAATTATCCTATTTTTCTTGTCTTTTACCTATATTGAATTAATAGATAAAACGACGTACTTAAATCACTACTATTTTATAAGTGTTTTAAGTTTATTATTATGTTTTTTACCATTAAACAAAACCTTCTCACTAGATTCATACAAGAACAAAATAGGCTATACTTATGTACCAAGATGGACGGTTGATTCAATTAAGGTTTTAATAGGAATTGTTTATTTCTATGCTGGGTTAGCAAAATTAAATTCAGATTGGTTATTGCGGGCTCAACCTTTAAAAATATGGCTTTCTTCTAAAACTGATTTTCCAATTATTGGAAGATTTATGAATGACACATGGTTTCATTATTTGATGAGTTGGGGAGGAACAATTTATGATTTAACAATACCATTTTTATTAATAATTGGTAAAACTAGACCATTTGCTTTTATTCTAGTTGTAATTTTTCACGTATTTACGCGGGTCTTATTTCCAATTGGAGTTTTTCCATACGTAATGATTTGTGTAACGCTGATATTTTTTAGTGGAGATGTTCATCAAAAGTTCATTGATTTACTGCAAAATTTATTCAAAATTAAATCTAAAATCATTGACAGAAGAGACTTATATTTACCTTCTTATAATAGAGTAATTGGGTATATAGTTGTATTGTTTTTAGGTGTTCAGCTACTATTACCTTTTCGCTATTTATGTTATCCAGGTGAATTGTTCTGGACGGAGGAAGGTTATCGTTTTTCATGGAGGGTTATGTTAATGGAAAAAGCAGGTTATACAAATTTTAGAATTTTAAAGTATGATACAGGTAATAGTTTTTCTGTTACTAATGAGTATTTTTTGAATCCTTTTCAAAGCAAACAAATGTCTACTCAGCCAGATTTCATTTTGGAGTTTGCACATTTTTTAGGAGAGCACTATAAAAAGGAGTTGAAAAATGAAAATATTGGTGTTTTTGTGGAAGGCTATATAAGTCTAAATGGAAGAAAAAGTCAGCCATATATTAACCCAAGAATTGATTTATTAAAAGTTAAAGAAGGATTCGCTCATAAAACATGGATCCTACCATTTGAAGATGAAATTAAAGGATTATAGTTTTTTACTGCTATTTTTTATATCAGTAACAGTAAACGCTTTTCAAGATACAAGCGTAAAAGTAGTTGATGCAGGAACAAAAAAGCCAATTGAAGGTGTTCAAGTATATACAAAGTCTGGGCGATTAATTGGTGAAACAAATAGTTCAGGAAATCTATCTTTATCATCAATAAATAAAAGTTATAATGCAACATTAATATTCTTTGAGTACAATTACAAAACGCAAGAACTCGATGTTAATCTTAAAGATAAAAGAAACATTACTGTTGAGTTAGTTCCACTTACCAATGTACTTTCAGAAGTTGTATTAAACTACCGAAAAAAACAAATTTTTGGCTTACGAACATTAAAACCTGTAGAGGGAACTCATATATATGCAGGAAAAAAATCTGAAGTTGTTTTATTAGATCAAGATCTTACGAATAAAGCAACAAATAATGCACGTCAAATTTATGCCAAAGTTGCAGGACTTAACATTTACGATAATGGAGACGGAGGATTACAACTAAATATTGGAGGAAGAGGACTAGATCCAAATCGTACAGCCAATTTTAATACAAGACAAAACGATTATGATATTAGTGCCGATGTACTAGGTTATCCTGAAAGTTATTATACACCACCTACTGAAGGATTGGAACAAATTCAAGTAATTCGTGGAGCTGCTTCTCTGCAATATGGAACTCAATTTGGAGGTTTGGTAAATTTTGTGGTGAGAAAACCAAACCTCAACACATCTCTAGAAATTGTGACTAGAAATACATTAGGAAGTTTTAATTTGTTTACAAATTTCACAAGTATTGGAGGAACCTCAGGTAAGGTAAGCTATTACGGTTATTATAATTATAAACAGGGAGATAGCTTTAGACCAAATTCTGAATTTGATTCTAAAAACGCGTATGCACATATTGGTTATGAGTTTAATGAAAATACAAAAATAGAAGCGGAAGTAACTCATTTAAGCTATTTGGCTCAACAAGCAGGTGGACTTTCCGATGTTCAATTTTTAGAAGATCCAAGACAAAGTAATAGAACTAGAAACTGGTTTGCTGTAAATTGGAATTTATTCAACTTAAAATTAAACCATAAATTTTCAGATAATGTAAATGGAACATTAAGCTTTTTTGGACTTGATGCTTCTAGAAAAGCTATTGGTTTTAGAAGAGCAGAATCATTTGTTAACGGAGATGGAAATATCGTTCTAAATGAAAATCCTGATGTTTTTGGACCAGATGAAACCGATCAGTTTGGAAACTTTGATTTTGAAAGAGATTTGTTAGTTGGAACGTTTAAGAATTTTGGGGCAGAAGCAAGAGTTATTACCAATTATACTATAAAGGAACAGCCTTCTGTGTTATTATTGGGAGCAAAATTTTATAAAGCGAATAATACTTCACAGCAAGGTCCAGGGAGTAAAGGTAAGGATGCTGATTTTACATTTCAAACTCAAGACTTTCCATTTTATCCAAATCAGAATAATTTTAAGTATCCCAATTTAAATTTAGCATTTTTTGGTGAAAATATATTTAATATAACAGATCATTTTTCTATAACTCCTGGATTTAGATTCGAATATATTAGAACGGAATCTATTGGTGAATTTTTAAATAGACCAAGTATTCAAGGAAGTAATCCCTCAATAATTTTTACTCCTGATAATGACGTGAGAGAAAGAAATCTTTTATTGTTAGGTGTCGGATTGAGTTATAAACCTAAGACATATTTTGAATCTTATTTCAATTTTTCTCAAAATTACAGATCAGTTACATTTTCTGATATACGAACTGTAAATCCATCTTTTGCCGTCGATCCGAATATTCAGGACGAAACTGGATATACTATTGATTTAGGAGTAAGAGGAACATTCAAAAAACAAGTATCTTATGATGTAAACTTATTTTCACTTCTGTATGATAATAGGTTAGGTCAGGCATTTCGTAACGATCCACCTTTTAGAGCACAATGGGTAAGAGGTAATATAGGAAAAGCAACAATAGTTGGTTTGGAATCATTAATCCAATGGAATATGAAGGAATCTTTTTTCAAAGGAAATGATAACTTAAAGTTGGATGTGTTTTCAAATTTGGCGCTTACAACATCCGAATATACAAGCAGCATAAGAACTAGTGTAAATGGAAACAAAGTGGAGTTTATTCCAGAAGTGAATTTGAAGACAGGTGTTTCTTTTGGGTATAAAAACTTTTTAACTTCATTACAATACACCTATTTGTCAGAACAATTTACAGATGCTACTAATTCAGAATATAATCCGCAAAATAGTGAACGAGTAGATGGGGCAATTCCGTCTTATGATATTTTAGATTTTTCTGCATCCTATACATTTTCTAGTAATATCAAGTTGGAAGCAGGAGTTAATAATCTATTGAACAATAGCTACTTTACTAGAAGAGCTACTGGTTATCCTGGGCCTGGAATAATTCCATCTGCCCCAAGAAATTGGTATACAACGTTGCAGTTCTCTTTTTAGAATAATTCTAAATAATGAGTTGTTTAAATGTGTTTTTTTTGTGCTACTATTTTATCGTATTTTTAAACAAAAGACTTTTAATATGTTAGGTGCAGCAAATCTTCAGGAAGAACTAGTAAAAAATAGGGCGAAAGAATTAAGAGGCAAGAGTGTTATAAATTGGGTGAATGAACTTTTAAAAGAAGTTGATGATAAGCATAATCGTATTGAAAATACTCTTCAAACATCAAATTCTACGAATAAGGTTAATAAGTTCGATTTAGAAAAAATCGACAATAATAGGATATTTCATATTTCTCAAATAAGGAATATTTGCATGCAATATCGATTAAAGTTTTTGGACACATCTTTCTTTAAAGGAGATTATCCAAGCGAAACGATTAGTAAAATTAACGAGCTTGAGCGAAATCACGATATAGAAATTCAAGGTTATAAGATTATCGCTCCTTCCATTTTATTTAAATTGAAAAAAGCAGATGATCCATTATTATTCGCACCAATTGGTAATAACTTATATTATCTAATAGATAAATGGGGAAATGATATTAATGCTACTAGAAAAATTAAATATTGGCCAGTACGTACTTTTGATAACTTTGCATTTACTTTATTACTTACCACAATATTATTAACTGCTCTTTGCCATCAATTATTTTTTGGTGTGGAAGGTACAGTAGCACATTTCTTTATTGTTTTTCTTTTCTTTTTAAAAGGTGTTATTGGAATGGCTCTTTTCTTTGGTGTCTCATTAGGAAAAAATTTTACAGAATATTCATGGCAAAGTGAGCATGACAAGATTCAGTAGTATTCCCTACATTATTGGAATAACCAATAACTGAATGCTTAGGTTAGATCATACCCTTGGAGAGTAATCTTCAAGGGTATATTTTTATTCTTATAAATTTTGTTGTACATTTAATCAAACTAAATTTAACTATAAAACTATGGGTAATCCTGTAACTGTTAATGGAGTAACATTAACATTAAAACAATTCTTTAAATTTGATATAAATATTCCAGCCGCAAATAAACCTAAGGGTCCATTAGTTAATATTTCAGATAGTGAAGGTGCAAATAGTACTCCCTACACTGTGACAGTTTTGGCATACTTACCTAATAACCCATTAAATAAAGTTACTAACACCTCAGGTTTGCAACTTCAAGGTAATGAGATTTATTTGAACTATTATGGTATAAACTCTGTTGAAATGTTAAACAAGGATGGTAATTTTGAAACGAAACAAGGTAGAGAATTTCACGTAGAGTTTAATTGTACTGAACAAGTAACTCAATTCGATTTATATTACATTCAATTTACTTACGAAGTTCAACAAGGTCAACCTTCAGCTGATGTTGTTTGGGTGAGAGATGAAGATGAAGATCCAGAAACAGATAGAGGTACTGTAACTACACCTTCTACACCACCACCAACAATTTAATCTTAAAGAAATTGAGATATCTTTCTTCTTTTTTCATTTTGCTTTTAATATCAATTGAAACCCTCACAGCTCAAAAAAAAAATTATTTAACGAGAAAGGGAGATTCAATATGTATAAATTCAAATAATACTATTTTCTGTAAAGCTGTTAAGTTTTATAGAAGTCAACAATATGACTCTTGCTATACTTATAGTAACAGAGCCTTAATGATGACAAATGATCAAGAGGAGAAAGATTTTTTTCATTGCATTCATGGATATAGCGCTTATACCAAGGGACTGTACAAAAAAGCATTACTAAGCTTCAATAGTATTTCTAGATCACAGAATTACAAACAAATAAAAAACTATTTATTAGGTAATGTTCATTTCAGTTTAAAAGGGTATGATAAGTCTGTCGAGCATTACAAAGATTGGATTAAAGAGATTCAGGGTTCTAATAAAGTTATAACTAGCGCAGTATATAGGAATTTAGGTTTGTCATATTTACATCTTAAAGAGTATGTTAAAGCAAAGGATTATTTCGAAAAAGAATTTTCTTTAATATCAAATTCAGATACATTAGCAATTATTAAAGCTAAAATGTCTCTTGCCAATGTTTATTATAATCAATACTTAGATGATGATGCAATCCCATTGTTTAAGGAAGCTTATGACTTAGCAAAAGTTTATTCTGATGTCGAGCTTAAACAAAATTCTTCACTGAATATGGCAGTGGTCGAACGAAATAGAAAAAAGTATAAAGAGAGCGTAGAATATTACCGTGAGTTTATCAGATGGAAAGACTCATTATTCAATAAAGATAAGATTTGGGAGCTTACCGAAAAAGACAAACAGTTTGCTGTCGCTCAAAAAGAAAATGAAATAGCAATTCAAGATGAGAAACTTAAGACTCAAAAAGTAGTGCAACGTGCATTAATTTTTGGAGCTTCAGGATTATTAATTTTTCTTGCTTTGTTAGGATTTTTCTATAAAAAACTTCAAAAACAAAACTCTTTAATTACGCAGCAGAAAGAAGATTTAGCAATTGCTAATAAGACTAAAAACTACCTATTCTCAGTTGTTTCTCACGATTTGCGTTCACCAATGAATACAATCAAACATCAGCACTTACAACTTAAAAAACATATTGCTGATAATAATTTAGAAGGAATTAAAGAAGCTAATAATTCTGCAATTACTGTTACAGAAAGTACGAGTCATTTACTGAATAATGTATTGCATTGGTCTCTCGAACAAAACAATCAAATGGTTTTTGAGAAAAAGGAATATCCTTTTAAGCCAATAGTTGAACACGTTTTGTATGATTATGAAAATTTAATTGAAGCAAACGACGTTAAAATAAAAACCAATTATATTAAAAACTCTTTAATTAAAGCCGATAGAGAATCATTAAAAATCGTTCTTCGAAACCTTTTAGATAACTCTGTAAAATATATGAACGGGAAAGGAGAAATTTCCATTGAAATGGGGGTTGATTCCGAGAATTACGCATATGTTTCAATTCAAGATACAGGAATTGGAATAACAGCTGAGAGATTAGCTAAAATTAATCGCTTGAAAGATGTAAGTATTGATAAAATCAACCGTTCTGAAGGTGTAGGATTGGGACTTATTTTATGTCAGACTTTAGTTAAAAAAAACGATGGCATTATAACCTTTGATAGTGAAGAAGGAAAAGGAACAAAAGTTACGATACAATTACCAATTTTTAATTAATAAATAATTTGTATAATTTTCAAATTTAGTTGTTTATTTTTCAATTGAAAGTGAATGATTAGGTATTTAATAATTGATTTTGAACCAAAGTATAATAATGTCCTTTTAATTTCATTAACTCTTGATGATTTCCTTTTTCAATAATCTTACCATCGTTCATAACAACAATTTGATCCATATGTTTTATTGTACTTAATCTATTCGCAATAGCAATTACAGTTTTGTTTTGTAAATAATTTTCAAGTTTGGTCATTATAGCCTTTTCATTAACAGAATCAAGGTCTGATGAAGCTTCATCTAAAAAAAAAATCAGGATCTTTATATAAAGCTCGAGCTATCAAAATTCGCTGCATTTCACCGGCACTTAACTGCAGTCCAATTCTTCCTCCAATGATAGTATTAAATCCTAAAGGAAATTTTGAAATAAAATCAAAACAATTAGTTATTTCGCTAACATGTCGAAGTTTCTCTTTATCACTTACAGAAGAACCCAGCGTAATATTTTTAGCTATTGTACCATCAAAAATAACACCATCTTGTAATACGGCTCCAGAAATTGAACGCCAAGCTGATGCAGAGATATTATGTAAATTTTGATTACCTAGTAACACACTACCTTCATATGTATCATAATGTTTCAATAGAATTTTAAACAAAGTACTTTTTCCACTTCCACTTAATCCTACTATTGCAGTTTGTTTTCCAACTGGTATTTCTAAATCAATATTTTTTAGTACAGGTTCTGGAGTTCCTCTATATCTAAAGGATAAATTCTTAACACGAATTGTATTAAATCTTTGTATATCGGATATTTGTACATTATCTTCTTCCTCAGGTAAAATATGAACATCTTTTATACGCTCAAAACTAATTAGAGCGTCTTGTGCACTATTAATAAAATCGATAAATTAAAATAAAGCTACTTAATTGTCCAATTATATATTGTATCGTAATTAGGGCACCTAAAGAGATTACTCCGTTTATAGTTAGTGTGGCTGCGTATAAAGTCAATGAAATATCTCTAATATTGCTAATTAATTTTGCTCCTGCTTCTTAATAGTTTTGTAAGCTTAAGTTTTTAACATCTATTTTAAATATTTTAGCTTGTAAATATTCCCATTCCCATCGTATTAATAATTCCGCATTGTTCTGTTTAATTTCTTTCATTCCTAAAATAAGTTCAATCGCCTTTGCTTGTTCTTCAGAGAGTTAACGGATATATTCAATTGAAGTTCCTTTCCGGTAATATTTTAAAATAATTTTTAAACTACTAGGGCCGCAATCCTTTTGATTACGTTGCCTGAAAGTAGGGAGACTAAGTATATTTTTTTAGCTGTTTTAATTTCATTCTGTGAAGATCATTAATTCAATGTTAAGTATTTTGATAATTATCAAATAAAAAACTAAATTGTTACATTATTAAATAATCACAGAGCATAATTTAAATTTAACAGACACTTGAAAACAAAAAAACAAAACAAGAAAGAGTTACACTTATCAAAGTTTGTAATTAAAAAAAAGGAAGCACTACAATTAGAAGGCGGTCCGGAAACAGATAGAGGTACAGTAACTGTTCCTGCAAAACTAGTTAAGCCTACAGCCTAGTATGTTAAGAACTGTCTTTGTTTTTCTTTTACTAGGTTCAAGTGTCTTATATTCTCAAAAAAATAAAGATATAATTTACGAAATAGGGAAATCTATTTGTAATGAATCAAAAACGGAGAGCCTTTATAAGGCTCTTACGTTTTATAAAAACAATCAGTTTGATTCTTGTTATGTCTACAGTAGTGTAGCACTAAGTGAATCAAAATCTATCGAAGAACGAAATTTTGTTAATTATATAAAAGGTGTAAGTGCATTTCAAAAGGATCTTTTAAAACAAGCAAAAACAAATTTTGCCAAAATTGATAGTAGTGATAACATAATAAATAATCTCAAAAACCTTAAACTAGGTCAAGTTTGTTTATCTCTTAAACAATACAATGAAGCTCTTAGTTATTATACAAAATGGGAGGCTGAAAGTGGAAATACAAATAGAGAATTTAAGAAAAATGCATTCCATAATATTGGTTTATGTTTTATTCATAAGAAGAATTATGAGAAGGCAGAAGAATATTTCGAAAAAGAGCTTTCCCTAATTAAAAAGAATGATACGTCTTCTTTGATTAGAACAAAAATGGACTTAGCCAATATATATTACAATGAATATCTAGATGATGATGCAATTCCTTTATTTAAAGAAGCTTATGATTTAGCTCAAATGTTTTCAGATGTAGAACTAAAAAAATTTACGACGCAAAACATGGCTGTTATTGAACGTAACCGAAAAGGTTATAAAGAAAGTGTTAATTATTACATAGAATATGTCCAATTGAAAGATTCTATATGGAATAGAGATAAAATTATTGATCTTGCTAATAGAGATAAAGAGATTTTATTTACGCAAAAAGAAAATGAAATAAAGATTCAAGAAGAGAAAATAGAAGCTCATAAAGTGGTGCAGAAAGGTTTAATTTTCGGAGCTTCTGGTTTATTAGTTTTTCTTGGGTTTTGGGCTTTTTATTACAATAAATTAAAGGAGAAAAACTCATTAATAACAAAACAGAAAGAAGATTTATCATTTGCTGATAAGACTAAAAACTACCTATTAGCGGAAGTTTCTCATGATTTGCGTTCACCGATGAATACAATCAAACACCAGCATTTACAACTTAAAAAATATATTGATGATAATAATTTAGAAGGAATTAAAGAAGCTAATAATTCTGCTATTACGGTTACCGAAAGCACTAGTCATTTATTAAATAATTTACTGCACTGGTCATTAGAACAAAATAATCAAATGGTTTTTGATCAAAAGGAATATCCATTTAAGCCAATAGTTGAGCACGTTTTGTATGATTATGAAAATTTAATTGAAGCAAACGACGTTAAAATAAAAACCAATTATATTAAAAACTCTTTAATTAAAGTTGATAGAGAATCATTAAAAATCGTTCTTCGAAACCTACTAGATAACTCTGTAAAATATATGAACGGAGAAGGAGAGATTTCCATTGAAATGGGGGTTGATTCCGAGAATTACGCATATGTTTCAATTCAAGATACAGGAATTGGAATAACAGCTGAGAGATTAGCTAAAATTAATCGTTTAAAAGATGTTAGTATTGATAAAATTAACCGTTCTTGAGGTGTAGGATTGGGACTTATTTTATGCCAGACTTTAGTTAAAAAAAACGATGGAATTATAACCTTTGATAGTGAAGAAGGAAAAGGAACAAAAGTTACGATACAATTACTTAGAAGTGTAGAGTAGGTGTCACTACTTTTTTTATATATTTACTGTATCAAACCAACTATAGATGAAAAACCTTCGATTACTTTTATTAGAAGATTTAGATGAAGAAGCAAAAGAAATCGTTTCATTTCTTGAAGAAAATGAATATGAGGTAATTAGAGTTCGTAATATCAGTGAGGCGGAAAAAGAAATAAAAAATAGATTTTTTGATTTGGTCATTCTTGATATTATGATTGATGGAAAACCAGAGGGGATTACTTTCGCTCAAAGAATAAATAAAGAAGGAGTTGATGTTCCTTTTTTATTCCTTACAAGTATGCAAAGCCGAGCACTTTTTGAAGAAGCAAAATTAACGAATCCACTTGTATATCTATTAAAACCATTCAATAAATTAGAGTTACTGTACACCCTAGAATTGGCTATAGAATCATGTTATGACCAAAATAACAGTATTAGTTATGATGATGAAAATGCTGTTTTAAGTCCAAAGTTTTTATTTATAAAACACAAGCGAAGTGTTGTTAAAGTTGATGTAGATTCCATAGATTATGTAGATGTAAAAGAAAAATACTGTAACTTACAATGTGGAGAAAGTAGATATTTAGTGAAATTATCATTAGTACGGTTAAAAGAAATACTCAATAATGATAATTTTAGACAAGTACATAGAAATTACTTGGTGAATATGAAAAGCATTAAAGAAATTTATCTTGAAGACAACTTAATTATTTTAAATAACTTAGAGAAGATTCCTTTTAGTGAGAGATACAAGAACGCATTCGTTAGAGATAATACTATTTTTAGATAAAAAAGGTAGCAGTCATTATACTCACTCGTGCTACCTTTATCGCTATAATCCCCTAAAGCTTTTATTTTATTGTTCTGATGTTACTGGAACATCAGTTATTTTTTGATTTCCGTAAGTGAATCCACCTGTACCTTTCCATTCATCATTAATGTCCATGTATGCAGTAAACTTTTGTAAGTAACTACCAATTGCTGGTGTTGGCACAGATACGATATACTCACCAGTTAAATTAGCAATTTTAGTTACTTTACCATATCCAGTAGATCTGACATTTCCTGTGACTTTCACTTCAATTGAAGGTCTATCAATAGCTTGGGTAATTTCTGCCATTCCGCTTACAGTTCCAGTCGTAGCATTTACTACTAAAGAAAAATGCGCAATTGGTGCACCAGGCATCCCAACGTTTCCGATAGTTCCTTTAATTAAATATGCCGAGTCAATTAATGTTTTTGGTTCTTTTAAAATAGCCATATAATTTTAGTTTTTAATAATTAGTATAAATTTCGGGGTCGTAAGTGCTTCAAATATATTACAGGAAACAATGAATCAAGAAAATAAATCCTTGAACGTATTGATATCGGTCATAAGCGTTTTCCTTCATAAAAAGCTCTTAACAATAATATAAACTTATATTTCCGATAAAAGCAGTATATTTGCATGCAATTAATAAAGAAACCTAATATTGATTGCAATATGAACGCCCACGCATCTAAATTTGTAGGAGAAGGATTAACATACGATGATGTTCTTTTAGTACCAGCCTACTCAGAAATACTTCCAAGAGAAGTAAGCATTCAAACAAATTTTACTAGAAATATCAAAATTAACGTTCCTATTGTATCGGCTGCAATGGATACAGTAACCGAAAGTTCCATGGCAATTGCTATTGCTCGTGAAGGAGGAATAGGAGTGTTACATAAAAATATGACCATTGAGCAGCAAGCAAATGAAGTTAGAAAGGTAAAAAGAGCGGAAAGTGGAATGATTATCGATCCGATTACTTTACCACTGGACGCTGTTGTTTTAGATGCAAAAAAAGCAATGAAAGAACACAAAATTGGTGGTATTCCTGTTGTAGATGATGAGAAGAAATTAGTTGGAATTGTAACGAATAGAGATTTACGTTTTGAAAAAGAAAACGAACGTGCGATAACTGAGGTGATGACGTCTGAAAACTTAATTACTGTCGCAGAAGGAACTTCATTACAACAAGCAGAAATCATTCTTCAAAGTAATAAAATCGAAAAATTGCCTGTTGTAAATGACAATTACAAATTAGTCGGATTAATTACCTTTAGAGATATTACCAAAACTACACAAAAACCAATTGCAAATAAGGATAGTTTAGGAAGATTAAGAGTTGCAGCTGCTTTAGGTGTAACTTTTGACGCAGTTGATCGTGCAGAAGCATTGGTGAATGCTGGCGTTGATGCCGTTATTATTGATACAGCCCATGGTCATACAAAAGGAGTTGTTACAGTATTAAAAAGTGTAAAAGAGAAGTTTCCAAAATTAGATGTTGTAGTGGGAAATATTGCAACACCTGAAGCTGCAAAATATTTAGTAGAAGCAGGTGCAGATGCTGTAAAGGTTGGAATTGGCCCAGGTTCTATATGTACGACTAGAGTTGTTGCTGGTGTTGGATTTCCTCAGTTTTCGGCAGTTCTAGAAGTGGCTGCAGCAATTAAAGGAAGTGGAGTTCCTGTAATCGCTGATGGTGGAATTCGTTATACAGGAGATATTCCTAAAGCAATCGCGGCTGGTGCAGATTGTGTTATGTTAGGTTCGTTATTAGCAGGAACAAAAGAAAGTCCTGGAGAAACAATTATTTACGAAGGAAGAAAGTTTAAATCTTATCGTGGAATGGGATCTGTTGAGGCAATGAAAAAAGGTTCAAAAGATCGTTATTTTCAAGATGTGGAAGATGATATTAAAAAATTAGTTCCAGAAGGAATAGTAGGACGTGTGCCTTACAAAGGCGAACTATTTGAAAGTATTCATCAATTTGTAGGAGGTTTAAGAGCGGGAATGGGATATTGTGGAGCAAAAGATATAGAAACATTGAAAGCTACTGGAAAGTTTGTTCGAATAACAGCAAGTGGTATTAACGAAAGTCATCCACATGATGTTGCCATTACTAAAGAAGCTCCAAATTATAGTAGAAGATAATTTATAATTTCTAATCAATAATATAATTCCATTAATAGCAATGTTAATGGAATTTTTATTTCGAATGGTTTTCGATCTAGTTTTTTAAAGAAACGTTCCTTTTTAATCGAGAGTTTTATTTCATAAAAATTAGTTTATGAATATTTAGATTCAAATTTTTCTAGTGGTTTTTAGTTGATATTACTGAATTTTCGCATAGGAATTCCTCAAAATTGATCTGTTTTAATCAAAATATTGATTTTGTGTTAATAACTATATGAATAGAGTTTTTTGTTTTTTCTGGGTAAAGCTTATTTTAGCGGACACTTCATTATTTACTCATTTTTATGACGCAAGAAACAAAATATACCGAAGATAATATACGTTCACTCGACTGGAAAGAGCATATCCGTATGCGACCGGGAATGTATATTGGTAAATTAGGAGATGGTTCATCACCTGACGATGGTATTTACATCTTAGTGAAAGAGGTGCTCGATAATTCCATTGACGAGTTTGTGATGGGTACAGGTAAAACCATTGAAGTTTCTATTCAAGGAAATAAAGTAGTTGTTCGAGATTATGGACGTGGTATTCCATTAGGAAAAGTTGTAGATGTAGTTTCTAAAATGAATACTGGAGGTAAATATGATTCTAGAGCTTTTAAGAAATCAGTTGGTTTAAATGGAGTTGGTACGAAGGCAGTAAACGCACTTTCAACATATTTTAAAGTTGAAAGTACTCGCGATGGAAAATCTGCATCAGCAGAGTTTGAAAAAGGAAATCTTACTAGTCAAGAAACCCTAGAGGAAACAACAAGAAGAAGAGGAACGAAGGTAACTTTTGTTGCTGATGATGCAATTTTTAAAAATTATAAGTATCGCCCAGAGTATGTAATTCGTTTACTTAAAAATTACGTATACCTGAATCCAGGTTTAACAATAGTATTCAACGGAGAAAAGTATTATTCTAAGAATGGATTAAAAGATTTATTGGAAGACAACAATAATAAAGAAGATATGTTGTATCCAATCATTCATTTAAAAGGAGATGATATTGAAGTTGCTATGACACATAGTAAAACTCAATATTCTGAAGAATATCATTCCTTTGTAAATGGACAAAACACAACCCAAGGAGGAACACATCAAGCAGCTTTTCGAGAAGCTGTTGTAAAAACAATTCGTGATTTTTATGGTAAAAATTTTGATGCTTCTGATGTTCGTAAATCCATTATAGCAGCTATTTCTATAAAAGTAATGGAACCTGTTTTTGAAAGTCAAACAAAAACAAAATTGGGTTCTACAGAAATGGGAGGAGATTTACCAACTGTTAGGACCTATATCAACGATTTTATAAAAACAAAGCTGGATAATTTCTTACATAAGAACCAAGAAATTGCTGAGATTCTTCAAAAGAAAATTATACAAGCTGAAAAAGAACGTAAAGAATTATCTGGTATTCGAAAACTGGCAAGAGATAGAGCTAAGAAAGCTAGTTTACACAATAAAAAACTTCGAGATTGCAGAATTCATTTTGGAGATACTAAAAAAGAAGACTATTTAAACACAACTTTATTTATTACCGAGGGTGATTCTGCATCTGGGTCTATTACCAAGTCAAGAAATGTTAATACTCAAGCTGTTTTTAGTTTGAAGGGAAAACCTTTAAATTCATACGGATTAACAAAAAAGATTGTGTATGAAAATGAAGAGTTTAATTTATTGCAAGCTGCTTTAAATATCGAAGATGGCTTAGAAGGTTTACGATATAATAATATTGTAATTGCTACCGATGCCGATGTCGATGGAATGCACATCCGTTTATTATTAATTACATTCTTTTTACAATTCTTTCCTGAAGTAATTAAAGAAGGACATTTATATATTTTGGAAACTCCATTATTTAGAGTTCGAAATAAAAAAGAAACTCATTACTGTTATTCTGAGACAGAGAAGCAGGAAGCAATACAAAAATTAAGAGGAAAGCCTGAAATTACGCGATTTAAAGGTTTAGGGGAGATTTCTCCAAACGAATTCGTTCACTTTATTGGGGAAGATATGCGTTTGGATCCTGTCATGTTAGATAAAGAAATGTCTATTGAACAGATGTTACAGTTTTACATGGGAAAAAACACACCAGATCGTCAAAAATTTATCATTCAAAATTTAAAAGTAGAACAGGATTTGGTTTCTACTGATAATTAATTATTTTAAGAAAATTAATTTTTGATGAAAAAAATATTTATATGTCTGTTTTTTCTATCAATTGGAATTACTGGAAACTGTCAATTTAAAAGAATAGACACATTAAACTTCAATAAAAAGTTTAGGGAGCTTTTAACGGACTTTTCTCTTATGTCTTTTGATTTATGTAATAAAGGAGATTTTTTTCAATTAAATAATACTTATTCGGAAAAAGGTTTCAGAGAACGTTATACAAAAGAACATGTTATAAAAGTTTGTAAATGGTATCAGGAAAGGTATGGTAAGATAAATAGTATCAAACTTAAAGAAGTTTTAGGAGATAAAGTTAAGATCTTTAGATATAAAGTCCATCGAGATAAATCCGATTTTCCGCAAGAAATAAGGATTCATTTGAATTCAGTTGATCAAGTTTATCATGTTTCTAGTAAAATATTTTGGTCGGATCATTATTATAAAAGAAATGAATATGCAGAACTTTCTATTCGAAGTAAAAGTGATATATCTGATAAGAGAAAGAAGGAATTAGAATTATTTGCGTTAAAATCAGATGATAAATGTGAAAGAAAATCCATGCCAATAATTAATGAAGAGAATACAGAATATCGTTCATTTAGAAAAGGTTGGATTCCATTAATGCTGACTGAATGTGATTCCATTAAAGAAAAAAATGGAAAAATTAGAAAATTGAGGTTTGAGCAATATTTATCTGATGATGTATATGGAAGAGTCTATCGTTTTCTTGCTTATTTTGAAAATTTAACTAAACCTTCAGAAATAAGAATTTACGCTTCTATTAAAGATAAATACAGAGGTATATTTGTTGTGGATAGATGGTATTCGAGATATTTAGAATTTGAAAAAGCGAAAAAAAGATCAGAGAAAGATTTAAAAAACAAACTCAAAACGGTTAAACGTTTATAATACATGAGCGAAGAAAATAGTAATTACGAACACGAAGAAGAATTAACAAACGAAAATCAAGCTGATCCTACAGAGTCCATAACTAAGGTGACAGGAATGTATAAAGATTGGTTTTTAGACTATGCTTCTTATGTAATTTTAGAACGTGCTGTTCCCTCTATCGAAGATGGTTTTAAACCTGTACAAAGAAGGATTATGCATTCCATGAAGGATTTAGATGATGGTCGTTATAACAAAGTAGCGAATATTGTTGGTCATACGATGCAATATCATCCACATGGAGATGCTTCTATAGCTGATGCTATGGTACAAATGGGACAAAAAGAGTTGTTAATTGACATGCAAGGGAACTGGGGAAATATCTTAACAGGAGATAGAGCCGCAGCTTCACGTTATATTGAAGCACGTTTGTCTAAATTCGCATTAGATGTTGTTTTCAATGCAAAGACAACAGAATGGCAGCTTTCTTATGATGGAAGAAAAAATGAACCTGTGAATCTTCCCGTGAAGTTTCCATTACTTTTAGCACAAGGAGCAGAAGGAATTGCAGTTGGTTTGTCTACAAAAATTTTACCACACAATTTTAATGAATTAATTGATGCTTCTATCAAATATTTAAAAGGTCGCAGTTTCACGCTAGTTCCAGATTTTTTAACTGGTGGAATTGCTGATGTTTCAAATTATAACGATGGTAAAAGAGGAGGGAAGGTTCGTGTAAGAGCAAAAATTTCTCAATTAGACAAAAAAACGTTGGTAATTACAGAAGTTCCTTTCGGAACAACAACTTCTTCTTTAATTGATAGCATCCTAAAAGCTAATGATAAAGGGAAGATCAAAATTAAAAAGATTGAAGATAATACGGCTGCTAACGTAGAAATTTTAGTCCATTTACCACCAAATATATCACCAGATAAAACAATAGATGCATTATACGCTTTTACAAGTTGTGAAAGTTCAATCTCACCATTATCCTGTATTATTGAAGATAATAAACCAATTTTCATAGGAGTTTCGGAAGTTCTTAAAAAATCTACTGATTTTACGGTAGAACTATTAAAGCGTGAGTTAGAAATCCAGTTAAATGAATTAGAAGAACAATGGCATTTTTCATCTTTAGAACGAATTTTTATTGAGAATAGAATTTATCGTGATATTGAGGAGCAAGAAACTTGGGAAGGTGTAATTAAGGCTATCGATTTAGGTTTAAAACCCCATACAAAGCACTTAAAAAGAGCCGTTACAGAGGAGGATATTGTAAAATTAACAGAAATCAGAATAAAAAAGATCTCTAAGTTTGATATCGATAAAGCGAAGCAATTCATTGAAAGTTTAGAAGAGAAAATAGCAGAAGTAAAGCATCATTTAGACACTCTTATTGATTTTGCAATTGATTATTTCAAAGAATTAAAAGCTAAATATGGCAAAGGAAAAGAGCGTAAAACCGAAATCAGAATTTTTGATGACATCGTTGCAACGAAAGTTGTAATGCGAAATTCAAAACTTTATGTAAATCGGGAAGAGGGTTTTATTGGAACTTCTCTGCGTAAAGATGAGTTTGTTGCAGATTGTGCTGATATTGATGATATCATTGTTTTCAAAGAAGATGGTTCTATGGTTGTTACGAAAGTTGATTCTAAAACTTTTGTAGGAAAAGGAATCATCCATGTAGCTGTATTCAAGAAAAAGGATAAACGAACAGTTTATAATCTCATTTATAAAGATGGAACTCGTGGACCAAGTTACATGAAACGTTTTAATGTAACTTCTGTGACTAGAGATAAAGAATACGATTTAACCAATGGCAGTAAAGGCTCTAAAGTGTTGTACTTTTCAGCAAACCCAAATGGTGAAGCAGAATTAGTAACAGTGTTATTAAGGGCAGTTGGAAGTATTAAGAAACTAAAATGGGATTTAGATTTTGCTGATTTAGCAATAAAAGGTAGATCTGTTCGTGGAAATTTAGTTTCCAAACATAGTATAAAGAAAATTGAATTTAAGGAAGCAGGAGTTTCTACATTAAAACCACGTAAAATTTGGTTTGATGATGCAGTTCAACGTTTAAATGTTGATGAACGAGGTGAGTTGCTTGGCGAATTTAGAGCAGAGGACAAGATTTTAATAATAAATCAATCGGGAAAAATAAAAGCTGTTACTCCAGATTTAGCGATGCATTTCGATAACGGTATGATTGTTTTAGAAAAATGGAAACCCAAAAAACCTATTTCTGTAATTTATTATGACGGATATAAAGAGCGCTATTTTGTAAAACGATTCTTGCTTGAAAATTCAGATAAAGAGGAAATCTTTATCACAGATCATGAAAAGACACAGTTACAAATAGTCGCTACTGATTACAGACCAGTGGCTGAAATCATATTTTCGAAACGTAGCCTACCAAAAATGGAGGTAAATTTTGAAGAATTTATTTCTATCAAAGGAATTAAAGCAACGGGAAATCAGTTAACACAAGCGAAAATTAGAACTGTAAATTTATTAGATCCATTACCCTTTGAGGAACCAGAAGAAAAGATTGAAGAAATCGAAGTAAATGAAGAAGAAACAATGGAGTCTTCAGATGAAATTAATAAACTCAAGGAAAATAAATCTAATAAAGCTTTACAAGCAGCAATAAAAAAGAAAAAAGATAGTAACGACGAGGAAAATCAAACAGCATTATTTTAAATGAAATTAAAGTATTTGTATTTGGCATTAGCGATTGTAGGAATTTGTTATACTTGGTATTATAATATTCAATATTTTCAGTATGCCGAAGATCCATCCCTTGCTAATTTTTTTGCAGATGCTAAAATTAATTTTGCTGGCAAATCTTTAAGTGCAGATTTACTTGTAGTGGTTCTTACTTTTTTCGCTTTTTATATTCCTGATGCTATTAAGTTAAAAATTAGATACTGGTGGATTTTAATTCCATTTACTTTTATTATCGCCGTGGCATTCACTTTTCCATTGTATTTATACATGCGATGTAATGCTTTAGAAAAACAAAAAACGAGTGAATAATCTATTTCCTTTTATAGTTGATTTGAAAAGTCCAACAGGAATACTTGCTTATATTTTATTAGTAGTACTCGTTTCTTGGTTAATTTCTAGGATTATACGTTACTGTATTTTATTGTTTATTAACTCAAAACAATCGGATCGTTTTGGTAGAACCAGTATTCAATTTTTAAGAAATTCAGTAAAGTTTTTTGTTGGATTAGTTGCTTTAGTAGTTGTTGTAATGACAATTCCATCCTTAAGAAGTAAAGCAACATTGATATTTTCAGGAGCTGGAATTATTGCAGCGATTATAGGTTTCGCTGCACAAGCCGCTTTATCCAACTTAATTGCTGGTGCGTTTATTGTAATTTTTAAACCTTTTCGTGTAGGTGATTATATTAAATTAGATGATACAAGAGTTGGTATTGTTGAAGATATCACACTTCGCCATACCGTAATTAATAATTTTGAAAATAAGAGGTTAATTATTCCTAATTCGGTGATTAGTACAGATTCTGTTTTAAATCACACGATTCAAGATTCCAATGTTTTAAGTTTCAATAATTTTAAATTAGGATTGCGCGCTGATATTGATTTAGCTAGATTGATTATTCAAGAAGAAGCAATAAAATTACCTATGGTAATGGATGATGATGCTTCAACTATCGATGTTCGAGTTATTGATATTCACGAGAGTTTTATTCACATGAGAGCTTATGTATGGATGAATGAACCATTTCAAGAATTTCGAGGAAAATGTGCGTTGAAAGAGGCTGTACATAAACGATTTATCAGCGAAGGTGTAGATTTACCTATACCTATAAGTAAAATAGAAAAAATAGGAGATAATATTAATAACGACTGATCTTCTTACGTATTTTTTGAAATTAATTATCTTGACTTTTCTGCTAATACTCTCTTGATATCAGAGGGCATTTTCCAACTATATTCTGATATCAGTGTTAAATAAACTTCTTTCCATTGTGAGGAATTTGGATTTTGTAAGGCAGACTGATATCGTTTCAAATAAAGTGCAATCTCATAAACCTGATGAAAAGAATTATATGAGTTTTCGCTGTTTTCAAAAGCAAGTATTGCACCGTCGATATTTTTATTTAATAATGCTCGAAATCCTTTTGTTTCCCATTCTAATGCAGCCTTAGCATTTTTCTTGGAGATAATTGGATTTACAACTCCAACATTTTCCAACATTTCTTTCATTTCAACAGCTTTGTCGTATTTTATTTTTCCTTGGTAAGTAGCTGTATCGGCTGTTTTAATTGTGTATTTGCTTTCTTTAAGTCTGTTTAAATATTGTTTGTTTAAAGTATCGTAATATTCTTTCCAGCCTTCTTTTAATTTTGGTGAAGGTGTAACATAAGAGAAAAATTCGGCAAGTAGTCTCCTTTCTGCTAAACCATTAACATTGGTTACTAATTCAACATATTTATCATATGTTTTAATTTCTTCTATTCCTTGTTTTCTTTCTTGCAAAATCCAGTTAAAAAAGAAGGTAAGTAAGCCAATTACAATTGTGTTTATAATCCATTTAATGAAATCTACTTTTTTATCTATATTGTCCATTTTAGTTTTTGGTTGGTTAATTTATGGAGCAATATAAAGTTTGTTGTTGATTATTAGATGAAAAATAACTGTTTTTAAGTGAAGCATGAATGTATTTATTCTTTGTAGGTGGCTATAAAGTAAAAAAGCAAAATCATAAGTGCCCAAAAAATTAAACCAAATAATTTAGTTTGTTGTGCCTGTTTTAATTTCTTTTGATAACCGTACTTTTTGAATCGTTCTATTTCAGATTCAGAAAAATTTTCATTTTCCCAAAGAGTTTTTTTCGAAGAAAAAAATGAAAAAAGAAAAAACGTAAGCCATTCGTGGTAAGTGAGCGAGTCATTCTGGCGTTTCAGTTTATAGTTCTTATATTTTTGGTAGTTTAATTCAACTCTTTGTAATTCTTCTTTACTCAGGTTTCTCGAATTTAATAGTTGTTTAGCTTTTGAAATGGTATTCTCGTCTGCGCTTGTTTTAATAATTTCCAAGAGTTCAACATTAGAGTAGCTTACTTTATCTTTCATTCAACAATAATCTTTTTCATTACCTCTTAATTTCAGGAATTGGTATATATGTTCGATCTCCAGGAACTTTAGGGAATTCCTTGTTTTTCCATTGTTGTTTAGCTTCTTGAAGTCTATCTTTACTGTGTGAAACAAAATTCCATAATAAAAATCGTTCTTCAGGTAGAGGTTCACCTCCAAATAATAATATTTGAGAATTAGCATCTAAGCAGATTTCACATTCATCATCCGTTTTACTAATTAACATTTGTCCAGCTTCCACTTTTTGATCTTCATTTAATATAGCTCCTTTTACAACAACAAAGGCAATTTCCCCTTTCACTTGACCTTTTAAATTTAGCGTAGTTCTTTCTTTTGCAAATATATCAACCATAAATAGTGGAGAGTATCCTTGTAGCGGAGCCGATTGCCCGAATGCATTACCAGCTACAACTTTAATTGTTAAGTGTCCAGAAATATGTTGAGGGATTTCGGAACTAGGAAAATAATCAAATCTTGGATTCATTTCTTCCATTTCTTTTGGTAAGGCAACCCAAATCTGATAACCATGCATTAAAAACTCTTCTCCATTTCTTTTGTTTTGTGGAGTTCTTTCTGTGTGTGTTACACCTTTTCCCGCAGTCATAAACCCAACGTCACCAGGATAAATTATTTGATCGCTTCCAGTGCTGTCTTTGTGTTCAATCTCCCCTTCAAAAAGATAAGTTAACGTACTTAGTCCAATATGTGGATGCTGATCTACATCCATGTAATTTCCTTTACCAATTGTTGAAGGTCCCATATGATCAATAAAAGTAAATGGCCCAACTTGTCTTTTTTGTCTGAAGGGAAGTAATCTTCCAACGATAAAATTACCAAGATCTGTTTGACGTTCTTCTACTATAAGTTTATTGTTAGCCATGAGAATTTAGGTGAAAAGTTTAATTACTATAAAATTAGTCATTTGTTTTTATTCATGAATTTTTTAAGAAATATTAATTAAAATCTAAAAGTTGTTTTTCAGATTTTTAATCAGAATTATAGCTTTCTCATTCTTTGAAGTTTTCTTTGAATACCATTTATCAGAGCTTTTTTTAAATTGTTCATATAAATTATGACCATTTTGTTGAAAGTCATTCTGTATTATTTCATAATTAGAATGTGGAGTGATTTTCAATTCACTCCATTGTTCAGGATTATATTTTATAAATGGGTTTGTATCGTAGTTATTTAGAGCCCAATAATCTTCATTTGTTAAATTGAAATTATTAAACTTTTGAATTAAGATCTCGAGATTGTTGGTGTAATTTAATTTTTTGTGCGAAAAGTCAGTTATGATTTCTGTAATAAAAGGACTGTCTTGAAAGTATTTAAAATTTATAAGTGTGTTCGCTTTAACTCTTTTATTAAATGCAGTACTCCAATATTTTGAGGTCACACATTTTATCTTTAAAATTTCCCTGTTGTGCTTATAAATGTGAATATTTCCTTCATCTATTTTATTCTTGAAATGAATTATATAAACTAAGTTTTCATTTTTATAGTAAGAAGAATCTTTAGTAAACTTATATTTTTTAAATAGACTTTCTGACAATATTCCTTTTGTTTCAAAATATCTTAATAAGTTCAAATTGCTGCTACCACCTGGTAAAATATTATCAGCGTTTTCAATTTTTACATACCTTTTAAATTTTTTCCATTCCTTATGTTGGTTAGCGATTTTTGAATTTTCAGGAAAAAATTTATAGTTTGAATAAGAAGTTGCATTTAATTTATTTCCAAGGAATAGAGAATAACCAATACTTTCCATATACATAATATAGTTACCTCCTTTTTTAGCTGTTTCTGTGTAATGTGCTAATGCAATATGAGGATTGATTCGTTTGTGTTGGTTGTATTTTTTTACAGCTTCTGTAATAAAATTTTTTTGATTGAACTCTTTTGAGGAGATGATGACTTCTTTTAGTTCATTGTTTTTTGAAGATAATTTGATTATTTCATCCTTTTTAAAAAGATTCAATTTTAGTCGTACTTCTGAATATCCTAAATGAGAAATAACTATATGATCCTTGTTAGTTATTTCACTTAAATTAATAGAAAATTTACCGTTTTCATCGGAATAAGTTCCTAATGAAAGTTTAGGAAAATAAATAGTTGCTCCTTCTAAAGTATGTTTTGATTCAGAATCAATTATTGTTCCTGATATTATATCAACATTATTTGTTTGTGAAAAACAAATATTTAAAAATGAAAAGAATAATAGTGTAGAAAAAACTAATTTATTTAAAGTCATAGCAATTATTAAAAATATCGTTACTCAGTCAGCAAAGTATTTACAAAAGCTTCAAACTCTTTTTTGAACTCTAAATAGTTCTCACCAGTTGCAGGACCATTAAATCCAGTATGAATTTTTCGAACTTTTCCCTTTTTATCAATAAAAATTGAAGTAGGATAGGAGAGTACATGATTTAGCATTGGTATTTTTTTTTGTGCATCAATTTTACTTGATGTTCCATATTGTGCTAAAAGAACTGGATAATTAATTCCAGTTTGTTCTTTTAAACGTTTAATAAGTTTAAATCCTTCTTCCTTGGTTTTAGCAACTTCAAAAGCTAAAGCAACAAATTCAATGTCCTTTGATTTGTTTTGGTTGTAATAGTCAGCATAGTATTTACTTTCGTCTAAACAATTAGGACACCAAGTTCCCATAATTTGAACAATAGTAACTTTGTTTTTAAAACGAGTATCAATTAAAGATATATTTTGTCCGTTTTCATCAGGGAAAGAGAATTCAATACTATCGTAGCCATCTTTTAACTGAGTTAAAGTTTCTGCACCCGGAAGTTCATAATTGCTATTTAATTTTGCTGTGAAAGGTTCTTTCCAATGGTTTCCAGAATAAAAATTCCCGTTGATAAGAGAGTCTGAAACTTTAGCGATAAATAAGAAAGCATGAGCTCCATCAAAAGTTGATAATTTTAAAGAATCACCATCAATAATACCTTCTAAATAGCGATAATCTCCAGTTTTAGTTCTGAATGTTCCAATTACATTGTTTCCTTTTTGATTGAAAATTCCTTTAGCAATATATGTATCTTCTTCTGAATCTGGACTGAATACTGTTTCCCAGTTCCCAGTAATATTGTGTTTGGCTTTTCCTTCGTTTTTAAATCGAGGAGCATTGGGAATTGCTTTAAATGGCACAGTTCTATTTAAACTTGCGTTTGTAAATCGACCGTTGATTTCATTATCATTTATTTTGGCTCTTATGAATCCTTCAAAATATGGAAGTTGAATATTTACAGAATCGTTTACATAAGAAATTTCATAAACTGAAATGACTTCATCCGCATTATAAATATTTAACTTTTGATCATTTAAAACATCAAATGTAAAAGGAATTTCTTCGTTGTCCTGAATTAATAAAGAAGCTTTATAACTTCCGATTTCAAGTTTATTTATTTTTTCTTTTGTTGAACAAGAAAGTATGAATAAACAAAGAAATAAGAATGCAAAAACAGGCTTCATTTGATAAGAATTTTAAATAGCTATTGGTTCGATTTATCTCTTGCAACTTACAAAAAAAATCATCTAACAAACGCTAGATGATTTTTGTACATATTTTACATGGTAGAGTTTAAATGTTTCTTCCAATCATTGAAATATCTTCTGATTCACTTACCTTATCAAAATCGATAATCAATCCATCAGTTTTCTTTAAGATAAAGTTCAGTAATAAAGTGCCTAGAATTCCAATAACAAAACCAATTACGAAATAGAAAATAGGTAAGAAGATCATCATTAAAATACCACTACCGGCCATGGCTCCGAAAGCACCCATTTCCCCTGTTGCAGCTCCAAATACGCTTCCAAACAACATGAAGAAAAACGCAACGAATAATCCTCCAAGTCCCATTAATGCTCCATAAATAACACCAGATTTTACAGGGTCAATTTTCTTCAGTTTAAGTTTTAAGTTAGTCATAGTTTTGAACAATTTTTAATTATTAATTTGAGTGTAAAAAGTATTGAATTAAAATAAACCTCGCAATTTCAATTCTAAATATTTATTAATCGTGTCACCAGTTAAGTTTTGCGGTTTTGTTAAAACTGACTGGATTCCGTATTTTTTTAATTCGTTAGCTATTTGTTTTTTCTCATACATGAACTTTTCTGCAATGATTTTATCATATACATTTTCAACGGTTATGGCTTTTTTATCGGCAATTTTATTCAATTCTGTATTTTCGAAAAAAACAACCAATAATAAATGATTCTTTGCAATGGCTCTCAAATAGGGTAGTTGCCTCTTTAAGGAATCTAATGTTTCAAAATTCGTATACAAAATCAGTAAACTTCTGCTAGGAATTTTACGTTTAATTCCGGCATATAGTAAACTATAATCAGATTCTTCGAAATCTGTTTTAATATTATACAGAGCATCAGAGATTAAACTCATTTGTGAGTTTCGTTGTTCGGCAACAATAATGTTATCAATTTTCTTGGAAAACGAAAACATTCCAGCTTTATCTTGTTTTCTCAATATCGTATTACTAACCGCTAGGGTGGCATTTATTGCATAATCGAGTAAGGTTAAATTTTCAAAATGCAATTGCATCTGTCTTCCTTTATCAATAACAGAGTAAATAGGTTGCGATTTCTCTTCTACATATTGATTCACCATTAATTGGTTTCTTTTAGCAGTGGCTTTCCAGTTTAAAGTTCTAATATCATCGCCATTAACATATTCTTTAATCTGTTCGAACTCCATAGAATTACCAATTCTTCGAATCTTTTTGTTACCCTGAGCATGAAGATTATTAGAAATGGCTTTTATGTTTAGTTCATTTATTTTCAAGAAAGAAGGATAACATTTAACAACTTTAGTTTCGCTAGAAATATATTTTCTTGTAGCTAATTGAAGCATAGAAGAAACATAAATATTTGTATTTCCAAAATCATAATCTCCTCTTTTAAAAGGTATAACTTTATAGACAAGTTCAACTTCTTCTTGTGGAGATAATTGCTGAAATAATCGAAAATTTCTGTTTTGAAGTTGAAAAGGAAGCTCTTCTAAAATACTATTCTTAGTGACTATTCTATAATTACTTATTATGTTTAAAGATATACGATTTTCATCTCCATTTGATAGTCGTTCTGGAACAGTTCTTACCGTAGTAACTCCGTTTTTGACTGAAAAGAGTAGTATGACATCAATAACTGTGATTAAAAGCCAAGAAAATAAAAGAACTTTCGAAAATCCAAAAAATACAGGAATAAAGAATCCAACTATGAATAACATGGTAATAACACCAATTCCATAGTAAAATCGATCGTTTAGAAAAAAAGATTTTATGAAGTTCTTCATGTATAAAATTGACTGTTTACCTAGGAATTTCTACTGATTCAATAATTTGCTCAATGATTTGTTTACTTGTCACGCCTTCCATTTCGCGTTCTGGAGTAACAATTACACGATGTTCTAATACGGGGATTGCTGCATTTTTAATATCCTCAGGTGTGACAAAGTCTTTTCCATTGATTGCAGCAAATGCTTTTGCAGCTTTTAAAATTGAAATAGATGCTCTTGGAGATGCTCCTAAAAATAAAAATGAATTTGATCGAGTGTTTACAACAATATTAGCAATATATTCTAGTAAGTTTTTCTCTACTTTAATTTGTCTTATTAAGTTTTTAAACTTGATAATTTCTTCACCTGTAATCACCTTTTCAACTTCATCTAGTTTAGTGTTTTTTTCTAAAGCTTGTTCTCTTGAAATAATTTCTAATTCTTCTGCAGCTGATGGATATTCAACATTAATTTTAAAAATAAAACGATCTAATTGGGCTTCAGGAAGTCTGTATGTTCCTTCTTGTTCAATTGGATTTTGAGTCGCCAATACAATAAACGGAGCATTCATTTGATAGCGAGTTCCGTCCATAGTTATTTGCTTTTCTTCCATTACCTCGAATAATGCAGCTTGTGTTTTAGCAGGAGCACGATTAATTTCATCAATTAAAACCATATTCGAGAATATCGGTCCTTTCTTAAATTCAAACTCAGATGTTTTTACATTAAACACAGAAGTACCTAAAATATCAGAAGGCATTAAATCTGGAGTAAATTGAATTCTACTAAAATCAATATCCATTGCTCTCGATAAAAGTTTTGTAGTCATGGTTTTTGCAACGCCAGGAACTCCTTCAATTAAAGCATGTCCATCAGAAAATATTGCAACGATTAACAAGTCAACCATTTCTTTTTGACCTACAATTACTTTGCTTAACTGTGTTTTTATTTTATTAACACTTTCCTGTAATTCTGATAAGTCAATTCTATTTTCAAACTCTAAATTCTCGTTTTCTTGTCTTGTTTCTTCCATAATTACTTATTTACTAAAAAGTTTTCTATCAATGTATTTAAACGAACTAATTCGTCTTGGGTACAGACAGATTTTTTGTTTAATGCGATGATGGTATTTACCAAATATTTTGTTGTATGTTCTGTATTCCCTGTTTTTGCAGCAAGTCTCTCAATAAAATTGCTGTTTAAATTTGTGGTATCTAAATGATATTTAGATCTTATTTTTTCTAAAAAGTACTTTATTTTCTTTGAAACTATGTTTTTATGATTTTCTTCTTTTAAATACAAATTAGCAATGGTATGAGTAAAGTCTTGCGTTGAATTCTTTAATTGTTTTACTTCTGGAATCGCTCGTTGTTTTCTTCTAGCATTTAAGAACATAAATAGAAAAAGTCCGATAAAAGCTATATACAAAGACCATTTTAGTGAAGGATGTTGCATGAAAAAACTTAAAGCAGAAGTTTTATCGTCGCTACCTCTTATTTTACTCTGTCTTCTCAACGGATCCCAAATAACCATTCTATTCGGTAAATATGAAAATACATTTTCAACATATTCTTGGTTTCCATTAATTAAGAAGTAATTTGTAAAGGCAATAGGTTGTGTATGTAGAAATACATTTCCTTTTTGATATTGAATTTTTATGAAATTAGGACGAATGGTATCGTTGATTTCATGCGTTCCTAAAATAGTTGTTCTACTCTCATTATAAGAAGAGAAATAATTTCTTCTAAGATTTCTGTCATACGTAAAACTTGTATTATCGAAATTATCGTTAACAAGATTAATAGTTCCTTTTAACGCTTTTAGTTCTTCAATAGTGTAGGCATCAGTATCAAGATTTTTCGTTTCAAATTCAAGTTCTTCTTCTAATTTTGAGTTAAAGAAATTCAAAGAAAGAAAAATATCGTTTCCAGCTCCAGCGAAACGTAATAATTTGTCAATACTACTGTTTCCTAATCGATAAGCAAATGGTTTAATACACACATAATTACCTAAAAAAGAATCGTAGTAATAATTTTCTTCAATAAAATAATCTTCAATGTGTCTTTTTAGGAATAAAATTTCTTCATCTGGAAATAATTGCTGCATCTCTTCCTTAACAATGTAAGTTCCGAAAGGTTCCGTTGAACGCTCTCTGAAATTTTCTCTCCAATTTGTTTTCTTGCAGCTTGTCAATAAAATAATGAGTATTAAAAAAGCTAAAAATGGTATGTTAGATGTAATCTTCATGAATTAAAGCTTTTTAAAAAATGATTGATACTCATTCTCTATAGTAGAGAAGTTTTTTAAATCTACTTGAAACTCTCCATACCAAACATAATCGTAAATATATAATAGATAAGAAAAGTGTTTTCTCAATTCTGTTTTCTTTAATTCAAAAACATACTCAGAGTTAGTTTTGTCTTTATCGTACGTAATTAGTTCTTTCTCATTTAGTTTTTTCAAAAGCAACAAGTAATAATAACGAGTAGCTTTTCGAAATTCTCCATTTTGAATGGCTAATTTTAATAACGTATCATAATCGGTATCTTCAATATTTTCTTCCTCTTCTTGAGTTATAACTAAGGGAGACTTTTCAATTTTTTTCTTATTGAATCGCCAAAAATCTGTATTTCCAGCAAGTATGCTTTTCACAACTATAAAAATGATTATAACAGCGAGAATATATGGGAAATAAGTTCCTAGAAATTCAGCAAGTGCCTTGAAGAAACCTAAACTCACTGTGTCTTTTTTCTTTTCTCTTACTTTCTTTTTTTCTTCTTCTTTATACTTAAATTCGGGTCTATCGTATTTCGATTTTAGGTCTTCATCGAAGTTACGGTTTTCACTAATGTTAGTTCCGTAATCTTCATATTCATAAACTTCCTCTGTGGTTTCTTCTACTTCATAAAAAGTATCTTCTTGGGCAGAAGTTGAATATATTAAAAACAGGAAGAAGAAAAACGTAATTTTTTTAATCATTATCTAACTTTGTTTTGAGTAGCCACCTTATATGGAAAAATTAAATAATAATAACTGATACTAAATAAGGAAATAGCGATAATTAAAATGCAAACAATAGTTGGAACCTGATTATAATATCGTGTAACATAACCCTCTAAAAATGCAGCAATAAACGTAAATGGAATGGTGCTTAAGAAAATAAAGAATGCTTCTCGTAATCCTTTTTTAAAAGATTCAATTCTTTTCAGAGCTCCAGGAAACAAAATGCTTGCTCCAATAATATAACCACATGCAGCTTCAATTACCATAGCAAATATTTCAAAAGTTCCATGAATCCAAATACCTTTTAAACTATCAAATAAACTATTGTTTTGATAGAAAAACGCTTGGAATACTGCAACCATAATTCCGTTATGTATAATATAATATCCTGAACCAATTCCTAAAAATATACCAGAGAGAAACATGTTTAAACCTACACGTAAATTGTTGTTTAAAATACCAATAAAACTTCCCCAGTTACTACCGTTTTTATATATAGCTAGCGCGTCGCCACTTTCTATATTTTCTAATGTTTCATCTACATAACTATTTCCAAGTATTTGACGAGCGAAATTTTCATCATTAAAAGTGGATAATAATCCGATAAAAAAACAAACGAAAAAGAAAATAAACGATAAGTAAATGTACTTACGGTATTTATAAGATAGGAGAGGAACCGTTTCCAGAAAAAATGCAACTAAAGTATTTTTATCCTGCCTTTTAGTGTGGTATATTTTACCATAACTTTTTTTAGCTAATTTATTTAGATAAGGTACTACGTTGCTTTTCGGGTAAAAGGTTTGAGCATATGATAAATCGTTCATGATTTTAACATGCAAGTCAGCAATTTCATCGGGAGTTTTTTCAATATTATTTGAAATTACCTCATCTAATTCAAGCCATTTTTCTTTATTTTGCTTTATAAAAGCGATCTCTCTCATAGAGACAAATGTAAAAATTGTATGAAAACGCTACAAGTAAATACGACACAAAATGTTATGATTAATTTTGAATTGGCAAATGTAGGTCAACGATTATTAGCATTTATCATAGATAATGTCGTTAAGTTTGGTTATCTCTACTTTATTTTAGAGGTTTTTGATTTTAATTTGATAAAAGATGCAACTGAAGGTGATTACTGGTCGGCTAAAGCAATTGATATTCTGATGATCCTACCAATTACTTTTTATTCTTTATACTCTGAAATTCTGATGAATGGTCAAACTTTAGGGAAACGAATATTAGGTATACGTGTAATAAATATTGAAGGTTTTAGACCTTCAATTGGAGATTATATTATTCGTTGGTTTATGAGAATGGTAGATTTCAATCTCTTTATTCTTCTATTTGTCTATTTTTACTCTACAGGATATGGTATTCAATTACTTGGTTTTATTTATATTATTTTAATTATAGGAAAATGTGTTGGTTTTTTTATGATTGTTTTTACAAATAAGAATCAAAGAGTCGGGGATATTTCCGCAAATACAGTAGTTGTAGCATTAAAAGATAGAGCTAGTTTTTCTAAAACTATTTTAGAAGATATTAAAGAGGATTATAAGCCTGTTTTTGCTAACGTGATAAAGCTTTCAGATAATGATGCTCGAATTATTAAAGATACTTACACTAGGGCAAAAAACAAAAATGACTTTAACACTTTAATTAAGTTACGAAGTAAAATTGAAGAAGTTACTGATATCAGAAAACCAAAAGGTATTTCTGATATTGACTTTATTGGAACGGTTTTAAAAGATTTTAATTATTACACAAAGGATTAATCTCCAATGTGTAATAATGTACTTGTTTTACTTGCTTTATTAATATGAACGATATAAAGATTAGTATAATTACTTTCGTCTATTTCTTCATATTTTGATTTTCCTAAAATAGTATTAACAAAAGTTGGAGAACTATTGCTATGACCAACAATTAAAACAGTTTTTCCTTTAGTGTCGTTTTGAAACTTTTTATCAAAAGGTTTCTTTGGATTGTAAATTTTTAATTCGATATCGTTAGCTTTAGCTGTTGGTCTTGCTGTTTCAATTGTTCTTTTATAGTTTGAACTGTATACAATATCAAATTTCACATCAGAAAGAACTTTGGCCCAATTTTGAGCTCTAGCATATCCTTTTTTGGTTAAATCTGGATCTCTATCTTTTTTATTCGTTAATACTTTATCTGCATGTCTGATAAAATAGTAAGTAGTAGTTTCAGATTGTGCTGTTACAGTTTGGATTCCGAATAGGAATAATAATGTTAAAAAGATATTTTTCATCATATTTGATTTTTCACGAAAGTAATAAAAACTAAAGGATGCTTAATTACTAAGCATCCTTTTTAACCTAACTTAAAATTACTATTATGAATTTACTACTAATTCCGATTGATTTCTAAAGACCAATTTATCGTCAAAAGCATCTAAAAGAATAATACTATCAGTGGTAACTTTTCCTGATAAAATTTCTTTAGATAGTTTATTTAAAACGTCTTTCTGAATAACTCTTTTTACCGGTCTTGCTCCATATTCTGGCTGGTAACCTTTTAAAGCCAAATAATTGATAGCTTCATCCGTAGCGTCTAAAACAATGTTTTGCTTTGCAACTGTTCGTTTTACACTGTTTAACTGTATCTCTACAATATTTCGGATATGATCAGAGGTAAGCGGTGTAAACATAACGATATCATCAATTCTATTTAAAAATTCTGGTCTTACACTTTGTTTTAGTAATCCTACAACTTCATCTTTTGCTAATTCCATTGCAGAATGAATTTCACCTTTCATTGTTTCAAATTTTTCCTGAATAATATGACTACCCATGTTTGATGTCATTATTATAATGGCATTTTTGAAATCTGCGATACGACCTTTATTATCTGTTAATCTGCCTTCGTCCAAAACTTGTAATAGAATATTGAAAGTATCAGGGTGCGCTTTTTCAATTTCATCTAAAAGAATAACTGAATAGGGTTTTCTTCTTACTGCTTCAGTCAATTGTCCACCTTCGTCATATCCAACATAACCTGGAGGAGCACCAACCAATCTACTTACTGAATGACGCTCTTGGTATTCACTCATATCGATTCTAGTCATTGCATTTTCGTCATCAAACAAGTAATCTGCTAATGCTTTAGCTAGTTCAGTTTTACCAACTCCAGTTGTCCCAAGAAAAAGAAATGATCCAACAGGTTTGTTTGGGTTTTGTAGACCAGCTCTTGATCTTCTAACAGCGTCAGAAACAGCTTCAATAGCTTCTTCTTGACCTACCACTCTTTTATGTAATTCGTCTTCAAGTTTTAATAATTTTTCTCGTTCAGATTGAATCATTTTAGTCACAGGAATTCCTGTCCATTTCGCTACAACTTCAGCAATGTTATCATAAGTAACTTCTTCTTTAATTAAAGCATTACCTTCCTGCTCAGCTAATACCTTTTGTTGTTGTTCTAATTCCTCTTGAAGCTCCTTTATTATTCCATATCGTAATTCAGCAACTCTACCGTAATCACCGTTACGTTCCGCTTTTTCTGCCTCAAGTTTTGATTCTTCAATTGAAGTTTTTAGAGATTGAATGCTATCAACAACTGATTTTTCGGATTGCCATTTAGCATTGATTTCATTTCGCTCTTCTTTTAAATTGGCCAAATCTGCATTTAGTATTTTTAATTTGGCGTCATCATTTTCACGTTTTATAGCTTCAATTTCAATTTCCAGTTGCATTATTTTACGATCAAGAATGTCTAATTCTTCTGGTTTAGAATTAATTTCCATGCGTAATTTTGCAGCAGCTTCATCCATTAAGTCAATCGCTTTATCTGGCAAAAAACGACTTGTTATATATCTTTGAGACAATTCTACAGCACTAATAATTGCTTCGTCTTTAATGCGAACTTTGTGATGTGTTTCATATTTTTCTTTGATTCCTCTTAAGATTGAAATAGCACTTTCAGTATCTGGCTCATCAACTACCACTTTTTGAAATCTACGTTCTAAGGCTTTATCTTTTTCGAAATATTTCTGATATTCATCTAACGTGGTTGCACCAATGGCTCTTAATTCTCCACGTGCTAAAGCCGGTTTTAAAATATTAGCAGCATCCATTGCTCCTTGTCCACCTCCAGCACCAACTAAAGTGTGAATTTCATCAATGAATAAAACAATATCACCTTCTGATGATGTTACTTCTTTAATAACCGATTTTAATCGTTCTTCAAATTCTCCTTTAAATTTTGCTCCTGCTATTAATGCTCCCATATCTAAAGAAAAGATTAATTTATTTTTCAAATTTTCTGGAACATCCCCACGAATAATTCGGTGGGCTAAGCCTTCAGCAATTGCAGTTTTACCAGTTCCTGGCTCTCCAACCAAAATTGGGTTGTTTTTTGTTCTGCGTGATAAAATTTGAAGTAGTCTTCTGATTTCTTCATCTCTTCCGATTACAGGATCGAGTTTTCCATCTTGTGCTAATTGATTTAGATTTTTAGCATATTTATTTAAAGAATTGTAAGATTCTTCTGCAGTTTGTGATGTAACTCTGTTTCCTTTGCGTAACGCTTCGATAGCTGCTTTTAAACCTTTTTCACTTACACCTTGATCTCTTAAAAACTGAGCAATTTGACTTTTAGATTTAACAATAGCTAATATTAAATGCTCAATTGAAACATACTCATCATTCATCTTTTTAGCAATGATTGATGCTTCATTTAATGTTTTTCCTGCTTCTTGTGAAAGTAAAATATTTGCTCCACTGACTTTAGAAAAACTATTTAATTGTTGATCTAATACATTTTGAACCAACCCAACATTAAGATTAAGTTTTTTCAACATGAAAGGAAGCACATTTTCGTCAACTTGAAACATTGCTTTAAAAATGTGTTCATTCTCTATTTGATTATGATTGAACTCTTGAGCTATCTGTTGTGATAACTGAATAGTTTCTTGTGATTTTATAGTATAATTATTGAAATTCATTTTTATTTTTTCATTACTTTGTACAAAACCAATACCAATGGAGTTTTTGTTGGTTTTTAAGACAGTTTGTCTTTTTTTAGCGGGTTTTATGTGACTTTTTGACGGTTTTAACAGAGATTAGTTCAAATAACGTTAGTTAATTAAAAATAAAATAGAATGGGATTATTGGGAAATATATTTAATAAATCAGAAAAGAACCAAAACAGAGAAAAGCAAGAAGCGAAAACCAATATTAATTGGATACCATTAACTTCTGTTTCTCAGTTTACAGAAATAAGAGAAAAATCGAAATTGAAAATGGTTGGAATATTCAAACACTCTACGAGATGTATAATTAGTAGAACAGTTTTGAAAAGTTTTGATCAAGATTTTCCTAAAAGTGTTTCTGATAAAATAGACATGTACTATTTAGATCTTTTAAATTTTAGAGATGTCTCAAACGAAATAGGATACGAGTTTCAAGTAATGCATCAATCCCCACAATTGTTATTAATTCATAAAGGAGTAACTACTTTGCATGCTTCACATTACGATATTACTCAGATAAATCTTGAAAAAATTGTCAAATAAGACTGGGGTTTTAGCAAATAGGTTGTATTTTTGAAACTTAAAAAAAATACCTTTGAGTACTACAGAAACTAAAAATAAAGTGGGTAAAAGTCTTTACGATTACCAGAAAGAGGCACTGTTTAAAATATTTAAAAGTTTCGAAAACGCCCCTGAAAATTATCATTTACTTTACCAATTGCCAACTGGTGGGGGAAAAACGGTAATTTTCTCAGAGATTACTCGTCAATATTTAAAGCATTACAAGAAAAAAGTGCTGATTATGACTCACCGTATTGAGTTATGTAAGCAAACGGCAAGAATGTTAGGAGAGTTTGATGTCGAGAATAAAATCATCGATAGTAAGGCAAGTTTAGACGATCAGGATGAATTTGATTGCTTTGTTGCAATGGTTGAAACCTTAAATAACAGATTAAATGATGATATTCTAGATATTTCAGATGTAGGTTTGGTCATTATAGATGAGGCGCATTATAATTCTTTTACGAAATTATTTAAATTCTTTAATAAGTCTTTCATCTTAGGTGTTACGGCAACACCTTTGAGTTCAAATATTAAAATGCCAATGAAGGATAACTACGATGAGTTAATCGTAGGAGAAAGCATTGCAGCATTGATTAATAATGAATATTTAGCCAAAGCAAATGTTTATTCCTACAACGTTGGTTTAACCTCTCTTGAGGTTGGCGCTAACGGAGATTATACAGTTAAATCTTCAGAAGATTTATATACAAATACAAATATGCTTTCTAAGCTTTTACAAGCTTATGAAGAAAGAGCGAAAGGAACTAAGACGCTAATATTTAATAATGGTATAAATACATCTTTATATGTTTATGATACTTTTAAGCGAGCTGGATATCCGATTGCACATTTAGATAATACAAATACGAAGAAAGAGCGTGATGCTATATTAAAATGGTTTAATCAAACCCCAAATGCAATTATTACTTCTGTAAGTATCCTAACAACTGGATTTGATGAACCTTCTGTTCAATCTATTATTTTGAACAGAGCAACAAAATCGTTAACGTTATATTATCAAATGATTGGTCGTGGTTCTAGAATTATACCTGGAAAATCTACGTTTAATGTAATTGATTTAGGTAACAATTTCCACAGATTTGGACCATGGGGTGCTGATTTAGATTGGCAAAAAATGTTTAGAGCTCCTAACTTTTATTTAGATAATTTATTGACTGATGAAGATATTGAGAGTAGCTTTAGATATGAGCTACCTGAAGCCGTTAGAGAGGAGTTTGCAAATACTAAAGATGAAGATTTATATTTTGATGTTAAAAGGGTCTATGTAGATACAATTCAATCAGGACAAAGTTCAAAGAAAGTGTTAGAAAAATCTATTGAGCATCATGCAAGAATGTGTGTTCAAAATAGTGAAGATGTATTTGATGCTTTGTTACTAGCCAAAAAGTTAGGAGGAGATATAGATGATAGAATTCATAGATACTCGAAATGTATTTGTAAATCTACTCACAATTTTATTGACTGGTTACAAGATGATTACAGAAAGAAACTAAATTCATATTTAAGAGCTAATTTTGATGAAGTTTATGAGGATATTTTTGGTCATCCACCACCAGAAGAATAAGGTATAAAAAAGTTAAACAATAAAAAAATCCATTTCAAGCGAAATGGATTTTTTCTATTATAATGATTATCGAATTAAAGTGGTTTTGAAGGTAATACTTTTCCAGAACATTCACCGAAACCGATTTTTACATCATCGTTTTTAGCAAAACCTCTCATAATAACAGTGTCGTTATCATTAATAAATTTGCGTTCACTACCGTCATTCATTTTAATAGGATTTTGTCCTCTCCAAGTTAATTCTAACATGGATCCAAAACTATCTTGTGTAGGCCCAGAAATGGTTCCACTTCCCATCATATCACCAGCTTCTACAGGACAACCATTAACGGTATGATGAGCCAGTTGTTGCGCCATCGTCCAGTACATATATTTAAAGTTTGAATTACAAACAACAGTTTCCTCATTATTTTCAGGTTGAATGGCCATTTGTAAATTTATATCAAAACTATGCTTACCTTCATGCTGTAAATAAGGTAAAGGAGTTGGTTCTTGCTTTGGATTATCTACCCTAAAAGGTTCTAAAGCATCTAAAGTTACTATCCAAGGAGAAATTGTTGAAGCAAAATTCTTTCCTAAGAAAGGACCTAAAGGTTGGTATTCCCAGGCTTGAATATCTCTTGCTGACCAGTCGTTAAATAAAACTAAACCAAAAATATAGTCTTCTGCTTCAGTTACAGAAATGCGATCTCCTAAATCATTAGAAACCGTTGTGATGAATGCCATTTCTAATTCAAAGTCTAATAGCTTAGAAGGTCCAAAACCTGGAGCTCCGCCTTCTTCTGTTGGTCTTGATTGTCCGATAGGTCTGTGAATAGGTGTACCTGAAGGAATGATTGAAGAGCTTCTTCCGTGATATCCAATAGGAATATGTAACCAATTTGGCATTAAGGCATTTTTCGGATCTCTAAAAAGACTTCCTACATTAGTAGCATGTTCCTTACTTGCATAAAAATCAGTATAATCTCCAACTTGTACAGGTAAAAGCATTTCAACTTCGTCCATTCTGAAAATAATCTTGTCTTTGTGCTCAGCGTGATCCCTTAATTTTCCATTTTTAACATCAAATATTTCAGCAATTCTATTTCTTACTAAACGCCATGTCTTTCTTCCATCTGCTATGAAATCATTTAAAGTATCTTGTAAAAAAATGTCGTCGGTTAAAGGAATTCCTTCGAAATATCCTAATTGATGTAATGCACCTAAATCAATGGCATAGTCACCGATACGAGTACCGATAGTGATAATATCATCACGAGTTAAAAAAACTCCAAAAGGTATATTTTGAATTGGAAAATCTGAATTTTCATCAACTTTCAGCCACGATTTTCTATTCGGATTATTAGCTGTTATTTCCATTTGTATTTTTAGTTAATTGTTTCATCAAACCTACATATTTTTTCAATTCACCACAAACTTTAGAGTATAAAAAAGAAGATATTCTCTCTTTTTTTTATGATAACAAATATGCGCTTCATTATTAGCGCAATTCAAAGTGAAATACTACTTTTGCGCCAAATTAATGTAGCATTATGCAACCGATAAGAAATATAGCAATTATTGCGCACGTAGATCATGGTAAAACTACCTTGGTAGATAAGATTATTGATCAAGCGAAAATTTTAGATGAGCGTAAGGAACGTACAGATTTACTATTAGATAATAACGATCTAGAAAGAGAAAGAGGAATTACGATCTTATCTAAGAATGTATCTGTTAATTATAAAGGTGTTAAGATTAACGTAATCGATACTCCAGGTCACGCTGACTTTGGTGGAGAAGTAGAGCGTGTATTAAAAATGGCAGATGGTGTTTTATTATTGGTTGATGCCTTTGAAGGTCCCATGCCACAAACTCGTTTTGTTTTAGGGAAAGCCTTGGAATTAGGTTTAACTCCGATTGTAGTAGTAAACAAAGTAGATAAAGAAAACTGTACTCCAGATTTAGTTCACGAGAAGGTTTTTGATTTAATGTTTGCACTAGATGCTACAGAAGAGCAATTAGAATATAAAACTATTTATGGTTCTGCTAAGAATGGCTGGATGAGTGAAGACTGGCAAGAACAGACAGATAGTATTGTACCATTGTTAGATGCTGTGATAGAAACCATTCCAGAAGCTCCTTATAGAGAAGGATCTCCACAGATGCAAATTACTTCATTAGATTATTCATCTTTTAAAGGAAGAATTGCTATTGGGAGAGTGTATCGTGGGGATTTAGAGAAGAATAAAGAGTACATGCTTTGTAAAGCAGATGGTTCTACAAAAAAAGTAAGAATTAAAGAATTACACGTATTTGAAGGAATGGGTAAGGCAGAAACTGACAAAGTAAGAAGTGGAGATATTTGTGCTGTTACTGGTATTGACGATTTCGAGATTGGTGACACTATTGCAGATTTAGAAAACCCAGAAGCATTAGGTAGAATTGAAGTGGATAAACCTACAATGAGTATGTTATTTACGATTAATAATTCTCCATTTTATGGAAAAGAAGGGAAATATGTAACTTCTCGTCATTTACGTGATCGATTATACAAAGAAACTGAGAAAAATTTGGCCTTAAGAATAGAAGATACAGATACTGAGGATAAGTTTAATGTATTCGGTCGTGGAATTCTTCACTTATCAGTTTTAATTGAAACAATGAGAAGAGAAGGTTATGAGTTACAAGTTGGTCGTCCACAAGTTATAATCAAGGAGGTTGATGGTGTGAAGTGTGAGCCTTATGAAACATTGGTAATTGATGTACCAGAGGAACTAGCGTCTAAGGCAATTAACTTGGTTACAATGCGTAAAGGAGATTTGTTGGTAATGGAACCAAAAGGCGATTTACAACACTTAGAGTTTGATATTCCTTCTCGTGGATTAATAGGTTTAAGAAATAAATTATTAACAGCAACTCAGGGAGAAGCTATTATTAACCATAGATTAAGAGGTTATGATAATTATAAAGGAGAGTTTAGCGACTTAGTAAATGGAGCTATAGTTTCTTCAGAGACTGGAAAGGCAACCGCTTATGCAATTGATCGTTTACAAGATAGAGGTAAATTTTTTATTGACCCGAACCAAGAGATTTACAAAGGCCAAGTTGTTGGAGAGAATGCAAAACAAGATGATTTAGCTGTAAATTTAATAAAAGGAAAGAAATTGACGAATGTTCGTGCCTCTGGTTCTGACGATGGTGTTAAAATAGCACCAAAGATTAATATGTCATTAGAAGAGTGCATGGAATACATCAAAGACGATGAATATTTGGAAGTTACTCCTGAGAGCTTAAGAATGAGAAAAATTAGCTTTAGATAACCAGACTCTTAATAAAATGTTAAAGAACATCCAATAAGGATGTTTTTTTGTGAAAAGATGTTAATTGTTTAACTAAAACAAGAATAAGTTAAACAAAAATAATATATTTGACTTATCATGATTCATTATTCATGATACTTTTTGGCCAAATCATTTATTGTTAATCAAACTATGAAAATCATAAAAATTTTTACTAACCTTAAAGCAATCAAGTAATGTTATTTAAATCAATCAAAAAATTATTTTTCTTAGGATTATTCTTAGGTTTCGGTTTCCTTACTTCTTGTGACGACGATGATACTAATGTTATTGAAGATAATATTGTAGATATCGCTTCATCAGATAGTAATTTTTCAATCTTAGTACAAGCACTGCAGAAAGCTGATTTAGTTTCAGCACTCCAGGAGGACGGTGCTTTAACTGTGTTCGCCCCAACAAATGACGCTTTTCTAGCTCTATTAGACAAAAAAGCTGCATGGACTTCTTTAGATGATATCCCAGTAGAGACATTGCGTAGCGTATTATTGTATCATGTCTTACCAGTTTATGCTCCTTCTCAAAATTTAAGTGATAACCAAGTTGTTTCAACTTTAAATGGAGCAAATATCACTATTGACTTATCAAGTGGCGTTAAAATTGAAAGTACTTCTGGTCAATCGGTTTCAGTAACACAAACAGATATATTAGCTAAAAATGGAGTTATTCATGTTATTGATGAAGTTCTATTGCCAACTGAATTACCACAGGATATTACTGATTTAGCAATCGCTACTCCAGATTTAAGTATTTTGGTACAGGCATTACAAAGAGCAAATTTAGTAGGTGCTTTACAGGCTGAAGGTCCATACACAGTATTTGCTCCAACCAATACAGCCTTCCAAGCATTATTGGATTCTAATCCAGATTGGAATTCTTTAGAGGATATTCCAGTGGATGTGCTAACGAATGTCTTGTTATTTCATGTGATTAATGGAAATGTAACTTCTGATATGTTATCAGATACTTATGTAAACACTCTTGCGACAGGTCCAAACAGTGAACCATTATCGTTACAGATAGAAGTAACTGGTGGGATTGAATTTAATGGAGATGCAAACCCTATTTCAGGATCTATTGATATAGCTGCTTCAAATGGAACAATTCATTTAATAGATAAAGTTATGTTACCACCAAACGTGGTTACATTAGCGTTAAACAATTCTGGATTTACTTCATTAGTTGCTGCTCTAACAGATTCAAGACATACAACGGATTTTGTTTCAATTTTAAGCGGAGAGGGACCATTTACAATTTTCGCTCCAACAAATTCGGCATTTCAAGCTCTATTAGATTCTAATGACTCATGGAACAGTTTAGCAGATATTCCGATTGCTACTTTAGATGCAGTTTTAAAGTATCATGTAGTGAATGGTGCAAACGTTCAAGCAGATCAATTAACAAACGGAGACGTAACAACCTTAGGAGGAACAATCACAATAGATTTAACTTCTGGAGCACAGATAAAAACATCAAGCATGCAAACAGTTAATATTTTAGTGGGTGCTGCTACCAATGATGTTCAAGGTACTAATGGTGTTATCCATGCAGTAGATGCGGTGTTATTACCATAGTTATTTAAACATTTGTTATTAGTATTAACCACTCGAAAGAGTGGTTTTTTTATGTTCCTTATTAATGTAGTTTATAGCGTCTTTTTATTAGATTTGATTTTTTTTAATGTAATTCACAAATGATACTATCAAAAAGTATAGGTTTAATCTTAGCGCCTTTAGTATTTTCATTTTTTATTTTTTTTCCTTTTACTATTATTTCAGAAGCTGCCGATGCAGTTATTGCGGTTGCAATTTGGATGATTATTTGGTGGATAACAGAGGCTGTTCATATTGCGGTGACTTCACTTTTACCATTAATTCTTTTTCCCCTTTTAAAGGTTATGTCAATAGGAGAGGTAGGAGCGAATTATGGGAGTCCAATTATATTTTTATTCTTCGGAGGTTTTATTTTAGCTTTAGCATTGGAGAAAGTTAATTTACACAAACGAGTTGCATTAAGTATTGTAAAACTGACAGGCACAACACCGAATAAGGTTATTTTAGGATTCATGATTGCCACTGCTTTTATGAGTATGTGGATTAGCAATACTGCAAGTACCGTAGTTATGTTACCTATAGCATTATCAGTAGTTAAATTATTAATTAAAGATGCAAACGGATTTACAAAGAAAGATCGAAACTTCGCCTTAAACATCATGTTAGGAATTGCGTTTTCTGCAAATGCAGGAGGAATTGCTACAGTTATTGGAACTCCGCCAAATTCTGTTTTAATTGGATTATTAGAAAATGAATATAATATCCAGATTTCATTTATGAAATGGATGATAATGGGATTACCATTTTCTATATCAATGATTTGGTTTTCTTACGTCATATTAACAAAATTGATTTTTCCTTGTAATACAATTAATTTTTCTCAAACTGAAAATGTTATTATTGACGAATTGAAAAAGTTAGGTGAAATTTCAAAAGAAGAAAAACGAGTTTTACTAGTCTTTGGAATTACTGTTTTTTTATGGATTACAAGAACACTAATTAATGAAATCTTTCCAGGATTAAAGTTATCGGATACTATTATTAGTTTAGTAGGAGCAATATCATTATTTGTGATTCCTATGAATGTGAAAACAGGAAACTTCGTTCTAGAATGGAAGGATACCGAGAAATTAGCTTGGGGAATCTTAATTTTATTTGGAGGAGGATTATCTCTGGCCAAAGGAATGGCTTCAAGTGGTGTGGTAGATGTAATTACAGATTTGATTCAAAATAGTGGATTTAATCCATTTATAGTAATTAGTTTACTAATAGTTTTAATGTTATTCATGACAGAATTAATGAGTAATGTTGCGTTAGTTGCAGTTTTAGCACCAGTGATTGCAGGAATTGCAATTGGTTTTGGTGTACCGTTATTGTATGTTTTAATTCCCGTAACAATGGCTTCAAGTTGTGCATTTATGTTACCCATGGCTACACCACCAAATGCTATTGTATTTGCGAGTGGATATATTAAAGTGAAACAAATGGTAAGAGCAGGAGTTTTATTAAATATCATTGCTGTATTACTGTTAATTTTATACTACAAATTCATCATTCCATTAATATTCTAAATATCTTTGCGCCATGATAAATTTAGAACAGTTTTTTAAAGAGTTAAATAGTAGTATTACAGATGATAATTTTGTCAAAATTACATTGAGTAAACCAATTAGTAAGAGTTTTGGTTTACCAAATGTTTATGTACGTTTAGTTCTTATTAAAAATGAACAACAACTTCAATTTACGTATAGATACAATACCAATGATCAAACAAAGAACTTTAGTTTAGAAGATGGAATTGAAGAGATTTCTATTTTACTAGATGAAAAGTTTCGAGCGGTTACATTGTTTACTTTAGAAAATGATGTAATGGTTATGATCTCGAAAAAGAAGAAAGTATCTATTAGAAAAGCAGCTCCAAGTTTTAAAAACAAATTACCAGAAGTTCATGATAAGCCAAAAACCAAAAGAATATTACTTGAAAGCAAGTATTTACAATATTTAGGTATCACGGATAAAAACCATAAAATAATTCCGAAAATGGCGGATAAGTACCGTCAAATCAATAAATATCTTGAAATTATTGAGAATTTATTAGTTTCGGTGAATACAAATAAACAATTACACATTGTAGATATGGGATCTGGTAAAGGTTATTTAACTTTTGCTTTGTATGACTATTTAATTAACATTAGAAATTATAATGTTTCTATTACAGGTATAGAATTACGTGACTATTTAGTTGAATTCTGTAATGATGTTGCTCAAAAATGTGAATTCACCAAACTAAATTTTGTCGAGCAAAGAATTCAAGAATACGACAACAATAAAATTGATATTTTAATTGCTTTACATGCATGTGATACAGCAACAGATGATGCCATTTATAAAGGTTTAATGGCAAATGCAGAGTTAATAGTTTGTGCTCCATGCTGTCATAAACAAGTTCGTCAACAAGTAAAGGGAATAGAGCAGGAGAGTCCGTTATTAAAATATGGCATTTTCAAGGAGCGCCAGTTCGAAATGGTTACGGATACCATTAGAGCTTTACTTTTAGAAAAACATCAATACAACACTAAAGTATTTGAATTTATTAGTAGTGAACATACACATAAGAATGTGATGTTAGTTGGAAGTAAGTCGAGCAAGAAAAAAGATACCGAATCAATTGATAAAAAGATTGAAGATTTAAAAGCGTTATATCATATTAAGAGTCATTATCTGGAGACATTGCTTTAAGAATATCCTTATCAATATCTTTTTCAAATCTCCATATGGCAACTTTTTGTATTCTTAACATTCTTTCAGATAATTCTCGGTTGTAAGTATTTCGAGAAGGTTGAAAACCTATCCAATTAGGAAAGTATTTCTTCGCTAATTTATAGATACTCCTATCAAATTTTTCTGATCTTAAGTAGCCGTGCTCATTATTGTTTGGTCCAACTACCAAACTTGTTCGATAAGAAATAGCAAATTTGAATCCAGAGACAAGAGGAAATTTTGTTTCTAGTAAACCTTCATCGTCCCAGTAAAAACTTAATGACCATCCATCAATTTCCATTTTTGGATTTTCAATATCTGAATAGGTTGGTAAACAATTTTTATAACGGAAAAAAATGAACCAAATCTTGATATATAAATATAAATTTATAAGCATAGCTATTTATTGATAATTATCATTTTTAATTCTAATGATAGCTAAATCGTCTGTTACTAAATGATTCCATTGTTCTCTTAAAACTTTAATTTTTCTATCTAGAAAATTATCAAATTCAGCATATTGATTATCTACTAACAAATATTTGATAATATCATTTTCAGGTTTCTGTTTGGATTTATTTTCTAGATTTTTAAACGTAAAAATTCCGTCTGTACAGATGGATAAATCCTTAAAGTTTGAAACCGTTAATTTTTGATTTTGATTATTGAACCAATTCTCAAAATCATCAGCGAGATGATATCCAAGATAGTCTGGTTTATCATTCTGCTCATATTCAATAAATTCACCATCCTTACAAATTAACCCATCTCCAACTGTTAAAAATTCTGCTTTGGATTCTTTTGTTTCGATAATTCCGATTATTAAGGTTGATAGTAATTCATTAGTTTCAAGTCCAAGTTGATTTTTAAGTGTTTTAATTTCATCAATCAATGTTTTTACTACCTCTTTAAGTTTACTTTTAAGTTGTAAAGAATTATCCTTTACAAATTCTTCGTAGAACTTCTTCTTTGCAATATTTCGTAAAACTTTTCCAAACAGAATCGAAGCAAAAACTGATTCTGTCCCCATAGTACAACCGTCAAGTACGGCTATTAATATTTGGTTTGCACCAATTTGTTCATGTATTAAGAAGTCTTCGCAATGATTTGTATGGAATTCTCCAATGTGTAGTGTTTTATATACCTTCATTCAGTTTACAAAGGTAAATAAACACTTTACAAATCAATCTCTTTTAAAGCATTGATATTGTTTCTTTCTAAAAAGGCATCAATAGTTTCAAAGTGTTCAATTACTCGTTTATCTTTAAATTCAAATACTTTTTCAGATAAACCTTGTAAAAAGTCACGATCGTGCGATACTAAAATCAAAGTCCCATCAAAATTCAAAAGCGCTTCTTTAATAACATCTTTAGATTTTAAATCTAAGTGATTCGTTGGCTCATCTAATATTAAAAGATTCACAGGTTCTAGCAGTAATTTAACCATTGCTAAACGAGTTTTCTCACCTCCAGAAAGCACTTTTACTTTTTTTTCAAGATCATCTCCACTGAACATAAAACGACCTAAAATATTCTTTATTTGAATTCGAATATCGCCTTCTGCAACCTCATCAACAGTTTGAAAAATAGTTAATTCTGGATCTAATAACGAAGCTTGATTTTGAGCAAAATATCCAACTTTTGCATTGTGACCTAAACCGCATTCTCCTTTAAAATCAATTTCACCCATAATGGCTTTTATCATAGTAGATTTTCCTTCACCATTTCGTCCAACAAAAGAAACTTTCTCTCCACGAGCAATAGAGAAACTAGCGTCTTTAAATACAGTAAGATCTCCATATGTTTTAGTCAATTCATTCACTTTTACAGGATAATCTCCAGATCTTGGAGAAGGAGGAAAGCGAAGTTTTAAAGCAGAATTATCTACTTCATCAATTTCAACTGGAACTAATTTTTCAAGCATTCGTTCTCTAGAAGCAACTTGATTTGTTTTTGAATAAGTTCCTTTAAATCGTTCAATAAATGCTTTGGTATCTGCAATAAATTTTTGCTGTTCTTGATATGCTTTTAATTGATGAACTCTTCTTTCTTTTCGTAATTCTAAGTAATGAGAATAATTCGCTTTATAATCGTGAATTGTTCCCATAGTTACTTCAATAGTTCTATTGGTGATATTGTCAATGAATGCTTTGTCGTGAGAAATAACAACAACAGCTTTTGCCTTGTTTAATAGGAAGTTTTCTAACCAAATTACAGATTCAATATCAACGTGGTTTGTTGGCTCATCTAATAAAATTAAATCAGGCTTTTGAAGTAAAATTTTCGCCAATTCAATTCTCATTCGCCACCCTCCACTAAATTCAGAAGTAGCTCTTTCAAAATCTTCTTGCTTAAAACCTAAACCTTTTAATGCTTTTTCAACCTCAGCTTCATAATTAACTTCCTCTAAAGCATAATATTTCTCTCCTAAATCAGAAACACGTTCAATAATTTTCATGTACGCGTCAGATTCATAATCTGTTCTTGTTTCTAATTGTTTATTTAAATCATCCATTTCAGCTTTCATATCAAAAATAGCTTGAAATGCCTTTGAAGCTTCTTCTTTAACCGTACAATTATCTTCAATCAATAAATGTTGAGGAAGATATGCGATAACTGTATCTTTTGGACAACGAACACCACCTTTAGTAGGAGAGTTTAGTCCAGCAATAATCTTCATCATTGTTGATTTTCCTGCTCCGTTTTTACCCATTAATGCAATTTTATCATTTTCATTAATTACAAATGAAACATCACTAAATAAGGCTTTACCATTAAATTCAACGGTTAATTGATCTACAGATATCATAATTCATGATTTAATGGCGCGAAAATAGTAATTTATGTTCTTAGAGCTAAATCTTACCTTGTGTCTTTTATTGTCATTGCGATTGAAACGCAGTTTAAAGAAGCAATCTTTTTATTGATTAGTAGAGATCACTTCACTTAGTACACTCCGTTCGTAATGACTTTTTTATCCAAATCATAAATAACAAAAATCAAAAATGAAATCATTTCTTGTTAAAAAAAAATATTTTAAAGAAATAGTTGCATATTAAAATAAATATCATGTAAATTTGCGATTGTAAAACTATTACAATGACATTTATTCAATTACATCATCATCATCATCATATTTGCACTCAAGCGAATTGATAATGATATGTACGTAATTAACAACATAAAATTTAAAATCCGTTTGAGTAAATCAAACGGATTTTTTAATTCTACACAGTTCAGAATTAGATTCCTAAGGTTTGCTCAAACAACAACACAAATACTAAAATGGGTAAACTAAGATTAGCAGTTCAAAAATCAGGAAGACTTAACGAAGATTCTTTAAAACTTTTAAAAGCCATTGGAATTTCAATTGATAATGGGAAAGATCAATTAAAAGCTTCAGCTCGTAATTTTCCATTAGAAGTTTTCTTTCTAAGAAATGGTGATATTCCTCAATACTTAAGAGACGGAGTAGTGGATATTGCAATCATCGGCGAAAACTTAATCATTGAAAAAGGAAATAATATTGAAGTAGTAGAGAAATTAGGATTTTCTAAATGTCGAGTTTCTATTGCCGTTCCTAAAACTTCTGAAGCCAAGAGTTTAGGAGATTTAGCTGGCAAAAAGATTGCAACTTCTTATCCAAAAACAGTTGAAAAATTCTTAGCAAAAGCAGGAGTTGAAGCAAATTTACACATCATTAATGGTTCTGTTGAAATTGCTCCAAATATTGGTTTGGCTGACGCAGTTTGTGATATTGTTTCTAGTGGAAGTACGTTATTCAAAAACAATTTAAAGGAAATTGAAGTTTTAGTGAAATCAGAAGCTGTTTTAGTAAAATCTCCACAGATTACTGCTGAAAATCAAGCTGTATTAGATAAAATACAGTTCCGTTTACAATCTGTTTTAGCAGCAAGAATGAATAAATACGTATTGCTAAACGCACCAAATAATAAAGTAGACGATATCATAAATATTCTTCCAGGGATTAAAAGTCCAACTATTTTACCTTTAGCTCAAGAAGGTTGGAGTTCTGTGCACTCAGTTATTAACAAAAACGATTTTTGGGATATAATAGATGAACTTCGTGCAGTAGGTGCAGAAGGAATTTTAGTTTGTCCAATTGAAAATATGATTCAGTAAAAATTATAACGTCATTACGAAAGGATAATGAGTGAAGGAATCTAATTTTTGAGATCGAGATTGCTTCTTTTCAATCGAAATGACAAAAAATGAATATTAGAATGAAAGTTTATACAAATCCGGACAAAAGTACTTGGAATGAGCTTTGTAAAAGAGCTCAGTTTGATAAATCTGAACTTAATGATATTGTAACGGCTATTCTAGAGAACGTTCAGAAAAATAAGGATCAAGCTTTATATGAATATGCCGAGAAGTTTGATAATACAAAGTTATCTAGCTTAGAAGTTTCTCAGGGAGAAATTGAAGCGGCAAAAAATGAAGTTTCAGAAGAATTGAAGCAGGCTATTGAACAAGCTAAAAATAATATTGAAGTTTTTCACAATTCTCAAAAAGAGACTCCAAAAGTAATTGAAACTACTAAAGGTGTTCAATGTTGGAGAAAATCTGTAGGAATTGAAAAAGTTGGTTTATATATTCCAGGAGGAACAGCGCCATTATTTTCAACAATTTTAATGCTAGCTGTACCAGCGAAAGTTGCTGGTTGTAAAGAAATTGTATTGTGTACACCTCCAAATAAGGAAGGAAAGGTTGATCCTGTAATTTTATATACAGCAAATCTTGTTGGAGTAACCAAAATATTTAAAGTTGGTGGAGCACAAGCCGTTGGAGCTATGACGTTTGGTACAGAAACTATTCCACAAGTTTATAAAATATTCGGACCAGGAAATCAATTTGTGACTAAAGCAAAAGAATTGGTTCAGGAATATGGAGTTGCGATTGATATGCCAGCTGGACCAAGTGAAGTTTTAGTGATTGCAGATGAAACTTCAAACCCAGGTTTTGTGGCTTCTGATTTATTATCACAAGCTGAACACGGAACAGATAGTCAGGTGATTTTAGTTTCAAATAATAAAGCAAGTATTGGAGAAATTGAAAATCAATTGGAAAGACAGTTAAATGAATTACCGAGAAAAGAGATTGCTGAGAAAGCGCTTCAGAACAGCAGGACAATTTACTTTGATTCTATTGAAGAAGGAATTGATTTTAGTAATGAGTATGCTCCTGAACACTTAATTATTGCTTCAGAAAGCGCAGATAATTTTATTGAAAAAATTACCAATGCTGGTTCTGTTTTCTTAGGGAATTATAGTTGTGAAAGTGCAGGAGATTATGCTTCAGGAACAAATCACACGTTGCCAACTTATGGTTATGCGAAGAACTACAGTGGTGTTTCTTTAGATAGTTTTGTGAAGAAAATTACCTTCCAGAAATTATCAAAAGAAGGAATTAAAAATATTGGAAATACTATTGAGTTAATGGCTGAAGCTGAAGGATTACAAGCCCACAAAAATGCAGTTACATTACGTTTAAAAAGTTTAACAGATGTTTAGTTTAGAAAAAATAGTTAGGAAAAATATATGGAATTTAACTCCGTATTCTTCTGCGAGAGATGAATTTAAAGGAACCGCAGATGTTTTTTTAGATGCAAATGAAAACCCTTACGGAAACTTAAATCGTTATCCAGATCCGCAACAAAGTAAAATCAAGGAGAAGTTAGCAAAGATTAAAAATGTTAATACAGATCAGATCTTTATTGGAAATGGAAGTGATGAAGTTATTGATATAGCATTTCGTATTTTTTGTGAACCTGGAGTTGATAAAGCTTTAACGTTTTCTCCAACTTATGGAATGTACGATGTTTCGGCAGACATTAATAATATTGAGTTAATAAAGCAGCCATTAATTAATGATTTTCAGATTAATTTAAATCAATTACAGCCTTATTTAGACGATCCGTTGGTGAAGATGATATTTATATGTTCTCCAAATAATCCAACAGGAAATACGATTAATGAGGAAGATATTGAATATATATTATCTAATTTCGATGGTATTGTAATTATAGATGAAGCGTATATTGATTTCAGTTCTAAGAAATCATTTACAGAAAAAATTAACGATTATCCTAATTTAATAGTGAGTCAAACCTTCAGTAAAGCTTGGGGATTAGCTGGTGTTAGAGTAGGAGCAGCATATACAAACGAAGCGATTTTAGATTTGTACAACAGGGTTAAACCTCCTTATAATGTAAGTGTTTTAAATCAAGATGCTGTTTTAGAATCATTAAATAATGCATCAGACGTAAAGAAAAATATTGATATTATTTTAGAAGAAAGATGTAGGTTGAAGCAACGTTTGGCAAGCATTAAAAAAGTAAATAAGATATATCCTTCTGATGCTAACTTTTTATTGGTAAATGTAGACGATGCGAATAAAACCTATAATTATTTAATTAATGAAAAAGTTATTATTAGAAATCGAAATAAAGTAATTAATAATTGTATTAGAATTACTGTTGGAACTCCAGAAGAAAACGAACAACTAATCAACGCGCTAAAGGCATTATAATGAAGAAAAAAGTATTATTTATAGATAGAGATGGAACTTTAGTAATAGAACCACCTATAGATTATCAGTTAGATAGTTTAGAAAAGTTAGAATTTTATCCGAAAGTATTTCAATACATGGCTAAAATTGCTGAAGAATTAGATTTTGAATTGGTTATGGTTACCAATCAAGACGGTTTAGGAACCGATTCTTTTCCAGAAGATACATTTTGGCCTGCTCAAAATAAAGTTATTGATGCTTTTGCTAAAGAAGGGGTTATTTTTTCTGAGGTGCTTATAGATAGAACGTTTGCTGCGGAAAATGCACCAACTCGTAAGCCAAGAACAGGTTTGTTAACACAATATTTTTCTGAAGATTATGATCTTGAGAATTCTTTCGTTCTAGGGGATCGTATTACAGATATGGAATTAGCTAAGAATTTAGGAGCAAAAGGAATTTACTTGTCAGAAAATCCTGAATTAGGAGCTGATGAAATAGAATCATCTAAACAAGAAATAATCGATTGTATCGCTTTAACAAGCACAGATTGGAAAAAGATTTATGAGTTTTTAAAGTTAGAAGATCGTGTTGCTGAAATTACTAGAAACACTAATGAAACTAAGATTTATATCAAATTAAATTTAGATGGTTCAGGTAAAAACGATATTAGTACTGGATTAAAATTCTTTGATCACATGTTAGACCAAATTGGTCGTCATGGAGCAATGGATTTAACAATTAAAGTTGATGGTGATTTAGAAGTTGATGAACACCACACTATTGAAGATACAATGATTGCTTTAGGTGAAGTCTTTTATCAAGCAGTTGGAAATAAATTAGGTATCGAACGATATGGATTCTGTTTACCGATGGATGATTGTTTAGCACAAGTTGCCGTTGATTTTGGTGGTAGAAACTGGTTAGAATGGGATGCCGAATTTAAGAGAGAGAAAATTGGAGATATGCCTACAGAAATGTTTTTTCACTTATTCAAATCATTTACAGATGGAGCAAAATGTAACTTAAATGTTAAAGCAGAAGGTGTGAACGAACACCACAAAATAGAAGGAATATTTAAAGCATTCGCTAAAGCTATAAAAATGGCTGTAAAACGTGATGCTAATAAAATGTTTTTACCATCAACTAAAGGAGTACTTTAGTAAAACGAAAAGAAATGAAATTAGTCATTATAGATTACGGAGCTGGGAACATAAAAAGTATTCAATTTGCCTTTAAAAGATTAGGTGTTGATGCTGTTTTAACCAATAACGTAGAAGAAATTCAAAATGCTGATAAGGTGATTTTTCCCGGTGTGGGAGAAGCAAGTTCAGCAATGAATAAATTAAGAGAAAGTGGTCTGGATAAAGTTATTCCAACATTAAAGCAGCCTGTTTTAGGTATTTGTTTGGGTATGCAATTAATGTGTACTTCATCAGAAGAGGGAAATACCGAAGGATTAGGAATTTTTGATGTAGAAATTAAACGTTTCTCTAATGAGTTGAAAGTTCCTCAAATGGGTTGGAATACAATTTCAAATTTAAAGTCAGATTTATTCAAAGGAATAAAAGACGAGGAATACATGTATTTAGTTCACAGTTATTATGCTGAAGATTGTAAATATGCAATAGCAGCTACCGATTATGGAATAAAATATGCTACAGCTTTACATAAAGATAATTTTTATGGAACTCAGTTTCATCCAGAAAAAAGTGGTGTTGAAGGGGAAAAAATTCTGAAGAATTTTTTAGAACTTTAGATTAAAGTATTAAGAAAATAGCTGTGAATAATTATGAAAATTTAAAAATTTGGGAAAAAGCAATGAATTTGGTTGAAGAAGTCTATTCCGTAATCAAATTAATGCCTGAAGAAGAGAAATACGGATTAGTATCACAAATTAAAAGATGTAGTATTTCTATTCCTTCTAATATAGCTGAAGGAGCAGGAAGAAATTCAAAAAAGGAGTTCAAGCATTTTTTGAGTATCGCAAATGGTTCTACATGTGAACTTGAAACGCAGATATTATTATCTGCAAGACTAAAATTTATTAAAAATGAACAAGTAAAAAATATTTTGAACTTATGTAATGAAGTCAAAAAAATGAACTTTTCACTTCAAAGAAGCTTATAACTTAATACTTTTTACTATATACTTAAAACAAACAAAATGAGAATAATACCTGCTATTGACATTATTGAAGGAAAATGTGTTCGTTTAACTAAAGGGGATTACAACACAAAGAAAATTTACAACGAAAACCCGTTAGAGGTTGCTAAACAATTTGAAGATGCTGGTATTGAGTATTTACATGTAGTTGATTTAGATGGAGCTAAGTCTAAACATATTGTAAATCATAAGGTGTTGGAGCAAATTGCTTCGAAAACCAATTTAAAAATAGATTTTGGTGGTGGTTTAAAATCTGATGAAGACGCTAAAATCGCATTTGAAAGTGGAGCAAATCAAATTACTGGCGGAAGTATAGCTGTGAAAAATCCAGATATTTTTATTAATTGGTTGAAAAATTATGGTTCTGAGAGAATCATTTTAGGAGCGGATTCTAAAAACAGGAAAGTTGCCACGCACGGTTGGATGCAAACTTCGGTAGTTGACGTTGTTGAATTTATTATTGATTATGAGGAGATCGGTGTAGAGTATGTAATTTGTACAGATGTTGCAAAAGACGGAATGCTGGAAGGAACTTCAAATGATTTGTACAAGGAAATTTTGGAATCAACAAAAGTAAAGTTAATAGCAAGTGGTGGAGTCTCTAATTTAGACGATTTATTTAAAGTTCAAGAATTAGGGTGTGAGGGTGTTATTGTTGGTAAAGCTATTTATGAGAATAAAATTAGTTTAAAAGAATTAGAGCAATTTATTATTAAACAATAATAATGAATATTGAAGTATTAGAAGAATTTAAGAATCAAATCATTTACAGATTGGATGAAAGTACTCGAATGAATACTAAATCATTGAGTCTAATTACAGAAGATGATGTTTGGAAAAGAATCAATAATTCTTCGAATAGTATAGGAAACTTAATACTTCATTTATGTGGTAATATAACTCAGTACGCAATTGCTTCATTAGGAAACACTGATGATTTAAGAAATAGAGATCTAGAGTTTTCTATGGATAAGGGTTTTTTAAAATCTGAACTATTAGAAAAACTGAACACGACTCTTGAACAATCAAAAAAGATTATTAACAAAACTACTCTTGAAGAATATCTTAGAAAACGAGAAGTTCAAGGGTTTACCTTTTCAGGTATTGGAATTGTAATTCACGTAACTGAACATTATTCGTATCACACAGGACAAATTGCTTTTTGGGTAAAGCAATTAAAGAATAAAGATTTAGGTTTTTTCGATGGAGTAGATTTAACAACAAAAAATAAAGATTAAAATGTTAACAAAACGAATAGTTCCTTGTTTGGATATTAAAAATGGAAGAACAGTAAAAGGAGTCAATTTTGTAAACTTAATAGATGCTGGTGATCCTGTTGTTCTTGCGAAACAATATGCTGAGCTTGGAGCGGACGAACTGGTGTTTTTAGATATAGCAGCTACTCTTGAAAATAGAGGAACTACTTTAGATATGGTAGAAAAGGTTGCTGCTCAAGTAAATATTCCATTCACTGTTGGAGGGGGAATTTCTTCTATCGAACATGTAGATGCTTTATTGAAATGTGGAGCGGATAAAGTTTCGATTAATTCATCAGCTGTTAAAAGACCAGAGTTAATTAACGAATTATCTCAAAAATTTGGAAGTCAATGTGTAGTTGTAGCTATTGATGCTAAACAAGTTGACGGAGAATGGAAAGTTCATTTGGCTGGTGGAACAATTCCGACAGAATTGAATTTATTTGATTGGGCTAATGAAGTTCAACAAAGAGGAGCAGGAGAGATCTTATTTACATCAATGGATAATGATGGAACCAAAGCGGGATTTGCAAATAAAGCCTTGGCAAGGTTGTCAGATGAATTGAATATTCCAATTATTGCTTCTGGGGGAGCTGGATCTGTGCAACATTTCATTGATACATTTATAGAAGGAAAATCTGATGCTGCTTTAGCAGCAAGTGTTTTCCACTTTGGCGAAATTCCAATTCAAGAATTAAAACAAGCTTTAAAAGAACAAAATATTCCTGTTAGGATTTAAATAATCCAACGTCATTACGAAAATGGTGATTGAGCGAAGTCGAAATTAACATTTGAAGTAATCTAACTATCAATTAACAGATTATTTCTCCTGAAGCCTCAGGATCGTATTGACAAATAATAAACAAAAATGAAAAAGAAATTGTTTTTAGATGACTTAAGAACTATAGATATGGTTTATGACGCATCGCAAGAAAAAGAATTTGATATTGTAAGAACGTATGAAGCATTTGTTTCATATGTTCAAAAAAATGGTTTGCCAGATTTTATCAGTTTTGATAATGATTTAGGATTAGATAAAAATGGAGAAGTTGCTCTTGATGGTTATGCTGCTGCAAAATGGTTAGTGTATGAATCAGATTTAGATTTAAGAAGTTTACAATTCAAAGTACACTCTGCAAATCCAGTAGCTGCCGAACAAATAAAAGGATTATTAACGAATTATATTGATTTTTTAAATAAGTCATGAAAGTAGATTTTAAAAAAAGTAACGACGGTTTAGTGCCAGTTATTATTCAGAATAGCAAAACATTACAAGTATTAATGTTAGGTTATATGAACGAAGAAGCGTTTGAAAAAACACAAAAAGAACAAGTAGTAACGTTTTTTAGTAGAAGTAAAAATAGATTATGGACAAAAGGTGAATCGAGTGGAAATTTCTTATATGTAAAAGACATTAAAGTGGATTGTGATAATGACACCATTTTAATCAAAGCGGATCCTAAAGGACCAACATGTCACAAAGGAGATGTTTCATGTTTCGCAGAAGAAACACCAAAAGGTTTTGTGTATGAATTAGAGAACATTATTCACGATAGAATCGATAATAACGTAGAATCTTCATATACCAACAAATTATTTAAAAGAGGAATTAATAAAGTAGCACAAAAAGTTGGTGAAGAAGCCGTAGAAGTTGTAATAGAAGCTAAAGACAATAACGATGACTTATTCACCAATGAAGCAGCAGATTTATTATATCACTACTTAATTTTGTTAAAAGCAAAAGGATTTACGTTGAAAGATATTGAAGCTGTTTTAAAAAGTAGACACTAAAATTATATATCAATTACTTCTTCATCAACTTAAACTTGAATATTAAAAAGAGGTAATTAAAAAATACTGACCAAGCGCTTAGTTTTAATTTAGGTAATTTCCCTAAACCTAGGCGCTTTATTTGTGCCTCATACCAAATAATATTCATCATACCATCAATTCCTTTTACTCCAGTTTTATTAATATTAACTGGAAATGTCGATTGAGATTCATTTAAAATGTCATTTCCAATATTTGGGAATAAACAATATGGACGTGCAAGACCAACAACATCTAATTTCTCAGAGGCAATGGCATTTTGCATTACAGAAACAGTTCTAAATCCACCAGTTAACATTAAAGGAGTTTTGGTTATTTTTCTTGCTTTTTCGATATAATCAATAAAATAAGCTTCTCGTTCCTTTGTACTTTGTTTACGGTTACCCATCATCATTGCCGGAGCTTCGTATGTTCCTCCAGAAATTTCAATTAAATCAATTCCAGCTTTAGAAAGTAAATCAATAACCTTCATTGAATCTTCTTCACTGAATCCTCCTTTTTGAAAGTCTGCCGAGTTTAACTTAATACCAACAGGGAAATCTGGTCCAACTTGAGAACGAATTTCCTTATAAACTTCTAAAACAAACTTCGCTCTCTTTTCAAAAGTTCCTCCCCATTCATCTTCTCTAACATTAGCATAAGGTGATAAAAATTGACTTACTAAATATCCGTGAGCTCCATGAATTTGAACTCCTGTAAAACCAGCTTCTTTTAAAATTCTCGCAGTAGTTCCGAAACGTTTAATAATATCCAAAATTTCATCGTGAGTCAAGGCTTTCGGAATTTTAGTTGTAGCTTTTTTTCTACTTTTCGATTTTAAAGGAATCGCAGAAGGAGCTTTCAAAACATTATTAATCTGGTCCATAGCTTGTCTCCCAGGATGATTAATTTGTACCCAAAGATGAGTGTCTGTTCCTTTTACAGTTGCCGCCCATTCCTTTAATTGTTGAGCGTGACGATCATCTTCAATTACAACATTCATAGGTTCACCAAGAGCTTTACTATCTATCATTACATTTCCTGTAATCAATAATCCTGAACCTCCTTTTGCCCATTCTTTGTATGCATTGATCAAAATGGATGTTGGTTCATGTGTTTTATTAGATAAGTTCTCACTCATTGCTGATTTAGCAATTCTATTCGCTAATACCGTTCCGTTGGGTAAGGTAATTGGGTCTTTTAGTTTTGTCATTTTTAATATGAAAGGGTTAGATTCTTATTAAGATTCTAAAAATACTCATATCGTTGGAGTTTCTTAAGTTTAAAATGAAAAAGTTTTGCGCATAGTTCTTAATGAATACCTATTTTTGTACATCATTTTTTAGCAAATGCTGTATGGATTTTAGTGAACGAATTGTTTCAAATTACCAACCAAAGAATCTCGCTGTAAAGCTTACTACCAAAGGAGAACAGCATGTGATGAAGAATCATCCATGGGTTTTTTCCAATAGCATAGAGAAAATTAGTAAAGATCCTAAAACAGGAGATTTAGCTATTATTTTTGGTAGAAAGAATAACAAAGTAGTTGGTATAGGTTTATACGATTCAGATTCACCTATTCGTATAAAAATGATTCATACGTCTTCCGAAAAAGCGGTTGTAAATGAAATGTTTTTTCATAAAAAAATAGAAAAAGCCTATCAGAAAAGAACGAAACTTCTACAAACAAATACTAATAGTTATCGCTTAATATTCGGAGAAAATGATGGTTTTCCTTCTTACATAGCAGATGTTTACGATGCAGTTTTAGTAGTAAAGCTATATTCTGAAATTTGGTTACCTTTTTTAGAAACCATTTTAAAGAGCCTACAAGAAGTTTCTAAAGCGGAAACCATTGTAATTCGTTTAAGTAGAAATGTTCAAAAATCTACAAATCATAATTTAAAAGATGGAGATGTAGTTTATGGAGTTTTGGAAAATGAAGTAGTAGAGTTCGTAGAGCATAATGTGAAGTTTTCAGCAAATGTGATTAAAGGACATAAAACAGGATATTTCTTAGATCATAGAGCGAATAGAAAACGGGTAGGAGAGTTCAGTAAAAATAAAACTGTTTTAGATGTTTTCTCTTATGCAGGTGGATTTTCTGTTCATGCATTATATAATGAAGCTAAAGAGGTAACAAGCTTGGATATTAGTAAACAAGCACTTGAAATTGCAGTTGAAAACGGAAAGCTAAATGAGTATTCTGGTGTTCATAAAACAATTGCAGGAGATGCTTTTGAGGAACTTCGCAAATTGATTCAAAATAAAGTAACATTTGATGTCGTTGTAATTGATCCTCCAAGTTTTGCAAAACAAGCTGCAGAAATTGAGCTGGCTAAAAAGAAATATGCTCAATTAGCTAGGTTAGGAGCGAAGCTAACTTCTAGAAAAGGCTTATTAGTATTAGCCTCTTGCTCATCACGAGTTGTTGCAGATGATTTTTTCGATATCAATGAAAATGTTTTGGAAAATGGTAAACGTCGTTTCAAAACTGAATTGAAAACCTATCACGATTCTGATCACCCAATTGGTTTTCCTGAAGGCGCTTATTTAAAGTGTGGGTATTATAGGTTTTTTGAATAGAAGAAATCAATTTATAAGTTCTCATTACGATCCAAGTAAAGTAATCTTATCTAGCTAATATATTCCATTTTTTTCTTGGAAATGAAGTTCTTAGCTAAATTATATTTACCAATTAAACTGCTTAAATAAAGCCTTCCAGTTATCAGGAAAATTAGAAACTAAATGTAGTTGCTCTTTCTTAAACGGATGCACAAATTCAAGCGATTTAGCATGTAAAAATAAATTCGTCCAACCAAATTCTGCTTCATACATGGCATTATGATTTTTGTCTCCGTATTTACCATCACCAATTAAAGGGTGACTAATTTTATTCATATGAATTCGAAGTTGATGTAATCGACCAGTTTTTGGTGATAATCGAACCAAACTATACCGAGAAGTATCATATGGCTTAACAGGAATATTTTGAGTTGTAGTTTCCACGCATTCAATAAGTGTTTCTGCATCTTTATAAACATTGCTATCCTTTCCTTTGACAGGAGAATCAATAATACGAGATTCAGGTGCATGACCCCGAACAACTCCGTAATAAGTTTTCTGAATTTCATTTTCCGTAAATAGCTTTTGAAACTCTGAAACATATTTTGTTTCTTTTGTCAAAAGAATAATTCCTGAGGTTCTTCTATCCAAACGATGAACAGGATAAAATTTCTTCTTAAAGTTTTCGTCTAATAATTGTAAAAGTGATTTTTCATGAATTACATTTCGAGAATGATAGGCATGATGTACAACTACATCATTAGGTTTAGTTACACAAATACAAAACTCATCTTCGTAAATTAGATCAATATTCATCAGTACCATATTAAGACCTCAAAAGTAGAGATATGTTATAAATAAGAAAAAACTTTATTCAACTAAGTTTTTCAACTAACTTCGTATAATGAATAAATCGAAACTACTTATTATAGCCTCATTTTTTTCTATTTATGTAATTTGGGGTTCCACATATTTACTTAATAAAATTGCTGTTGAAGAAATTCCACCACTATTAATAGCTGCTGTTCGCTTTGGTTTTGCTGGAATTCTAATTTTGATAATTGCACTACTTCTGAAAAAATCTTTGAAAGTAACTAAGCGTCAGTTTTTGAATTTAATTATTGCTGCCTTTTTATTTTTAGTTTACGGAAATGGAGTTTTTGTGTGGGCCTTAAAATATGTAGATAGTGGTTTTGCTGCATTATTAGCCTCAACACAACCATTATTTGTGTTGTTTTTACTTCGTTTAATTGATGGAAAAAAAATGCAAAGAAAATCTATTATTGGGGTTTGCTTAGGAATATTTGGAATGTATTTATTAGTCAGTCAGAAAGAAATAGTTACTTCCGACGGAATGGTTATAGGGATATTTATGATTCTGTCTTGCGTTTTAAGTTGGAGTTATGGAAGTGTTTTTGTATCGAAAGCCGATTTACCAAAAAATTTCTTTGTGAGTACGGGATATCAAATGACCATAGCAAGTATATTACAGATTTTATTTAGTCAGATTTTTAACGAGAATATCCCTGTATTTAATGAGATTAGCTATAAAGTACAGGTTTCAATGATTCTTTTAATTATTTTCGGTAGTATTGTTGCTTTTACAGCTTTTAATTATTTATTGAAGGTAATTTCTCCTGAAAAGGTGTCCACTTCAGCTTATGTAAATCCAGTAATTGCACTTTTGTTAGGTTGGTATTTTTTAGATGAAAAATTAACAAATCAATCCATTATCGCTTCAATTATATTACTAACAGGAGTATATTTTATTACTTCCAGAAAAAGAGTAACGAAAAATAAAATTAGACCATCTCAAAAAACATAAAATTAATTTTTTTGCGTTACATAATTCAGATAGACGGTAGGGAATTTTTGTTCTCAATTGTTTTAATTATGTAAACCCTAAAAGTTTTATGAAGTATGAAAAATGCTAAATTGTTAGTCTACACCAAATATGTTGTTTTAACATCAGTAGTAGTAAGCGGATTATTGTATTTAATGATAAATCATTTTAAAAATATTCCTTTAATCTAATTAATTACCACCACACAAGAAAAAACTTTGAAATGACTCCGTTAGGCTTTTTTATCCAGCATAATGGAGCATTTTTTTGCTCTAATATTTCGAAAACTTTTGATGAAAATTTCTCATAGTTATACCAATTCACGTTTGCATGAGGTTTAACTAACCAATTATGTTTGGTTGGTATGTAAAACTTATAATTTTTAAATTTATCTAATTCATTTTTATAAATGTAAAAACCCTCAATACAATCATTATTTATTACATCGAATTTATTGTTCAATTCCGATACATGAGGAAATAGTTGGGCTCTAAAATAAACTTGTTGTTGTACATCTTCTAAATTTATTTGATGCTTTTTTAAAACATCAACTGTTTTTGGGTGATATAAAAGCGGTAGTTGTTTGTCTATTAGTTTGCGATATTTTTGAATAAAACTATCTTTTCTGTTTGGTCCAATCCAATGTTCAATTTCTGTTTCACCAACTGACTTATCATACAGATAAAATTTGTAAACGATCTCTAAATGAATAGGCTTTTTATCTTTACGTAAAATACAATCTAATTCACCAACAGTAATTTTTTGATCTTGAATTTGAATGTTTTCAAGAATTATATCTATTGAATTGTCAAATGAAAATTCATTAAAAACAAATTGCTCTACCAACTTTCCTAAACGTAATTTTGTGTTAACATTTACTTTAAGTGAGTTGTTGTAAATATTTTGAAAATCAAACTGTTGTAGTTTGTTATTTAAACTATTAGTCCATAGTGGTTTTGATTGACAAAATCCTTGATATTGAAGTAACAATTCCTTTTCGTTAAAATGCATGAAGTATTAAAATATTGCTAAAATAAAGATATTCTTAATTTTTGAATTAGTTTAAAATTCGAAATAGCCGTATTTTTATAGTATGATAAATGAATTCAAAAAAGGACTACGATTTGAAAAGTACACTCCTGAAGATGTTTCGCCATTTGAAAAGTTATTTGACATTTTTAAGGAGATCATAACGTACACTTCTGGTGATTTTGATGAAGCCTTTGATTGGTTGAAACAACTCGATAGAGAATATGGATTAACTACTCCAGAATATACATTAGATGATTTTTTAGAGGATTTAAAAAAGAAAGGATATATCCGAGAGGAAATAGATCCTGCTGATGCTAACGGAAGTGGAGATGGTAATATTAAAATTACAGCCAAAACTGAACAAGCTATTCGTCAAAATGCGTTAGATCAAATATTTGGAAAACTTAAAAAAAGTAGGCTAGGAAATCACAAAACTAAAGTTATTGGTCAAGGAGATGAGCACACTGGTGAATATAGAAATTTCCATTTTGGTGATGCCTTAGATCGGATTTCCATGACGGAAAGTATTAAAAATGCTCAAATTAATAATGGCTTGCAAGATTTCTCATTAACTGAACATGATTTAGTTGTTGAAGAAACCAATTTTAAAGCTCAAATGAGTACCGTTTTGATGATTGATATTAGTCATAGCATGATATTGTATGGTGAGGATAGAATAACACCAGCAAAGAAAGTGGCAATGGCATTAATAGAGCTAATTAAAACAAGATATCCAAAAGATACAATTGATATCATTGTTTTTGGAAACGATGCTTGGCCTATTTCAGTAAAAGAACTTCCGTATTTGAAAGTTGGACCTTACCATACTAATACAGTTGCTGGCTTGCAATTGGCTATGGATATTTTGAGGAGAAAAAGAAATACGAATAAGCAAATTTTTATGATCACTGATGGTAAACCAAGTTGCTTGCGTTTAGCGGATGGAACTTATTATAAAAATAGTAATGGTTTGGATAGCTACATAGTTGAAAAATGCTATAATATGGCCTCACAAGCTAGAAAATTGCATATTCCTATAACTACTTTTATGATAGCACAAGATCCATATTTAATGCAGTTTATTAGACAGTTCACACAGGCGAACCAAGGAAAGGCATTTTACACGGGTTTAAAGGGGTTAGGAGAAATGATTTTTGAAGACTATGAGCAAAATAGAAAAAAACGAATTAGAGGAAAATAGATTATGAATTATACCGATATAAAGACACTAGGAGATTTAAAAAAATCTGAATACAAATCAATTTCAATTAAAGACGAATTAAGAAAGAACTTAATTCAAAAACTTAAAAATCAAGAAACTGTTTTTGAAGGCGTTTGGGGCTATGAAAACTCTGTTATTCCTGAATTAGAAACAGCAATCTTATCAAAGCATAATATTAATTTATTAGGTTTAAGAGGTCAGGCAAAAACGCGATTAGCACGTTTAATGGTAACTTTATTAGACGAATATATTCCTATTGTGGAAGGTTCTGAAATAAATGATGATCCATTACAACCACTATCTCGCTATTCAAAAGAATTAATCAAAGAAAAAGGTGACGATACTCCAATAACATGGCTACATCGTGATGAACGTTTCTACGAAAAGTTAGCAACGCCAGATGTTACTGTTGCCGATTTAATTGGTGATGTGGATCCAATTAAGGCAATGAATTTAAAATTGAATTATGCAGATGATCGTGTCATTCATTTTGGAATGATTCCTAGAGCGAATCGATGTATTTTTGTTATCAATGAAATTCCTGATTTACAGGCAAGAATTCAGGTTTCTCTTTTCAATATTTTACAAGAAGGAGATATTCAAATTCGAGGATTTAAATTACGTTTACCGCTAGATATTCAGTTTATATTTACAGCAAATCCGGAAGATTATACGAATAGAGGTAGTATTGTAACTCCTTTAAAAGATAGAATTGGATCTCAAATTTTAACACATTATCCAAAGTCTATTGAAATTGCAGAAAAAATTACCGAACAAGAAGCGAATGCCTTACAAAGTCAAAAAGAAACTGTTTATGTTCCAAAATTAGCGAAAAGGTTGGTTGAACAAATTAGCTTTGAGGCTCGAGATAGTGAATATGTAGATGTGAAAAGTGGGGTTAGTGCTCGAATGAGTATTTCTGTTTTAGAGAATTTAATTAGTACTGCCGAGAGAAGAAGTTTCTTGACTGAAGATGATAAAACTACGGTTCGTTTACTTGATTTCTTTGGATCAATTCCTGCAATTACTGGTAAAATTGAATTAGTATACGAAGGTGAACAAGAGGGAGCGGATTTTGTAGCACAAAATTTAGTAACTAATGCCGTAAAGACAATATTTTTAGAATTATTTCCAGAGATTAAGAAACTCACGAAAGAAGACGAAGAAACACCGTATGATGAGATTACACAATGGTTTTATGCAAGTGATTCCATTGAATTGTTAGATGATATGAATGATGGGTATTTTAAGGAACAACTAGATGTTATAACACCTCTCCAAAAACTAATAGATAAGTATCACCCTAATTATTCAAAAGAGGATCTTTATTTTCTTAAAGAACTAATTCTTTGGGCTTTATCTGAATTTAAAATTTTAAGTAAGGAACGATTCACAAAAGGATTTCAATTTAATGATACCTTAACTAATTATATTCGAGGTATTTAATGAGAAGCTACTTTTGTTAAAATAACATGAATATAAGGCTCAGAGAAAACTCTGGGCTTTTTTTATTAGATTCGTTTTTTTGAAGAAATATGCATAATAAAAAATAAATTTGTTGAAGAAAATATTAGTAACTGGAGGAGCAGGATTTATAGGATCTCATTTATGTGAGCGTTTATTAAAAGAGGGAAATGAAGTGATTTGTTTAGATAATTATTTCACTGGAAGTAAAAAAAATATCGTCCATCTTTTGGATAATCCGTATTTTGAAGCTGTTCGTCATGATGTAATTGAGCCATATTTTGCAGAAGTTGATCAAATTTACAATTTGGCATGCCCAGCTTCACCTATTCACTATCAACACGATCCTATAAAAACAATAAAAACTACAGTTGTTGGAGCAATAAATATGCTAGGTTTAGCTAAAAAAGTAAATGCAAAGATTCTTCAAGCCTCTACAAGTGAAGTATATGGTGATCCAAAAATTCATCCACAACCTGAAAGTTATTGGGGAAATGTGAACCCAATTGGTTTAAGATCGTGTTACGATGAAGGAAAGCGTTGTGCTGAATCATTATTCATTAATTATCACAAACAAAATAAAGTTAGAGTAAAGATCATTAGAATCTTTAATACCTATGGAACAGGAATGAACATGAATGACGGACGTGTAATTTCTAATTTTATCGTCCAGGCTTTGAAAGGTGAAGATCTAACTGTTCATGGATCAGGGAAGCAAACAAGAAGCTTTCAATATGTTGACGATTTAATTGAAGGAATGATTCGAATGATGGAGACAAATGATAATGTTATAGGACCTGTAAATATTGGAAATCCTTCAGAAATTTCAATTTTAGATTTGGCTAATAAAATAATAACATTGACCAACTCAAACTCTAAGCTTCTTTTTGAAGAGTTACCACAAGATGATCCAATGCAAAGAAAACCTGCTATTTCATTAGCAAAAGATTTATTAAATTATTGGCAACCTCAGGTTAGTTTAGATGAAGGATTGCCGGAAGTTATACGATATTTTAAATCAATAATGTAAAAAGCCACCTTAAACCTCATAGCAAGATTTTTGGTGGCTTTTGCTCAAGTCCCTAAGCAAACTTACTCTTTCTTTTTCGCTTGTTTTTTCAATACATCAACAACTTTTTCGCTGAATGAACTTTGTTTTGATGAATTCAATTCTTTCTTTTTCGTTTTAATAAACTCTTTTCTTTTTTCTGACAATTCTTTTAATTTTCTTTCTTTTTCGGAGCGTTCCTTTTTTAATTTTTCAAGAATAACTTTTATTTCATCTTTACTTTTTCCTTTTAATTCCTTCGGTAATTCATCATCTTTAATCTGATCTATCGTTATTTTTCCATTTGCATAGTCGTTTATGATTTCTTTGTTTCCTAACCACGATTTTCTTCCTGATTTACTCATTTTATAACTAGCTCGAGCACTATTAGATGTTTTAGAGCTTTTCTCATAGACAGCCATTGATTTTTCTTTCTTACTATAGTTTACAGATTGTTCAACTTGATTTCCGTAATACATTCTTGATTGATCTATAGATTGTGAAGCTTCGTAAATGTCATTATCATAAGGTGTAGCAATAACAAAATCTGAAGCTTGTTGATCTAATTGCATAAATTCTCCATTAGTACAACTAGCCATTTCTTTAAAATGATAAATTGCACTTTTACAACTTGTTCCTAACTTAATAGTATTAATTATAATTCCATTTTTAGCTGCTATTTTACAACTTTGATTATATTTTACATCATCTTGGTAGTCCATGTGTGGAGGACAGTCACCAACAACAAAAATTGTTTTGTAGGTACTTGATTTATTTGACCATTTCATATCTGAAATAGCTTCATGTAATGCTTGATTAACACTCTCAGGAGTGTCTCCTCCACCTGCTGCATTAATCTCTAATAAATCGGAGTAAACTTCGTCTAAATCATTTGTTAATTCAATTTGTTTAGTTACAAATCCATCTCCACGGTCGCGATAGAAAACCATTCCGAGTTTCAAAGATTCAACATCGTTACTTTGTGCTAACTCAGAAACGATATCCCAAATTTTTTCTTTAGCAGTTCCTATTAACCCACTCATACTTCCTGTTGCGTCTAAACAGAAAACAATTTCAATATCTTTTGGTTTCTTTTTTTCTTTTTTAATTGAATTGCTTTTAGCAAATGTTGTGATAACAATTTCCCCGTTATTCTTTTTTATATCATTTTTACAACTTAAAGTTCCAAATGAAAACAATGCTAAGTAGATAATTTTATTCATCTTTTTTTCTTCAAAACTATGCGGATAGTTTTTTTGAAACAACTTGAAGTGAGTAAATGCTACTTTACATTGAGTTAAGTGTATAGAATACTAAGTATCGAAATATTACCTTTCTAGATAAATATCTAAGTCGGTAGATTTTAGATTTACGGAGTAATATGGTGTTTTTTGCCAAATAGTCCATCCTATATTTTTCCATACGGTTGGTAGATTAGGAGATTTTGTGTTATCGTAATCGGCAATCCAAAGAGGATATTTAGAAAATTTTTTACTAAGTAAATGAATATTTGCAAACTTATGACTGCTGTAAATCATAGGGACTCTTCCAGATAAAGTTTCTAGTTTATATAGGAAACGAAGTAATTTCGTTTGTAAATTTTTGATTTCTGATATTGATAATTTTTCATTCAAAGAACTGCCAGATTCAACATCAATAATAGGCGGGAAATCATATAAAGTCATATCTTTTATTTGTTCCCAAAAGAATTTTGCTTGTTTTATAGGGTTATCCTTAATTACATAAAAATGATAGGCACCTCGTTTAAGATTCAAATTAGAAATTTGTTTCCAATTGTCCTTAAACATTGGGTCTAAATAATTTTTGCCTTCTGTCGCTTTACAGATTACAAAATGTAAACTATCAGGTAGTTTATTTTTTAAAATAGTTCCATTCCATTTTGAAATATCTATTCCATATTTTTTAACCGGTGATTTCGTAGTCGTTGTTTTGAATGGATTGGATGTTCTTTTGACAGGTGTATTTAATTTTTTATGGAGTTTATGAATAGAGTTTTTAATTTCATTAGTATTCCTTCGGTTTGAGTTATGAATTCCAAATAAAAGAAGTACCGCAATTGAAAACAAACTAAAGGACATGAAGCTTTTTTTTTTGTAAAATGGAACCTTGATTTTTTTCGGGTTAATTTCATTGATTATTTTATTAATCTTATCAGAAATTACAATACTTCCCATTAGGTTTTTGATGACAAAGTGACTGTCATTAAACTGAATTCCTTTGTAAATTACGTCTCCCTTCGCATTTTTTAATTCTTCTGGTTTATCTGTATAAACTCCATTATCATTTAAAATAATCTTATTGTTCTCAATTTTTGGTTCATGGAAAAGATTACTCAAGAAATACATAGGTTCTTTAATGGAATGCTGTTTTCTAAATATGGAAATAATCCCACTTGAATTAAGAAAATCAAGTAACGTAAGGAGTTCACTAAATTCAAGTATCGCTTTTCTTTTTGTAATTGGATTATTATAAATTTTATTTTCAATAAAATAGATAGTATACTGTTCTCTTAGTTGTATAATTAAAGCTTTCCCTCTATCGGTGTTAAAGAATATTTTTTGCAGAAAATCTTTTAAACTAATAATTCCTTCTTTACGAAAAGAACTGATTTCTTTTAAGATGGCAATTTCAAAGTCATTATAACTTCTCATAATAGGAACCAATAATTATTAAGTTAATTAAATTTAAATATAGTAGTAAACAGTACTTAAGAGGATTTTCCTAAGTACTGTTTAAGTTGTAGTAAGTTTTAGTTAAAATTTTACTTACGAGTTAGAACCACTTGCATCCTTAGTTCCCGAATCCGAGCCCTTTGATGGAGTTGTATCATCAGCGCTTCCTGCTTGATTATATCTATTAGGGTAATATTTAGCTAACCAAGCTCTCGCAATTTCAGATTGAGTTATAGGCTTTAAATAATAATTAATTGGAACGCCTAAATTGTTACCACCTGCAATACATTTATCAACATAATCTTCCATTGCAGTCATCATTGAATTTGTGTCGATAACTTTATTCTGACCATCATCAATGTCAGAAACGCCATTTAATGTAGCTTTTATAGTTGCGTTTTTCAATGTAATCATTTGCTGTCCAGTTCTTGCGGCCGCAGCGCCTTCGGCAATAGTATTGTTTGCACTAGCAGTTGCTCCTTGTAAAGTAGCTAATTCTTCCATTGTTTTTGCTGGATCAAAATCAGAGAAACTCTGTACAGCCATTTTTACTTGATTCGACTTTATTGAAGGAATTATTCCCATAGTAATTAAAGTCGCGTGAGATGTAACATTTTGTGTACTTAATAAGTTTTTAGCACTGTCGGAGAAAGTAGAACTTACACCAAAAGAACCAGTTCCAGAAGCAAACCATCCGCCAATATCAAAGGTTTCTTGCATTGATGCGGCAATTGAATCCATTCGTTGACTAGATGATGATTCCGTAGTATTTAAAATATGGACCATTCCAACGAAAGATGAACCGTATGTTGCACCAGATAATATTGAAAATGATTTATCTTCTTTGGTGTTTGCTTTTGCTTCAATAGCAGCAATGGAGCTCACATCATTTGTTTTAATCATATTGTCTTCATTCATAGCGTTCCATGAGCGAACAGCTTTATCGACGTCTAAAACGTATGGTGCAAAAACTTGAGCGTTTTTGTGTGTACAAGATATAGTTATTACTAAAGTACCGGCAATGCTATGTCTTGAATGTTGACTATTCATTTGTTGTTGCGCAGTTGCACTTGCTTGATAAGATTGTCCTTCTCCAAAAAAACTTAATGATTCTGCAACGAAAGAAGCTACTGTTGCAGCATGACTCGCAGAAGATTGAGAGTTTTGATCGAAAGAGAAATACTGACTATTCATTTGTAAAGAGTCACTAGAAATAGGCATTTCTTTTAGTTGACTTTTATTATAATCAATCGGACTTTCTACAGATTGATTAACTGCATTCATTTTAGATTTTAAAGGTTGAATTGCCTTTTCTGAAGCAATTTTTGCTTTTCCATAAGAAACGGCTGCTTTGGTAATTTGTTTGTCTATTTGTTCTGATTCTGAGATTAATTCATCAGGACTAATTCCCATACCCATTGTTTCTTGAATGGTCATGTCTACACTTCTTTTAAGTGAGATTAAGGAGTTTAATTCACTTTCTGCAGCATCAGCTGGAGCTTGAAGTTCAGAAATTTTTACAATGTTAGCTAGTTTGTCTTTAGAAACGATATTTCCTAATACCAAGGAAGGATCGTACGGAATGGTCGATGGCATAATTTTTAATTTTATTGGTTAATTAGTCCCAAATTACACTCAATAAAATTGAAAACGAATTAAAATTACTTAAAAGCGGACTTTTTAATCATAAGCGTTAATAATGAAGATATTAGTGTTAAAACTACTTTATGAGCTTTGAAATTGTAGAAATTATTGTTGAAAGATCCTCTTTATAGTTGAACCATATAGTGTTATCGTCTCTTTTAAACCAAGTAAGTTGTCGTTTCGCAAAACGACGAGTATTTTTCTTTATTTCAGAAACTGCAAATTCTAATTCCCAATTTCCGTCAAAATATTGGAATAACTCTCTGTATCCGACTGTCTGTAGTGCGTTTAAGTCTTTATTTGGATATAATGCTTTTGCTTCTTTCAAAAGCCCGTTTTTCATCATAATATCTACACGACGATTAATCCTATCGTAGATAATTTCTCTTTCTGCTCTTAGTCCAACTTTTATTGTATTAAAATTACGTTTTCTCTTTTCTTTATTAACAAAAGAGGAATATGGAGAACCTGTACCAATACAAATTTCTAAAGCTCTAATAACTCGATGCGGATTGTCAATAGCTATTGTTTGATATGTAATAGAATCCAATTCTTTTAATTCCTTTTGTAAAAAAGGAAGTCCTTTGGAGCTTAATTCTTCAGTTAAGTTTGCTCGAATTTTAGGATCTACATCCGGGAAATAATCAAACCCTTTGACTACAGCATCAACATAAAGTCCACTTCCACCAACCATAATTTGAATAGGATTTACTTTGAACAACTCATCTAACTTTTGAAGAGCATCTTTTTCAAAGCTACCAACATTGTAATCTTCAAACATACTTCTGTTTTGAATAAAGTGATGTGTAGCAGTGGCTAATTCTTTTTTATCAGGAACAGCAGTTCCTATGTTCATTTCTTTATAAAACTGCCTCGAATCACAGGAAATAATATCCGATTTAAAATGTTGGGCTAACTGAATAGCAAGAGAAGTTTTTCCGATGGCTGTAGGTCCAACAACAGTAATTAATGTATTCATCTATTCATTTAATTTACCTCCACAGTGATGGCAATAAATAGCTCGATCAACGTGACCAGTTGTTGCACAATTAGGGCAAGATTGTGTGTTTAAACTTAGTTTATGGTTTCGAGCAATTTCAGTAGAAACAATTCCAGTAGGAATTGCAATTATGGCATAACCCAAAATCATAATAACACTAGCAATAAACTGTCCCAAAGGAGTCATAGGAGCAATGTCTCCAAAACCAACTGTAGTCAGCGTTACGATCGCCCAATAAACACTACGTGGAATACTTGTGAACCCATTATCTGCTCCTTCCACTAAATACATAATAGAGCCTAAGATAACACAAATTATCAGTACAAAAAATAAGAATACCATAATTCTAGCTCTACTAGCTTTTAAAGCTTTTGCTAAATGTTGTGATTCTTGTACAAACCTTGTTAGTTTTAGAATTCTAAAAACTCGCAGAAGACGTAGAGCGCGAAGTGCGACTAAACTATGTGTTCCTGTAAATATTATGGATAAGTATTTTGGTATGGTAGATAAAAAATCAATAAGACCGTAAAAACTAAAAATATACTTTGTTGGTTTACTGATAGAAATAATTCTAAGAATATATTCGACACTAAAAAGCACAGTTATTATCCATTCTGCGATATTAAGTTCTGTTTTGTATTTTTCACCAATGGGATTCACACTTTCTAACATAACTAAAGCAATACTAACTATAATTGCCATTAATAGTATAACATCGAAAAGTTTTCCTTCAGGAGTATCGGCTTCATAAATTACTTCATGAAGTCGTTTTCTCCAATTTAAATTTGATTGTTTGTCTTCCAAAACCTTATGTTATATAACAATATTACAAATTATTTTCTAGTTCGTAGCGTACAATTTTATCTACAGAGTTATTTAATAAAAAGTTTTTGATAATAGTTTTGGCTAGTGGTTTGTTTTCAATTTTGGTAACTAATCTTTTAAGTATCTCTAATTGATTTCTTTGATAGGAAAGATTGGTAAATGCGTATCCTATAACTTCATTTCTCTCAATAAGGATTATAAAGCTTTCTTCGGGAACTCTACCTTTTTCTATAATTAAAAAATGATCGTGATTGAAGTTTAAATGTGTTATTTTTCGTTTTCGTATAAGATTATATTTAGGTTTGATATTGTCAAGTTCTAAATAATATTTTAATCTTGTGAAAAGTTGATTCCCTGTTTCCTGATAAGTTACGATGTCGACTTTATTTTTTACTTTTTCAGCTCTTTTATTGTCTTTTAAGAATAGCTTAGTAACTTCTAATCGAATATTTTTACCTCGTCCGATGAAAATAATATTTCCATTTTCATTGTGAACATAGAAAACACCTTCTTTTTCAGGGAGATTTTCAATAATACCGTTTATTTTCAATTTATGATTTCGGTTATCTGTAAATTGAATAGTTCTTTTGAGTATTTTCTTATTATGATCCTTGTCTAATAATAACCTAAACAACTGGACAGTAGCCATGGCATCTCCAGATGCACGATGACGATCTGTAACGGGAATTCCTAAAGATCTACATAATTTCCCTAAACTATAAGACGCCTCGTCGGGAATTAGTTTCTTACTTAACTGAACAGTACATAAATTATCTCTGGTGAATTCATAACCTAATCTATTGTATTCCGTTCTAAGGATTCGATAATCAAATGAAGCATTATGAGCAATTAAAACACAGCCTTCTGTGATTTCAATTATTCTTTTAGCAACTTCATGAAATTTTGGTGCATTACGTAACATTTTGTTGTTAATACCAGTTAGTTTAACAACAAATTCCTGAATTTCTTTTTCTGGATTTACAAGTGAAATAAATTGGTCAACAACGTTATGACCATCAAACTTATAGATGGCTATTTCCGTAATTCCCTCTTCGTTAAATTTCCCCCCAGTAGTTTCAATATCAACTATAGCATACATTCAACCCCTCCTTATTTTAATTAGTAGCTACACTGTGGCAAATATAAGAAAATCAATGAGCTAATAAACAAAACCTAAGAAAAGTAGTTTCTCACTCCAAAAATAGAACTACCAATTCTTACCATGTTACTGCCACAATTAATGGCTAGTTGGTAGTCTCCACTCATTCCCATTGACAGAGTCTTTAAATCAAAATTCTCACTCTGGTATGATTTTTTTGAGTTAAAATAGTTTAATAAGGAGGTAAATTCCTCTCTAATTTGATCTTCATTATCTGTAAAAGTAGCCATTCCCATTAAACCAACTATTTTAATGTTATGTAAATCTTTTAATTCATCTGATTCAATAATTTCATTCATTTCGTTAAAACTAAATCCGAATTTGGTGTTTTCTTGTGCAATATGAGCTTGTAACAAACAATTAATAACTCGTTTATGTTTTTTTGCTTGTTTATCAATTTCTTTTAAGGTTTTAAAACTATCTACTCCATGAATTAAATCAACAAAATGAGCCATGTACTTTACTTTGTTTCGTTGTAAATGGCCAATCATATGCCACTGAATATCTTTCGGCAACTCATTGTATTTAGTTACCATTTCTTGCACCTTATTTTCACCAAAAATACGTTGACCAGCATTATAAGCTGCTTGTATATCAGCTATCGGTTTTGTCTTTGAAACAGCCACTAGTGTAACATGTTCAGGAAGTGTATCATTTATTTCAGTTAAATTTTCTTTTATCATTATCGTATTTCGTAAATAGTTAAAGCACTGCGTAATTTTGGTTCTATGTATGTTGTTTTTGGAGGCATAACCAAGCCTTTATCAACCATTGTTTCAATTTCGTTAATGGTTGCAGGTAACATCCCGAATGAGACTTTAAAATCACCTTTATCTACTTTGGTTTTTAACTCTAATCCGTCTGATTTATCCTGTGAATAGATAATTTTAGAGTCGTCTCGTATATCGTCAATTCCCAAAATAGGTTTCAACACTGTTCTAAATAAAATTTCTGCATCCAATCTACTTAGTTCATCTGTAAATTCATACGCCGATTTTCTTAAGTACAATGCATAGAATTCATCTTTTAGATACATACTGAAATGATGTTTTTCTTTCGGGCGATATAATTCTTGACCTCTATTTTCAATTCTAAAATAAGTGTCAAGTTCAATTAAAAATTCATCAGGAGTTAATCCGTTTAAATCTTTAATAAATCTATTGAATTCATAAATACTTAATTGATTATCAGAAAGCAAGTAGCTCATAAAGAAATTGTAATCTTCTTCGCCTGTATGATTCGGATTTTCATCAGCCAAATTTTTAGCGAGAATACAAGATGAAGTTGTTCTATGATGACCGTCAGCAATGTAAAGTGTATCTATCTTACTAAAAGCATCAATTAATACATCAATATCTTCTTGATTATCAATTATCCAAAGTAAATGCAAATCCTTATCCATACTGGTAAATTCATATTCAGCACGTTGAGATTTGTATTTTTTTATGATGTCATTTACCACATTGTTTTCCCGATAGGTGAGTAGTACAGGTTCAGCATTGAAACCAGTGTTCTTTAAATAATTTTCAAAAAGTAATTCTCGTTTTTTTAAAGTTCTTTCGTGAATTTTAATAACATCATTATGATAATCTTCAGTTGAAGTTGCAGCTATAACCCCAGAGAATGAATGCGTAGCAGAAACTTTTTGATAAACATATAATGAAGGTGTTCTTTCTTCGGTAAATATCTCATTTTCTTTAAATTCTAAATATCTGTTATGAACCAGTTTAAAACGTTTTTCTCCAGTTACATCTTGTTTATGATATTTATAACCAGGGTTTACAACATGTAAAAAAGTAAAGGGATTAAATGCTAATTTTGCATTTAATTCACCTTCAGGATATGTTTCATATGATTTTGATGAAACTAGTGCAACTTTATCTCTCGTGGGTCGAACTGCTTTAAATGGTTTTATTTTTGCCATATATTATGAAAGTAATGCTGTAATTTGATTTGCTAATTCGATGCTAACTTTTTGTTGAGCTTCATTTGTAGCACTACCAATTTTAGGTGATAAAGAAAGATTAGGATTCATTAATAATTGAATCTCAGGATTAGGTTCGTTTTCAAAACTATCTAATGCTGCATATTTTACTGGTCCTTTTTCCATTGCTTTTACTAAAGCTAATTCATCAATAAGTCCACCTTTTACACAATTTATAATCCCAACTCCATCTTTCATTTTATTGAATTCTGATTCTCCTAATTTGAAATCATGATTATGTAAATGCACTGAGATAAAATCAGATTCTATAATTACTTCCTCAAAAGGAATAGAATTTAAATCAAATTGAACGGTTTGTCCGTCGAAAAATTCTAATTCTATTGAAGCTTCAGTCTCTTCAGGATCAGTCATTAAAACTTTCATTCCTAATCCAATTGCAATCTTTGCTGTTGCAATACTTGTTGCATTGATACCTATTAACCCTAGCGTTTTACCTTTTAATTCTGTACCTCCATATAATTTTTGAAGACCTTTAAAGTTCATGTCCCCTTCAAGAGGCATTTCACGATTTGCTTGATGTAAATTGCGGACCATTCCTAAAAGGTGGGCAAATATTAACTCCGCAATTGCGTTAGCACTTCCTTCTTCGCTGTGTACAATTTGTAATCCTTGATCAATGGCATATTGAACATCAACATTATCCATTGATGTACTTCCAGATGCGATTAATTTTAAACTTGGACACGCATCAATTAATTCTTGTTGAATTTGTGTTTTATTCTTAATTAAGATAGCATCAATATTATTATCATTAATAAAGTTTTCTAATTGTTCTTGTGCAACTTTTGTAATTACTACTTCAAACCCTTTTTCTTCTAATATTACTACACCTTCTTGAGTAATTCCTTCGTTTATTAATATTTTCATTTTATAATTTAATATGTCATTGCTGAACAAATCAAGCAATCTATCTTGTATTAAACCAAATTTAAGATTCAGTTATAAGATTCCTTAACTCTGTTCGTGATGACGATTTATGCAATTCTTTCTAATTCTTTCATTACATCAACTAATGCTTGAACACTGTATAGTGGTAAGGCATTATACATACTAGCTCTATAACCTCCAACAGAACGATGTCCACCTAAACCATTTATACGAGCTTCTTTCCACATTGCATCAAATTTTGCTGTTAATTGTTCATTTTCTAGAACAAATGTAGCATTCATATTACTTCGATCTTCATTTTCAACTAATCCTCGAAATAATGGATTACGATCAATTTCAGCATATAGTAAATCAGCCTTTTGTTGATTTACACCTTCAATAAAATCAATTCCTCCTAAATCTTTTAACCACTCTAATGTTAACATAGAAACATATACAGAAAACACAGGAGGAGTATTAAACATACTGTCTTTTTCTGAATGGGTTTTATAATTTAACATTGAAGGAACTTCACGACAGATTTTATTTAAAAACTCATCTTTAATTACAACCAAAGTTGCACCCGCTGGTCCCATGTTTTTTTGAGCTCCAGCATAGATTAAATCGAATTCTGAAAAATCAAGTTGACGAGAGAAGATATCTGAACTCATATCACAAATTACAGGTACAGAAGTATCAGGGAAACTCATCATTTGAGTTCCAAAGATTGTATTGTTACTTGTACAGTGAAAATAATCAACATCATTTGGGATGGTGTATTCCTTAGGAATGTAGTTAAAGTTTTTATCTTTTGAAGATGCTACTTCAATTAAATCACCAAATAATTTAGCCTCCTTAATTGCTTTAGTGCTCCATGTTCCTGTATTTAAATAAGCAGCCTTTTTATTTAAAAAATTATACGCTGTCATTAAAAACTGAGAACTCGCTCCACCTTGTAAAAAAAGAGCTGTATATCCTTTATCTTGAAGATTTAAATGTTCAAGAGCTAAACTTCTAGCTTTTTCTATAACCTCAACGAAAGGTTCGCTTCTATGTGAAATTTCAATTAGAGATAAATCGTCATTATTAAAATTTACTACAGCTTTTGAAGCTTTTTGAAGTACACTTTCTGGCAAAATGCATGGACCTGCACTAAAATTATGTTTTTTCATTATGACCTTATTAAAGGGTTGATAAGAATTTTAAAGTATTAACTCCGTCTGCATAATCCCATAAATTTGGATGTTGAGTTTGTCCAAACTTAATTTCATTTTTAATAAAATCTTTTGCTACAATACATTGTATTTTTTCACGATCTTCATGTAATTTGATTTTTAAATCGTCGGAGTTATCGTAATACTCATAAAAAACAGAAGCAATAGGAGAGGCGTAACTTTCATCCTCTTTAATCATTAAGAATCCATTTTCTAAAATATCAAACTCGCTCATTAAATATACAGCCTTATTGTAATCGTAGTTATTTGCGTATTTGGTGTTATTAATAATATCTTGTTTTTGAAACATTCCTTTGAAAAATGCATCAAAATTAAACTCTCTCGGAACGAACAATTTAGAAACAGAACGACAGCCTAAACCGAAATATCTGAAAACATCTTCACTTAAGGCATTGAAGTCTGATTCATTTTCATTACCAGTGATTACGGCTACAGAATTTCTGTTTTTTCTAATAATGTTTGGTTTGTCTTTAAAGTAATATTCAAAATATCTAGATGTGTTATCGCTTCCAGTAGCAATAACTGCATCAAAATTCTCAAGCTTTTCACTTGTAAATTCAATCTTACCTTTAAAATCTTCATTCGTAAATTCTAGATACTTTGCTAAAAAAGGAAGGAGATGTTTATCGTTACTTGATAATTTTGCCAAAACCGAATGTCCGGAAAGTAGTACAGAAAGGAAATCATGAAATCCAACTAATGGAATATTTCCAGCCATTATAATAGCTACTTTCTTACTGGAAGTATTATTTATATTTTCCTCGGAAATCCATTTTTGAATATTTGATAAGCTTAATGCTTCAGACCAATTTTCGCATGAAAAAAGTAAGTTTTCTTTAGTAAACCAAGAATTTGATTCTTCTGCAAGTTTTAATTGATGTTTAAAACCATCAAAAAACATTTCATTTAAAGAAACAGTATCATTCTTATCAATTCCTTGTCTAGAAAACTGACTTAAAAATTGTCCTAATTTAACAAACGAATCTATTCGCTTTTCGATTTTATCCATTTAAATTGTTTCTAAATTAAATTGGCTTTATTTTTGTGATTGCAAAGTTACAAAACAGAAATAGATTAGCTATGGCGATTATTATAACAGATGAATGTATAAATTGTGGTGCTTGTGAACCTGAGTGCCCAAACACAGCGATATACGAAGGAGCAGAGGAGTGGAAATATGCAGATGGTACAGATTTAGAAGGAAATATAGTTTTACCTAACGGAAATAATGCAAATGCAGATGAGGATATGGAACCAATTTCTGATGAAATCTATTATATTGTTGCCGATAAATGTACGGAATGTAAAGGTTTCCATGAAGAACCTCAATGCGCAGCAGTCTGTCCTGTCGATTGTTGTGTTCCTGATGAGGATAATGTAGAAACTGATGATGAGTTATTAGCAAAACAACGTTTTATGCATAACGATTAATGTATTTTTAAAATTTTATAAATAAAAAATCCTGAGTATTTACTCAGGATTTTTGTTTTTGGGGATTTTCGAGTGATTAAAACTTATAATTAATTGATAAATTAAACAATGTACCTAATTGGCTAAAGTGATAACCATCATACGTCATTTGGGAATAACGTTGATTAAATGTAATTAAGTTTGATTGTTGCTTTACCTGAGCAGGATCTGCTAAAATAGCATCTCCGGCCGCATTTTGAGAAACAAAATTCCACTCTGGTAACACATTAAAAATATTATTAATGTTAGCTGCAATAGTAATATTTTTAGTCGCATTATAATTGATTCCTAAATCTGTAACTACATTAGGAGTAAATTCAGTTCCGATATTGAAATTTCCGTTTGCATCGGTACTTAATCCTTGTTGGAAGAATTCAGTTTTTCCGAAATAAGTGTTGTTTAAAGAGAAACTAAACTTATCAATATCGTAGGTAGTTCCTAAAATCCACTTTGTTCTTGGTCTTGAAGTAAAGAATAAAGCTTCTTGTGTTTGGTTAACTACTGATTGTCCGGCATTTGCAACGATAGCAGGATTTTTAACAGCACCGTCTCTCTCATTTTGAATAGTGTAGTTTCCAGAAAGGTTAAATCCTAATTTACCAGTTCCTAAACCTAGATTTTTATACCCTAAAACTACATCAATACCAGAAGTTCTTGTGTCAATTGCATTTACAAAGAAACTTAAATCACTTAAGTTATTGGCATCTAAAACTTGATCTAAAGTAGTATTACCAGCAGCTGTTCTCCCTATTTCTGTACTTAACACAATTCTATCTTCAACTTTGATATTATAGTAATCTACAGTGAATGAAAAATTATCAAATGGTTTCCCACCTATTCCTACTGTAAAGTTCGTAGATTCTTCAGCTTTTAGTTTTGGAATACCTAGAAAACTAGCTTGTGGAGATACATTGTTGACCAAACCACCAACTTGAATACCTTGACCAGGAATAAAACTGTATTGTGCTTTTTGGGTATAAATTTGATGTAAAGTAGGAGCTCTAAAACCAGTTGATACAGATGCTCTTAATGTGTACTTGTCTTCCATGAATTTATAACGAGAACTGGCTTTCCATACAAAAGTACTTCCAAAGTCTGAGAAATTTTCAGCTCTTACAGTTCCATTTAAAAGAAAATCTTCTGTAACATCCCAAGCAATATCGAAATATCCTCCTAAATTATATCTGTTGAAACTTCCACTGTTTTCAGGTCTGTTACCTGCAAATGAATCTGCACCACCACCATCGTAAGATGCTAATCCACCTTCGATTACTTCAAAATTTTCAGTTCTAAACTCTGCACCAATACCAATAGCAACTTGATCTGACAGAACTTTAGAAATATCAATATTTCCTACAATATGATTAAAAGAAGTTCCTCCTGGATCAAAAGTTAATGGACTATTTTCACGATATAATTGAGAACTTTCTGTCATTTCTCCTGGATCAATTATTCCATTATTATTAGCATCTACCCAAGTAGCAGGAGACAAAACCACATTTCTGTTATGAGAATTATTAACCGTATATGTTTGTTTATTTCCCCCGAAAGTAGCACTCGCATCCACATTCCATCCGTTAATCTTTGATTTAAAACCAAGTGTCGCGTTAAAATCATTTAAATCACCTTCAAAAGTAGGAACATATCCATCATATCCTCCTGGATTTGTTGGGTTATTTCCAGGGAAGAAATTTTCTAGATATGGAAAATCTTGAATATCTCTCCAATACGGAGTTCTATAATTCGCAAAACTGTTAACTTTTTTGTAAACATAAGCTGCATTGAAGTACATATCACTATTTTCGCTGACATCGTAGCTACCATTAATTAAGAATTTTGCTGCAGTAGTTTCAGGGGAACCATTAATATTTCCTGCGTCTGGTCTCCTTGATAAAAATTCTTGAATATCTGCTAAAGTTTCACCAGGTCTAGGTCCTCCAAAGTCAGCAAATTCGCCTTCAGCATCAACAGTTCCTGGTCGGTTCGCTAAAGCTGTTTTTGAAAAATCTATTGTGTAGTTTATAAAACCTTTTTCACCAAATCTGCTGCCATTATTTACACTCACTCCGATCATTTCACCGTCACCTTCACCTGTCATACCAGCTCTAAAAGTTGCAGATCCATCCTTGTAGCTATCTTTTAATATAATGTTCATTACACCTGCAATAGCATCAGAACCATATTGTGCAGAAGCTCCGTCTCTTAAAATTTGAATTGTTTTAATTGCATCTGTTGGGATTCCTGAAATATCAGCTCCTGTTTCACCACGTCCAGGTGAAGTTTGAGTATATAGTAACGCACTTAAATTCTTTCTTTTTCCATTAATTAGAATTAATGTTCTACTTGGCCCCATATTCCTAATTTCATAAGGATCTAATAAAGAAGTTGCGTCATTTACAGGTGTGTTTACCGTGTTAAAAGAAGGAATTTTATACTGTAAGGCTTTATCAAAAGTAGTTTGTCCAGTCGCTTGTAATTCCTTTACACCTACAATATCAACAGGTAATGGACTTGATGTATTACTTCTAGCAGGAGTCCTTGATCCCGTGACAATTACTTCCTCCAGTTGTTGTCCTTCACTTAAAACAATAGTTAAGTTAGTTTGACTATTTACCTTGATTTCTTTAGTTTCGTAACCAGTGAAAGTTACAACTAATATGGCTCCATCGGATACGTTAATTTCGAACAATCCGTCAAAATTTGTAGATGTTCCATTTGTTGTTCCTTTTTCCACAATATTAGCTCCTGGTAGTGGCTCGTTGTTAATATCAACAACTTTACCAGAAATTTTTGTTTGTGCAAACATGATCCCACATACAAAGGTGAGTAAAATGCATAATTTCGTTTTTAGCATAGTTAAAATGAATTAGGTTATTTTAAGGTTTATATTGCTAATTATTCATCTAATTAACAAACGTGTTATACTATACTTAAGAAAGAAGTTGTATTTAAATACTCTTTATTTTAAGAAAATTTTAAAACTTTATTGAAAATTTACTGTAGTAGAAGCATCCATTACTTCCCATTTGAACGGCATCCCATAAACCTCCACTATCAGTATTTTCGCCTTGAACAGTGGGATAGGAGTTAAATAAATTGTTAGCTCCAATTTGGAATGAATAATTTTTATTGATTTTGTAGGAAATATGTGTATCTAAAGTAATTCTGGGTTGATAATAATCTAAGGCAGCATTAAATTTTTCAATCTCTGAGTTGTTGAATTCACCTATTGGATTATTAATTTGCCAATCGATTAATTCCAAGCTACTAAATCGAGTTAAAGTGTTTGATATTGTTAGTTTTTTTGTTGATATTATCGAGTTCAAAATTACTTTATGATTTGGTGCAGATGCTTTTAAAAAATACTGTTCACGCACACCAAAAAAAGTATCTAAATCTAAATTTCTATTATTTATTCTGTCAATATCCATTTTATTAATATTGCCAGTTAAATTAATAGCTAGAGAAGAATTATTCCATTTTTTTAACCACATAAATTTAAAATCAACACCAAACGTACTAGTGTCAACTCCATTTGTGAAAAATTGTACATTCTTAGCATCAGTGTTTATTAAGGTTGCATCAAAATTGCCACTCAGAATGATTCGATCTCGTATAAAAATATGATAGGAATCAATTGAAAATGAGAAGTTATTTGAAATTCTATTGGTATAACCTAAACTGTAATTTACAGCGTTTTCCTCTTTTAATTTTTTTATTCCAAATAGTCGAGTAATGGGGTCATTGTTTGCTATTAAGAAAGATTCCATTGGAACATTATCAATATAATTTGTGAATTTCAAATTGTAATAAATTTGAGCTAATGACGGCGCTCTAAATCCCGTACTAAAAGAGAATCTTATATTTGATTTTGGGTTAATCTTAAAATTTGATGCCAGTTTTGTGTTGAAGGAATTACCAAAATCGCTGTAGTTTTCATATCTCACTGCCGCTGCAAAAATTAGTCTTTCTGTAATATCTAGTTCTGAGTCCAAATAAAAACTGAAACTAGTTCTAGTTCTGTCAATTTCATTTAACGGAGCATAACCTGGGAAGCCCTGTGAACCGCCAGGTCTAATAACCCCATTATATGTTGGGATTTGATCAGATGGGGTAGAATCATTTACTGGATTACCATTTATGTCGTAAGATAGATAGGATGCTTCTTCTCCAGAAAAAATCTTATAATTTTCTATTTTATTTTCAAGTCCTAAAGCTAAATTTAGTCCGTGAAAAACCTCTTTAAATTGTTTCGTTAAATCAACATTGGTTGTATTCAAGCTTAAATTATGTCCTCCAGCATCAAATTCAGTTGGAGAGTTTTCTAATAATGTTGCGTTTAAAGTTTCTTTAATGTAGTAATGGAAATAATTTGATCCGAAAGTATTACTAAAATCAATATTCCACCCATTTGATTTTCCTTTGAGACCAAGAGTAAAAGACTTGTCTGAAATGTTAGATGTTATTAAAGGATTAAAACCATTAGGATATATAGATTGAACATTTCGTTCGCTATTAAATGGTCGAGTAAAGGCAAAGGCATTGGTGTTTTTGAAATTATATCCACCGTTGGCATATATTTTTAATCGGTTTGAAATAGGAATTTCTGAGTTGAGGAAAAAGCTACTACTTGTAACAGCGGCATCACCATAATTTTCTCTGATCTTGGTTCCTTGTCTAAATGTGTAATCCTTCGATAAAAATTCTGCAGTTACATTAATAAACCCTTTCTCATTAATACGAGCTCCGTAGTTAATATCTGTCTTGAATGTTAAACCATCAATACCTTTTCTTGATGTATCTTGATTGTTATTAGCATTATAAAAACCTACAGTAGAATTGACGTTGGTAATATTTGGTTCATCTTTTAATACGATATTTATAACTCCAGCAATTGCATCAGAACCATATTGTGCTGAAGCTCCATCTTTTAACACATCAATTCTTTTAATTGCAGAAGTTGGAATTGTGTTTAAGTCAGTTCCAGAGTTTCCTCGACCTCTAGTTCCGTAAAGATTAATTAAAGAGCTCTGATGTCTTCTTTTACCGTTTATTAAAACTAAAGTTTGATCGGGACCCAAACCTCTGTATGTTGCCGGTATAATGTGATCAGCACCGTCGGAACCAGACTGCTTAGTAGCATTGAAAGAAGGAATTTCTGTTTGAATTAATTGATTAACTTGAAGGACATCACTTTTATTAGTTACCGATTGAACATCGATGCTTTCAGTTGAAACAGGTGAATCTATTTTTTTTCTGTTCACATTTCTTGAACCCACTATAAATACTTCATCTAATTGTAAGCCAGATTTTAAAATAACTTTTATATAATCTGAACTAGGAGAGAGATTTTTGGCAGAATAACCGACATGAGAAATTACTATTTCATTATTGTTTTCTAATTCTAATTCAAAACTACCATCATGTCTAGTAATAGTGCCATTATTTGTGTTTTTTTCTACAACATTCGCTTTGGAAATTGGTTGATAGTAAGAATTTAAAACAACACCTCTAATAACTGTTCTAACATTTTTATTGGAAACGTTTAAACTATCAGATCTAGGAAAATTCGAATTTTTTATACGATCCTTTTTTTGTTTTGTCTTTTTATTCTTTTTGGGGATAAAAACTACATAGTAATTATTACCTAAATATTCTATTTCATATTTAGGTAACTTTTTAATAATTGATATTGATTTTTCTAGAGAAATACCTTGAAAAGGAATAATGTCAATCTCTTCATTATTTAGTAATATGGGATTATAAGTAAAATGTACATTGTGATGTAAGCTGATATAGTCTAAAGCTTCTGCAAAAGGAACATTTTTTTTTGTTTGACCGTAAAAATCAATAGATAAGATGAGTAGAAACACGATTACGAAAGAACACTGACGATGGATGTTTCTATTATTCATTAGTAGTTTTGGGGGTTAATTCTTATAAACTACTAGTATACCATTTTCTTTTTGAATAGTAACATTTGTAGACTTTTTTATTGCATTTAAGCAAATTTCTAAATCTGTTGTAGGTACTTTTCCAGTAATTAAAATATCTTTAGTTTCAGAGTTGTTGTATGAAAAGTTAACTCCGTAAGTTTCCGATACTCTATTGAGCGCTTCATTTAAACTTGTATTGCTAAAAATAAGATTTCCTGATTTCCATGAAGCATAGTTGTTGTTAAATGAATCTTCTTTATTTACGATGATCTTTCTTTTCTTCGAAGAATACTCAATGTAATTACCCGGACTCATTTGTTGATTTTTTCCGTTGTTCAAATTCAATAAAATATTTCCTTCTTCAAGATACACGTCCGTTTTATCAGATGATGTTTTTATATTGAATTGAGTTCCATAAACTTCAACTGTTAAATTCTCAGTCCTAACACTGAATTTAGAATTTTCAGATACATCTTTTTTAACATTAAAGAATGCCTCTCCCGTTAATTCGATTTCTCTAGGGTAATAATTTGAGTAAGAAATTGATGAGTTTACATTTAACGTTACTATAGAACCATCTTCAAGAATGACATTGAGCATTTCTCCATAATTGGTCTTGTGTGTTACTTTAGAGAATAAAGAATAAGTGAAAATACCTAAGGAAATTAGTAATAACAATGATGCAGCAATAGAAATAAATTTTATTCTAATAAAACTACTTTGATTCTGTAAATCCTTCTCTAGTTTTTCTACTTCTAAAGATTGAATTCTACTTGATAATTTATCCCATTCCAATGAAATTTTATCGTCATTAACAGTTTCTTTCTTAAAATTAATTCCAATAATTATATCTCTAGCTTCATCAGCCAATAATTTATTTTTCGGATTTTCTTGTAGCCAATTATCCCATTCGCGTGAGTCCTCATTACTTTTATTTAGAATCCAACTGTTAAAAGAGGCGTCTTCTAAAAAATCTTGAATCGTATTATAATTTTTATTTTTTTTCACAACGGTTGTAGGGTACTTTTAAGTATTCATTTATATAAAGAGTATATTTTATAAATTATACTCTTTAACTAATGCAAATTTATGAATTTAATAATTTAAGGATTTCTTCCTCATTTCTGAGGTTTTTAATAGCCTTATGCAAAGTATTAATTACGCTTTGATAATTAATGTCCATAGTTTCTGCAATTTCATTTGCTTTGAAGTTACAATTGAACTTTAAATAAATAACTTCTTTTTGTCTTTTAGGCAGTTGGTTTATTAGGTTGGCGAGGTTCTTATTTCGAAAAGTTAATGATTCTTGCTTAGTAATAAATTCTTCGGGGGTAAAGCTGATATCAACAATGTTAGCATCTACAGAATGTACGAAAGTAATTTTTTTAGCATTATTAATTCTTTTAATTATAAATCTTCTAAAAGAAGCGAAAAGATAGGGAGCAATTGAGTTCAAATCACTTAAATTTTCTTTATGCTCATAGATATAAATGAAAAAATCCTGGAGTGCATCCTCTGTTAATATTTCATTTTTAGAGATTTTTAATCCATAACTATGAAGTGATGGGTAAAACTTTTTAAAAAGGATCGAGAACGATTTTAAGTCTCCCTTTTTAATTGATTTCCATAAAATCTCATCTGATAAATTACTCATTAATTAGATTTTCTAACAGCTCTAAAATAACAAAAAGACTTAATTAAAGAAAAATAGCACTAGCTTTTTCTGTTGAAAGATATGTAAACTGAAGTAATGTGCTATATTTGCAAACGCAAAAAAATATCAATTTATATTAAATGAAAGCTGGAATTGTAGGATTACCAAATGTTGGAAAATCAACTTTATTCAATTGTTTATCGAATGCAAAAGCACAAAGTGCAAACTTTCCGTTTTGTACTATTGAACCAAATTTAGGTGTTGTAAATGTACCAGATCCTAGATTAGAAAAACTAGAAGAATTGGTAAATCCTGAAAAAGTAATTCCTGCAACTGTAGAAATTGTTGATATTGCTGGATTAGTAAGAGGAGCAAGTAAAGGAGAAGGATTAGGAAATCAGTTTTTAGCTAATATTAGGGAGACAGATGCAATTTTACATGTGTTACGTTGTTTTGATAATGATAATATTGTTCATGTTGATGGTTCAGTTGATCCAATTAGAGATAAAGAAACAATTGATATTGAATTACAGTTAAAAGATTTAGAAGCTGTAGAAAAGCGATTAGAAAAAGTAAAAAGAGCAGCAAAAACTGGAAACAAAGAAGCTCAAGCTGAACTAGCACTTTTAGAGAAAATTCAGGAAGTTTTAATGGAAGGTAAATCAGTTAGAATTATTGATTTTACTGAGAAAGAAGAGGATCTAGTTAAGTCTATGCAATTTATTACAGCTAAGCCAGTAATGTATGTTTGTAATGTTGATGAATCTTCAGCAAAAGATGGAAATACTTATGTTGATAGGGTTAAGGAAGCTGTTAAAGATGAAGATGCTGAAATTATTGTTTTAGCGGTTGCCACAGAAGCAGATATTGCAGAATTAGATGATTACGAAGAGCGTCAGATGTTTTTAAGTGATATAGGCCTAGAGGAACCAGGAGTATCAAGATTAATCCGATCAGCTTATAAATTATTAGATCTTCAAACTTACTTCACAGCAGGTGAAAAGGAAGTTAGAGCTTGGACTATTCCTGTTGGAGTTACTGCACCTCAAGCAGCTGGAGTTATTCATACAGATTTTGAAAAAGGTTTCATTAGAGCGGAAACGATAAGTTATAACGACTATGAGACGTATGGAAGTGAGGCGAAAGTGAAAGAAGCTGGTAAAGTTAGAGTGGAAGGGAAGGAATATGTTGTTGCTGATGGTGATGTAATGCACTTTAGATTTAACGTTTAAGAAAATAAATTTCTTTCAAATATTAACAAGCTCAAAATCGTAATATTTTGAGCTTTTTTGTATTTTGTATTCCGTAAATATAGAACCATGCAAATAGAAAAATCAACCTTTGATTTCTTACATAGACTTTCGGAAAATAATAATAGAGATTGGTTTGCTGAAAACAAAAAAGACTTTGATGCTGTTCAAAATGAAGTAAAACAATTTTATAAAACCATACAGGAAAATTTAGAAGTACACGATGAAATTGAAAAGCATAAATTTTTCAGGATTTATCGTGACGTTCGTTTTTCTAAAGATAAAACACCATACAAAACTCATTTCGCAGGATCTTTTTCGAGAAGTGGAGCACATTTACGAGGTGGATATTATTTAAGAATAAAACCAGGCGAGAGTTTTCTAGCTGGAGGGTTTTGGGAACCGAACAAAGAAGATTTGTATAGAATCAGAAAAGAAATTGAAATCGATGCTTCTGAGTTCAGGGAAATTTTAGCTGATAAAACGTTTAATAAATATTTCGGTGATAAATTTGAAGGAGACGAATTAAAGACTGCTCCAAAAGGTTTTGATAAGACTCATCCAGATATTGATTTACTTCGTAAAAAAGGATATTTGGCAGTTCGTAATTTTACTGATGAAGAAGTATTATCGAAGAAATTTTTAAATGAAATTGATAATTCATATTTGGTAATGAGACCATTTTTTGATTTAATGAGTTCTGTGCTTACCACCAATCTTAATGGAGAATCAATACTTTAGAATGAATCCCAAAGTTTTGATATTTAAATATTTATATAAACTTTACTTAAAAATGCATTTACTTCAATATTAAAGTTACTTATGTAATTAGTGCGTTAATAAGGTAAAATAAAGTAGTGAAACTTCCTCAAATTATCCGTATCATCCTAATGGAACACATCTTATAAAATTAGTACTAATTTCCTACACAACTTCACAGAATATTTTTTGTAGAAAAAAGGAGTTTTAATTACATATGTTCTGAATGAGTTTACTTAAATTCTACTTTTTTTAATCCAGATTCTGATAATCTTGACTAGTTCATAAAGTCCCTTTATTATCAGAATTAATACTAAATCTTTCAAGTCGTTTTTGATGAAAAATATAATTTGTAAACAAGATTGTACTAATATCATTCAAATTCGTTTGTGTTTTTTAACTAATGTTAATTCTTTCCAATTCTAGTACAATACTTTGATATGATGGACATCTGTATTTTCATTATTAAAAAAATAGGATCTCATTAAGGATTTATGAATGACTTTCAACAATTAAAGTAACTACTGCTATTCAATAAATTAATAACTATTAATTTTTTAATAATGAAACTTCCTTACGCACATAAAAGAAAGTAACAACAGTAGCTAAAAGATCAGAAATTGGAAAAGAGAACCATATCCCATTAAGTCCGAAAAACATCGGTAATACAATTATAAAAGGAATTAAGAAAATTGATTGTCTCAATAAAGTTAGAATTAAGGCTGGCTTAGCTTTACCAACTGCTTGAAAATAAGAGGCTCCAACCAATTGAAATGCAATAAACGGAGTTGCCAAAAGAGTAGTTAAAATTGCATTAGGTGTTTGTTCTAATAATTCAGCATCGTTGGTGAAAATTGCTGTCATCTCATAGTTAAATAAATAAACCGAAATAAATATAAAGATGCAAATAAGGGTTCCGTATTTATTTGCTGTATTTAATACATCTTTAACACGCTCATATAATTTTGCACCATAGTTATAACCAGCAATTGGTAAAAAACCCTGTACAATTCCGAAAACAGGAAAGAATATAAACATCATTAGTCTATTTATGATCCCAAAAACCGCAACAGATGTCTCATTACCATATTTATACAATGAATAGTTTAAAATAATTGTAAGAATACTTACAGTTCCTTGTCTTACTAGAGTGATACTTCCTAAAGAACTAATTTCAGAAATAATGCTTTTTTCAAGTTTTAAATAGTTAAAACCTATTTTTAAATTACTCTTTTTTGAAAGTAAAAACCCTACAATAAAAAGTCCACAAACTGCATAAGAAATTGAAGTTGCTAAACCTGCACCGAACATTCCCCAATCTAAAACTTTAATAAATATAATATCTAAAATGATGTTAGCTATGGCGGGTAAAATTAATGCAATCATTGCATAGGTTGGTTTTCCTAAGGCTCTAATAATCGGATTTCCCATCATAGCATAGGCTAAAAAAGGTACACCAATAATTATTATTCTAAAATAAGGCAATGCCGGATCCAAAATATTACCATTTGCACCAAATAATTTTAGCACAGATTCTTCAAAGAGTAAACAAGTAGTAACAAGAATAATAGATGAAAGTGTGGTTAAGCTAATTTGATTTCCAAATACTTTTTTAGCTTTTTCTACTTTATCAGCTCCTAATGCCAATGAAATAACTGAACTTCCTCCAATACCAATGGCCATTCCAATAGAAGAAATTAAAAATCCAATAGGTAGAACAACTGTAATTGCCGCAATTGCAAGCACACCAATCCATTGTCCTACAAAAATTGTGTCAACAATCATATTTATTGACATTACTAATATTCCAATTGATGCAGGAACGGACTGCTTTAACAATAAAGTACTTACTTTCTCTGTAGAAAGTTCATTGGCAATTTGGTTCATGACGGCAAAGTATGGTAGAAAATTAGTAAACAAAGTAACGAAATTATACGCTTAGTTATGTAATTTTGTTGATATGAATTCAAACAAAATTTATAGTACTTCAAGAACTGTTGTTTCAAAAGAAATAGATGAATTAAATCATGTTAATAATGTTGTCTATGTCCAATGGGTGCAAGATGTCGCAAAAATGCATTGGGAAGAATTAACAAAATACGTTTCTGGTAATAATTATATCTGGGTGGTTTTAAAACATGAAATTGATTATAAAAATCAGGCAGCTTTAGGTGATGTCGTTACTTTAAAGACTTGGGTTGGTGAGACTGCAGGTGTTAAATCTGTTCGACATGTTGATATATATAAAGATGATATTTTATTGGTTACAGCAAAAACAACTTGGTGTTTATTAAATAGCAAAACTTTTAAACCAACAAGAATTACTGAAAACATAACGAATTTGCTGTTACAGCAGTAAATAAAGCTATCTTTGCGGTTTAAATAAAAACAGATGTCAACATTTTTAGATTTAGGTATTCGTAAGGATTTTATAAAAGGTTTAAAAGAATTGGGCATTAAAACGCCGACAGAAATTCAAGAGAAAGCAATTCCTACTTTATTAGCTGAAAGAGCTGACTATATAGGTTTAGCTCAAACAGGAACCGGAAAAACGGCAGCTTTCGGATTACCTATTCTACATCAAATTGACCATGAATCAGAGGTAATTCAAGCATTAATATTATCACCTACGAGAGAATTAGTTCAACAAATAAAAAAACAACTTTTTAAGTTTACTAAGTATGTTGATTATAAGATTTTCGTTGAAGGTGTATATGGAGGAGAGAAGATTGAAAGACAAATAAAAAACTTACAAAGAACTACTCATGTAGTTGTAGCGACTCCAGGTAGATTAATAGATTTAATTGAAAGAGGAGAAATAGATCTTAAGAATGTTAAAACACTTGTTTTAGATGAAGCTGATGAAATGTTGAGTATGGGCTTCAAACAAGAGCTAAATAGAATTTTAAAATATACTTCTGGAAAAAGAAATACTTGGTTGTTTTCAGCAACGATGCCTGATGAAATTCGTCGTATTGTAAAAAGTTATATGAATATTAATGCGAAACGAGTAGAAATAAATCCAGCTTCTGTAGTCAATGAGAATATTACACATTATTATAAAGTAGTAACCTTAGCTGAAAAAACTGCAGAAATTATTTCTTTTTTAGAAGGTAGACAAGATGAAAGAGGAATTATATTCGTCAGAACAAAAGCAGGAGCTCGAAAATTAACGGAGGAATTAACTAAGGATGGTTTTACCATTGGTGTTTTGGAAGGAGACATGAAACAAATTGAAAGAGATAAGGTAATGCGAGCTTTTAAAAATCAAAGTTTACAATACTTGGTTTCAACTGATGTTGCAGCACGTGGTATAGATGTACAAAACTTAAATTTTGTTGTACATCATCAGCTACCAGAACAGCTAGAGTATTATACACACAGAAGTGGACGAACTGCTAGAGGTGGAAATAGAGGAATATCTCAGGCTTTTGTTTTATCTAATGAAATTGAGAATATTCATCAAATCCAAAAAAGATTAAATATCAAGTTTATTAACAAATAAAACTTTATCCCCTATGGATATAATATATGTTATTGATATTCTAGGAACCTTCTCTTTCGCTATTAGTGGTGCTTTAGTTGCTTCTAAAAAGGAATTTGATTTATTTGGAGTAATAATTCTCGCATTTGTTACCGCTGTAGGAGGAGGAATGCTGAGGGATATTTTAATTAATTCTCATCCGATTAATTGGATCGGCGATCTTAATTATATCTATACCATTTTTATAGCTGTAGTTTGTACATTTTTATTTAAAAGTAAAATCGCTCCATTGAGAAAAACTTTCTTTTTATTTGATACTATAGGAATTAGCGTATTTACCTTGTTAGGCTTACAAAAAGGTTTAAGTTTAAACTTACCAGCTATTGTAGCGATTATTATGGGAATGGTTTCCGCTGTTTTCGGTGGTGTTATTCGTGATGTATTGTCCAGAGAGATACCACTAATTTTTAAAAAGGAAATTTATGCATCAGCTTGTTTATCAGGTGGATTGATGTATTTGTTTTTGAGAAACCTCCAAATTTCAGATGATGTAAATTTTATATTTTCTGCTGTTATAATAATTATCATTCGAACAGTTTCTGTAGTTTATCATTTAGAGCTTCCTAAAATTAAGGATGATATTTTTGGTAAGAAAAATTAACTTAGGTTAAGAATTTTTGCAAGAACATGTGTAGTTTACTGATTTATCAAAAAAAGAGCTAAAAAATAATATATCCTTGTTATTGCGGTTGTTTTTTTATGGATTTGTTAAAAGTAAAAATTCCATTCATCGAAGAATATAAACCGTTCACCGTAACTTCTATGCTGAAATAGTATTACATTCGATTGATCTTGTATTAGTTACTTAATTTTAGAACATTAATACAAAGACCCTTAGAATTTATGTTTAAACAATTAATACTTACAATAGCACTTGTGTGTGCATTACAAGTATGTGCACAAACGACGAAGACTTGTGATAAACAAGAGGAAACTGTTCTAGATCTTAATAGTATTACTAAATGTTCAATAGAGAAGACTGATAAAAATTTGAAAAATTCTAAGGTCGCAGTTCAAGTAACCTCAAGAAGAAGAGTTGTAAGAAAAAGGGACGAAGCTACTGGTGTTATGACTAATAGCTATTCTCATAAACTTGCAAAAATTAAAAAGAAGACTGAAATAGTAAATAGTATAACCGTGGATAAAAACACAGGTATGAAAGTCATTCCTTTTAACTATGTAGATGAAATTCCATTATTTAAGAATTGTGAAAGTGTTGCTGTTTATAAACAAGAAAAATGTTTCAAATCAGAATTAGCGACCCATATTAAAAAATATCTTAGGTATCCAGAAAATTCATACGACAAAGGTATACAAGGAAGAGTTTTTGTACACTTCATTATTGATCGTGAAGGAAATGTGGATAAAATGAAAATAGTTCCTCCGTATAAAGGAGAGGAGTTGGGAAAAGAAGCTGAAAGAATTATGAAAAAGCTTCCGAAGTTTAAGCCAGGAAAACAATCAGGAACTCCAGTTACTGTTAAATATGGCTTGCCAATTACATTTAGAATACCTGGTGTAAAGCCATCAAATATTAGAAAAGCAACTAGAAAGGAAGTTGTAGCAACAGTATATGATTTTAGTGATGTAGATAAAATACCACAATTTAACGTTTGCGATTCAGCTCAAGACAGATCATTAGATTGTTTTAACAAAAGTTTGGTAAATCATATCCAAGACAATTTTGCTTATCCTACAGAAGCCATTAATAAAAATGTAGAAGGAAAAGTGTTCGTAAAATTTGTTGTGAATACCAACGGTGAAGTAGTAAACATTGAAGCTAAAGGTCCAGCCAACGGGTTAGATTTAGAAAAAGCGGCGAAAGAATTAGTCGAAAAATTACCACCGTTTAAAGCAGCTGAAAAAGCAGGTAAAAAAGTGAACATAAGATATTCTTTTCCCGTAGTGTTTAAATTAAATTAAAAAAGCAATACATATTACATCTTATAACATAACTGTCCTGAAACTTTCAAATTTTAGGACAGTTGTTTTTATTAGTTCACAAATTGATTATTCACCATTTGGTATAATGAAGCTTTAGCCCCAAAATACTTATTAAAATTATCGATAGCTTTTAGCTGAGTTTCAATTAGTTTTACTTCTCGGTAATTAATTCTAAATAAAGATCCTTCACCAAGTAAAAACATGCGTTCTTCCGCTTTAACTAAAATCTTGTATTCATTGACTAAATCATCTAAAACTTTATTTTGTTCTAAATATGATAAGATTTCATTTTGAATGGCATTAATTTTATTTGAAAGATTAGCTTTGTTTGATGAAATTACGAAATCAATATCCTGTAATTTTAAACGTGCTAATTTTAGGTCAGAGCGTTCTTTTCTTAAAAATAAAGGAATACTAACGTTTAAACCAGTTTTATAATTATCAATATCAAAATTTGATAGATCGCCAAATTTTGAACTAATAAAATTATATTCGATGTCTACTTTTGGTAATAAATCATTCAATCGTAATCTTTTGTCGATAAGTAAATTTGCTTTCTTATACTCTAAAGATCTAATTTTAACATGATTGTTTACAATATTTTGGTTATTATTGAATGTGTTAGTGTTTAAAGTGGAATCGATGTTTTCCAACATGTCGGTATCAGGTACAATTCCAACCTCTAATTCCAAAGGCAAGTTTTTATCTAGCCATAAAAAGTTTGCCAGTTTTAATTTTGATTTAATGTATTTAAGCTTAGCTTTTTCCAAATCCAGAACTCTATTTTTTAAATTTATGGAAGCTTCTAAAGTATCCACAGCTGGTTTATCACCTTCTTCAAAACTTCGCTTAACATTATAAAAACGATTTTTAGCATTGTTTAAAAAAATGACATATGTATTACGTTTTTCATATTCTTTTAACCAGTCTAAATAAGTTAATATGGATTTGTATAATATTTCGTTTACTAACATTTGCTGATCTGCTTTTGCTTGAGATCTATATATCTTGGCTTTTTTTAATGTTGCCATTCTTTCGTTTGTTAATAATCCTTTTGCTAATGAAGCAGAAACACCTGCACTGAATAATCCATCATCGGGCACTCTTAATTCAGGATTTAAGAAATTTCCGGAATTCTTTTCGTAATTTCCTTTGAATTCAATTCCGTACCATGTGGGAATTTTAAAAGTAGTATTTAGTTTATCAAAATAGTTGGTGTTTTTGAATTTCTTTTTATCATAATCTACTTCTAATTTAGGATCAAAAGCACCACGTGCTTTCATTAGTTTAATTTCTCCTTCTGAGGTTTTAAGTTCTGCTTGTTTCACTATAGGGTGAAACTTTTTCACGTATCCAATGTACTCACTTAACGTAAGAATCGAGTCTATTTTGTTTTGAGAGAACACAAAACAAGTTGATATAAGTAGAAAAAAACTTAAAATTTTCTTCATTATTTTTCCTTTTTAGTGCTGTTATCCTTTTTTCCTTTTGGTTGATAAAAGTTAGGAGGGAAGCTGTTAATTTGTCTCCATAACTCAAACCAAATTGGAACATTTTCTAAAAGAGCAATTGTTTTTGCTCCAGAACCTACACGTATTGCTGTAGGCCATGGATGATCATCGGGATTAGGAGCAATTAAAACTCGATACATACCGTTTTCACTAATGAAATTTTCAATCGCGACAACTTTAGCTCCATAAGTACCGTAGGATACATTTGGCCATCCACTAAATACAATTGCAGGCCAACCATCGAATTGTACTCGAACGTCTTCATCAATATGAACCAATGGTAAATCAATCGGTCTAACGAACATTTCAACAGCTAATTCATAATTTGCTGGCATGATACCTACTAACTGATCTCCTTCTTTAAATGTTTCTCCAATTCCAGATTTAATAGCTTTATTAATAAAACCGTCTTGTGGAGCTGTTATGTAAAGCAAACTATTTCTTCTTGCATAATTAGCAACGTTAATTTCTAATTTTGAAACTTGAGCTTTTGTATCTAAAGCAGCTGATTTTGCCGTGAATAAATCACTATTTGCTTTAGCAATTTTGTCATCGTAATTTGCTGTGATTGTCGACAATTCAATTTTTGCATTAATGACTTTATTTTGAGATGCTAAGTATTTATTTTCTTGTGAAATCAATTTAGCTGCGGCTTCTTGAAGTTTAGCACGTTTCTCTTCAACATCTTTAACTGCTTTTAGACCTTCTTTTTGAAGATTGATAACACGATCAAACTGTGTTTGTGCAATTGTATTCTTAATTTTAGCTGCTTTAAAGTCAATACTATCACTCTTAACTTGTAAACGAGATTGTAGTAACTTGTTGTTTGCTTGTTTTAGTTTTAAAGTTTTCTCTCGTTTTAATGCATTAACTTGCCTATTAAGAGCATTTACTTTGTTGTTGTAAGCATCAACTGATTGCGATTTTACATTTAATTGTTCTTGTGTTCTTTCAGTTAAGCGAGTATCGAAGTAATCACTTTTTATCTCAGAGATTCTTAAAATAGTATCACCTTTCTTTACAAAATCACCTTCACGAACAAACCACTCCTCAATTCTTCCAGGAATTTGAGATTGTAAAGTTTGTGGTCTTTGATTTGGTTGTAAGGTTGTTACATTTCCTTTACTTGAAATGTTTTGCGTCCATGGTAAAAAGAGTATGATTAACATAATTATGGATGCTGCGAGTAAAAATTTTCTAAAGGTTTTATAGTATTCTTTTGTGAATATATTTTTACCTGATTTGAAACTAGTCAAATCAATATTTTTTGATATAGAATTGTTAGAGATATTTAGCATCTTTTTTATTTTTTAATTTGACCTTTTTCCAAAACTATGTGCTTGTTACATTGTTTCTTCCAATTATTATTGCTACTCACTACAATTAAACTCCAAGGTTGATCTGGGTTAGCCAAGTAATTAATAATTTTCTTAGTCTCTTCCTGTTGGAACTGATCTAAAGGATCCTCAAGAATCAAAAGTTCAGGTTTAATTACAATAGCTCTTGCAAGAATAATTTTCTTAGCGATGGTGTAAGCCATTTGTTTCCCTTCTGGTTTCATGATTGAATTTAGCCCGTTAGGTTGAATTTTCAAGAATTCTGTTAATCCAACCACGTCTAATACATGATAAATTTCATCATCTTTGATCTCTGTATTACCGAATGTTATATTTTCCCTTAATGTCCCTTCAAACGGTGTTTCCTCAGATAATGATAAACCTAATTTTGAGCGATATGAGTTAATGTGTAAACTTTGAATGGAAAGATTATTAACATTAATAAATCCTGCGGTAGGCTCATTTACAGCAGCAACAAGTTGAAGTAAACTAGATTTACCTGATCCACTTTCACCTTGCACTAATATTCGATCTCCTCTTTCAATTTTAAGATTTATATTACTTAGAATAGGTAATATTCTATTTGATACCTTATAAGAAACATCCTCTAAATGAATAGGTAAAACTTTTGTTAATGATTCTCCGAACTGTGTTTCGATGGGTTTGTCAGCTACCTGCCCAAGTTTTTCAATAGAAGTTAACACATCATAAAAAGATTCTAATCCTAAAATTAATTTTTCAACTGAATTTATTACTAACAATACAATGATTTCAGCAGCTACAAACTGTCCGATATTCATTTTTTGATCCAAGACTAAAAATCCTCCAATTAAGAGTAATCCTGCCGTTACAAGTACTTTAAAACTTATCATTTGAATAAACTGAATTACCAAGATTTTAAAGTGGCTTTCTCTTGAATGAAGATAATTATGTACAAGATTATCATTTTTTTGAAGTGCTAAACTTGTTTTACCAGAAAGTTTAAAACTAACCACGGAGCGAGCAACTTCTTGTAACCAGTGAGCAACTTTATATTTGTTTTTAGACTCATCTAGACTAGTTTCGATTCCTCGTTGTGCTGTTAATTTAAATACGCCGTAGATTAGTAAAACCAATAATAATCCGAATAGGATAAAAAATGGATGATAGAATGAAAGTAATAATAAAGCAAAAATAATCTGTAAAAATGCAGAAGGAACGTCTATTAAGATTTTTGATAATCCTTTCTGGATTGTCAGAGTATCAAAAAACCTGTTGGCTAGTTCAGGAAGATAATAATTTCTTAATTCTTTCATTTTAATTTTAGGAAATCGATAACTTAATTCAAACGATGCTCTCGTAAAAATTCTTTGCTGAATGGTTTCAATAATTCTTAACTGCATTAATTTTAAAACACCAGAAAATATCACTCCAATCGTTACTAGAACTACAAGTACAATCCAAGAAGCAGAAACTTGAGCTCCTTGGATAAGGTTTATAATTGCTTGAATTCCTAGTGGAAGCGATAATGAAACTAATCCCTCAAAAATTGCATAGTAAGCAATTTGAAAGATATCTTTACGCTCTATCTTTAATAAACCTAAAAATCTCTTCCAAGGTGTTAAGGTGTTGTTAGTCATTAGATAATATTTTTAGAATTAAGTCTGTATAAAATTTAGTGGGTGAAATGTTGTTATTGCAATTGGTAATTGTTTTAAAATGTAATTTCAAAAACTGTTGATGTAAAGCTCCTTCTGTAATAGAACTGGCTAATGATGTAGGAAATTCATAGGTTTTATTATGATCCGAAACAATAGAGGCTAATCTCTTAACTACTCGTTTATACGATGAAAAGTAGCCTTCTTTGTTCTCAGAATCTACTCGTTTCGTTAAATATGATTTTGAGTTTTCATTAATGATAATTTTATTTAATATGACTTCATTAATGTGTGAGAAATTTTTGTCTTCTTCTGTAGTTCTTGTCACTACTTCTATGGCTTGAATTAATTTTTCTGTGCTATCCTTTATGCTAAAGGTTTCAATGACTAATTGGTATTCAATCCAACGCCAATACCATGAGCTTAAATAAATAAGCAACATGTGCTTACTTTCAAAATACCTGTAAATTGAACTTTCATTAGACCCTATAAGTTGGCCTAACTTTTTGAAAGTAAAATCTTCAAAACCAATTTCATCAATAAGTATGATGCTATGTTCTACAATTTTTTTTCCTAATTCAGAAGATTCAGGATTTTTAATATAGATTCCCTCAGGGACTTCTATTTTAATATTTGAAAGTAATTCATCCATTACTGATTGCTTTTTCTGCAAATATAATAGTATTACTATTAAAACAAAGTTAAAATTTCTCTTTGTTTACTTTATTAGTTTATTTCTTAAACAAAATTTGTATATTTGATTAAGCAAAATGTACTTCAATGGCGAAAAAAAAGAACATCACAAAAGACGAAATAATTAGTAAGTATATGGATTATGTATTGACACATAACGAAGAACCGAAGTCTGTCTACTTATTTAGTAAAGAGCACAATTTTGATGAACAATTATTTTACACTCATTTTTCATCATTTAAAACAATTGAAGGAGCAGTGTTTGAGGCTTTTCATTCTAGTACTTTAAATCTTCTTACTAAAAGTGAAGATTATAATTCTTATGATGCTAAAAGTAAATTATTAAGCTATTACTACACGCTTTTTGAAAACTTCAATGCGAATAGAAGTTATGTTGTCTACGTCTTGCAACATAAGAAGGATATGTTGAAGAAGGTTAAAAGTTTAAATCACTTAAAAAATCATTTCAAAATATTTATTGAAAGTTTAGAGATTGAAAAATTGGATTTAAAGCAAGAACGTTTGGAAAAAATACAGGATCGTGCCATAACAGATAGTGCATGGCTCCAACTAATTATTACTTTAAAGTTTTGGTTAGAAGATACATCACCATCGTTTGAAAAGACAGATATATTTATTGAAAAGTCTGTAAATACAAGTTTTGAATTAATAAATATTGCACCAGTTAAAAGTGTTATCGATTTAGGTAAATTTATATATAAAGAAGTAGTGAGAAAATGAAGACGATAGATAATATCCCCACTTCCAAAATTCAACGAGCGTCAAAATTAGTTCAAACAGGAGCTAAGGTTGGAGTTAATTTCATAAAGTACTATGGAAATAAGCTTGTAAATGGAGAAGAAGAAGCAAAAGAACAATTAAATAAAGATAATGCTGAAGATATTTATAATGGACTAAAGCAATTGAAAGGAAGTGCTTTAAAGGTGGCGCAAATGTTAAGTATGGAAAAAGGGATTCTCCCACAAGCTTATGTAGAGCAATTTTCACTTTCACAATTTTCTGTACCTCCCTTGTCTGCTCCACTTGTAAAAAAAACTTTTAAAAAATATTTCGGTAAATACCCGAATGAGTTGTTCGATAAGTTTGATTTAGAAGCGGTAAGTGGTGCTAGTATTGGACAAGTCCATTTAGCTGAAAAGGATGGAAAGAAGTACGCTGTTAAAATTCAATATCCTGGTGTGGCAGAAAGTATTTCAACTGATTTGGCGCTAGTGAAACCCATTGCTATCAAAATGTTTAATATTCGTGGAAAGGATAGTGATAAATATTTTAAAGAAGTTGAAGATAAGTTAATAGAAGAAACCAATTATATACTTGAAGTTTCTCAAAGTCAGTCGATTGTTGAGTCATGTAAGCATGTAAAGAATTTAAAATTCCCAAACTATTATACCGAATTTTCTTCTGACCGAATTATTACAATGGATTGGATGGAAGGTGTTCATCTTTCTGAGTTTACTTCAAGGAACAACGACACAAAAGTTTCTACCAAATTGGGGCAAGCATTATGGGATTTTTACATGTATCAAATGCATAAGCTAAGAAAGGTACATGCTGATCCTCATCCAGGGAATTTCTTAATTTCTAAGAATAATGAATTAGTTGTTCTAGATTTTGGTTGTATGAAGGAAGTTCCAGAAGAGTTTTACGTTCCTTATTTCGAATTGGCAAAACAAGAAAATATTTCTAATCCAGAATTTTTTGTTAAAAAGTTATACGAGTTAGAAATTTTAAGAGAAGATGATACGAAAGAAGAATTAGCTTTTTTTCAAGATATGTTTCATGAAATGTTGAGCCTTTTTACACAACCATTTCATCAAGATATTTTTGATTTTTCTAATGCTGAGTTTTTTGGTAAGATTACAGAATTAGGAACCAAGTATGCCAAGAGTACTGAATTAAGAAATATGAATGGAAACAGAGGCTCAAAGCATTTCATTTATATCAATAGAACTTTCTTTGGTTTATATAATTTAATGCATGATTTGAAAGCAACAAATGTTAAAATCAACAATTTTACCAAATATTAATGAAGTATTTCGACAAAAATAGCATCGCTAATTTTGATAAAATTCATCGAATCAATTTGATGAATAGTTTATCGGGTTACAAGTCTGCAAATTTATTAGGAACCGTTTCAAATGAAGGCTTTGAAAACGTCGCAGTTTTTAGTTCAATTGTTCACTTAGGATCAAATCCTCCCGTTTTAGGTTTTATTTTAAGGCCAACAACAGTACCTAGAAATACTTATGAGAACATTATAAATACGGGATACTATACTGTAAATCATATAACTGAAAAATTCACACACCAAGCGCATCATACGTCAGCTAAATATAATAAACTAATATCTGAATTTGATATGACTGGTTTAACACCAGAGTATAAAAAGGATTTTCATGCTCCTTTTGTTAAGGAGTCTCCAGTTCAAATTGGTTTGAAATTTCTTGAAGAATATCACATTAAAGCGAACGATACCTTGTTAGTTGTTGGAGAAATTCAGTGTTTCTATGTGAACGAAGTAATGTATGATGATAGAGACGGATTTTTAGATTTATCCAAAGGAAATGTTGCAACTATTAATGGACTTGATGCTTATGCAATTCCAAAAAATAATACGAGATATGAATATCAAAGACCAAAAAAAATAGAAGAAAAAGCATGAAAATATTAATCACAGGTACAACAGGCTATATAGCCAAAAGATTAGTTCTAAAGTTGTTGGAAGACAACCATGAACTAGTTTGTTGTGTCCGTGATTTAAACAGAATACCAGATGAAATCGAATACAAAGAGAATATAGAATTTCTAAAAATTGATTTTTTGGAAGATGATACTCCAGATTTTCCTGAAGATATTGATGCAGCGTATTATCTAATTCATTCAATGTCTACTAGTTCAGCAAATTTCGAAACATTAGAGAAGAAATGTGCTTCAAAATTTAAGGAACTAATTGAGAAAACATCATGCAAACAGGTACTTTATTTAAGCGGAATTGTAAATGACAATTCATTGTCAAAACATTTAAAATCTCGTTTACAAGTAGAAGAAATTCTGCATTCATCAGAATATTCGTTAACAACTTTTAGAGCAGGAATTATAGTAGGAAGTGGAAGTGCTTCTTTCGAAATTATACGCGATATTGTTGAGAAGTTACCAGTAATGATAACACCGAAATGGTTAAATACCAAAACTCAACCGATAGCAATTAGAGATGTTTTGAACTTTTTAGTTAAAGCATTAGGTAATGAGAAAGTGCTAAATAAGTCATTTGATATTTGCGGCCCAGAAGTATTAACGTACAAAGAAATGCTACTGGAGTTTGGCAAAGTTAGAGGGTTGAAAAGGTATATATTGACTTTGCCCGTTTTAACACCTAAACTATCTTCATATTGGTTATATTTTGTGACATCTACATCATTTAATTTAGCAAAGGCTTTGGTTGATAGTATGAAAGTTGAAATAGTAGCAAAGCCAAATAATATTAATGAAATTTTAGATGTTAAGCCAATTAAATACTCTGAAGCAGTTTCATTAGCATTTCAAAAAATCGAACAAAACGCGGTAATTTCTAGTTGGAAAGACGCTATAAGTAGTGGAGTCTTTAAAGACCAACTCAGTAAGCATGTTAGAATGCCACATTTTGGTTGTTTCAAGGATATTCGATCGAGAAAAATATTAGATGAAGATGTGACATTATCAAAAATATGGTCGATCGGTGGAGAAAATGGGTGGTATAGTTACACTTGGTTATGGAAAATTAGAGGATATACAGATAAGTTAGTTGGAGGAGTTGGTTTAAGACGAGGAAGAACTCACAGTACTTATTTAGAGCCAGGCGATCCTTTAGATTTTTGGAGAGTTCTTTTAGCTGATAAAAATGAAAAGCGATTATTATTATTTGCTGAAATGAAATTACCTGGTGAAGCTTGGTTAGAGTTTAAAATTGTAAAAAATCAATTATATCAACGTGCAGTTTTTCGACCAAAAGGTATTTGGGGAAGAATTTACTGGTATGCAGTATTACCATTCCATGCATTTGTTTTTAATGGAATGATAAATGCTTTAGTAGCAGAAAAATGAGAGGAGTTAAAAAACAACATTTGCCAACAAAAATATGTTTGGTTTGCGAAAGGCCATTTAAATGGAGGAAAAAATGGGAGAGAGATTGGGATAATGTAAAATACTGTAGTAAAAAATGCAAAAGTCAAAAACAGCAATAGTTTGGTTTACAAACAACCTAAGAGTTAATGATAACAAAGCACTTTACGAAGCTTGCGACAAGTATGAGCGAGTGATAGGTGTGTTTTGTTTTAACCCTAGGTTATATGAAAACACCCAATTTGGTTTCAAAAAAACAGAAAAATATAGAGCTAAATTCACATTAGAATCAACAGAAGAATTACGTGTAAATTTAAAAGCATTAAACATTTCTCTCTTCTTATGTTATGAGCATCCGCAACTTTTTTTGCCTAAATTTTGTCTGAAGCATAACGCGGATGCTCTTTTTTTTCAACAAGAATTTACATACGAAGAAACAGAGGAGATTAATGATATAAAGAAATTAATTCCAGAGAATATTGAGGTGTTTGAATTTTATGATCAGCTTTTATATGACCCATCTGATCTTTCCTTTAAAATTCAGCAAACACCTCAAGTTTTCACAGATTTTAGAAAAAAGGTTCAGAAATACTCAAAAGTAAAGAACGTTGTTTACCCTAATAAAAAGTGTAAAGAGAACTTATTAAATGAGCAAAATGAAAGAATAACTCTTGAGACATTAGGATTTACGAATTACAATATTACCACTCAAACTGCCTTTCCATTTCAAGGTGGAGAGCATTCAGCTTTAAAGAGGTTACAAGAGTATTTTTTCGAAACTGAAAACCTTTCATTTTATAAGAAAACAAGAAATGGGCTTTTAGGTACAGAATATAGTTCCAAGTTTTCGCCGTGGTTGGCTAATGGTTGTATTTCGCCAAAAACTATTTATTGGAAGGTTAAAGAGTACGAAAAAACTGTCGAAAAAAATGATTCTACGTATTGGTTGATTTTTGAACTTATTTGGAGAGATTACTTCAAATTTATTTCTATGAAACACGGAAATGATTTGTTCAAATTAGAAGGGATTCGTCAAATAAATTATGAATGGAAAACATCTAAAACCTTAGTTCAAAAATGGATTAATGGTGAAACAAGTGAACCTTTTGTAAATGCTAATATGATTGAATTAAGAGAGACAGGATGGATGAGTAATCGAGGTAGACAAAATGTAGCATCGTATTTCGCAAAAGAATTATTACTCGATTGGAGAATTGGTGCTGCATATTTTGAAAGTATGTTATTAGATTACGATGTGCATAGCAATTATGGCAATTGGCAATATGTTGCAGGTGTTGGAAATGATCCGAGAGATAGAAAGTTTAATATTAAACTACAGGCTGAAAGATATGATTCGAACGGAAAGTTTCAGCGCACGTGGCTACAACCTATATTATTTTAAATGAACAAAAGCATAATCATATTTCCCCATCAGTTGGTTCAAAATCTTAAAGATTTTGTTTCTAGTGATACAACAGTATTTCTAGTGGAAGAGACATTATTTTTTAACCAATATAATTTTCATAAACAAAAACTTGTTTTTCATAGGTCATCTATGAAATTTTATGAGGATTATTTATCGAATATTGGTTTTAAAGTAAATTATATAGATGCTAAAAATGAACTTAGTGATACTCGAAATTTACTTTCATATATATTAAGAAAAGGGATAGAAGAAGTAACTATTTTCGATCCAACTGATAATTGGTTGGAAAAAAGAATATCTGAAGTAAAAGAGAATCTAAGGATTAATTGGTTAGAAAATCCTCTCTTTCTCAATACCAAAGATGATTTATCTAGTTTTTTCAAAGAAACTAAAAAGAAGTTTTTTCAGACCTCGTTTTATAAAGAACAACGATTAAAGCGAAATGTTCTGGTAACTAATGGAGAACCTGTAGGAGGAAAATGGACTTATGATGTGGATAATCGTAAAAAATATCCAAAGAATAAAATTACACCTGTCGTAATATTTCCTGATACAAATGAATTTTTTAAGAAAGCTGTTTCTTATGTGAATTCAGAGTTTAAAGATAATGTCGGAGAACTTCATGATTTTCAAATTTATCCGTCTACTTATAAAGAAGCTGAAGATTGGTTAAGAGATTTTTACGAAGTTAGGTTTCATGAGTTTGGAGATTACGAGGACGCTATTTTACAGGATAGAAATTTTTTACATCATAGTATTTTATCTCCTTTAATCAATGTCGGATTGCTTTCACCAAAATATGTAATAGAGTCTTCTATCGATTATGCAACTAAAAATGATATTCCAATCAATTCTTTAGAAGGTTTTGTGCGTCAAATTTTAGGGTGGCGAGAATTTATAAGGGGAGTTTATATGGTAAAAGGTTCAGAAGAAAGAACGAAAAACTTTTGGAAACATTCAAGAAAAATACCTGATTCATTTTATGACGGTACCACAGGAATCTTACCAATCGATAAAACAATTAAAAGAGTTATTAAAACTTCATATACACATCATATTGAAAGATTGATGATACTTGGAAATTTTATGTTGCTATGTGAATTTGATCCTGATGAAGTATATAGATGGTTTATGGAGTTATTTATTGATGCTTATGATTGGGTAATGGTTCCAAATGTATATGGTATGAGTCTTTTTGCTGATGGTGGACTAATGTCTACAAAACCGTACATAAGTAGTAGTAATTATGTAAAGAAAATGAGTGATTATCCTAATGGTGATTGGCAACTTATTTGGGATGGATTATTCTGGAGATTTATGGATAAGAACAGAGAATTCTTATCAAAGAATCCAAGATTACGAATGTTGATTTCTAATTTGGATAAAATGAGTGATGAAAAGAGAACTACTTTATTCGAAAAAGCAGAAGGATTTCTAGAAACTTTAGAAAATAATCATGACGAAAGAGAAGTGAATTTTAGTTTAAAATTTAATGAAGAATAAGGAAAATATAGCAATTGTTTGGTTAAAGAGAGATTTACGTTTACATGATAATGAAGCATTACATAAAGCGATAAATTCAAATAAACGCGTACTTATCTTATATGTTTTTGAAAATTTATTATTAAACGATCCTCATTACAGTGATCGTCATTGGAATTTTATCAAACAATCTCTCTCCGATATAAATAAAACTTTATCAGAGTACAATACTAAAGTACTGAGTGTTACAGGAGATATATTTGCTGTATTTAATCAACTTCAAACTAAGTATGTTATAACAGATGTTTATTCTCATCAAGAAACGGGTTTACTTATTACTTTTAACAGAGATAAAGAGTTCGCTCGATATTGCAGAAATAATTCTATTGAATGGACTGAAACCATAAATAACGGAGTTTTAAGAGGATTATTAAACAGAGATGATTGGTTTGAGAGATGGGAAGATTATATGTATCAGCCTCAAATTGAATTTAATGGTTCTGAGGAATGTTTTATATCCTTATCAGAAATTCATACACTTTCAGAGTATTTTAGAACAACTAATTTAAAAACAAAAGATAACAGCAATTTTCAGTACGGCGGAACTAAAACTGCTTGGAAATATGCCAATTCATTTTTTGATGGTAGGTATGAGAATTATATGTTTCATATTTCAAAACCAGAAGCATCAAGAACAAGTTGTAGTCGATTATCTCCTTATATCGCTTGGGGAAATGTATCAATTAGGGAAATATTTCAGAAAGCGAAGAAATTAAAAGAAAGCTCTTCAGAAAAGAGACATTTAGGAGCATTTATCTCAAGATTGAGATGGCAAGCACATTTTATACAAAAGTTTGAAATGGAATGTACCATGGAAAACGCAAGTATTAATAAAGGATACCATAAGCTAAAAAAATCGATTTCTGAAACATATATAAAAGCCTGGGAAACAGGACAAACTGGTTTTCCTCTAGTGGATGCTTCTATGCGATGTTTAAATGAAACTGGATTTATAAATTTTAGAATGCGTGCAATGTTAGTTTCTTTTTTTACACATATTTTGTGGCAACCATGGCAGCAAGCAACGCATCATTTATCTAAGAATTTTTTAGATTTTGAACCGGGAATTCACTTTCCACAACTCCAAATGCAAGCAGGTGAAACAGGAATAAATAATTTAAGAATTTATAATCCAGTGAAAAATAGTCACGACCACGATCCAGATGCTGTATTTATTAAAAAATGGGTACCTGAATTAGCAAATTTACCAGTACCATTTATTCATGAGCCATATTTAATGACACCATTAGATCAACAGTTTAATAACTGTATTATTGGTAAAGATTACCCTAGTCCTATTGTTGATATAAAAGAAAATAGGAAAAGAGCGAGCGAAATACTTTGGAATATGAAAAAAGACAAAGATGTACTCCGTGAGAGTTTAAGGATATTGAAGAAACATACGATTAATAATAGAAGTAGAATGCTAAGAGACGAATGATTTTTAATACAACATACAACAACGAAGATTTTAAAGTTCATAGTAAAGAACTATTAGGAAATCCATACACTTTAATTCAAAAAATTAGAATGAACGGAATAGGTTCAGGAAGGTTAATTATAAAAGAATTAAGTGAGAAGTTATATCCTAGCCAAAAACAATTTTCTGAATTAAATTATGGAAATATTGAGTTACGACCGAATGGGATTTTAGTTCACTTTACCAATAGATTGGAGCGTTATTCTTGGTGTATCCCTTATTACAAACTTGTGATTTATAATTCAAGTTTCTTTAGTATTCATGCAAATGGAAACTTTATAAAATTCGTAAAAAATAAGAATTATATTGAAAATAAAAAGTTTATAAATCGTATGATTGACTTAAAGAATGAGTTCTTAAAATTAGATTATTATGACGGATAGACAGATTGATAGAATTATTGAAATGGCTTGGGAAGATCGTACAACGTTCGATGCTATTAAATTTCAATTTGGTTTAAAAGAGCAGGAAGTAATTAACCTAATGAGAAGAGAAATGAAGCCTGCCAGTTTCAGAATGTGGAGAAAAAGAGTTTCTGGTCGTGCTACGAAACACCAAGCAAAAAGAGATTTTCCGAAAGGAAGATTTAAATGTACAAGGCAAAGAAATATATCAAATAATAAAATCTCAAAAAGATAAACATCATGAAAACTATTTTAGTAGTAGGTGGGAGCAGGGGAATTGGAAAAGCAGTTATTGAAAATTTAAAGGAAAATCACAGAATTATAAATTTTAGTCGAACTGAAGGTATGACACATCCAAATGTGACTAATTATACAATTGATGCTATTTCAAGTGATTTGCCAGAATTAGGAGATGAAATTAATGGCTTGGTCTATTGTCCTGGAAGCATTAATTTAAAACCTATTAACAGATTGTCTTTAGACGATTTTAGAAAAGATTTCGAAATTAATGTTATTGGAGCGGTAAGAATAATTCAAAATTATATCAAACAATTAAGAAATAGTGATTCTAGTGTAGTTTTATTCAGTACGGTTGCTACAAAGTTGGGAATGCCATTTCACGCAAGTGTTGCCGCAAGTAAATCCGCTGTAGAGGGTTTAACAAAATCATTAGCAGGTGAATTTGCAACTAAGGTAAGATTTAATTGCATCGCTCCAACAGTTACTGATACCTCTTTAGCTGAAAAGCTTCTTAGAAATGATAAACAAAAGGAAAACATGGAAAATCGTCATCCTTTGAAAAAATATTTACAAGCAGGAGAAGTTGCAAATTTAGCTTCTTATTTACTATCTGAGCAATCAAATGCAATATCAGGTCAGGTTTTTCCAATTGATGCAGGAATTATAAGCTTAAAATTATAATATGAAATATCTATACGCCTTATTATTTATGATACAATTCACCCAAGATAAAACGGTTTTATTCGATTTTGAAAAAGGTTGTAATATTTCTAATTGGCAAATAACTAATGATACAGTTATGGGAGGAATTTCTTCCTCCCAAATTTATTTAAATGATGCCGGCAATGGTGTTTTTACCGGTATGGTGTCAACCGATAATAACGGAGGCTTTGCTATGACTAGATATCCTTTATCTGTCGATTTCAATTCTTCATCGAAGTTCATAGAATTAAGAGTTAAAGGAGATAACAAGAAATATCAACTAAGACTTAAATCTAATAGATATCAGCGTTATTGGCACATACAGACTTTTAAAACTTCTAACACTTGGGAAATAATCAAAATACCATTAGAAGATTTTTATGCCTCTTTTAGAGGATATCGATTAGATATCGATAACTTCAGTGGAAATAAAATCAAAGAAATCGCAATCCTCATAGGAAATAAAAAGGATGAAAAATTTAAACTAGAGATTGATTATATTTCAGTTAATTAAATCTTCCAAGTAAATTTAAAGGTAGTTCCTTTTCCTTCATCTGAATCAACAGTTATTGTACCTTGATTTTTAGCGACCAATTTTTGAACAATGGCTAATCCAATTCCTGTGCTGGTCTCATCATTTTTATCGAGCTGACTGAACATTTCAAATATTTTTGAGTGATATTTATCATCTATTCCTGGTCCATTATCTTTTACAGAGAAAATATATTCGCTATCCGTTGTAATTGCTGATATATCGATACATGCTTTTTCCTTGTCGTTATATTTTATAGCATTGCCAATTAAGTTTTGAAAAACATGCTCTAATTCTAATCTGTTTGCAAATACTTGAATATCTTCATCTGGTAAATGAAAAGTACTACTGTCTGAATAATTTAAAATTTCAATTAGTTCGATTAGTAAACTATTTAAGCTAAATATTTCTTTGGACTTTTTTCCTTTAGCAATTTTTGAATACTCCAATAATCCGTTAATTAAAGAATCCATTTTTAAAACTCTACCTTTTAGCAATTCAAAATGTTTCTTTGCATTTTTATCTAATTCCAAATCTAAATCTTCTTCAATAAAAGTGATAAGACTGTGCATAGCAACTAATGGCGCTTTTAAATCATGAGATACAATATGATTAAAACTATCGAGCTCGGCGTTGTAATTTTCCAGTTGTATTAAGTTTTCTTTTAGTTCCTTATTGACATTCGTTAATTCATTGGACTTACGTGAAATTTCTATTCTTTGATTTATTGCGAGTTCTCTTGATAATTCTAATTGAACAAAAGATCTTGAAAATCGAAACATTAAAAGCATCGAAAGCATTAAAAAAACTAAAACATAACCGAAATTCACGTAAATGATAAGATTTTCCAACTTCCCAATAAAGATAAATATGTGTAAAAAGAAAACTATTAAACCAAGAAGAACCCCCGAAATTAATAAAATTGAGTCGTGCTTTTTTTCTTTAATAGATTTGATAGTTATATAAAATGCGTAAAGAATATTCAACAGCATATAAATTAAAAAGGGTAAAACAAACTTTGTAAAATGTGGAGCAGGTAACACAATTACTAGAAAACTTAAAGTATAAAACCCAACTATTAATATCTTATAATACAACTCATGCGTGTAGTCTTTAAAAATAGTATTAAAAAAAAGGCTAACCGCTGTTCCAGAGTAAAATAATGATATATATTCTACCTTTGTTAATAATGCCCAACTCATTGTGGGAAACAATTCTGCTAGAGGAGCATATCTACTGCTTAATGCCATATATGACAAAGACACACAAGCAATACCTATATAAAATATAGCTTTGTCCTTATTCCAATAAAAGAAAAAGAATAGGAGAAAGAATAATCCTATAAAACCAAGGCACCCAATAAATAACATATCCGCTATTATTTTGTTACGGTTTTTGGAATTAAGATATGAACTTTCGGCAATTGATAAAGGTTTATCCAAACCACCTTTATTATGATAGAAGTTTACCACTTGAATAATTATCTCAAAATTTGATTCGTGAATATCTAATGGAATTGTTTGACGATATCTTCTATGAAGTACATCGTTTCTTACATTAGTTACTTTTCCAATTTCAGAAATTAGTTTTCCATTAACCCATGTTTTTGAAGCAGCATAAGCTGGTGGTATAAAAATAGAAGAACTAGGTCTATTTAATGGTAAGGTAAATCGTAATCTATAAGTGGCATAACCAAAAGAAGGTAAGTGCTTTTTATTTAGTTTAAAGAGAGTCCAACTCTTTAATTCAACTATACTATCTGGTTTCGATAACTCTGAGAAGTCTTCAGGTTCAATTAATTTATTCCAATAAAATTCCCATCCCGAATCAAGTAATGTTTCGGTATTTTGTGAAACAACAGGATTTTTTGAGTGTTCTTGTGCTTCGCCTTTATGAATTGAACTGATACCATACCCAGAATGATTAAAAAATAAAATAGATATACAAAAGAGCGTATACCATAAAAACGTTGAGTTTAATCTATACATCAAGAAGAGTCTGTAATAACAATTGTATAATTCATATTAAATTACAATTTAGTTAATATTAATGACTTAGTGAAATAAGAATTGCAAACTTTTTTTGATACAAGTAAGTGTTTTCATAGGTTATTTACATTGGAAAAATCTTAATTATATACTTTTTTACAGTTCAAATTGAAATAACGATGTTTCAAATTAATTAGTTTCCATGACTTGTTAATTATGCAGAAATTTGATTCATAACCAAAGCTTAAAACTTACACTATGACAACATCAGAAATATTTTCAATGGCAAATTTTATAGCTATTCCAATGTGGCTATTATTAGTTTTTGTGCCGAAATGGAAAATAACAAGATTTCTTATTGATTATAAGTTAATTCCTATAGCACTATCACTTGTATATGCTGTTTATATTATTCATTATTTAAGAACCGAAGGAATGATGGATTTTGGTAGTTTAAATTCTGTAATGGGTTTATTTACTAAAGAAAATGCTGTTTTAGCGGGTTGGATTCATTATTTAGTCTTTGATTTATTGGTTGGTATATGGATTGTTAATCAGAATAATAAATATAACATTCATCAACTTTTAATCGCTCTTTGTTTATTTGGAACTTTTATGTTTGGACCAATTGGTTTTCTATTATTTATGATTATGAAATCTTTAAAAAACTCTGAAAATGAAATATCTTAAAACAATTATTAACACAGTAAAAAAAGAAAGCCCAATACTATTCAGTATTGTGTTGATACATTTATTCTTTGCTATTATAGCCACTGTAGGATTATTGATCGATGAAAGGACATTGTTGGGAGTAAACGTATGGATTAAACCTTTAAAATTCTTGATATCAGATGCTGTATTTTTACTGACTTCTGGATATTTAATTACGTTCTATCCTTATTCAAAAAAGAAAAGGAATATTATAAATAATATTGTTTCATTTACGATTTTCTTTGAAACTGCAATAATTGTGATGCAAGGTGCTAGAGGAGTTCCATCGCATTATAATCAATCTTCTTTATTTGACGGTATTTTATTTGCAATGATGGGAGTTTTAATTGGTATAAATGTTTTAATTATGCTATTAATGTTAATTGATTCTATCAGGCTAAAGCTTAGAACTCATAAATCAATTCAATTAGGAATTATTTTAGGATGGATCATTATAATAGTAGGAAGTTGGATTGGTGGGCAAATGATAAATCAAATGTCACATAGTGTTGGAATTTTAGATGGAGGAGAAGGGTTGCCATTTGTAAATTGGAGCACAATTGCTGGAGATTTAAGAGTAGCACATTTTTTTGGGTTACATGCCATTCAAATAATACCTTTATTTGCAATGATAACCTCAAAAAAAATGAAATTTACTATGAACAAACAAATATTATTAGTTTTATTTTTTGGATTTTTATATGCAAGTTGGATTGGTTTTACATTTTATCAAGCTAAACAGGGAATTCCATTATTAAGATTATAAATCATGTTAATATTCAACAAAAAAAAACGAATACAATATTTAGGTTTTAATGACTTTTGGTTCAGTTTAATCGGAATTTTAATTCTAAGTTTTATAACCGACTATTTATTTAGCAAATCGTTTATCAGATTACCATTTTCTATTGCAATTTGGAGTTGGAGTGTTTCATTATTTTATACAGTTTGTGATTGGATAATTCTTAGAAGTGTTTTAATATTTTTGAGAAAGAAATTTCCTAATTTTAAAGATGATACCAAGAGAATTATCTTATTTATATCGTCAATAATTATTGTGGTTACCTTAGTTGACTACCTTGGAGGAAAGTTTATTAAATTCTTCTTTTCATTACTAGGAGATAATATAAATCATACAACTCAATTAAGAATTTTACTCCCAGTTACTATTATTACAACCATGACAATGGCTATTTATGAAGCCATATATTATTACATTCGGTTAAAGAAATCTATTCGTGAAGAAGAACAAACTAAACAAATAATTATACAGGCACAGCTTGATGCACTTAGAAATCAAGCGCAGCCACATTTTCTTTTTAATAGTTTAAATACTTTGAGAGATATTATAGATCAAGACCCTAAAGAAAATGCTAAAACATTTGTAGATAATTTATCGAATGTTTACCGTTTTATAATTGAGTCAGGAAACTCGAATTTAATTTCTTTGGAGAAAGAAGTCAAATTTGTTAAGGCATACATTCATATTCAAAAGGAAAGATTTGGTGATAATTTAAAGGTTTATTGGAATATTCCTACTCAGAATTTACATCAACTTATTGTTCCAATGAGTTTACAGCTTTTAACGGAAAATGCTATAAAACATAATATAGTATCAAAATCAAAACCGCTTGAAATTTATATTGCACTTACAGATAATAAAATATCAGTTTCCAACAATATCCAATTAAAATCTACCAAACTTTCATCTACTAAAATTGGATTGAAAAATATTGAAAAACGATACAGTTTAATTACTAATATACCTGTGCAAATCGAAAAGGATAATAATTGTTTTAGAGTATTTTTACCTCTACTAAAGACATCTGATTTAAAGTGCTAGTTATGAATATACTTATTATTGAAGACGAACCAAGAGCTGCTCGACAATTAGAAAATCTACTAAATGAAAGTGCTTTAAATTTCAATGTACTGGATGTAATTGATTCTGTGGAAGAAGCTATTTCTTGGCTTAAAATAAATAAAAATCTAGATCTAATTTTTATGGACATTCAATTAGCGGATGGCTTAAGTTTTGAAATATTTCAGCATCTGGAAGTAGAATCACCAATAATTTTTACTACAGCTTTTGATCAGTATGCAATTCAAGCATTTAAAGTGAATAGTATAGATTATTTGTTGAAACCAATTCAACGAGAGGATTTAGACGCCGCCTTAACTAAATTCAATAAAACAAATTCTTCTAACACTATTCAACCAAAAATTTTAAAACAGCTTCTTGAATCCGTGCAGGAACCACAATATAGGTCTGGTATATTGGTAAAAGAAGGTAGTGGATTTGTTCAAATCAAAATATCAGAAATTCTTTATGTGTATTCCGAGAATAGCATCTCATTTGGAGTTACTCATAACAAACGATTCATAATAGATGAAACAATTGATCAATTGTATTCTTCTCTAAATCAATCTCAATTTTATAAAATTAACCGTGGACAAATTGTTTCAAAATCGTCAGTTGAAAAATTAAATCCATACTTTAATCATAGAGTTAAACTTTCCATTACTAATCCGAGAGATCAAGAATTTATTGTAAGTAGACAAAAATCCAGTGATTTTAAACGATGGTTAAACTCCTAATTTTAGTAGAGTAAAGAATTAATTTTACTTTAAAATTGAATGAATACCATTTTTTAATTTGTATAAAGCCATAATCTCTGTTTCAGTAAGACTTCTATTAAAAATTGACAATTCATCCATTAAACCAATATATCCCAGTCCTAAATAGATATTAGACTTATTGAGTTCCCAAGTAAAAGGAGTATCAATATTTACTCTAGTTCCTTTTAACTCACCATTCATATATAAAGATGCTTTTCCTTCTTTAGTGTTTAAGCCAGAAAAGTTAATTAAAATGTGAGTCCATTGACGAGTTCCAAATGGAGGGTTTTTAACTCCAGTTAATCGCTTATTAAAAATAGGATTTTCATTATCTGGTCCTTCTGGATTTGGGTTCCAAACATTTCTATCACCAATTACTCCTAATCTAAAATCACGAGGGTTTTCCTTTGTGAAATCAACCCAAATTGCAGCATCATTATAACTCACATCTGTAATTTGAATAGGATCACAATAGCCTGGTTCTAAATCTTTAGCTGGATCTAAACTTAGCCAAAACGAAATAGCTCCATTCCAATTAATTGAATCATAAGAAATATTCTTTGTACTAGGATAATAGATATAGCCTTTACTTCTTTCTGTAAAAACTAAACCTGATCCAAATTTTCCTTTATTTTCTTCAAGTTTAATATCTGGTTTATGCAGTCCTAATTTTGCTGAATCAACGCTGTTTCTATTAGGAGCTGTATACATTTCGGCATCTCCCAAAGCAAAGTCAGCTTTAACACCATTATCAAAAGAAGCATAAAAGGTCAATGATTTTTTTAATTCTAAATTTGTTGTATTCACTACTTTTTCTTCATTTTTATTTGTGTCTTTCTTTTCTTGTTTGCAAGAATAAAAAATAGATATAGATAGTATTGAAAGTACAAGAATTCTAATCGTTGCTAAACAGTTGAACATGGCATATTTGATTTTAAAGATAGTAATCAAATGTACTAATTATAAAGTGTAATTTATTTATGAAAGTAATATATAACAATTTCAAAGGTCCTGTTAAATAATTGTTTGTTTTGAATTTAGAGTATATTCTTTAGTATTTTAGAGGCACAAATAAAATCTGAAAGCGCATACTTATGAGAAAATTACTTCTTATGGCTTTTTGTATTACAATGAATTTACAATACACAGAAGCTCAAGATAGAATCACAGGTGAACCATTTGCAACTCGTTCTGAAGTTTTAGGACAAAATGGAATGGTTGCCACGAGCCATCCTTTAGCTACACAAATTGGTTTAGATATCTTAAAAAAAGGTGGTAATGCAATTGACGCTGCCATTGCAGCTAATGCTGCATTAGGATTAATGGAACCAACAGGTTGTGGAATTGGAGGTGATCTATTTGCTATAGTTTGGGATGGAAAAACAAAAAAGATATATGGCTTAAATGCAAGTGGACGTTCACCTCAAAAATTGACTTTGGAGTATTTTGAAAAAAATAACATGACTAAAATTCCATCTCACGGACCAATTCCAGTGAGTGTACCAGGTGCCGTTGACGGATGGTTTGAACTTCACAATAAGTTTGGATCTAAACCAATGTCTGAAATATTAGCTCCTGCTATCAATTATGCGGAGAATGGTTTTCCTTTAACTGAACTAATTGCATGGTATTTACAAAGAAGCATTCCTTTTTATAAATCTAAAAATTTCCCAAACATTACTGAAACCTATATCACACAAAACGGAGGGAAACTGCCTAACGAAGGAGAAATTTACAAGAATCCATATTTAGCAAACACATATAGAAAAATTGCTAAAGGCGGAAGAGATGCTTTTTACAAAGGAGAAATTGCTAAAACTATTGGTAAGTTTATAAAAAACCAAGGAGGCTTTTTATCTGCAAAAGACTTAAATAAACATAAATCTGAATGGGTAGAGCCTGTTTCTGTAAACTATAGAGGTTATGATGTATGGGAATTACCACCAAACGGACAAGGCATTGCGGCTTTACAAATGTTACAAATCCTAAAAGGATATGATTTTTCAAATATCGAATTTGGTAGTACAGAACACTTACACCTTTTTACGGAAGCTAAAAAATTAGCTTTTGAAGATAGAGCCAAATATTATGCAGATATGGATTTCTTTAAAGTTCCTGTTACCGAATTACTTTCAGATTCATACGCTGAGAAGAGAAGAGCTCAAATTGGGAAACGAGCAGGAAAATATAATGCGGGTAAAATTTCTGCGGGTGAAACTATTTATATGACGGTTGCAGATAAAAACGGAACAATGATTTCATTGATTCAAAGTAATTATAGAGGAATGGGATCGGGAATGGTTCCTCCTGAATTAGGATTTATGCTCCAAGATAGGGGAGAATTATTTAGTTTAAAAAAAGGGCAAGCAAATACCTATGAACCAAACAAGAGACCATTTCATACAATTATTCCTGCTTTTATTACTAAAAATGGAAAACCTTTTGTTAGCTTTGGGGTTATGGGTGGAGATTTTCAACCCATGGGGCATACTCAGATTGTTATGAATTTAGTAGATTTCGGAATGAATTTACAAGAAGCTGGAGATGCACCAAGATTTGACCATACTGGCGGCGCTAACCCAATGGGAGAAACAACTACGAATACTGGAACCATTCGAACAGAATCTGGGATTCCTTACACAACAATTCGAGGATTAATTGACAGAGGTCATCGAATTGGCACTGTTAGAGGAGTTTATGGTGGATATCAAGGAATCATGTGGAATGATAAAAATAAAGTATATCATGGAGCTTCTGAAAGTCGTAAAGATGGACAAGCTGCAGGTTATTAAAAATATAAATTTATTATAACGGAAAAGCGACCTTGATTACAAGGTCGCTTTTCTTTGTAAAAATTGATTGAATTATCTTCTTTTTGATTTATACTTTAGATCTTTTGCTTGAATTTGCTTTATCCAAAGTTCCTTTCCATCCTTATCTAAAATTTGAATACTAAGCACTCTTTCCTTTCTTGGGCCACTTACTTTGAGCATTCCAAAATTATGTTGACCAACAAGAGTTTCTTGAAGTTTATATACATTTAACTCTTCTTTATTGGCGTGTGCCCCCGCAGTTAAAGAAGAACATGTTAGGTCGTATATAGGATACACTCTATTACTTTCTTGCATTTTACTTAATGCTGTATGATGACGATCACCATCTAGGAAGATGACTCCTTCGATTTTCGCTTCACGAATCTTCTGAATTAAATAAGTACGTTCGTTCTGATAAATAGCATGATTTTCATACATTGCTTCAGAACTAATGAATTGTCCACCAACAGCGATAAATTTAAATGGGGCTCGACTAAAAGTCAATGCATTAATTAACCAATCAATTTGTTCTTTACCTAGCATTTGACGCTCTTCTGTTTGATTGTTATTTGCGGTTCTATAATAGCGATTATCCAATAAGAAAAAATCTAAGTCAGCCCATTGAAAATACCCTGTTATCCCTCCTTTATCAATAACATCATAATTTGGATTTCCCCAAAATAATTTAAAGATTTCAGAGGCTGTTTTTTTCATTGGAAAACTTCCGTCAGCATTGTTGGGTCCGAAGTCATGGTCATCCCAAATTGCATAATGATGTGTTGATGCTAATAATGGTTGAAGTTCTGGTAAAGATCTAGTATGTGTGTACCTATGAAGAAAACCTGTTCGTGAATCCCAATCAACTTCTCTTAAATATGTATTATCACCTAACCAAAGCATGAAATCCGGTTTCTTTCTATGGATTGTAGTGAAAATTTCATGTTCACTCCCATAAGGTTTTCCAGGTCTATCAACTTCTTTTTCGTTTACATAATTACAACTTCCAACAGCAAAATTCACCTCAGGTGGATCTGTTCTCCATTGCCAAAGCGTTTGCGCTTGAAATTCCATTGGATAATCTCGTTTTATCCTTCTACCATTAACAAATACTTCATAGGTATATTTCTTTCCTGGTTGAATTTCATTTGCAATTAATTTCGCAACGAAACCAAATTTCTTTTCAGTTGTATATTTTTCTGTTTTAAATCTCTTTTTAGGTTCTTCTTTGTTGAAATACTCAAAATGTACTTCGGCTGCTTTTTTAGTCTGCACCCATAATAAAGCTTCCTTCATTGAAGAATAACCAACCATAGGTCCAGATTGAACTAAATCTTGAGCTATAATCGTCAAACTGTTCATAAATAAAATAGCTACAAAAAATATCGTCTTTACCATCTGAATGTATTTAACTAGTTAATTAAGTAATTGAGCAAATATAATAGTACTGAATTAACTAATGTTTTTTAAATCTTAAGAAATTCATAATTATATGAGTAACTGTAGTAACCGTTCAAGTTTTAAAGCAGCAATTACTATCTTTATAAAACTTAAAATCTAACCCAAATGAAACTAATTAAATTTTTTACAGTATTAATTGCAATTGCAGTACTATTTTCGTGTAAAAATGAAAACAAAAAGAAGGAAGAAAATTCTGCAAATTTGAAACAAGCAATAGTAAACGTTAAAGGTAAAGAAGTAATCTATGCCACTGATTCAACAAAATTAAAGGGATATATTTCTTTTGATGAAAATGTAGAAGGAAAAAGACCTGGTATAGTCATAGTGCATGAATGGTGGGGACATAATGATTATGTTCGAAAACGTGCAGACATGTTAGCCGAATTAGGTTACACTGCTATTGCCATTGATATGTATGGTGACGGAAAACAAGCAAGTCATCCTGAGGATGCTGGTAAATTTGCAAATAGTGTAATGTCTAATTTACCCGTGGCAAAAGCACGCTTTAAAGCAGCGTTAGATCTATTAAAAAAGCATGAATCTGTGGATGTTGATAAAATTGCTGCAATCGGATATTGTTTTGGCGGTAGTGTTGCTTTAACAATGGCTAATACTGGAGAAGATTTAGATGCTGTTGCCGCTTTTCATAGTGGAGTGCAACTTCCTGTAATGCCAAACAAAGAATTAAAAGCTCGTGTATTAGTATGTAACGGAGCTGAAGATCCATTCATAAGTCCTGAATCAGTAAAAGCATTTACTTCTGCATTAGATTCTTTAGGAAAAAAGTATGAATACGTTTCTTATCCAGGAGCAAAGCATAGTTTTACCTCTAAAGAAGCAGATGCAAATGGAGAAAAATTCAAACTTCCGCTAGCATATAATGCTGAAGCTGACCAAAAATCTTGGGAAAGTTTACAGCAATTGTTAAAAGATGTTTTTACTAACTAATCTTTATTAATCAAATAATTTTAAGAATCTTTTATTCATGAGAAAAACACTCATTGTCTTTTTGAGTATTTTTTTGAGTACGAATCTTTTTAGTAATGCTCAAAAGAACAAAAACAAAAAATCTGAATTAAGTAAAATCAGTATTTCTGGATTAAAATGGCGTAATGTTGGTCCAGCTTTAACATCAGGACGTATAGCCGATTTCGCCTTCAACCCTAAAAATCCGTTTGAGTATTATGTGGCTACTGCAGCTGGAGGTGTATGGAAAACTGTAAACTCGGGAGTTACATATCAACCAATCTTTGATTCACAAGGATCATATTCCATTGGATGTGTTAGTGTTGACCCTAACAATCCCAATATTATATGGGTTGGAACAGGAGAAAATAACAATCAACGATCAGTCGCCTATGGAGATGGTGTATACAAATCTCTAGACGGAGGAAAATCTTGGAAACATATGGGACTTAAGAATTCTGAGCATATCGGAAAAATTATAGTTCATCCAGAAAATTCAAATATTGTCTATGTCGCTGCAATTGGTCCGTTATGGAGCAAAGGTGGAGACAGAGGTTTATATAAAACTGAAGACGGTGGTCAAACTTGGAAATCTGTTATAAAAGTAGATGAACACACTGGAGTAAACGATGTTGTTATGGATCCTAGAGATCCAAATGTTTTATATGCATCAACATTACAAAGAAGACGTCACGTCTACACTTATGTTGGTGGTGGACCAGGATCTGGTATGCACAAAAGTGAAGATGGGGGAGAAACTTGGACCAAAATTAACAAAGGACTACCTGGTGTTGAATTAGGAAGAATTGGATTAGCAATTTCTCCTGCAAATCCAGAAATTATTTATGCAATTGTAGAGGCTGCTAATCGTAAAGGTGGTTTTTACGCTTCTACAAATAGAGGTGCAAGTTGGGAAAAACGCAGTTCCCATGTAACAAGTGGTAATTATTACCAAGAAATAATTGCAGATCCAATAGATGAAAACACGGTATATTCAATGGATACTTGGATGGCAGTAACTCATAATGGAGGAAAGAGTTTTGAATTAGTTGGAGAAGATACTAAGCATGTTGATAATCATTGTATGTGGATTAATCCAAACAACAATAAACATTGGTTAGTAGGATGTGATGGGGGTATTTATGAAACCTTCGATGGAGCTAAAACATGGGACTTTAAAAAGAATCTTCCTGTTACTCAATTTTATAAAGTTGCCGTAGATAACGATGCACCATTTTACAATATTTATGGTGGAACTCAAGACAATTTCAGTTTAGGTGGACCATCAAGAGTATTAACCAATCACGGTATTCGTAATTCAGAATGGTTTATTACAAATGGAGGAGATGGTTTTGAGTCTCAGATAGATCCGAATAATCCAAATATTGTGTATGCGCAATCTCAATATGGAGGGTTAGTACGTTACGATAAAAAAAGTGGTGAAACTGTAGGAATCAAACCTAAAGCAAGAAAAGGTGAGAATGCCTATCGTTTTAATTGGGACGCACCTTTAGTTGTGAGTAGACATGTTCCTGGAAGATTATATTTTTCTGCCAATAAAGTATTTAAGTCAGATGATTATGGAAATAGTTGGGAAGTGATTAGCGATGATTTATCTCAACAAATTGATAGAAATACTTTAAAAGTGTATGACAGAGTAGTAAGCATGGATGCTGTTATGAAAAACGGATCGACTTCGCTTTTTGGAAGTATCGTTGCCTTTTCTGAATCTCCATTAAATAAAAACTTGTTAGCTACTGGAACCGATGATGGATTAATTCATATTTCTGAAGATGGTGGACAAAACTGGCGTAAAATTTCTAAGATTTCTGGAGCACCAGAACAATCTTATGTAAATAGTGTATTCTTATCTAGACATAATGAAAATATAATTTACGTGGCTTTTAACCATCATAAATATGGAGATTTTAAACCTTATATATTTAAATCAACAAATAAAGGTAGAAGCTGGAATCCGATTCAGTCTAATTTACCAGAAAGAGGAAGTGTTTATGCTATTGAGGAAGATCACATCGATAAAAACTTATTATTTGTAGGAACTGAATTTGGTGCATTCTTTTCACCAAATCAAGGATCAAACTGGAAACAGTTAAAAAAAGGTTTACCTACAATTGCGGTTAGAGATATTGCTATTCAAGAACGCGAGAATGACCTAGTTCTGGGTACATTCGGACGTGGATTTTATGTTTTAGACGATTACTCTGTTCTTAGAACTATTGAGAATGCTAAACCTACCGAAAAAGCTAAAATATATCCAATCAGGACTGCATTAATGTGGGAGCAAAGTAGTCCTTTAGGTTTACCTGGAAAATCTTTCCAAGGTGATAATTTCTATACTGCTGATAATTTAGGTCCAGAAGCTTTAATCACATATTACTACGATTCAAGCTACAAAACCTTAAAAAGTAAGCGTCAAAAGAAAGAGAAAGAGCTTACTAAATCTGGTTCGGACACTCCCTATCCTTCATACGAAGCTTTAAAGGCGGAAACTGACGAAACCAAAGATGAATTAGTTTTTGTTATTAAAGATTCAAATGGAAAAGTAATTAAAAAGCAATTTAAGCCAGCAGTAAAAGGCGTTCAAAGATTTCACTGGGATTTAAGATATACACCGCAAAATCCTATTAATTTAAGAAAATCATCTTTTTATAACCCTTTCAGTGGTAAAGATGAAGGAACATTGGTTGCTCCTGGACAATATACAGTTGAAATGTCTTTATACAAAAACGGAGAACTCACTAAGCTAAGTGATCCAGTACGTTTTGAGGTTAAAGCATTAAACAATGTAGAAATGCCTGCTAAAAACCGTGCAGAGAAAGTAGCATTCCAAAAGGATTTAGCAAAGTTACAAGCTGATATGGGAATCATTAGAAATTTAATGTCTGAATCAAATAATAAATTACGTTATATCAAAGTTGGTATTAAAAAGTCTGAACAACCAATTGGATCGTTAATGACAGATGTATTAAATATCGAAAAACAGTTGATAAAAGTAAGACTTTCTTTATATGGTGATGCTGTTAAGCGTAGATTAGATATTGATCAACCTTTACCTGTAGCTAATCGTTTAGGAGCAATTGGATATGAGCAAAAATATTCAACTGCGACTCCAACAAAAACACATCGTGATAATTACGAAATAGCTAAAGATGAAATTATTGTTCTTAAAAAGAGAGTAGAGCAGATTTATAATATTGATATCAAAACATTAGAGAAAAAATTAATTGATTTAGGAGTTCCTTACACACCAGGAAGAGGTTACGAGCCTAAAAATTAGATATAAAAGTATACTTAACATCTTAACGAATACGATTATCCTTATTGGGTAATCGTATTTTTTTACCTAGCTCTAAGTTTGAATATTGAGTCGAATATCCATTGATTTAATTTTGTTTATTGCTAATTAACAATTTTGTAATCAAATAAATCGAATTGTAAATCATTTGTAAATCGAAAAGTAAAATGCGTTTAAAAGAACAACAGACGATTCAAGAAGAAGATGTGTACATTAGAAATTGTTTTATAATTAAAGGAAAAGTAATAAACTTTTTATACGATAGGAGATGGGAATTAATATGTTATTTTTTTTAAAAAATGTGATAGAACGATTAATTGTTTAAGTTTATGACATAAAAATGTCTGCTAAGTCTATTACAATGGGACTTGAAAACCTTAAGTTGAATAATTCATAAACGAAGTAACAAATTACTAATATACAAGGTTGCATAATCAAATAAAGACAGGTTAGAAGTTATTCAAGAAGGAAAATTATTTGAATTTAGATTATTTTTTTATGTTCAAATAATTAAAAAATATTAATAATTAATTTCTCTGGAATTGTGTTATTTCATTGGAGCTTTACATTAAAAGATAAAGAATAAGTTTTGGTAGAGAAAGATTTCCTTTTCCACTATGCATCAATTCACATTTTGAGGTTAAGAAAAAGAAACAAACCAAGTGATTAATTAATAATATTTTTTTAAGGAGTCTTAAAATAATTCATCCTAACATTATTCTTTTTGAAAAATAAAAAACCAGAATTACTATTACTAATTTATCGTAAAACTACGCTCTAAAGTAGGAGTTACCTTTTGTTCTTGTACATCTCTATCAAAGAGACGTTCTAAGTTATTCCCAGCTAAATCTTCTATTAACTTATTACACTTTAAAACGTACGTATTAGGTTTCCATTTATGAAATGGTGTAAAAATAACTTTATTGTTATTGCTATCGATAGTAAAAACACCTTCAATTTGTTTATTATTATATAGTATAAGATTATTAATTAAACTACCATAATCTAACTTATCATTTAAATGTATAACTAATTCATCTTTTGTATTTCTTTTTGGAGGATTCAATTTCCAATTATTTATATCGGGTTGAGTCCTATCAGCCTCAAAAACTTCAAAGGAAAAAGTAAAATTAGACCTCATTGGAATTCCTTTCGAATCCTTTAAATTTCCATCAATCATTAATGTGTATGATTTACCAATTTCTAAAACTTTTCCTAAATGTTTATTTGGACCTAAATCTCTTTTTTGTCTTCCTGGTTCTATCCATAGAGTAAGGAGTTTTCCATCATTTGAAAGCAAAGGATTTTCTAATGGCAAAAATGCTCTATCTACCTTTTTTTGAGTTATATTATCTATTAAGGAAATATGATCGTAGATATTCGTTGGATTTACAGGTTTTGAAAACTCTACATACCATTTTAATAAATTTGATGGAAGTTCAGAATAATTAGGATATAAATTTTTAACACCAAGAATCTTATAATTAGATTCTAAAGGAATAGAAAACTCATAAAGTTTCCTACCATAAACTACGGTATAATTAGTCTCTACTTGAAATGGAAGTAAAGGAGAAAACGTTAATTTATCTCCTTGTCTTTTTATATTTCCTATAATAGATTTTCTATTATTTATTTCTTGTAAATTTTTAAAAGTACCTTTATAGACTTTAATAACATTTTGCACATCAGTAGTTACAACTTTTATAGACGTTCTATAAAAAGAAAACTTTGGAGATTGTGAAAACAACTCCAAAGTCATTATAAAAAATAATAGTGTTATTAATCGCATTAAATTGTGGCAATTAAAGTATTACAACCAACGGTTAGAACTTGTTTTTAAAGCTAGTTTACCGTTAGCTTCTCTCTGAATAAAAACAAATTGCGTATCATTCAATTTATCTAATTGTTGAACATTAACAAAAGGTAAATTAATAAAATCAACACCGCTCGTTCCTGCACGTTCTTTAACACGAGTGTTCACAGAAGTATTAAACGCTTCAATATCTGAAACTTTAATTTTCATTAAAGCTCTATTGGAATTTGCCATTAAAATATAGCGTTTTCCATCTTTAGTCATTTCAATAATATCTAAAGGAGTATTCCAATTTCCCAATTCCGCTACAGTTCTTCCTTTTGTGTGTGCACCAGGGTTTAAGCTATTCATAGGAAAAACAACTAATGGTGTGCACGTATAACTTGCAATTATATGTGGTTGATTGTTTATGGTTGTCGTCATGAATGTCTTAATCGGGGCATGGGTTTCATACTTTCCATGAGCCGCATGGTAAATCTCTAATGAACTATCTTTTTGATTATTTGTAAAAGGAAATGGAATTGATCTAAACGTTGACGCAAATTCAGCATTATTTAATCCTGAAATCATTACTTGTCCATTACCATATTGAATATCCGTAATGGCTAGTCTTCTTAAAGGTCTTCCTCTTCGATCTTTAGCATCAGCTTTGATTACATTTGATACGGCTGTTTTTGAAAATGAAACAGAACTTAAAGACACATTTTCCAATGTATTATTATTAACAAGGAAAAGAAGTGATTTTCCAGAGCTATGTTGTGCTCCTAAATACACATTTTGATTTACAGGATTTACAACCAGATCTATAATTTGTAGCTGATCACTATCAGCACCCAATAAATCACTTAAAAGAGATTCAATATCTTTTATATATAACTTCTTGTTTGTTGCTTTTTTGGCTGAACTCATATCAACTGCAACAATTTGTGAATTTTCACTATCTCCTAAAAATAATATTCCGTTTGGGCCAAAAGTCATGGCATTTATTGAACCTATTTCTGGATTACCCGTTGTAAAGTCTTTTGTTAATGAGTCGTTTGCAAACGAAGGTAAACAAAACAACCCTACTAGTAGTGTTAGTATTAATTTTCTCATGGTTTGATTTATTTCTACCAAATTTACGGATAACCTAAGGCCTTAATCGTGAAAGAAATGTTAAGGTTTCTCAATGTAAGAGTATTTAACATGCTCAAACAAAATTGTTTAATTCTATAATAAAGAATTAAAGAACTTAAATAATTCCTTTATTTAAATCAAAATTATATTTTCGTATAACTTGAATTTTAATTTAACATGTCTAAACTTCCTAATACTTCAGCTAGTATATTTTCTGTGATGTCACAACTGGCAAATCAGCATAATGCTATCAATTTATCTCAAGGTTTTCCAAACTTTCCCATAGATAATAGGTTATTAGAAATTTCTGAATGTTTACTCAAAGAAAATATTCATCAGTATACTCCAATGGTAGGTTTACCGTCATTATTAGATAAATTAGCTGGGTTAACTTTAAAGAATTATGGTAGATCTATTGATACTTCTTTTGAGTTATTAGTAACTTCTGGAGCTACACAAGGTATTTACACGGCAATAAATGCATTAGTTGCATCTGGAGATGAAGTCATTATTTTAGATCCAAGTTATGATAGTTATGAGCCATCTGTATTGGTAGCAGGAGGGAAGCCAGTTAGAATTTCTTTAAATGATGATTATTCTCCAAATTTCAATAGAATTGAAGATGCAATTACTTCACAAACGAAACTCATTGTAGTAAACAATCCACACAATCCTACGGGGAAAATTTGGTCAAAAAGTGATTATGAAAATCTAGAATCAATACTTGAGAAACATCCAAACGTTATCTTACTGAGCGATGAAGTCTATGAATATATTTCATTTAAACATCCTCATATTTCAGTAAATAGTAGACCTAAATTGAGAGATAGAGCAATTATTGCTTCCTCATTTGGAAAATCGTTACATGTTACTGGTTGGAAAGTCGGATATTTAATTGCTCCTGAACACCTGATGAAAGAAATTAAAAAGGTACATCAGTTTTTAGTTTTCAGTGTAAATAGTATTTCACAACATGTAATTTCAGAGTATTTAGACATTGTTAATTTTGATGAAGTTGCAAAAATGTATTCAAATAAGAGAACTTTATTTCGAGAAGCTCTGAAGGATAGTCGTTTTGAAGTACTGCCATCTGAAGGAACATACTTTCAAATCGTGAACTATAAAAATATTAGTACTAAGAACGATTTAGATTTTGCGAGAGAGTTAGTCACTGAACACGGAGTTGCTGCAATTCCGATCTCAGTTTTTTACGAAGATGCTACGGACAAACATATGTTACGTTTTTGTTTTGCAAAAACAGACGAAACGTTACTAGAAGCAGCAAAAAAGTTGAGTAAAATATAATTTATCCACCTGCAAACGGTGAAAGAATAGCAACTTCATCCTTATCTTCAAAAGAGATGTCAATATCCTTTGAAACAAGATTATGATTTACAGCAATTTGAATGTCCTTGGTTAGAATATTGTATTCATTTTCAAGATAAGATATTAATTCAAACAAACTTTGCTTTTCCATACTAATAGATTCATTGGTCTTATTAGTTTTCTCAGCTATTTCTCCAAAGTATTTTATTTCCATATTTCTAAATTAAGAATAATTTTACTGCGGCGATTGTTAAAACTCCGGCTAAAACATATTTTAATACAAATCCATTAAATTTTTTACTTCCGTATAAAGCACCTAGACTTCCACCAATTACAGCAATTGGTATAAAAAACCATGCTTCATTTGGAATCACACCACCTTTTAAAATAAAACCTATAATTCCTGATATAGAATTAACAAAAATAAATAGAGCTGAAACAGCGGCAGCTTGCTTCATAGTTCCCCATCCTAAAAGTATTATAACGGGACTTAATATAATTCCTCCGCCAATACCAATCATTCCCGAGAACAGACCTATGAAAGCTCCAATAAGTAAGGACAATCTCAAATTATTTTCTGTGATACTAGATTTCTCCTTTCCAAAAACATTTAACATTTTTAAAATAGCAAAAGCTAAAAACACTCCTAATATTTGCTTATACAAGGTAGCATTTATAGAAATATATCCTCCTACAAATGCCATTGGTATTGATGTTAAAGCAAAAGGATAAAAAAGATTCCACTTAAAATGATTGTTTTTCTTAAAAAACCAAAATGATATTCCAGAGACAAAAATGTTTAGTAATAAAGCTGTCGGTTTCATTACAGTAATTGGAAATGCAAATAAAGCCATTAGGGCCAAATAACCACTAGCACCACCATGGCCAACGCTAGCATATAAAAAAGCTACTATTGCAAGAATTACAAAAAATAGAACGAGAACGTCCGCTTGAATAAACGCCATTAAATCAATTTTATATATTCAATTTTTTGTCCTTTTTCAATTAGTGTTTCATCTTTAGGTACTACAAGTAACGCATTACAAACGGCAAAAGATTTGAGCATTGAAGAAGCTTGTCCGTCTAGTAAAGTTGCTTGACCATTTTCAACAGTTCCTTTTAAAAATAACGTTTTACCAAATTTATTTTTAATGTCTGAATTTAGAATTGCTTTTTCTTTTGGTAAATATGGATTTGAATAACCTAAATGAGCTTTTAACAGAGGAAGAACATACATATAAAAACAACTTAAACTAGATGCTGGATTTCCCGGCAAAGCAAAAACTTTAGTTGTATCATTATATCCGAACCATAAAGGTTTTCCAGGCTTTTGATTTACTTTGTAAAAAACTTCTGCAACTTCGTTATCATGTAATGCCTGTTTTACAAAGTCGTAATCACCTACAGAAATTCCACCTGAAATTAAAACTACATCAGATTTTTTGAGTTCTATTTTAATAGTTTTGAAGATTGCTTTAAAAGTATCTTTAACCTTAGAAATACGAACTTTTTTAATACCTAATTGTTTCAGCGCAAGTTTTAAAGTAATAGAATTACTATCATATACTTGACCTTCCTTTAGTTTTTTTCCAACTTTTTGAAGTTCATTTCCTGTGACTAAAATACTAACCTTTGGCTTTTTATAAACCTGTACTTTAGTAATTCCTAAACCGGCTAAAAAGCCAATGGCTCCTTCATTTAAATAAGTTCCAGTTTTTAAAGCAACATCGCCAATTTTTATTTGATTTCCCAAAGGTCTTACGTTAGCGCCTTTCTCTGGAAGGGTTGTTATCTTAAGATTATCACCTTTTCGTTCGGTATGTTCTTGCATTACAACAGTATCAGCATCATCGGGAATACGTGATCCTGTAAAAATTCTAATAGCTTCATCATAGTTCACGGGGAAATTTTCATTACTTCCTGCTGGAACTTCACCAGACACTAAATAATCGTTATTATTTGAATGCACAAAGGCGTAACCATCCATCGCAGACTGCTTAAATGGAGGCATATTAATCGGGGAAATAATATCTTCTCCTAGGATGTATCCTAAGGTTTTTTCAATTGGCTTTATAACCAAAGGCATTTTCGAAAAATGATTTTCAATATGTTGTATTGCTTCGGAAACTGAAATCATAGTGTTTTATTAATCAAAGTTTGATAGTCATTTTGGGTGTCAACATCAAATAAATCGATATTTGAGTTTATTGTAAAAATAGGAAATTCATCACTGTTTAAAATATTTGAGGCACCTTTATCACCTTCTAAATTTTCCAAAAGAGTAAAATGTTTTTTAGGAAATAATGCTGGAACACCTTTTCGTGAGGGGTAGTTCGAAGCAATAATAAAATCCTGAGAACTTTTCCATTTCTCGATAATTTTCTGGAAATAATTAATTTGTATGTTTGGTTGATCTCCCAAAACAATTAAGACAGCATCGTAATCTAAGTTTTTAATATGCCGAATACCTGAAGCTATGCTTGTTGATAATCCTTTTCTATAATTTGAATTAGTTAAAATAGTCAAATCATATTTAGCTATGGATTCTTTAATTATATCTGCATTTGACCCGAGTATACAGTAAATGGAATTATTATTTAATAAAAGTATTTTTTCAATTACTGTGCCTAATAATGTAGTATTCCCTACAGACAATAACTGTTTAGGACTTCCCATTCTTGAAGAAGACCCTGCTGCTAAAATTAAAGTGGCGATTTTCATGAAATTACGCGTGAATTTTACCCGTTAAAGTTCGCAATGAAACAGGAGTTTTCTTCCTTGTTATTGCTAATATTTCTGATAAAATAGATAATGCAATTTCTTCTGGGGTAATTGCTCCAATATTTAATCCTGCTGGACTATAAATCGTATCTAAAAACTTTTCTGACAGGTCTGTAGTATAATGAAATAATTCATTTTGTAATTGTTCTCTTCTTTTCGCAGATCCTAAAATTCCTATATAAAATGGATGTAAGGGTTCAAGTTTTATAAGATACTTTAAGTCCTTTACGTAATTATGATTCATCAAAACTACAGCTGTTTCATTATCAACTGACAATTCTGCAATTTCAGGAGAAACTGCAATAATAGAATTTGCACCAGGAAAATCAGTGAGTTGTTTTGGGTCTTTTTCCGAAGTAATCACATCTACTTCCCAACCTAATAAGCTTGCAGAAGCACAAAGTTTTACAGCATCATGTTCTCCTCCAATTATTAATAATCTGAAACAAGGTTGTAAAGTTTGCTGAAATATTTCATGTGTGTCAAAAGTTTCTTCATTTAGACTAGGAGAGAAGGAGTACGAGTTATTTTTTAATTTTATCATAGAACCGATATTAAAAATGTACTCATCTTCTTTTTTAAAAGATGAATCTATTTGAAAAGGATCTCTATTTTTTAACGAAACTTCAAAATCCTCGAAAAACTCTGGAGATAGATGAAATGGTTCTAAAAGAATGTATAAGATTCCTTCACATCCTAATCGATAACGACCATCATAGGTGATTACTTTTGAATTACTTGTTTCAAATACTGATTTAGCTCTTCTTTGCACTTCCTTTTCAACACAGCCGCCACTAACGGCGCCAACCATTTTTCCATCAGAAGATAACAACATTCTAACTCCAGGTTTTCTGTAGGAGGAACCTTCTAGATATACAACGGTAGCCAAAACATTCTTAATTCCTTTGTTTTGATTTGTTATTGCTTGATTTACAATGTTTTTAAATTCGTGTGTCAAAATGATTTATTTTCTTTAGAATTGAGTTTTCTATTTTGTAATCTAAGTAGAAAAATACATAAAACTAAGATAATTTTAAAGGAAGATCTGTTAATCTTTTCCCAGTTAGTCTTCTAACTGCATTAGCTACAGCTGCGCCAATTGGTCCCATTGGTGGTTCTCCAACTGGTAATGGAATATCTACTCCTTGTATAAAATGAATATCAATTTCTTTTGGAGCATGTTTCATTAAAGCCATATCATAAGGACCGTAGATCGTCGGAGAGAGTTGACCATTTTCAAGAGTCATTTTTTCAAACATAGCACCGCTCATTCCCATAATTATAGATCCTTCACATTGTGCTTTTACTTGATCTGGATTTACGGTTACACCACAATCGAAAGCACAAACAACTTTGTGAACTTTAATTTGACTATTTTCTATTGAAACTTCCACAACATGGGCAGAAGGCGAATTTGCATCTGTAGACGCTGCGAATCCTTTAGCGATTCCATTTGAAGGTTTATCATTATAGTTGCCTTTTTCAGCCGCAAGTTTAATAATATCATATAGTCGTTTTTGATTTCCCTCGTTGCTAATACTAGCTAATCGAAATTCAACTGGATTTTTTCCTGATTTAATAGCCATTTCATCAACAAAACTTTCAATTGCAAAAGTATTCGCCAATAAACCCAAACTTCTCCACCAACTTGTTGCAAACGGTAAGGTTGTATGCCACTGAACTGCTCTATGATTTGGAATTTTATCATACATAATATTACCACCTCGCATTGCACCGATATCTGTTCCTAAGATTGAATTGACAGCATTTGGAAATAGAATAGATCCTGTAGCAACATCTCCACTTGCATAATGATGTTCTAAACTATCTAAGAAGCCTTCAGAATTTAGTTTACCACGCATTACATGATGAGTAGGAGGTCTAAATAAATCATTTTGAAACTCTTCTTTCCTTGTGAAAATGTATTTAACAGGTTTTCCTACTTCTTTTGATAATTGAACAGCTTGAATCGCATGATTTGTATTTAATCGCCTACCAAATCCACCGCCTAAGTAAGTAGGAACAACATTCACTTTTTCTTTATCAACACCTAAGGCTTTCGCAACATATTCTTGGGTTTTACCTGGAACTTGTGTAGAAAGTATAATAGATATATTCCCATCATTATAATCTGCAAGAGCACCGTTGGGTTCAATTTGTGCGTGAGCTCCAATAGGACTTGTAAATGCTATGGAAACTGTGGAATCATCATTTGGGTCAAGTGCATTTCCTTGTTTTTGGGTTATCATTTCGTCACCTTTACCGACTTGTAATAATCCACGAATTTCTTCTTCAGTCCACTTTTTAGATATATCCCATTCTACGTCAATTTCAAATTTAGCTGCTAAAGCTTGCGGATAACTTTTTGCCACTACGCCAACCCAATCATCTATTTGAACAATTTTCACGACACCTGGCATATTTTCTGCCTTATTTGTACTAGCGCTTTTGAATTTAGCTCCAACAGTATTGGAACGAATTATTGTAGCATGCAACATATTTGGCATTTCAGCATCTAAACCAAAAATAGGATCTCCAAAAACCTTTGCATTTAAGTCAATTCTACGAATTGGCTTTCCTATGAACTTGTAGTCTTTCATAGGTTTTAAATTTGGAGTGTCTGGAACGATCCATTCCATAACACCTTCAGCAATTTCAGCATAAGTCATTGATTTACCTCCGCCGGAAACAATTCCATTTTTAGTGGTTAAGGTAGAAGGATTTACATCTAACTTTTTAGCTGCTTCAATTTTTAACATTTCTCGCATTGTTGCTGACAATTCACGCAAAGGTTTCCAGAGTCCTCCGACAGATAAACTTCCACCTGTACTTAAGGCATCAATAACACCTGTCTTCGTGGCTGCTCCGATCACCTCGATTTGATTTATGGCTACATCCATTTCATCCGCAATCATTTGTGCAAAACTTGTAAAGGAACCTTGTCCCATTTCAACTTTTGGCGAATGAAAAATAACTTTATTTTCTTTTGTTAACTCAAACCATAGGTTAGGTTTTGTTCCGCTTCCAATATACGAAGGAGGAATAGTTTCAGTCATTTCAAGAATAGATCTTCTTAAAGGGTTTCTTAAAACATAAGTCCCAACTGCCAAAACTCCTAATGTTCCTAAACCACCACGAACTAAAAATTTACGACGAGAAATTCCTTTGTTTTGTTGTTTTGTATTACTCATAATCGAAAAATTAGTTGGTAATCGTGTTCTTTATTTCGGCTGCACGATGTATTGCTTTTCTCATTCGATAATACGTTGCACAACGACAAACATTAATTATATTTTGGTCGATATCTTCGTCTGTTGGGTTTGGAACTTTTTCTAATAATGCTGCTGTAGCCATCATGAAACCAGGTTGACAATAGCCACATTGAGGAACTACTTTTTCAATCCAGGCTTGTTGAACAGGATGCGGATTTTGAGGTGTTCCTAAACCTTCAATAGTTATTACTTTTTTTCCTTCTGCAAATTTTACCGCATAAGAACATGAACGAATTTCTTCACCATTAATCATAATTGTACAAGCTCCACAAGCCGCTTTACCACAGCCAAATTTAGTTCCTTTTAAATCTAGAACATCTCTAATTACCCAAAGTAAAGGTGTGTTGCCATCTTCAATATCGATAGAAGTAGGTTGATTATTTATTTCAAATGAAATTCTCATAAAAAGGGATTTAGTCATTATTATGGATTAGATGGAATTATGGCTCCGTCTTTAAACCATTGTTTTACAGCTTTTATATATTCATCCACAGGAACAGGAGGAGGATTTCTTTTAGTTCCATCGGCACGTATACCTGGCTCCCAAGCCCAAAGAACTAATTCGTGTTCGGTTAAATGATGCATTAATTCTTCATGATTTCTTCCTCCATTTCGTTTAGGATCTAGCATTGATTCTGCAATCTCATTTCTAGTTACGCCTTCCCATTTCATACTTTCTGGAGCTAATGACCATCCTGGAGCACCAGGAACTCCTGAATAATTATTATTTTCTGATTGGTGACAAGTAGTACATTTTGTTGCTTGATATCCTAAATTATTTTCTCCACGAGACATGCCAAAATAATGAGGATGTGCATCATCTCCTTGTTTTGGAATATTATCATTTGGGTGACAATTAACGCATCGAGGACTCATTAATACGTCCATCATTTTAGTGTAATTGTCATTGTTGTTTTTTGAAGAAGCTATTTCTTTTGAAACAAGAACATATACTGGCGAGTTGTTTAAATTAGAAGCTAAAATTATTCCAGTAAGAAGTAATAAAGGTATTACAAGTAATTTTACTGATTTCCTCATAAGTAGGTTGTAGTTGATACTTAAAAATACAAAAATTACTTTAAATCAGTTGTTTGAGTTAGTTGTTTGAAATCGTTCAATTTTGTGAAAAGAAATCGTTATGTAAAATAATGATATTTCCAACTGTATCAATTCCTCCTACATTTCTGTAGTTGATATTTGAAAATGATTAGATGATATTTTTTGATTTTATACTGTACTTCTATTTCTAATCTTTGATTAAAATAATTAGTGAAGAAAAATCCAACTTATTTATCAATTTCTTTTTAGTTGGTCCGAGATGTACAATATTTAGGTTCAGTATATTTCCTTTTATAATTTTATATTGTTCTAAGCAATATCTGTATATAGTCTTCATGTTGGGACAAATGATATTCTATAATTAGGATAACAAATTTGTGATACTATAAGTAATTTGTTTCACAAGAGACAGCCAAGTGGTTATGAACAATTTAATCCATATAATAAAACATGAATGATACAAGAAAACAACATAAACTTGTCGAAAAACATGAAATTTATCCTTTACATTTCATAGAAAGAGTTACTATCTTCGGAAATTGAAGTTTCTTTATTTTCAATTAATTCTTTTATATTTAGTTCAATAGTTTTTGAAATAGAGCCGATTGGACAATCTGTAGGTCGATTACTAAATGGATCTTGAACATTTTTTGCAATTTTTTCTAACAGCAAAAAAGGAATTGAAATTACGATTAGAACAGGAATTCCAATCCACATTTTGAAATTCATAAAAGACAACGATAAAAGAAACAAAAAGACAAAGATGAAGAATCTTAATGTAAGTCTATATGTTTTTGGGAAAATTGTTTTTTTTATTCTTTCCGCTTTTCCCATTGATTCACATAATCTGACAATAGTACTATCGATTTGCATTTGTTGAAAGTCGTTTAAATTGCCGTTTTTGTGAAGATTATTAAGGTCATTAGAATGCTTGTTAAGAATAGAAAGAGGAAGGTGATTATGACCACGTAAAATGTCTTTTTCATCTTCAGGAACATATTTTACAATTGAGTTTTCTGGATCTTTTTCTCGCAAATTATCAGCAAACAAATAACACCAAGCTATTTGTCTTAATGCCATTTTCGTAACTGTAGCTTTCGCATTCTGATTTGTGTAATTTAATAATTGAGTAACAAAAGACCTTGAATCATTTACAATTGCTCCCCAAATTTTTCGTGCTTCCCACCATCGATCATAAGATTGACTTAATTTAAAAGAAAGTAAAAGAGTAATTGATGTGCCTAAAAATCCACTAAAAGATAAAGGTAATTCAATTTTTAAATATTGTTGTTCTAGCACATAACTAGCTGATACAAAACAAGCAACTAAAACTATATCCCATTTAATAAGGTTAAACCAATATTTTAAGGGTACTCTCTTTTCTAAAATCATAATGTTAAATAAATTGTTGATGCTAAATGTAGTAAAATCAAATTTGTTTTGAATAGAAAATTTTTGTTGATAACCTATAACATTGTAGCGCAATATAAGAGAGGATAAAATTGGTTTGCTTTTGACTATAAGAATCGTTTTAATTACACATAACTAGTTTTCAAAGAAAAATTCATTTACAATACGTAAGAACTTAATCTGACTCTTTTAGTTTCTAACTTGATTATATATTTATTTCTAATAAGTAGAAGAAAAAAAATAAAATGTAGAGTTATGCCATTAAATTTAAAAACCATTAAAAGAGGGTTAAAATGTACATTTAAAAATTTTCTAGTCAAAAAGTATTTTTCATTCCGTATGAAGTGAAAAAATGTTAACCGAAAATGTAGCCATATTAAAATGTAGATCACTTATTATTTAGAAATGGAATTGTAGACTAGTTTAATAGCAATTATATTCCTGAGAAAAAATCATTATATCGGTTTGAAATTCATTGTATTCTAAAATAGCTATAAATCCAACTAAAAGTTTGTAGTTAATTCAAGGGCTGCCACATTTGATATTTAATTGGGAATTGTTTTTTTGGATAATTTATGTTGGTGTTTAAATCAAAGTAGATAGAATCAAAACTAAAAACTATATTTAGTTAAAGAGCTTCAAATTTTCCATTTAATGGTAGATTCAATGCTCATATTCCGTATTTTTTTGATAATAAATTGTGCTAAATAGTATAAAAATGATTTTTTCTATGAAGGGTTGTTAATTGAGATATAATTATACCATTAACATTAGCTTATTTTATTACTCATATTACAGCTGGAATTAAAGGAATATTAGCATACTTTAAAGCTCGTCTTTTTTTATCCAATTTACGTCATTTAGAATGTTTCATCTAGTTTTAATTTTGTGTCATTATTAAGACTAAATAAAAATAATGATTATAAACGAAGCTCCTCCTTTTAAAGAATTATCACTAAATAGTTACTTATTTAATGATGAATCTCTTGCATTATATGAAGAGTATATTTCCAAAACATTAATTTATGTCCAAAAATATTTGGCAAAGCGAAAGTTTTACAAAGGTGATGATATTGAGGAAATCAGGAGAAATAAGAAGAAAGCAAGATTAACAGATATCAATTCTTCCAGTCCAATTCATAAAGCATTAGAAGAATTAAATGAGTTGTACTTAGAAAATGCAATTGCATTCCATAATCCTAATTATGTTGCTCACTTAAATTGTCCAATTACCCTACCTTCAATTGTTGCAGAATTAATTGCGACAACTGTTAATACGGCAGTTGAAACTTGGGATCAAAGCACTTCGGCAACTTTTATAGAGCAAGAAGTAATTCGTTGGATTTGTAATGAGTTCAAATTTGATGAATATTCAGATGGTGTTTTTACTAGTGGTGGTACTCAATCAAACTTTATGGCATTATTAATGGCAAGAGATCATTATGCCTTCGAAAAATTTGGAATCAACATTAAACAAAATGGATGGTCAGAACAAGTAAGTAAGTTTAGATTCTTTTGTTCTGAAAAATCACATTTTAGTATAAAGAAAAATGCCGCACTTTTAGGTATGGGATATGACGCAGTTGTTCCTATAAAAGTTGATAGCAGAATGCGCATGGATACTGAGGAATTAGTTCTTGCTATAGAAAAAACCAAACAGGAGGGAAATATTCCAATTGCGGTTGTAGCTACTTTAGGAACAACGGATTACGGAAGTTTTGATCCAATAAAAACGATAGGGAAAATTGCAAAAGAACAAGATCTTTGGTTGCATGTTGATGGAGCTTATGGTGGTTGTTATGTATTAACAGAGACTCATAATCACTATTTTGATGGAGTTGAATATGCAGATTCTATCACCATAGATTTTCATAAAACATTATTCCAACCGGTAAGTTGTAGTGCGTTTTTAGCAAGGAACAAAAAACATTTTCAGTATGTTTCTTACTATGCAGACTATTTAAATCCTTTAGAAGATAAAGATTCAGAAAGACCTAATTTAATTGAAAAGTCTATTCAAACCACAAGACGGTTTGATGCTTTAAAAGTTTGGTTAACATTAAAAACATTAGGAACAAAAACTATTGCTTCTTACTTAGAAGAAGTACATCATTTAGCAAAACAGGTGTATAATAAAATGCTTAGTAACCCAAATTTTGAATTAGCACATGTTCCTGAATTAAGTACAGTTGTTTTCAGATACAAAAACTCCGAAGCCGATCATGAACCTACGCATAATGAAGTGAATCTACATATAAAAAATACTTTATATAAAACTGGAAAAGCATCTATTGCAAGTACTAAATTAAATGGAAATATCTATTTAAAGTTCACATTGTTAAACCCAAAAAACACTATTAACAATTTATTGAATATTGTAGATATGATTGAAAAAACAGGTAGACTTTATCAACCTAAAACTGAAGCATTATGAAGCAGAACAATGTAGCTGATTTTATTGCAATTGGAGTTGGTCCTTTTAATTTAGGATTAGCTTGTTTAACAGAACCTATAGAAAATTTAAATGGAATTTTTCTAGACAAAAAAGAAAGTTTTGATTGGCACCCAGGAATGTTGCTGGAAAACACAACATTACAAATTCCGTTTATGGCTGATTTGGTAACCTTGGCAGATCCTACCAATAAATTTAGTTTTTTGAACTATATAAAAGAGCGGGGGACAATGTATTCTTTTTATATCCGTGAAAACTTTCTGTTATTGCGTAATGAATACAATCAGTATTGTCAATGGGCTATTGAAAAGTTATCTAATGTTTATTTCAATACGGAGGTAATTCATATTGATTACGAAGAAGAAAGTGGTTTTTATATCGTAACCAGCAATTGTACAAAAACTCAAGAAATTAAAATTTATAAGTCAAAGAAGCTGGTATTTGGTACTGGAACACCTCCATATATTCCTGAATCTTGCAAGAAATTGAAAGAAAAAGCTATCCATTCTTCTCAATATTTAGATTTTAAAGAAGAGTTGCAGAAGCAAAAGAAAATTACAGTTTTAGGAAGTGGACAAAGTGCAGCAGAGATATTTTATGATTTATTACAAGAGGCAGATTCGAGAGGATATGAACTAAATTGGATTACACGTTCACCTAGATTTTTCCCGCTTGAATATTCTAAGTTGACTTTAGAAATGACATCACCTGAATATGTAGACTATTTCTATAATTTACCTGACGAGAAAAGAGATGATTTAATTAAAAATCAAAAGCATTTATATAAAGGAATTAACAGCGATTTAATTGCTGCAATTCATGATACGTTATATACAAAGAGAGTTACTAATAAAGTCCCATTGAAGGTATCACTCCGTACTAATTCTGAATTAATTAAAACACAATTATTAGAGGATTCGATTCAGTTGGATTTACATCAAATTGAGCAAGACAAGTATTTCAGACATATAACTCAAGGTTTAGTTTTAGCAACTGGATATACTTATCAACTTCCTGATTTTGTTGATGGAATTTTAGATAGGATTAAATGGGATTCTAGGGAACGCTTCGATGTAGGAAGAAACTACAGTATTGATATTTCAAACAAAGAAATATTTGTTCAAAACGCTGAGTTACATACACATGGTTTTGTGACTCCAGATTTAGGAATGGCGGCTTATAGGAACTCTTATATTATCAAAGAACTTACTGGAGTTGAACATTATCCAATCGAACAAAAAATTGCTTTTCAACAATTTGAAGTTCATGAAGATGAAGAAATACCAGTAACTATTTTAAATGAATATGAAACTTAAAACTTTTTTAATAGTTATGACGTTGGTTGCTGTAGTTAGCGATTATCTATTGCATCCATTTTATCCTCAATTTTTTGAATTACGTTTTGGGATAGAGAATCCTGAATTGGTAGGTTATTATTTTGCTGCAATTTGTTTCATGGTAATGATTGCATTTCCGTTTTGGGCATATGTTTCAAAAAAAGTGTCAGAATTAAATATTTTGGTTTATACACAGTTTGTAGCAGGAATTCTAGCTTTACTTTGTTTTTATACAGAATCATATATAGCTTTTTGGATTATTTCATTAATCATGGTGATTTTTAAGGGTAGTTATTTATTGGTGTATCCCTATATATTAAAAATTATCACTAAAGAGGAACATCCAAGTACAATTGGTCTTTTATCAGTAGTTGTCCATTTAGGAGGAATTCTTGGCGCTGTTATTGGCGGATTGACAGTAGATTTAATTGATCCTAGAAATATATTTCTAATAATGGCTTTGGGAGATTTTGTTCAAATGGGAATGAGTATCTATTTATTAAGAAGTAAAAAATACGCAACAGGTTTAGTAGTTTCCGAAGAACTAGAATCAAAAGAAGAACGTTTTTTACCTAAAGGATTTATTCTAAAGTTAGGAATTATTACTTTAATTTTATATTTCAGTGATTTTCTAATAAGACCATTTTTCTCGCTGTATTGGGAAAGTTTCTCAAGTTTTAAAACTAAACTTGTTTCAGGTACAATTTATGCTATTCCTGGTTTTATTGCTCTAATTGCCCTTTGGATAAATAATAGAAGAAAAACAAGTGATGGTTACAAAGGAATTATAAATGCCTTATTTATTGCTTTAATTGGACTGTTTTTGCAAGGAATACCTTCTGAGTTATTTGTGATTTCAGGAAGAATTATTTATGGTTGGGCAATTTTTCAAGGTGTAGTAAAATTCGATGTGTTGTTGTTTGAATTAAGTTCCCCGGAATCTTATGCTATTGATTATAGTAAAATTCACTTTTTCCAAAATTTAGGCGTTTTATTAGCTTCCTTGAGTGTAGGAATTGTTGTAGAGGACTTTGGACTACAAATTCCATTTACTATCGCATTTATGGGATTCATAATAACACTACTGTTATATTTCTTTGTTTTTAAGTCTGTTAGAGTTCATCATAAACAACTAGCTAAAAACTAGAGCATGATAGAAAATCTTAATTTTAATAAAGAATATAAAAGTTTTGGAAATATTGAAATTAGACCGTTCAATATAGAAACTGATTCTGATTTTTTGCAATCATGGGTCACTCAGGACTATGCAGTTTTTTGGGGAATGCAAAATGCTTCTTTACAAGATGTAAAAGAAGAATATACAAAATTACAGGAACCCGAACATTATAATGTTTTTGTAGGACTTTATAATAATAAACCAGCATTCGTTTTAGAAAGATATGATCCTAGAAAGGATATAATTGGTAAATTTTATGAGGCTAAGTATACTGATTGTGGAATACACATTATAGTTGCACCTCCAACAAAAACAAAAATTGAGAATTTTACTTGGTTCATGTTTAGAGCTATAATGGATTTTGTTTTTACAAACCTTATGGTCTACAGAATTCTAGTAGAGCCAGACATAAGAAATAAAAAAATGTTTGCCTTGTGCCAGCGAATAGGTTTTCAATTAGATAAAATTATTGAATTACCTCATAAAACAGCACAGCTAGCATTTTTAACTAGAGAAAATTATCAACAAAAAATCAAATCTCTTTTACCTTCAAAAAGAAGTACTATGAACACAATAGATAACGTGGTTTCCCCACAACAATCAACTCATCATATACAGCCTACAGCATGGGAACAAGCTAATCGTTTATTAATTAAAAAAGCATTATGTGAATTTTCACATGAGTTATTAATTGAACCAGTAGTTCAAAATGATTTAGAAAATGGTTACAAAGAATTTATAATAAAGGCTGACGATAATAACATTATTTATTTTTTTAATGCAAAGCCCTTGGCGTTAAATCATTATATGATTGATGACAACTCGATCAGAAAAACTATCAACAATCAAGTAGCTGAATTAGACGCAATTTTCTTTATTAAAGAATTTAGAAAAGCATTGGGAATTGCAGACGAAAAAATGCCTATTTATCTTGAAGAAATTATCAGTACCTTATATGGTAGTGCTTTCAAAATAACCAAAGGAAATCCGACTGCGAAAGAATTAGCTATTGCTGATTTTCAAACTATTGAACAATCAATGACTGAAGGACACCCAGGTTTTGTAGCTAATAATGGAAGAATTGGATTTGACAGTACAGATTATCGCACTTATGCACCAGAAGCAGGAAACTCGTTTTCTTTGTTATGGTTGGCTGGTCATAAAAGTAAAGCAGTTTATGCCGCGATTGAAAGTTTACCCTATGAAAAATTAATCCTTCAGGAATTAGCTGCTGCAACAATTGAGAACTTCAATGCAACCATCAAGGAAAAAGGTTATAATCCTGAAGATTATTTGTTTTTACCGATTCACCCATGGCAATGGTTTAATAAACTTGCGAATATATTTGCTCCTGAAGTGGCAAAAGGTGATCTGATATGCTTAGGCTATGGACCCGATCAATATTTAGCTCAGCAATCTATTCGAACATTATTTAATACTAGTAATCCCCAAAAATTCTATACCAAATCTGCCCTATCAATCTTAAATATGGGATTCATGAGAGGACTACCTCTATATTATCTTGGAACCGCACCTAAGATGGCAGTTTGGTTGGAGAATTTACTATATAGCGATTCTTATATTAAAGAAAACGGATTTAGAATGCTTAGTGAAATTGGTTCAGTAAGTTATGTTAATCCGTACTTTGAAGAATTTGGTCCACATAATGATTATAACAAAATGTTAGCTTCATTATGGAGAGAAAGTCCATACTCTAAAGTTAAGAATAGTCAAAAGCCGATTACAATGGCAGCCTTATTACATATTGATCATCATGGTAATGCTCTTTTACCCGAAATGATAAAAGATTCTGGTCTTTCAATAGATGACTGGATTCGTAAATATTTACAGGCATATTTAAGTCCAATGTTACATTGTTTCTACTATTATGACTTAGTATTTATGCCTCATGGAGAAAATATAATTCTTGTTTTAGAAGATAATATTCCAGTATATGCTTTATTAAAAGACATCACTGAAGAAGCCTGTATTTTAAGTACAGATGTAGAATTACCAGAGCATTTAAAACGGATGTATGCACCTGTTCCCGAAGATGTGAAGTTATTATCAATTTTTACAGATATGTTCGACGGTTTTTTCCGTTTCCTATCACCAATTTTAGAAGAACATGCAAACTATAGTGAAAATAGATTCTGGGAATTAGTTGCTGAAAATATTTCTGAATATCAAGATAAATTTCCTGAGTTAGAGCAAAAATTTATAAAGTATGACTTGTTTGCTGATGATTTCAAATTATCATGTTTAAATAGATTACAATTAAACAATCATAAACAAATGATTGACTTAGATGATCCGGTTGCTCTATTACAATTTGCTGGAAAACTTGTAAATCCGATAGCTCAGTTTAAAAATCAAGAAGTATAGTATGATTTCAACGAATCAAATAGTATTTAGCAGGGAAATTGAGAAAATAGGTACAATAAGTATAAGACCTATTCAATTAGATTCTGATATCGATATACTTTTCAGTTGGGTCACAAAACCATATGCAAAATATTGGGGAATGTTAGGACAAACTATAGATGAAGTAAAACAATCATATCAAGAAATTGAAGATAATAATTATCATCATACTTATATAGGATTATTAAACGAAAGACCAATTTTTTTAATGGAGAGATATAAAGCTTCACAAGATATTATAGCCTCTCATTACAAAGCTCTAGATGACGATTATGGAATGCATATTCTAGTTGCGCCAGTTGAAAAAAGAATACCAAATTTTACTTGGGAAGTTTTTAGAACTGTAATGGAATACTTCTTCAGTTTGTCCTTTGTAACTAGAGTAGTGGTAGAACCTGATAAAAACAATAATAAAATTCATTTGTTAAACAAGAAGGCAGGCTTTGTATACCATAAAGAAATAGAATTGCCACATAAAGTAGCGTCATTAGCTTTTTGTACTAAGAAATTATACCAAGAAGCAATTAAGAAAATTTAAAATGTTTGATACTAATATATCACATTTACAACCTCACATTTGGGAAATTGTAAATCGTAATTTAATAAAGAAAGCTCTTAGCGAGTTTTCACATGAACTGATACTTAAACCAGAATTTTTAAAATCTGAGAATGGTTGGAATCGTTATCGAATTACTTCTGATTGTAAGCAATTCACTTATGAATTTAATGCTAAAAAATATCTGTTAGATCATTGGTATATCGACAATAAAAGTATTACTAAACGTGATGGAAATACATATAACAGATCTCTAGACGCATTGTGTTTTATAACAGAGTTTAGAAAAACATTAGGTATACCTGATCAATTCTTAGGAACATATTTAGAGGAAATTACAAGTACATTATTCGGGGCGGCCTACAAATTGGCTAATGAGAAATTTTTAGCACATGAGCTATACAATAAAAGTTTTCAAGATATTGAACATGCCATGACTGAAGGTCATCCTTGTTTCGTTGCCAATAACGGTAGAATTGGATTCAATACTAATGATTATCACTTATATGCACCTGAAACAAATAAACCTTTTCATATAGTTTGGATTGGAGTTCATAAAAATTATGCTTCTTTCACAGGTGTTAAAGATTATGATTACGACAGTCTTTTACGTATTGAATTGGGAGAGGAAAAAGTTTATGAATTTTCTCAAATAATTGAGGACATGAATTTGGATAGAAACAATTATCTATTCATGCCTGTTCACCCTTGGCAATGGACAAATAAGATTACTCATGTATTTGCTGCTGATATTGCACAGAAGAATATAGTTTTTGTTGGAGAAAGTGAAGATGAATATTCGGCACAACAATCTATACGAACACTTTTTAATTTAACAAATCCAGAAAAATTATATACAAAAGGAGCTCTATCTATTCTAAATATGGGATTCATGCGAGGATTGTCTCCTTACTATATGAAAAGTACCCCACCAATTACTACTTGGATTACCGAACTTCTTTCAGAAGATACATACTTGCTGGATAATGGTTTTTCAATGCTCGGTGAAGTCGCCACGATAGGATATAAAAATCACTATTATGAAGTTTTGGGCAAAACTAATCCTCATAATAAAATGCTCTCGGCACTTTGGAGAGAAAGCCCAATTACTAAAATATCTTCGAATCAACGAGTATTAACAATGGCCGCTTTATTGCATCTTGATTCTGAAGATAATTCATTATTATCATCCCTAATTGAAAATTCTCCATGTGGAGCTACAAATTGGATTAAAAATTATTTAAGAGCGTATTTATCACCATTGTTACACTGCTTTTATCAATACGAATTTGTGTTCATGCCTCATGGAGAAAATATAATAATCGTGCTTGAAGAGCACACTCCTGTTTATGTGCTAATGAAAGACATTACAGAAGAAGTAATCGTGTTCAATACAAAAATGGAATTACCTGAACATGTTGACCGATTATTCACAGAAACGACAGATACAATGAAGGTATTATCAATTTTTACCGATGTTTTTGATTGTTTCTTCCGATTTATGGCTGAACAACTAGAAACCCAAATCGGATTTTCAGAACATAATTTCTGGCAGCTGGTAGCAGAGTGTATTTATGAATATCAAGATAAATTCCCTCAACTCAAAGAAAAATTTGAACGATACGATTTATTTGTTGATGAGTTTGACCGTTGTTGTTTAAATAGATTACAGTTAAGTAACACCAGACAAATGTTAAATTTAGCTGATCCTATTGAGAGTCTAAAGTTAGATGGGACCCTTGAAAATCCTCTAGCTAAATTCAGAAAAGAAAGAAAAATTTCTAACTCTATTTCAGTAACTGTATAAAATGAATTTTGAAGAATTATCACAATTAATTAAAGAAAGAAAAACAACTTATGCTTATGATTTTTCAGAGCAAAAAATTAGTAAAGAAACTATAGAAGCTGTTGTATCAAATGCTCTATGGGCTCCTACACACAAACTTACACAACCCTGGCGGTTTGTTGTTCTAGAAGGTCAACATAAACATGAATTAGGCCAATATATGGCGGACTATTACAGAAAACGATATACAGAAGAAGAGTTTTCTAACGAGCGTTATGAAACTACAAAATCATATGCAAAAAATGCCACATTACTTGCCTTAGTATTTCAACCTAGCAAAAGAGCTCAGCTTCCTGAATGGGAAGAGATAGCTGCTATATCTTGTGCTATTCAGAATATGTGGTTGAGTTGTACAGCCATAAAATTAGGTTGCTATTGGGATACCGCAGAAGCTACAATGGAATATGGTAAATGTATACGATTAGAAGAAGGAGAAAGATTTCTTGGAATTTTCTTTATGGGACATCTTAAAGCAGATATAGAATCAGGAAACAGACGAAGAAAGCCTTTATCTAAGAAATTAAGTTGGATAAATTCATAATTACTGAAAAACAACTAGATACTAAATGGAAAAACAAAATAGAGTTAGAGTAGTAGACTTTGGAAGAGGACTTAGTGTATTAATGATGATACCAATACACGTATTAATGCTTTTTGCTACCGTTGATACATGGGAAAACTCATTTACAGGAAGCTTTGGTCAACTTTTAGAAAGAGGATCACCTAGTTTTCTTATTGCTATGGGGATATCTTTCGCTTTTTCAAAAAAATCAAATAGAAACGGAATACTAAAAAAGGCATTACTCATCATTGCTCTTGGTTATGTATTAAACTTTCTACGATTTATTGTTCCTATTTTATTTTTTGGTGGTTTCCCACAGAGTTTTGTAGAGGCAAGTGGCTTAGAAATGAGCAATATCAAAGTAATGATGGATTATTTATTAAAAGGAGATATGTTTCAATTGGTAGGGCTTTCCTTATTTCTAATTGGTTTATCCTATAATTTCCTAACAAAAAACAAATATGTTATTATTATACTTTGCCTTGCAATACTATGGTTATCAAAAACTGTAAGTGGTATTCAATTAGGAATTCCAGTAATAGATTACCTATTAACCTTAGTTTGGGGTAATAACTTTGATGTATACTTTCCTTTATTTCCTTGGATGGCTTTTATTCTTATAGGTCTTTTCTTAGGTTTAAATTATCAAGAAAAGAATAATTATGTTAATAAGGGATTAGCACTACCATCATTATACATAGGCCTTATTTTTGCTATCATTGGAAAATTACTTTGTGATTATAATTATGAATATCATTTTGGTGATTACTATCATTTAGGTCCTGGTGGGGCTCTTGGTTTAATGGGTGTATTACTAGTTATGCTATGGATTATTTATCACATTGAAAGATTATTGCCAAAAGATAATTTAGTCTCTAAATTGTTCTTCTACTGTAGTAAAAACGTAACAAAATTCTATATACTGCAATGGGTTCTAATTTATTGGCTACTTGCTTTCACTAGTTTTTCTATGTGTAGTGAATTGACTGTAATCTCAATTATTATTGGAATTAACATTGGGACTTTTGGATTACTTTATCTTTTAAATAAAGCTTTAATTTCAAGGAATGAAAGGAAAAAGAGAACGTTACAAGCTACTATTTAACATGAAAAAACACTTATTCTTAATACTGTTAATAGCTTTTCATATTAAAATTTCTAGTCAATCAAAACTAGCAGGTAGTTATGGATTAGATTCTGATGTTCAAGAATTTTTGAATGTCATTCATTCTTATGAGGGACTACCATTACAAGATTTGGAATTGGAAATTGGAAGGAAAGTTATGGAAGGAATGCAACAAGATTCTATATTGAATTTTGATAAAATAATTTTTGAAAAACAAACGATAACTATCAATCAAAAATCTGTTAAAACAGTATTTGTAAAACCGAGAAATTCTCAAAAGGAAATATTACCTGCTTTAATCTATTTTCATGGCGGTGGTTGGGTTTATAATAGCTTTGATACTCATAAAAGATTAATGCGTGATATTGCGCTTAGAGCAAATATTGGAATTGTATTTGTCGAGTATTCAAGAGCTCCTGAAGCTAAATTTCCAATTGCAAATGAAGAAGGGTATTTAACTGCTTTATATCTATCCAAATATGGAAATAAACATGGTCTAGATCCAAATAAAATAAGTGTGGGCGGAGATAGTGCTGGAGGGAACATGGCTGCTGTAATCAGCTTAATGGCTAAAGAAAGACAAGAATTTGAATTAGTCTCACAGGTATTAATCAACCCAGTAACGGATACAAATACCAATACAAAATCATATGAACAATTTTCAAAAGGACATTATCTTTCTAGAGACATTATGATATGGTTTTGGAATCAATATGCTCCAGATAAAAGCCAGCACTATTCAAGTAAAATTGCTCCTTTAAAAGCTACAAACGAAGAGCTAACAAATTTACCTCAAACATTATTGATAACTGCCGAGTATGATGTTTTAAGAGATGAAGGTGAAGCATATGCTAAAAAATTAAGAATGGCTAAAGTCCCTGTAACTTCAACAAGATATGGAGGAACAATTCATGATTTTGTTGTGTTAAATGCTTTGAAAGACACAAATCCTTCTCGGGCAGCATTAAATCAAATATGTGATTTCCTTAGAGAAACATTTTTAACCCCCGAAACCAATAACCTAAAATGATAAAGACGTATAAATATTTTGATATCGATTATTATCCAGAACATGAATTACTGTTGTGGAAGATTAAATCCGATGGTATCCCAAACTTCTCACTAGAAGGTTTAAAAGAATTTACAGCTTTTGCAAATGACTTGAAGATGATTTTAGCTGATAATGGATATCCCCTAAAATATATAGCTTCATCTTCCATGCATCCAGAAGTTTATAATATGGGAGGAGATTTACCATTCTTTTTCGAGAATATTATAAATCAAAATCGTGAGGTATTAACGGAGTATGCACATTTGTGTATTGAGGTTATTCATAATATCTATAATAGTTTTGGTCTTCCTGCAATTAGTATTGCTTTAGTTGAAGGAAATGCATATGGTGGCGGCTTCGAATGTGTTGCAGCTCACGATATTATATTAGCAAATAATGATGCAAAATTCTGCTTACCAGAAAATAAATTTAATCTTTTTCCTGGAATGGGAGCTTATAGTTTTCTATTTAGAAAGCTAAACTTCAAAACAGCATCAGACGTTTTATATAATGGAGATATTTATGACGCTTCTCAAATGAAAGAACTAGGGTTAGTAAATCAAATATTTAAAAATAACAGAGGAATTGATAGACTGGTTGAATATATCAATAAAACCAGTTATAATTTCATTTATAATCATCACAAATGTTTAAAAAGAGTTTTCCCTTTACAAAAAAGTGAACTAATCGATATAACAGATATATGGGTAGATGCTTGCTTAAATTTAGATAATAAAAGTCTACGGAGAATGGAGTTAATTATAAATGCTCAAAATAGAAAACTAAAACAAAAAGTAATTAAATAAATATTTTAGATATAATAGAATATGAACTTATTAGACGTTGAATCTTTTGCTATTCAGTTACAACACATGAGCTTTATTGTTCTCGTGTTAATGATTGTGGAGTGGGGGATACTTATTTTCTCTAATTATATCGAAAGTAAAAAAGAAGGTGTTGTTAGTATTGTTTCTTATCTGATACAAAGTATTCCTTACTTTTTACTTTCTAAGGTACTAATTGTTGGGGTTATGTTCGGACTATATAACTTTCGAGTATTTGAACTCGGATTTGAGTGGTATTACTGGATTTTAGCATATTTATTATACGATTTCACTGTTTTTTTTATTCATTTCTTGGGACATAAAGTAAGATTTCTTTGGTGCATTCATGGAGTTCATCATACAGCAGAAGAAATGAATTTAACTGTGGTTGCAAGAGGATCTATTTTTGATGTGTTTTTCACTCCATTTAATTTCATTTGGTTACCGATTTTAGGTTTTCATCCATTTATGATATTTGTAATTGAACCAATTGCGAGATTATATGCTACATTAACTCATATTAGTGAAAAATATGTAGGTAAGCATAAATGGCTAGAATACATTTTTGTTACACCTTCGGTACATCGTGTTCATCATGCGAAAAATCATATTTATTTAGATAGAAACTACGGTGAAACCTTTAGCATCTGGGACAGAATTTTTAAAACATTTCAGAAGGAAGTCGACAATGAAAGAATCGAATATGGAATTATGCACGATGAATTAAATAGTGAGAGCTTTTGGCACGTTCAATTTTTAATGTGGAAAGAACTTTGGTTCGATGTTAAAAATGCTCCAACAATTATTGATAAAATTAAATACGTACTAATGCCACCTGGATGGAACCATATTGATGGCGGGAAAAGATCAGAAAGTTATAGAGAAGAAGCTTGGAAAAAAAAAGGAATTAAGAACTAAACGGTATTTCGATATTGTTTCGGAGTCTGTTTTACGATTTTTTTAAAGGCTGCTGAAAAATGGGTTGGATTCTTATATCCGACTAATTCGGCAATTTCATAGATGGGTTTTGAGGTTTTAGAGAGTAATTTCTTCGCCTCAACTATTCTTTGCTGTAAAGCAAAATCAAAAATTGTGGTTCCAAAATTCGACTTAAATTCTTTTTTTAATTGAAACTCATTTAAAAACACCTTCTTAGAAAGTTCTTGAATAGAAATTTGAACGTCTAAATTATTTACAATAAAATCTTTGGCTAAATGAACTTTTTTCAAAATCGTTGAATTCTTTAAGCCCGAGCTTTTACTATCAAGACGTAACATTAGTAATTCTAAAACTTTAGATTCTAAGAACAATCTTTTCAGTAAACCGTTTCTATTATCTTCTAATAATTCATTTACGATTTGCTGCGTTTTATAATCTAATTGATTAGAAAAATTATTTTTTAAGTTACGTACATCATAATCCTCGTATATTGGGAAGTCCTTGTCTAGCTGATGTTTTTGAATAAAAGCATCTGACATTTTAATAACAATTTCTCTTATCAGCTTTCCTTTCGGGTAAACTACACAGCCATTGGCTAAGTTTATAAATGAGATACAACTCTCTAGTTCTTCTTGTATTAATTCAATATTAGATTGTGGCAGGGAAATCACTTTCTCGCCATTAAGTAATATCGAAAAAATAAGCGCATTAGTTTTCTGTTCACCTCTAACTTTAATATCAGATGAAAATAAAACCTCTCGATGTCGTATCATTAAACCATCGAAATTCCAACTCTTTACAAATCCAGAACCAAAACTTTCTTTTACGATATATTCTTTGGTTGCTAAACCACAGTGATTATTTATACTTTTAAGTATCAAAATCTCATCTAAAACATATTTATTATCGATACTAATATCAATATCAATAGTATACATAGCTCGTCATTTTTTATCCCAATTACGTCATTTTGTAATCACTATAGTTGGTAGTTTTGCACTTGCAAAATCAATTATTTATACTAATTCTAAATAATTAAAGTTCTTGGGGAACATAATTCCAACAAAAATAATATATAATAAGTCTAAATAAAAATAAATGAAACGATTTATACTTTCATCTTTGCTATGTTTTTATAGCTTAATCAATTATGCCCAAATAAGCGGTAATGTAATTGATAATAATAATCAACCATTAGTCGGTGCAACAGTTTTAGTTAAAGGAACACTAAATGGAACAGATACTGATATTGATGGTAATTTTAAAATTGAAAATATATCTGGTCAACAAACATTAGTTGTTTCTTCAATTGGATATAAAACAAAAGAAATAACCATAACTGCACCTAATAATTCAGTGTCTATTATATTATTTCAAGGAAACGAGATCCTACAAGAAGTAGTTGTTGCAGGTAGAATTAATAAATTCTCAAGAAAGAAAACTGCTTATGTTTCAAAACTTCCTTTGAACGATTTAGAAAATGCACAGGTTTATTCTACTATAACGTCTGACTTATTAGAGTCCCAAATTGTTACCAACTTAGAAGACGCTTTGAACAATTCAACTGGTATAAGTAAATTATGGGAAGCTACTGGTCGTGCTCCAGGAGAAGGAACAGGTTATTTTTCTGTAAGAGGTTTTGCAACTCAACCCAAGTTAGTTGATGGAATGCCTGGATTCACTTTAAGTGCATTAGATCCTTCATACATTGAAAGAATAGAAGTTGTAAAAGGTCCATCTGCAACATTATTCGGAAGTACAGAAACTTCTTTAGGTGGTTTAATTAATATTGTTACTAAAAAACCATTCAAAGGAGAAGGAGGAAGTTTATCTTACACCGCAGGATCATTTGGTTTAAATCGATTTTCTATTGATTTTAATACGCCAATGGCTAACAGTGACAAAACATTCTTAAGAGTTAATGCCACGTATTTAACGCAAGATAGTTTTCAAGATGCTGGTTTTAAAAATACATTCTTTGTAGCTCCATCAATCACCCATCGAGTAAATAATAGATTAAACTTATCATTCGGATTTGAGTTTGCGCAAACTTCCCAAACAAACCCATCTATGTTATTCGTTAATAGGTTGGGTCAAGATCGTTTAAATGCAATTCTTACTCCTTTTGGTGTAAGTGCTCAAGTTCCAACAAATGTTGAAGAATTAAATGTTAATCCAAACAAATCTTTTACATCTAATGATGTTGAATTAAATACAATTAACTTCAATACAAGATCTATTGTTGATTATAAAATTTCTGATCAATGGACATCACAAACTATATTTGCAAGCAGTTACGCTTCAACTAAAGGATTTTATCAATATAACATTGATGGTGGAGCAGCTGGATTATTGCAAATTTCAGGAGCTCTTGGAGCACTATTGGCAGATCCAACTTTAAATGCTGCTTTAGGTCCTGTGGTGAACCCTTTAATAAGTGAAGCAGTATCGTTAACTGCTACTCCTTCTTTTGCTCGAATTTTTGATAAAAGAAATGCCAATGCCACAAATTTAAATTTACAACAAAACTTTATTGGAGACTTTAAAATTGGTGATTTTAGAAATCGCTTTGTTGGAGGATTAGATTTCGTGGATAGATCTCAGCATTCAAGAAATAAAAATGGTAGTCCAGTAATTGATGAAAATTCTAACTTAGGAAATGTGCTGTTTTTCTTGGAAAACCCATTGTTTTTCGCTCCTGTTGATCCAGCAACGGTTAGTTTTTTAGGAGCTGTTGCAGGCCAAGTTAGAGATGGGTTCGCTGGTTTTCCTTATTATGACGCTTTCTTAGATGCACAAGGAAATGTAAAATCACCTGTATTTACACCAAACGCAAGTTATAGTGTTTCGGCTTCTGATTTAGAAAATGTATTTAGAAATGTTCCAGTAAATGATATCAAAACGAACTCAAGAACTTATGCAGCTTATGTTTCTAACGTTATTAACGTAACTCCTGAGTTAACAGTTAATTTAGGGCTTCGTGTAGATCACTTCGATCAGGATGGAGATACATCTACAACCAATGACGATTACACAAAAACAACTTTATCTCCAAAAGCTGGATTAGTATATCAAGTGATTCCAAATGAATTATCTGTATTTGGTAATTATCAAACTGGATTTGTTAATAAGGATCCTGTAATTGCTACAATTACTACAATTAATCCTACAACTGGTCAGCCAGAAACAAATGTTGAAGTCCAAAACTTTCAACCGGTAAAAGCAAATCAATTCGAAGGAGGAATTAAAACAAATTTATTCAATAACAGATTCAATTTAGGAGCTTCTTACTACCATATCATTGCCAATAATATTACAACAACAGATCCAATGGCATTTTTAACAACTGCCCAAATTGATCTTAAAGAAGTTGTAAGTAAAGGAGTTGAGATTGAAATGAATGCAAATCCTTTTAGTGGTTTAAATATTAGAGGTTCATATGCATATAACGACAGTAAAGTTACTGATGCATTCAGTAGTATCGCAGAACGAACAATCATTGATCAAAACGGTCAAACTGTTGTACAAAAAGGAAATGAAATAACAGAGTTATTAAATAGAAGACCTGAAGAAGCGGGCCCTCAACATAATTATAATTTTTGGGTAGATTACAGATTTGGAGAAGGAACATTCTTAGAAAATTTCGGAATTGGAGCAGGATTTAATGGAGCGTCTGAACATCTAACAATCAATAATGCAATCTCTGGAACTTTTGAATTACCTAGTTATACGGTTTATAATATGGGTGCTTACTATGAAGCTAAAAAGTTTAGAATTGGATTTAAAATTAATAACCTAACAGATAAAGTGTATTATAAAGGTTGGAGTACTGTTAATGCGCAACCATCAAGAGCATATTTAGGTTCTATTAGCTATAAATTTTAATGTCCTGTAATTAATAATTTGAATTATATAATGTGTTAACCACCATAGAACTCTGAGTATATATTCAGAGTTTTATGGTTTTAAAGTTTAAAAATGATAACACTAATCACTCTTACTAATTTAGTAGCATGTTATGCTTTTTATAACACATCTAAACGAGCATTGTTAAATAGAACAACTTTTTTGGGATATTGGTTTCAATCAAATAATAAAATTTCAAAGTTTGTTGGTATTACTTTGATATTAATTGGTATGTTATTGTCTGTTTTATATTTAGGTGTTACCAGTGGGATTTTATTTTTTTTAATACTTTTTATAACAGTTTTAAGTCTCTTAATAATAGTTATTCCTATGAAAATAGTCAACATTGATAAAATTCTATTACTATTACTATTAGGAATTTTTACTGAAATTATAATTGCTTATGCCAGCTAATCCAAAATATTTAAATCCATCACCTTGGCATCAGTTTGCTAAGATTTCAGCTGGAGTATTAGGCGGTTATCTAATTACTGCTCTGTTTCACATGTGTTTACCTTTATGGTTTCCTTATCCAAAAGAAATTCTAATTAGTTCAGTTTTCACTGTATTTATTTTGTGGGCAATTCTACTTATTGTTCCTTTTTTATTTCGAAATGGCTGGAAAGTTTGGGGATTATATCTTTTACTTATGATTGTTTTATATATGATTTATCATTTTGGAAATCAAAATAATCCGTTCTTATAATGAGTAAAAGAAATTATAATGTGTTTTTCAATACACATACAGTAAGTGGTATTGTAATTAGTGTTGCTCTTTATGTTATATTTTTCACTGGTGCATTTTCATTATTTAAGGAAGAAATAGAACTATGGGAAGCTCCTAAAACCGAGAAACGTTCTTCTAAAGCAAATATTAACGTTGATAGCGTTTTAAATCATCTAGATGAAAAATATAGTTTAAAAGGAAGGGATATTCAGTTAAATCTTGATGTTAAGGGAAATACAATTTATAGCTTTTTAGGTGAAGTAAAAGATTCAACGGTAGCTAAAAAAGAAGTTCATGGCGAATTTTTATATATCAATACCGAAACTTTAGAAAAGAGAACATACGAGGAGAATTACAGCTTAGGAGAATTTTTGTATCGATTGCATTTTTTTGCTCAAATACCTTATGTAGGTGTATATTTAGCTGGATTTGTAGCGCTTTTCTTTTTGTTTGCCATTGTTACAGGTGTTATCGTTCACTGGAAAAAGATAATTCCTAATTTCTACCATTTCAATCCTAAAATAGCCTTAAAAAGAGTTTGGACCGATGCACATACCGCATTAGGAATTATTGGATTACCTTATCAATTCATTTTTGCTGTAAGTGGTGCTTATTTTGCACTTAGTATACTTGTTTTACTTCCTGCGAACTTTCTATATGGTGGTGATCAGGGCAAACTCATTGGAGATATGCGTCCTGAAAGAAAAGTTGTAAAATGGATAGGAGAGAAGGATCATCATCAAAATGCTATTGGTTTTAATACTGCATTAAATCAAGTTTCAAGCGAGTGGAAAAACTTCCATATTTCACAATGTTTTATAAAAAACTATGGTGGAAAAAATATGCAGTACGTAATTACTGGTGAACTTGAGGATCAAGATCGTTTCGTTGGTATTGGAAGAATGGTAATTGATAGCTATTCAGGTGATATTTTAGATAAGAAAATTCCCAATGAATTAGATTATCTAGTAGATTCTCAATTTGTAATGAGTAGACTACATTTTGCCAGTTATGGTGGAACTCCATTAAAGATTATATATTTTGTTTTGGCATTAATTACATGTTTTGTAATTATAACAGGAGTTTTAATTTGGATTGAAGCTAGAAACAAAAAAAGTAAAACACTCAAACAAAGATTGTATACTACGAAAGTCGGACATATTTATCTTGCCATTTGCTTGACGTTGTTTCCTGTTACAGCTTTATTTTTTATTATTGTCAAAATACTTCCAGAGGTTTATGAAACTCAAAAAATGAGTATTCTATATACCTGGTTTTTTGGTGTTTGGCTTATACTCACTTTATACTATCGATTTAAAAGAAATAATTATTTCACTAATAAAACCACCCTTTTAATCGGTGGAATTCTTGGATTTATAGTTCCCGTAGTTAGTGGATTAGTTTCTAACAACTGGATATGGAAAACTTATGCTAATAAACAATTTGAAATCTTTACTATTGATGTTTTATGGTTGTTTTTATCTATAACAGCATTATTAATTTACTTCAAAATTAAACCATCTATAAAAGAACAAAGTAGTTATTCGAAAAATCCGATTAACTATAAAAACTTAAAAACTCTCTTAAAACAAGAAGAGAACCGAACTACGATAAACCAAAATTTACCAATCAAAAAAAACAAAAATTTTATTACTATGAGAACAAAAGTTATTTCATTGTGGACTCTTTTAGTCATTGGATTCATACTTCATCACGTTTACGGAATTGCCAATGTTTATTTTCAAGAATCCTTAGTATTAGAAGGATCAAAAGGAGAAATTCCAAGCTGGGCACATCAATGGAGAATTATATTGGAAGGAATGGCATTTTTATTTGCTGTTTTAACCGTTTCTCTTTCACAAAACTGGTTTAAATGGACTTCATTAATTTGGGCGTTCTTGTTGGGTTTATTTAATGTTTATCATTTTATAACAGCCTTAATTTATGAACCTTCGAATATTTCAGAGATTTTAATATTGCTTTTAATGGCAATTGCTAATGTATTTTTAGTACAAGAATTATTAGTATGGAAATCTCATGTATCTTCTCACGAGTAGAAGATAGAATTTTACGAATTTAAAAACCGATTTAGTTGAATCTGAATCGGTTTTTTTGCTTTAAATCAATAACTTATTCAAATTTAACTTATACGTTTTCCCAATAGGAATCCTAAAATCCCGAATTAAAATTCGATTACCTTCAATTTCATTTATATGATTTTTTGCTACAATAAAAGACTTATGAACCTGAAAAAACGCATCAGTAGGTAATAAATCTAATACGTCTGAAATCTTTTCTCTAACTTTTATTTCTTGTTCAGTTGTTGTAACTCTTACATAATTGCCGGTGGCCTCAATAAAGAGAATTTCATCTGTTTTCACCTGAACTAATTTTTTATTCGATCGTAAAAACAAACTGTTTGTTTCTTTACTAACATTTACATTAGAAACTGTTGTAGTTGATCCTTCTATTTTATTAATGGCTTTTATAAATCGATCAAAACCAAATGGCTTCAATAGATAATCAATAATATTAAGTTCGTAACCTTCTAATGCATATTCTTGATACGCAGTTGTGACAATTACTTTAGGAGGATTTTGTAAGGTACGCAGAAACTCAAACCCTTTTAATTTCGGCATATTCAGATCCAAAAAAATCAAATCCACCTGATGGTTTCGCAAACATTCCATAGCTTCTATAGCATCATAACAATGCTGCACAAAAGAAAGATTTGGCAAGGCATCACAATATCCTTTTATAATATCATGAGCAATATGTTCATCATCAATTATTATATATTTAATCATAATTGTATCGAAAGTTTTGATGAGTACACTTCATTTTCAATCAAAGTTGAGTATTCATGCTTTTTCGGGTATGCTAATTCCAACCTTCTTTTTAAATTTTCTAATCCAATTCCTTGAACCGATTTGTCTTCGGAATCAAAGTTATTTTGAATACTAAAGGTAACCTTATTCTGAATAGTTTTAATAGCGATAGTTACAAAAGCATCATTACGTAATACTTCAACTCCGTGTTTAAATGCATTTTCAACTAAAATGATAAACAATAAAGGCATTATTTTCAACAGATCATTATCAACATCAATTTCGAATTTCAAATCAATGTTTTTGTGATAACGCATTTTATGAAGTTCAATATAATTGTGAATAAAATCTATTTCCTTAGCTAAAGTTACATACTCTTTTTGTCCTTCATAAATACTGTAACGCATCATATCAGACAACTTTAAAATCAAGGCTTTTGCTTTTTCGCTGTCTTTATCTACCAATCCATAAAGGTTATTCAACATATTAAAGAAAAAGTGCGGATTTACTTGAGATTGCAAATGCATTAACTCCGTTTTAGCTTTTTCATTCTTAAGATTGATAATGAACTTTATATTCACAAACAACCAATGCGCTACTGCAATACAAACTGAAATAAAGTATAAAAACAAGAATTCTATAAATCCTTCTATTTTACCAAATACATCGTTAAATAGAACAATTATAACTCCAATTACCAACAGTAAGAAACGTATGTTTCTCAATGTAAATAGCTTTTTGACATGTTTAATTTTTGTAATCACAATTCAATATTAGGTAATAAATCTAGTGCAGACAAATAAGTTGATAAACTATCAAAAATCAGTTATAAAACTTCTTATTATTGGGACAAACGTACTTTAAACTTTCTAAATAACAATTCACATTCAACTCTTTCTAATTCTTCCCTAAAACTTTAAAGAATTTGAGATTCCAAATAGGTTTGGCATATAATTTTAAAAGTCAACTTATGGAACTCGTTATAAAAAACGTAAGTAAAACCTATGATAATGGTGTAAAAGCATTGCAGAATGTATCTCTAGAAATCCCTAAAGGGATGTTCGGATTATTAGGTCCGAATGGAGCTGGAAAATCTACTTTAATGCGAACGATAGCCACATTACAAGATGCAGATCAAGGAGAATTATCATTTAACAACATTAACATTCAAAACGATAAACACTCACTTCGAAAAATACTTGGGTATTTACCTCAGCAATTTGGAGTTTATCCTAAAATGTCAGCAGAAATTTTATTGAATCACCTCGCTGTTTTGAAAGGAATTACCATCAAGAAAGAACGCAAAGCAATTGTTGACGCATTACTTCATAAAACCAACTTGTATGAGGTACGAAAACAAAATTTAGAGGGATTTTCTGGTGGAATGAAACAAAGATTTGGAATCGCACAAGCTTTACTGAACAATCCGAAATTATTAATTGTAGATGAACCCACAGCAGGTTTAGATCCAAAAGAGCGAAACCGATTCTATAATTTGTTAAGTGAAATTGCAGAAAACATTGTCGTCATTTTTTCAACTCATATTGTGGATGATATAAAAGAATTGTGTTCGAATATGGCTATTATGAATAGAGGAGAAGTAGTTCTTACAGGAAAGCCATTAGAACTGATTCAGCAATTAGAAGGAAAAGTATACCAAAAGAGTATTAAAAGAAAAGAATTGGAACACTACAAACAGGAATATCATGTGATAAATGATAAACTATTTCTAGGAAAACCAATAATTCGTGTGTTCAGTGAAGTACATCCAGGAAACGGTTTTATTCCTGTAAAGGCAACTCTAGAAGACTTATACTTTTCAAAAATCAACAATTAATCTTTTCTAATTATGTGGTACGAAATATTCAAATTTGAATTAAAATATAGAGTTAAAAGACCTGAAACGTATGTGTTTTTAGTTTTTCTACTATTGTTTTCCATGGTAGGTGTAGATTTTATTTTTCAAGGTGTTGATTTAGGAATTATGAAAAAAAACGCTCCATTAGTCATTGGAAAAACTATGGGAGCAATTACTGGAATATTTATGATTCTTGTATCAATGATTATGGGAGTTCCTGTATTGAGGGATTTCCAATACAATACCGAATCCATTTTATTTGTAAATCCAATTTCAAAAAGAGATTATTTACTTGGTAGATTTTCAGGTTCATTTGTCATTTTACTTTTCATTTTTAGTGGGGTTTTATTTGGAATAATGATAGGATCTCAAATGCCATGGCACAAAGCTTCTGAAATGTTAGCCTTTGATCCTTGGACATACATACAAACATTTATAGTAGTCGTTTTACCTACGTTATTTTTTGGAGCTTGTACCTTTTTTGTAACAGGAATGTTAAGCAAAAACCTAATGGTTGTTTACACACAAGGAATTATATTATTTGTAATTTTCTTATTAACCAAGGCGATTACGAATGAATATTTACAAGGAATTTTCGATCCTTTTTCACTAACAACTCTAACACAATATTCTAAAGATTGGATTAACGCCGAGCGAAATATGATGTCAATAGCTTTTAATGGTATTCTATTGCATAACAAGGTTTTTTGGAGCTTAATTGGAATTTTAGTTGCTATTTATGGTTATAGAAAGTTCTCTTTTAGTCAATTAGTTAGAAAGACGAAAAAGAAGGAAAAGAAAAGGGAAGTTCACGCAAACAACTCAACTGTAACTACTATAATTCCAAGTATTTCATTACAGTTTAGCTTGAAGTCTAGATTGATTCAATTAAAAGAATTGACCAAATTTTATACGCTATCTATTCTTAAAGAAACAGCATTTTGGGCGATCGTAATTTGCGGAATTATAATTATTTTGATTAACTCAATTAGTTTAGGAACTGTTTATGATGTTGATAGTTACCCTGCCACTCATTTTATAATGGCCGAGTTACAAGAAATGTCAATGTATTTCTTCATAATTATTTTACTTTTTTATTCAGGTGAAATCATTTGGAAAGAACGAACTATCAAACAGAACGTTTTAAGTGATGCCACTCCCATTCATAATTTAATAACACTTGTTTCCAAACTTTTAGCTCTAAATGCTATTTATGTTTTTCTTATGCTAAGTTTAATTTGTACTGGGATTCTGTTTCAACTAAGTCAAGGGTATTATCAGTTAGATTTACATGTATATTTTACTGGATTCTTTATTGAAATTTTACCTTATCTGTTTTTATACACCGTTATAACCTTCTTCTTTCAAATTACAAGTAAGAATAAGTTCATTGGAATTTTCCTAACCTTACTATTTTTCATTGGTAATATCGCTTCTGAATACTTTGGTTTTAATCATAGTTTATACAAGTACGGTGGAAAAACATTAGGAATATATTCAGAAATGAATGGTTACGGACATTTCTTAAAACCCTATTTATGGATTAAAACGTATTGGATCGTTTTTGCTGGATTACTTTTAATCCTAAGTTCTTTAATCATGAACAGAGGAACTGAAATTAGTTTATGGAAACGTATTAAAAATATGAAATCAGAAATGACAAAATCTATACAAATCCTTCTGATTTCATTGACAACGCTGTTTATTCTAATTGGATCATACATTTTTTACAACACCAACGTTTTAAATGAATATTGGACTAATGAAGAAGAACAAACCTTTCGTGCCTCATATGAAAAAGAACTGAAACAATTTGAATATAAACCCCAACCGAAAATAACGGATGTAACGTTGAATCTAGAGTTATATCCTGAAACAAGAAGTTATGAAGTAGATGGAAATTACACACTGAAAAATACTTCTACTGAAACAATCAGCGAAATTCATATTCAAAAAAGAATTGCTTCTCATTTACAATTAAAAAATGTGAAATTCGATAGAGATGTAGTTATTAATTCAAAATATCAAAAGTTCCATTATACTATTTACCAATTACAGAAACCTTTGAGTACAGGTGATTCTTTAAAAATGAATTTTACGCAAACGTTTTATCCCAAAGGCTTTGAAGAGGACGGATCAAAAGGAGATGTAATTTATAACGGAACATTTTTTAATAACAATGTATTTCCAACTTTAGGTTATAACAAGAAATATGAACTTTCTGATGACGAAATACGAACAAGTTATGCATTACCCCAAAGACAAAGAAAAGCTGAGATAAACGATATTAATGAACTTGTAAATGCACGTACGGGAAGTGATTCAAATGGAATTTTACTTGACATGACTATAGGAACTTCAAATTCACAAACTGCTGTTACTTCAGGTAAGTTAGTTAAACATTGGAAAGCCAATAACCGTAATTATTTTCACTATACCAATGAGAATCCAATTATCAATTTTTTCCCAATTGTTTCTGCCGAATATGAAGTTAAAAAAGATGTTTGGAAATCGAATAATACTAAGGTAGATTTAGAAATTTATCATCATCAAAATCACACTTATAATTTGGATCGAATGCTTCATGGAATGAAAGCTTCTTTAGATTATTTCAGCTCGAATTTAAGTCCTTATCAATATCAACAATTAAGAATTATGGAATTCCCTAGATATGCTGATTTCGCACAATCTTTACCAAACGTAATTCCATTTTCGGAAGCTATGGGATTTGTATTAGATATTGATAATGAAAAGGATGTGGATATGGTATTTTATATCACAGCACATGAAATTGCACATCAGTGGTTCGGAATGCAAATAGAAGCTGCAAATGTAAAAGGACAAAATTTTGTTTTAGAAACATTAGCTCAATATGGAGCCATTATGGTTTTACAGCAAGAATTTTCTGAAGAGAAAGTACATCAGTTTCTAAAGTTGCAAAAAGAACGATACCTAAATGAAAGTTGCAAAGCTATTGCAGAACCAACGCTAGCTCTTGTTGAAAACGAAGATTATGTGTATTACTACAAAGGTGTATTAGTAATGTACGAATTACAAAAACTAATAGGAGAGGAGCAAGTTAATAAAGCCCTCCAAAAGTTTTTAAAAGATTGGAATACACACGATGGAATTATAAAAACAAATACAAATCGTTATCCAACTTCTGAAGATTTATTAGAGTATTTTGAAGAAGTTACTCCAAATAATCAAAGATTAATCTTACATGAGTTACTCAGAACAACCAATACCAAACTACTAAACCTTAAATAATAAATAAGCAATGAGGATTATAATAAACAATTCTATAAAATTCATTTTTATCCTCATTTTGGAGCATTAAACTAAATAGATTTTTATAGTGATGAAGAACAATTTGTTAGGTACTGCTTATTAGATTTTATTCTTTTTGCAGTTGCTAAATGTCTAATAGTATAATCAATTCACTTATATTTAAACTATTAATTATTAACCATCATATAAAATGAAATCTAATTTATCTAAATTCAAAAAGTATCAAATCAATAATCCTGAATTATTAAAAAGTATTGGAGGGGAACTTACACCATATCAAGAATGCATGTTTCTTGCAATGATTGGAGATGATGATTTTGATAAAAATCAGAATAAGTGGCAAGATATATGTGCCAAGCAATATGGAAGTCCAACTGCTAGTATAAGCAATTAAAGATTTAAGAAAAACTCATAATATTACTCGTAATTTGTGAGTTTTTTTCTGTTCTTAAAACCACTATTATACCTATAGATAGGTATATAATAGATCAAAAAGATTAAATACTTTTACAATTAATAAGTTTAACTATATCCAAAAAACTTCCTATGTCACAAATTACATTAAAAGAATTAGTTACTAATAAGCGATTAGCTTCTTTAGAACTGCAAGTATATAATTATGTAAAAGAATCACAAAAATCGATAAAAGAAATAGAACGTGGTTTTCAAGGTCTTGCTAGTTCTAACACAATTAAAAAAATTATAGAAGTCTCTCCATTTATCGAGAAAGATAATCAGCAAGTTACTATAAACAGCACAAGTAATTTAGCAACAATAACTTATGATTTTATACCAGATAGTCCAAGCGCTGAGTTATTTTTATCGGGTATATCTTGCGTTAAAGGATCAGGTAAAACAAAAACTAATATTCCACTTTCTATTGGTACTTACGACATAACCATAAAAGTTATAGTTGAAGGCGTTGGAAATTGGACCTTAGATATCAAAAAAATAGAGATCACAACACCAGGTAAAGAGCATGAACGTAAATTAGAAGGCAATCCTCTTTCAAATAATGGAACTTATCCTGAGCAAATTCATTTTACAGACTTAAAATTATGAAAAAGTTAATTTTTACAATTCTCATCGTTCTCTTTCTATTCGAAGTTAAAGGTCAATCCTTATCACAAGATTCAGAAGGATACAGCACAATTATTTTACCATCAACTAATTTCAACTTAGATGTAGCGGATAAAAAAGCTAACTTTAATATAAGTTCTTATCTAAATAAAAAAGGAGAAAAACTTAAATCAACTCAAGCAGGTTGGTTAATTGGTGGAGAAATTAATGCAGAAGTTGAAAATGAAATAGGTTCATTATTTTCAGGAGGTGATATTGCTTCTAATGCAGAAATCAATATTCTTTTCGGTAGAAAATGGTTTGGAGAAAACGTTCCAGAATTAGGTGAAAAATTGAAAAAACTTCGAAAAGGAAGAAAAAATTTACAGAATGAAATTGCTTTATTTAACGATAGATATGATGCATTTCTAAAAGACTTATTAGACAATAACAAAATAGACTTTAAGCTTTCTAAAATGGTTCAGTTTTATGTTTCTACTACAGATGAGAATCGTGAAATTTTGGACAAAAAGTTAGATTCGATACAAAAAGGAATTGCAAACGGAACTATCCTAGATCGTGAAATAAGTAATGACTCCTATGATAAAATTAAAAAATATAATATTAAAGAGCATCAAAATAATATAAAGAAAAATAGAGTAATTAGTGATTCTATCAATGTTTTAGAAAAAACATATAGGTTCAGTTTTAAAAAATTATTTATTCGTAGTGGAATTAGCGGAACTAACTTTAGATATGATTTAGGTCAAGATTCAACGACCGTAGATTCTAGGTTCGAAAAAAGGAATTTTGAAGGTTGGAATCTCGAGGTTGGATATAATATACAATATATGCAAGATCATTTCTTCGGTTGGAGTTATGAAATCAGAAAAACTAATAATTTAAGCGATTTAAAGGAACGAGAATACACTTTAACTAAGGTAGATCCCACAGTTACAGATGGTACTTTTAGTAATTCAACAAATGTGAAAGCATTTTCAGGAACTTTTGATTCTTTCAATAGACATTCATTAAATTTCGATTACATCTGGGTGACTCCAATTAAAAAAGATGATAAGAACTCTAATACCTTTTTATCTTTAAATCCCTACTTTAGACATCGCATATATGACAATAGCCTAAAATTTAGAAATAATACTGTACTGGGAATCGCATTAAATGTATTTAATAGTGAAAAACAAAAAATAATGGGTGGTATTTCTATACAAACCAATGATTTATTCGGAGTTCATGCAAAAGACGAATCAGTTCTTGGAGATCGCATAAGTATAGGTTTAGTGGCCAAATTTTCATTCTCAGGAATTAAATTAGATGATAAATAATTAAATATTATGTTCATATAAATGGAATAATAACTTAGAAACTAATTCTAGGTTATTATTTTGTAATAACATCACAGGTGTTTTATTTCTTAATCACCTTGATAATCTTTTTGGAATTTTTATGATGAAGATTTACTAGGTAATTTCCTGAACTAAGATTTTTAATTGAAGTTCCATTCTCAGGATCTTCGATTTTTCTAACCAATTTACCATTCATATCATATATTTCAATTAAATCAAGTTCTACTTTACTGTTAACTGTTATAATATCATTTGTTGGATTTGGGTACACTTTTGTTGATTCTGATAAAAATTCGTCTATAGAAAATATACTCCTACAGTTTTTTGTTCTTAATTCTTCATGACAATCAGCTGCTAAATATTCGTTACTAGAAGCTAAACCAAATATATTATTGGCTGGTACTTTAATCGAAGATATAGCAATTTCTCCTGTTTCTAAATCTACTGTGTATAAGTTTTCCCAAGGATAATTCAAGTTTGTAAAATATACTTTATTAGATTTGCAATTGCTAAAAACATTAGTAATTCCGAAAGATACTCCAAACAAATCGGAACACGCAACTTCTGATATTAAACCACTCTTTAAGTTATAGGCCAAAATTCTCGAATAAGATTCACTTCCATCAATTGGAATGATACTATTTGGGAAAATTATATTCCCTTTATACAGCGTTAAATCACCAGGTGTTCCAAGATCAAAATTACTTATGAGCTCAACTGCTTCAGAATTTACATTATAGCGGTACAAAGATTTTTTATGGATGTAATATAAATCTCCAGAACCTGCATAAACCAACGAATTACCATACATTCCTTCTGTATTGGGTAGAACTTCATGTGTTCCTTTTTTAATTTCAATTAAACCATTTGCTGTAATTCCATAAATTATACCTTCTTCAGATATTGCTATATCATTTGTAGTAACATCTGTACTTGTAAAGTATGAAAATGTATCTTCTCTATTTAACTTATAAACATCACCTTCCGAATTAATCATATATATGGTTTGAGAAAAAATTACGGAAGTGTGCAAAACGGTAACTAAAACTGTAACTAATAGGGTTAACTTTTTCATGAGATTATATTATTTGGTAATTATTTAATAAAGATGAAAGTAGTTGTTACACACATTTTATGAGTCCAGAATTTTCCAAAATGCTGAAAATTGGATAGATTTTTAAGGTATTTTTAAAACCTTCTCATTTATCAAGAGTTTCAAATTTGGATACTATTGATTTTTTTGTTTCTTTGATTATAATTACAAGACATTCAATTCGTTAATATCATATTTAAACGATATTGAGAATATACTTTCTCAGAAATTTCAAGTCTATACATACCAAATCAACCATGAGTATAAAAGCAATTATAGTAGACGACGAAAGACATAGTAGGGAAACTTTAGAAAAGTTATTAGATTCTTTTTGTAAAGATATATCTGTTATAAAATCTGTCGATAATATTAAAGATGCCATTCAAGCCATTAACCTTGTAAAACCTGATGTAATATTTCTAGACATAGAATTACAAGAAGGAACAGGATTCGATATTCTTACTGAAATCGATTCTATTAATTTTGAGGTTATATTTATTTCTGCATTCGAACACTATGCTTTAAAAGCAATAAAATACAGTTCCTTAGATTATCTTTTGAAACCAATTGATTCCGATGAACTTATAATTGCTGTAGAAAAATTAAAGCGCAAAGACAATATTGTCTACAAAAAACAATTAGAAGCGCTTTTACACAATTTACAGCACCACACTAAACTGAGTAAAATTTGCCTAGCAACAAGTGGTGGAATTGAATTTGTTGCGATTGACAATATCATTTACTGCAAGGCGGACGGATCTTACACAACATTTTATTTGAAAAATAAATCCACCATAATTGTTAGTAAGCATTTAAAAGTCTACGAAAATCTCTTAGTAGATCATCAGTTTATGAGAATTCATAATCGATTTTTAATTAATCTTAGAGAAGTAGAAGGTTATATGAAATCAGATGGAGGTTATATTTTAATGAGTAATCAAGATCATTTAAGTATTTCAAATAACAAAAAAGATACCTTTCTTAGTGTTATGAATCAGCTTAGCTTTTAGTATGTTAAAGCAGTTAAAATATCCTTTCTTTCTTTTTTATTATTTATCGGCTATAGCAATCTTAAGTCTTAATAGTCAAAATGCTGAATTTTATAAGAGTGAGAAAATTCCAGTTACCGTTTTCAAAAGCGATTTAGATACAATTTCTTTTAAAAATTTAAATCAGTCAGATCAATTGTTTGTTCCTTTGAAAGAGTTACCTAAAACAGATAATGTAGGAGCTTTGTTTTGGATTAAGTTAGATTTTAGGCAAGAATATGAACAATTACAGAACGATACAGTTTGGTATTTACGATTTCGTGGTTTTGGGTATTGCTCATTATTTTTTTCAGAAAATGGAAGAATTGAAGAGAAGAAGTTAGGTTTATTTCAAAAAACTATCGAACGTGAATCTGTATTATATAATTCTGGAATCCCTTTTAATTCAAACTCATTAATTGATAAGAAATTTCTGTATTTAAAAATTAAAGGATTAATAAGCATTGATCCACTTAAAAGCTTTCAATTCCATTATGTTTCCAAGAAAAATGAAGAATTAAAAACTAAGCTTTATAGTTGGAATGATTTAAAAACCCTAATTCCTAAGTATCTTTTCTCTGGAGTATGTTTAGTTCTTTTTATCCTAACCTTATTTTTCTATTTACTGTCTAGGAAAAGGGAGTTTATATATTATGCATTCTATATTTTCTGGTTATTTGTTTATCTAAATGGTAATGTATTTCGAACGAATAATATATTTTTCGGTGGGAATAATTTGTTTAGTTATTCATTTCAACAAATTGCCCAAGTTTTCATAAATCTTTGTTATTTACTTTTTGTCAAACACTATTTAACTACAAATTCTAATTATCCTAAACTACATCGAATCTTACAATTTGTTATTTATATTCTTATTGTTATTATAATTCTTGATGTTAATTTTTTACTTTTTGAAAATATTGTCATGCATGTAAATATGATGAATATTCAACGCTTAATTATGGCGTTATTCGGCATATGTGGAATGTTATACTTAGCATTCAATGCGAAAAATAAACTGGCTTATTTTGTAGTAATAGGATCGTTTTTATATATGTCTGGAGCATTGGGCTTATTATTTCTTAAAAACCCTTTATTTATGATCTTTGGGGCATTTTTAGAGATTATAATTTTTACATTAGGATTGGTTTATAAAATTAATCAAGAACAACAAGAAAAGCTGTATTTCCAAAAAGCTTCATTTATCAGCAATAACAAGGCTTTAAGAGCACAAATGAATCCACATTTTATTTTTAATTCCTTAACTTCTATTCAACATTTAATCGTTTCTGATAAAAAGGAAAAAGCCATGCAGTATTTAAATAAATTCAGTGCGCTTACTAGAGGTGTTTTAGAAAGTACGATGGAATCTACAATAATATTATCCGAAGAGATTACACTTCTTAAAAAATACATTGATTTAGAAGCACTTCGATTTGATGCAAATTTTGAATATTCTATTTCTATTTCAAACACCATTGATGTTGACGCAGTTGAAATTCCTATGTTTATTGTACAACCTTTTGTGGAGAATGCAATTAAACACGGCTTGTTGCATAAAAAAGAAGGCGCCAAAAACATTAAAATTCATTTTGATAAAACCGATGCTCACATCATCTGTACTGTTGAAGATAATGGGAAAGGAAGGCAACGTTCTTTAGAAAACAAAACTAAATATCAAGATACTACTAAATCCAGAGGAATTAAAGTAACTACTCAAAGATTACAATTGCTAAACCCTTCTGAAAATAATCCTATCACGATCATAGATAAGCACAATGAGCAAAACCATTCAACTGGTACAAGGGTAATTATAAAAATTCCTACTGAGTTGTAATCTAGAAATTACTTATCAATTGAAATCACTAATCCATCAATCCAAAGTATAAAGACATCAATTGATTCATCAAGTTTGAGTTGAATACTTATAACTTTAAGTGAGTAATTTTTTACTAAAAAAATTAATAACCATTTAAATAATCAAAACTCAAATTATGATTAAAAAGATTTTAAATTTAGAAAACGTCAAAAAGCTTGAAAAGCAAGAGCAAGAATCTATTAATGGTGGCTATATTCTAGGAATATATTGTGGTACAGGTCATCCTTATTGTTGTAGAACGTGTAATGCACAAGGATCTCCGGGAGGGTTTCTATTTAGAGGAATTTGTAATTGCTTTTAAAAATGACAACTAGATTCTTGATATAATTTTAATGCATGCCAATTAATATTCCCCCCAAAATTGGCATGTGTTCTTAGTTTAAATTTTAAAAAATATACTCTTTATTCATCCATCCATAATTTAAAATTTGTAACCTTTAATTTACTTATAATTATATGAGATGAATACTCTTGATGCAACATCAGTTTTAACTTTCTATGTTCAAAAGGAGTGGCATATTTTATAGCTTTTTTTGCGACAATACATTGTCTGTTAGCTCTGAAAAATAACTTTGGATTTAATTGTTGTTCTAGCTTTTCTAATGTTGTAGATACTTTAAACACTTTATTATCTATAGTTTTGCAATATAACAACTGATTTTCAATGTAAAACACAGCAATTTCTTCAACTTTTAACGGAATTAATTGATTCCTGTAGTGTACAAGAAAAGATTTCTTATACATATGAGATTTAGAAGATTCTTTTATCTCTTTCAATGTTTTAATCAGCTTCGAATTGTTATCTATAATAATCTTATCACGAGTATATAAGTTTTGATATTTTAAAATTGCTTTCTCTAAACGAACCTTTTGAATGGGTTTCAATAAATAATCAATGCTACTGTATTTAAAGGCTTTAAGCGCATATTCATCAAAAGCTGTTGTAAATATTATGGGGAAATTAGGAGTAATCTTTTCTAAGATTTCAAAAGAACTGCCATCTGCTATTTTAATATCGAAAAATGCAATGTCTGGAGATTCGTTTTGCTCAAACCAGAAAATACTATCTTTTACTGTTTCTAATACAGTTAACACCTTAATCTCTGGATTCACTTCAAATAGTAAATCACAAAGATTTTGAGCTACACTTGTTTCGTCTTCAATAAGTACTACATTCATGTTAATAAAGGAAGTTTAACAGAAAACAAATCTTCTTTTTTCTCAATATAGATCTCTTTCTCTGCAATTAATTTATATCTATTATTCAAATTCATCAATCCTATTCCAAAGCTTTCTACATTTTCTTTTTCTATTATATTATTTTCAACATAAATGGATTTCTCTTTATTGTAAATCTTTATCTGTAAAGGATTCTCTGAAGTAATAATATTATGCTGTAAGGCATTTTCACTCAATAATTGAATCGACATAGGAGGGACCTTATAGTCATAGTTATCCTCAGATATCTCGATATTAATCTTTAGTTTATCTCCAAAACGTTTTTGTAACAGATCCGAATACGATTCAATAAAATCGAGTTCTTCTTTAAGCGTAACTACATCTGTTTTGGCTGAAGACAGTGAATATCTGTAAGTATTCGAGATATCATTAATAAATTCAAGACTTGCACTTTTCGATTCATTTCTAACGATTGAACTCAACGTACTTAAAGTATTGAAGAAAAAATGCGGACTGATTTGCTCTTTCAAAGCAGACAATTCAGCAGTAGATTTTTCCTCTTTCATTTGAATTAAATTCATTTCCATTTCTCTTGCTTTTTCCATTCGGAGCAACATATACGGAGCCACAATAGCAATAATTAAAACCAAAGAATGATTGATTAAATAATCCTTTAAATAAAAAACGGATAACACCAAGTTAGGATGCGTTTTTGTAACGTATTTGAAAATAAACATATCCATTGCTATAAAAGCTATAAATAATATTAGATTACCTAGAATTATTAGAAAAACAGAATTATTTCGAAATAGCTTTTCTTTCCATGAATAATTATAAAAAGCAAATACGAATAACATTAATAATTCTGTAGCTACACCAACAAAACCAATGCGAACTGTGAAGTAATACTCTTCTTGATTCGCAGGTGTTGGATCTTTCATTGTATATAATTTATGGAAATGATTAAACAATCCAACGTTAGCTAAAATTGTAATTACAAAAGCCGAAATTATTATTACCCAAATGTAATTGGTTTTTCTTTTCAAAAGTTAGGTATTTAACAATGTTAATTTACTATAAAATCATTTATGACTTTAATTTCATTATACTTTTTGTAGATACCCAAAAGATACTTCCTTCTCTGTTAAAGAATAAATATTTCCCGTCAGGAGATAGGCGAGGAGCGAATTCTATGGTTCTGGTATTAATTAAATTCCCCATATTCTTTGCTTTTCCCCAATTGCCTTCTTTATCTTTAAAGCTGATATATAAATCAACAGAGCCAAATCCTCCAGATCTGTTTGAAGAAAAAATAATAAAACTCTCATCAGGAGCTATTGTAGGATCATAATCTCGACTTTCGGAATTGACGTTTTTACCTAAATCTACAGGTTTCTGATACTTACCAGCTTTATACTTGGAAAGTACAATATTACTTGTTCGATTTGGACCGGTAGAATAATATAAAGTTCCATCATTTGAAGTTGTTGGAAACCAATCGTGATGTTCATTACTGTTCACTTCATTACCTAAATAGATTGGATTACTCCAAGAATCATTCTTACGTTTTAACATCCACATATCACAATTAGCTCGAGTAGAATCATTCTTTACAATTGGTCGATCTGTACAATAGTATAACGTATTGTTATCAGCAGATAAAAACGGATCTATTTCTCTGTAATCGCCATCAAGTTCTAGAGGTTTTGGTTGTGTCCAAATTCCATTTTTTTGTTTGGTTACGAATATAGTTCCTCCATGATATCTCCAAGATTCAACAGTGTAATATAGTTCATTTCCATCTGAAGTAAATGTTGGACTATGCACAAAATTCTCAGTAGAAATAAAGCTTTTTGCAAATACTAGCGGAATACTATCTGGCTGTTTTTGTCCCAAATATTCTCCTTTAAACCTATACTTTGAGACCTTTTTTAGATCTGCTCCTTTAGTAACTAAGTATTCTGCAATTTTAGGATTATCCTCTCTAATTGCTAAAGCTAAAGGTGTGTTTCCATAATTATTAATAGCATCAATTTGGGTGTTATCATCTATAATTTTCTTGACTACTTCCAAACTCTTATTCAAAACAGCTTTATGGAGTAGGCTAGAACCTAAATTCACATCTGCTTTTGCTGTAAGCAATAAATCAACCAATTCTTTATTATCAGATTGCACAGCATTATACAAAGGAGTGAGATTATCTCTATTCACCGTATTTACATCAGCATCCTTAGCAAGAAGTGATTTTACCATATTGATATTTCTTCTTAACACAGCATACATTAAAGGAGTATCTCCAAATTTATTCGTTTCGTTAATTTGTATTCCACGTTCAATCAAAAAATTAAACATGGCTTCTTGTCTACAATATGTTGCAAAATGTAAGAGGTTAGAAGCATTTTTACTTTTAATATTAAGGTCTACCGTTTTTAATAAGGAGTCCACCTTTTTTATATTTCCATCACAAGCATGGTTAAAAATTGTTTTTGTTTGTCCGTTTAGTAGAGTAGAGGTTGCAAATACGAGTATGGCTAAAATTATTCTGTTCATTTGAAAATTATTTGTAGTCATAAAACTACAATCAAATGCATTTCAACTATTGAAAATTAATTTAAAGTGGACAATTATAACCTTTAAATGGACTGATTATAATCTAGAGTTTTAACAATTCATCGTTACATAAATAAACAAGTTGTTTTATTTTTGCTTCTGACTTATTTAAATCCCGAAATTTGTTAGAAAAAAGACGTCAATTACCACATAGCCAAGTTGTGGATCCAGATTATTTCATTTTCTGTTTAGAATCAGTTTTAGATGTGGAAGTGGAAAGTATCACACCAACTCAGCAAAAATTAGAAGAATTAACTATGGATTTTGGTATTGCAAGTATTTATAAAACCTGTGATACTATTGAAGGGTTAGAAGAAAGCTTAAATACATTGGTGTTAGACGATCATAATTTTCAAAATTATGAAATCATTTATTTAGTAATGACTGGCGAAGCTAACAGTGTTTGCTTAAACGGTTATTTATATAATCTGCAAGAAATTGCTGAAATTTTTGAAGGGCGGTTGAATGATAAAATTTTACATTTCGCGAATTCAAAAGTTTTGGATTTAGATGAAGACGAAGCTCAATACTTCCTGGATATAACAGGGGCAAAAGCCATTTCTGGCTATGGAAATCAGTTTAATGGAATTGCCAGCTCAAACTTAGATAAGGTTTTCTTCAACTTATTTAATGAGGACGATAATATGTTCGAAGTTGTTGAGCAACTGCATAGAAAACATTACAAAATGTGCAAACTCCTTGATTTTAGATTATATTATTAAAGAACTCTTGAATAACAATCAATAAAAAATGAATATTTTAAATTTAACAGTTTTATTTTCTAGTGGAGCCTTTTTTTTCTACGGTATAAATTGCCTTATATCTCAGAAAATGAAAGATGAATTTCATCGGTTCGGTTTAGCTAAACAAAGAATATTGACTGGATGTTTACAACTACTAGGAGCGCTAGGATTACTATTTGGTTATTTCTTGTTAACACCTTTGATATTTATTTCGTCAATCGGTTTAACAATTCTTATGTTTGCCGGATTTGCAGTTAGATTAAAAATAAAAGATTCCTTTATTGAAGTATTACCATCTTTACTGTTTGCATTTTTGAATTTATATATTTCTATTGCATATTATCATATTATTTTTAGCTAAATAGTTTAATAATATGCAATGAATAAACACATTGTTAAAAATAAAGCTGCTGGAAACGATTTAAGTAAAGGGTCCTTTATTTTAATATGCATAAATACCGAACCTAATAAAAGAATTGCCAATCCTAAAGCTGCATTTTGTTTTAACACTGGAAACCAGATAGCTAAAATTAACAAAATGGCTAAGGTAACTTTTAAAACACCTATGACGTAACAAAAAGTTTTTGATAAACCATATTCCTCAAATTCCTCTATAATACTTGTTGCATTACCTCCTCGCCATTTGGTGGCCTTATTATTTTGTACTAGCCACACATTTAGAATACTGACACCTACAATAACTTGAAAAGCGATAATTAAATAATTCATAGTTGTTTGAGTTTTATACTCTCTAATTTAATTAATATATCTAAAAAAAACTAATTTTTACTGTTTCATTATTTGTTATCGTTAAAGAAATTAAGTCAAAAAGTATTAAAAACTTAATTTTTTTGTTAAAAAATCAAGTTTTTAAAACACCAATAAAATGAATTAATAATAACATATTATATCAGAAAATATCTTTAAGATCTGACAAACTTTGAGATTAAAAAAGATAAGCTTATCGTAAATTTATTAATGTTCGGTATGTATTCAATACTTCTCCTAATAATTTACAACGCTGAGATAGTTAACGCTCCACTAACAAACATTATTTTTTAAGTATTATAGTTAGTAGACTTCAAATTTTTATTACAGTTAAATATGAATAAAGTGTAATGGATAAAGTAACACTAATTACCTTTGCAAAAATTATATTCATGTCTAAAAGTTTTACCGACTTAGGAATTCTTCCTGAAATCCAACAGAGTTTAAATGATTTAAAAATCTCTGTTCCAACAGATATCCAACAAAAAGCGATACCTACGATTTTAAACAAAAACGAAGATATAGTCGCCTTAGCAAAAACAGGAACTGGAAAAACTGCAGCTTTTGGATTACCATTACTTCAATTAATTGACACAAATAATTCCAATATTCAAGTAATTATATTGGCTCCAACAAGAGAATTAGGTCAGCAAATTCACGCAAATTTGGTTTCTTTCGCTTCACATATTCCTTCAATAGCTATTGAAGCTATTTGTGGTGGAACTCCAATAAAACCACAAATTGAACGACTACAAAAAGAGACGCATATAGTTGTTGCGACACCAGGAAGATTAGTTGACTTAATAAAACGTGAAGCGATTAACATCAAAAATATTTCATATTTTGTTCTCGATGAAGCTGATGAAATGGTCAGTGCATTAAAAGATGGACTAGACACAATAATCAAAGAAATACCTAAAAAAAGAAGAACATTATTGTTTACAGCAACGCTTTCAGGAGCGATCAAACAATTGATAAACAATTATATGTCTAAAGATGTTATTCAACTTGAAGCCGATATGGAAACTATTGGTCATCAAGGAATAAAACATCAATATGTGGTTGTAAAACCCATAGAAAAACTAGAAGTTTTATTACATTTTTTAGCTTCCAAAGAAAGAGAAAGAGGAATTATATTTTGTAAAACCAAAGCGGCAGTAAATAAACTAGCAAAAAAATTGGCGATTAACAAATTCTCTTCTGGTGCCATTCATGGAAGCTTAACGCAAGGAATTCGTGATCGGATTATGGAACAATTTAGAGCTGGACATATTAATATTTTAGTAGCTACTGATTTAGCTGCACGTGGTATAGATGTAAAAGAAGTTTCTTACGTTGTAAATTATCATTTACCAGACACTTATGAAACGTATGTACATAGAAGCGGACGAACAGCAAGAGCAGGAGGAAAGGGACTTTCTTTAAGTGTTATTCAAGAAGAAGAAATTGAAGAAATTCCTGAGTTTGAAGAAGAATTAGGTATTACTTTTCGTCAATTTAAAAAAGCTGATGCACAAAGTATAGAAGAAAACAATACCTTGTTATGGGCAAAAAAAATCTTTAAAACTAAGCCCAATAGAAACGTTTCAGAAGAATTTAAAGATAAAGTTAAAACGGTATTTCATCATTTGACTAAAGATGAATTAATTGAAAAAATTTTGGGCTATCATTTGGCAGAAATGAATACAAATAAATTGAAACAAGATTCTCAAAGAAATAAGAAATAGTTATGGCAAGTAGCATTAAACAGCAGCAGGATATATTAGCTAAACTGAATATTCAAGAGTTAAATCCGATGCAAGAAGAAGCTTTAGCTGTTATTGAAAAAGAAACAAATACCATACTACTTTCTCCAACGGGGACTGGTAAAACGTTGGCGTTCTTGTTGCCATTACTAAAGACTTTAGATGCCAATAATCCTGAAATACAAGCCTTAATTTTAGTGCCTTCGCGTGAATTAGCAATACAAATAGAACAAGTAGCGAGAAACATGGGATCTGGTTTTAAAATAAATGCTATTTATGGAGGAAGACCAATTGCTAAAGATAAAGCAGAATTACAGCATTTACCTGCAATTTTAATAGGAACACCAGGAAGGATTTCTGATCATTTTAGTAGTAATCGTTTTTCTAAAAATAGTATAAAAACAGTAGTTCTTGACGAGTTTGATAAATCTCTAGAAGTTGGGTTTGAGAATGAAATGAGAGGAATTATACATCAAATTCCTACTCTAAATAAAAGAATACTAACTTCAGCAACCCAAGGTGTTGAAATTCCAGAATTTGTTGGTTTAGTTAAACCTAAAATTATTAACTATTTAAAAAACAAGAAAGATTCAAAATTAGAGATAAAGACAGTCGTTTCATTAAAAGCTGATAAAACACAAACGTTAGTGGATTTATTACTACATATAGGAAATAAGCCCGGTATTATTTTTTGTAACTTCAAAGATAGTATTGCCAAGGTTAGTGATGTTTTGCAGAAAAAAAATATTCATCATACATGTTTTTCAGGAGGAATGGAACAGAGAGACCGTGAACGTTCTTTAATTAAATTTAGAAACGGAACTTCTCAATTATTGGTTGCAACCGATTTAGCAGCGAGAGGCATTGACATTCCTGAGTTGAAATATATCATTCATTACGAACTACCCATGGCAATTGAAGAGTTTACCCATAGAAATGGTAGAACGGCTAGAGTAAATGCTGAGGGAATAGCTTATGTTTTACATTCAAAAGAAGAATTTTTACCCGAATTTATAAAGAAAACAGAAGCAATAGATATTACGGAAAAAGCAAAATGGAAACCTCAATTTTGGACAACTTTGTTTATTTCAGGTGGAAGAAAAGATAAAATATCAAAAGGAGATATTGCAGGACTTTTCTTTAAACAAGGAAACTTAAATAAAGAGCAATTAGGCATTATCGAGTTAAAGCAAGATTGCGCTTTTATTTCTGTTCCGTTAAATATTGCAAACTCATTGGTTGAAAAATTGAATAATTCGCGTTTAAAAAAGAAAAAAGTAAGGATATATCGTATTTAAAATCAATATAATAATTAGTAGTTAAATACAGACAGTTTAAAAAAATGGTAGTATTTTTGAAAAATAAATCTAAATAAAATAAAAACACATTACATTCAAATGATTACAGGTACAGTAAAATTTTTCAACGATTCAAAAGGTTTTGGTTTCATCACAGAAGAAGGAAGTAACAAAGAACATTTTGTTCACATTTCAGGATTAATTGACGAAATTCGTGAAGGTGATAACGTTGAATTTGAGCTTAAAGAAGGAAAAAAAGGATTAAATGCAGTAAACGTTAGAGTTATCTAAACTAGTTTACAAATAAAATTTTGTAAAAGTTCATCATTTATTGATGAACTTTTTTTTGATTAAATATTTAAGTAACTCCCCAATAATAAGCTAGGATAAAGCGTAGGAGGGAAGCAAAACCTATCTGGAATTTAATAGTTTATATTTGATAATTATCATACTTTACATCAATCTTTTTAGGAAGTTTGCGTACTATTATTTTAAATATCTTTAAGCTTATTTGTAAAAGTTAGAAAAATGGCTAGATAAAATTTTAGTTAGTATTTTTAGTTTTAACATTCAACAAAAAGCTTACATCTGCTATAATAATCAAAAGTATTATGAAATTTGAAGTATTTAAAAAAAGAAAAAATTGGTTACGGTTAATTGCTTCCGTAATACTTTTACCTATACTATTTGTTATTGTTACAGTATTATATATCAATGCTAAACAAAATAGTATTATTAAAGATCATATAGCTGAGCTTAACAAAACTCACAAAGGTTTTATTGATATTGGAGACACGCACTTATCACTCTTTAGTAATTTTCCTAATATTTCTTTTAAAGTAGACGATCTAAAAATAAACGAAACTAAAAGTCATAACTCACCGGTTATTCTTGACGTTAAAGATATTTACGTAGGTTTTAATTTGTGGGATATTTTAGAAGGAAATTATACTATTAAATCACTAATTGTAGAAGAAGGTTTCTTTGACATTGTAATTCATGAAGATAAAAGTCTAAATCTGTTAAACGCATTAAAATCCTTTGATGAAACAGAAAGTGAAGAGCCGATAGATTTTAAACTTCAAAAAGTCAAATTGCATAATTTAGATATTCATAAAAAAGATGAAGGTCAAAATACTGACTTAGAAACGTTTATTTATGAAGCTGATGGGGGTTTTAATATTGATAATGAAGTTATTTCAGGACATATTGATACGAATTTTGAAATGAACTTAATTCGTAATGGTGATACTACCTATGTAAAACACAAACACTTTGATGTTCATACAGATGTTAGTTTAAATAAGGATACTGGATTGCTTACTATCGAACCTTCAGGAGTAACTATGGAGCACGGTGATTTTGAGTTGGAAGGAAAAATAGATACAAAAAATGATTTTGATCTTGATCTTATTATAAAAGGAGCGAAGCCAAATTTTGATATGCTTATTGCCTTTGCTCCGGAGGATCTTATCCCTGTTTTAGAACGTTATAAAAATGCAGGGAAAATTTATTTTAATGCAGTAGTTAATGGATCCATACTTAATCAACAAGCACCTTTTTTTGATGTGAATTTTGGTGTTAGTGAAGCTTTTTTAGAAAACACGAACAAAGGAAGGCGAGTAAATAATATTGGCTTTAAAGGACATTTTACGAATGGTAAAGAACGAAGTGCTCGCACCACAACATTCTCGCTTGAAGATATGACTGCCAAACTTGGAAAAGGAAAAATTCTAGGAAATGTCGTGATCAATAATTTTGATGAGCCAGAGATAGATATGCGATTGAATACAGATTTTAATCTTGAGTTTATAGCCGATTTTTTAAACTTAAGTGAAGTAGATATTGCATCTGGGAATGTTTCCTTAAAAATGAATTTTCATGATATTGTAGATATTAATAACCCAGAACTAGCGCTCAGCAGGTTAAATCAGGCTTATTATAGCGAGTTAAAGATTGATAGCCTTAGTTTATCTTCCAAAGATCTTCCTGCACCATTAAAAAAACTGAATGCACATATAGAAATGAAAGGGAAAAAAGCGACTATCAATCAATTTGATATGCTTTTAGGTAACTCTGATATTTCAATAACTGGGTATTTGTCAGATCTACCTGCTATTGTGCATCATACAGATACACTTGTCGTTACGCATTTAGATATTAAATCAAACCTATTAGATATTGCTGAACTTACACGATTTTCTGCTACGGATAGTATAAAAACCGGTATAGATGAGCAAATTAAAGATGTAACTGCTGGATTTTCATTTAAATCCTCAGCAAAAGCTTTTACCGAAAGTAAATATTTACCGAAAGGAGAGTTCTTTGTGGACAGTCTTAACGCAAAACTAAAGCATTATCCGCATAAATTCCATGATTTTCATTTAGATGTATTAATAGATGATAAAGATCTTAAAATCAAAGATTTTACTGGTTTTATTGATGATTCTGATTTTCATTTTAACGGATTGGTACATAATTATGGTTTTTGGATGCAAAAAGAATTAAATGGAGATGTAGATTTAGATATTACGTTAACTTCCGATCTATTACGCTTGGAAGACATTTTCTCGTATCAAGGTGAAAATTATGTTCCTGAAGAATATAGACATGAAGAATTTGAAAAGCTAGAATTACATGTGAATTCTAGTATGCATTATAAAGCATCGGCATTACATTCTATAGATTTAGAATTAGACAAGCTAAATACCAAAATGCATGTACATCCTTTACGTTTTGAATACTTTACAGGTGATTTTCATTATGAAGATGATCATCTTGTAGTGAAAGATTTTATCGGTAAAATAGGAAGAACTTCTTTTAATATAGGTTTGAACTATTATTTAGGAGATGATGAAACGATTAAAAAACGAGACAATTACCTTAGTTTCAAAGCAAATTATATTGATTACGATCAGCTATTTCCTCCTGATAAACCAACAGAGAAGGCAACTATAACTGTAAAATCAAAAACGGCAGATGTTCCTGCACACGCAGATGCTTTTAATTTATACGAGCTACCATTTACGGATATGAAATTTGATGTTGATGTAGATTATTTTATGTATCAACGAATTCGTTTACAAGACATCAAAGCAAAATTACGTACAACTCAGAATCATTACATTTATGTAGATACCTTACATATGAATGCCGCTGGAGGTAATTTTAACATGTCTGGTTATTTTAACGGTAGTAATCCAAAGAAAATTTACCTGAAACCGAATATAAAAACTACTAAGATTGATTTGGATAAGTTCTTATTTAAGTTTGAAAATTTTGGACAAGATCATTTGGTATCCGATAATTTAAAAGGACATGTGTCTTCCAACATAACTGGAAAAATTAGAATCTATCCTGATTTAGTTCCAGATTTAGATCAATCTGAAGTTCATATGGATGTAAAAGTTTTTAATGGAAAATTACAGAATTATGAACCTATGAAATTGTTGTCTAGTTATATGGGCGATAAAAACTTGAACAATATCAAATTTGATACCATTCAAAATCATATTGATATACACAACGGACGTATAACGATTCCTAACATGACTATTGAATCCACCTTAGGACATATGGAATTATCTGGAACACAAGATTTGAATAATAATATTGAATATTACTTAAGAATTCCTTGGAAAACTGTTAGAAAAGCGGTTTGGTATAAATTATTTAAGAACAAAAAAAATAGTGGAACTAAAGAAGAAGAGGATGAAATTATAGAAGTTGATCCTAATAAGAAAATAAGATATCTAAACTTAAAATTACATGGAACTGTTGATGATTTTAAAGTGTCCATGAAGAAGAAACCTAAGAAGAAGTAAAAGGGATAATTTATATATTATTAAGTTGCAGAGTAAGTTTACGTTGGTTAATAAAATGTAAATATTCCAAATTTTAGTAGGAATTATTATTTAGTGTCCGTAAATTTGTCCGTGTCCGTAAAAACGTCCGCAATTAATATATGGCTACTATAAATTTCTATCTTGACAAATCTGATAAAAAAGGATTTTCTCCAATTCATTTAAGAATTAATTGTAATTCTGAACAAGTAAAATTATCAACAGGAGAAAAAGTACAACAGGATGACTTTGATAAAGAAACACAATCTGTAAAAGAGAACTCTGAAAGAGCAACAGAAATAAATTACTACTTAGCCTATTTGAGAGATAGAGCGGATGAATTATTAAATAATTCATATAAAAAAAGTTACACGAATAAAGAATTAAAATTAAAACTAACTGGTTTTGTAAAAGCATATAAAGAAAACCATAATGTAAATATTGTTCGAGAGCAAGTTTCTTTATACGGCAAACCTTTTACGTTTGTAGATTTATTTGCAGGAGCGGGAGGATTCAGTGAGGGCTTTTTACAGGCTGAACATAATAATAAGTTTTTTGATTTTTTGCTTGCAAATGATATTAATGACAATTCTGAGCTTACTCACGTAGTTAGATATAATCATCAATTAGGTTTAGATGCTGATTTTTTATGTCAAGATATTACTGAGCCTGATTTTTTAGATAATTTACTTTCCAAAATAAATGGAAAGAAAGTTGATGTTGTATGTGGTGGGCCGCCTTGTCAAAGTTTTAGTTTAGCAGGAAAGAGAAAAAAGTTTGACAAAAAAGACGATTTATTTTCACACTATTTAGAGGTAATCAAAGTACTTCAACCTAAGTATTTTGTGATGGAAAATGTGAAAGGAATATTGACTAAAGAGAAAGGAAAAATAAAAGAATTAATTATAAAAGAAATTAATTCTATTGTTGATATTAATGAAATTCCTCGTCTATCGTCCTTTGTAAAATCTTTAAAAAAGACAAATCTTGATAATAGTTTCTTAATTGATTGCTTAGTTAAAAGAATTGAAATAGAGCAATTCATAGACTCTAAAGCTGAAGAAGTTAAAGAGCTATATATAAAGACGATTGATTCAAAGTTTAAGAAACTAACTCCGAATATTGCTGACTATAAAACTAGTAAAACTGATGAAAGAATAAGTACTATCAGACACGGATTTAATCTTTTAGTTAGAAATAAAGAATGGGAAAAATTAAAAAGAGATATTATTCGAGAAAAAGACTTTTGCAATATCGATAATGATTACTTCATAGATTCTTTTACTCAATTTCTTACTGAGATAGATTCAAACGAAATTATAAATAAAATAGAAATTGCTTTTAGCAAACTAAATATTGCTAAAGACTATAAAAAAGCCTGTGATGATATAATAAATGCTTTAAAAATTTATGTATTGAGCATTGACGATTGTCTTTCATTAATACGTGATTATTGCAATGAAAACCAAAATAAAGAATTAGGTGTAATAATTAACGACATAAGGCTTTATAAGATTGAAGCTCCATTTGTAGCAAATTCATCTAACTACGGAGTTCCTCAAAATAGAGAACGAGTATTATTTATTGGGTGCAGAAAAGACCAAAAATTCATATCAGAAATTCCAGCAACAGTAAAGGAAGAAGAAAAAGTTTCTGTATTTGAAGCTTTATATGATTTAGATTTTATCGGAAATAACGAAGAAGCACATCAATATCAACTGGTTGATATTTCTAAGCAGTATAATGGTACAGCTAAGAAAATGAAAGGATTATTAAAAAAACGTTCCATTGATGGTAAACCAATAAAAACTAAAGGTAAAACTTTTGCAGAATGGAGTAGGAGAGGTAGACTAAATGGGAGATTTGAAAAATCAACCAAACCATTTTATGTAAGAAATGAAGAGGCTCTTAATAATGGAGAAAAAGTATATGATATTCTTCATAATCATAAAACTAGCAATCAAGGTAAAGATGTCATCAAAAGACTTGACATAATTTTGAAAGAGGGGGATTATAAAAAAGCTAAAGAAAAGTTGAATGAATGCGGTTTATCTTCAAATAAAAGGAATTATAATGTTCTCAAACCAGAAAGTCAAAGCCCAACGGTAATGACTATTCCTGATGATTATATACATTACAATTCTCCAAGAGCTTTAACTGTTAGAGAAATGGCTAGACTACAATCGTTTGATGATTCTTTTGTGTTTCAAGGAAAACGCTCAACAGGTGGTAATAATAGAAAATCTGAATTGCCACAATATACTTTAGTTGGAAATGCAGTACCTCCATTAATGGCGAGAGCTGTAGCTTTGGAAATTCTGAAGAATATTAGATAATATTTACCAAAAATTCTTAATGGCTTTTAATTCTGAAAACCACTCGTTATATGACATAACTGTTTGACTCTTTTTTAATCTACAATCAATTGCGTGTTCAAAAATCACAAATTTGACTCCATTTTTCTTAGCTTCTTCTAATTTATTATCAGATAAACTATCAGGGCCTAATTTTTTACCAAAATTCGCATTTCCTATTGCAGTACAAGCTCTATTTCTTGTATCGGCAGGCATCTGAGCAAATGTTAATCTAAATCTATCATTTGATGTAGTTTGACAAGCGACAGAACAGCAATTTTTTGGTTCATCCTTATAATTATCAATATCAGGAAAGAAAAAATCAAGTTTACACCCTTCTTTTAAAACGTACTCTCTTTGATAATCTTTTTTAAATTCAAAACCGTGTTTTCCTAAGAGAAATGATATATGATGCATTAAGCTTGAACCTGAACGAGAAACTCTAGATTGTCTATTAGAATCAGCAAGAGCAATAATTACATTCGTAACACCTGAAAGAATCTTTGTCGGCTCAGCATTAGTCAGAGATAATTCTTTGTATTCATCAATTACTGACCTAAGTACTGGAAATTCTAGTTCATTGGCTTCTATATCTGCATAATCTATAAAACCTTCTGTTATTAATTTTTGTTTTTCAAGATATATCTCGTACTCCAACGCCAAAAGATTGTCTAATGCAAAATCTACATTTTCGTATGAGTCAAACTTAGAACTATATGCTTCTTGAGCAAGTTCAGACATTCTCACTGTATCTGGTAAGTGAACTTTACGAATTCTTTTTATTAGACCTTTATTTCCCTGTAATTCTTTTTTTATATTTTCAAATGAATGATTAGTCATTTATTGTAATAGCTATTATTATTCCTCTTTTTTTAATTTAAGTTCCTTACAGACTTCTTTAAGTATTTCACAAGGGTCTACATCAATTGCTAAAGCTATAAGATATAATTCATCAACTCGTAGTTTAGTTCGATCATTATTAGCCAACTCACTAAGTCTAGTTTTACTAATTCCTGTTTTTCTTGAAACATCGGAACGATTAACCGATTTTCTTGCTAAAAACAACCCTAATTCTGTCATTAATTTCCTGATTTATGGAACATAAATTTATAGAATAAGATAATTCATTCCGATTTTATGAATAATTGATTTTAATTTTATCCGGATTTCAGTATATTTGTTCTGATTATCGGAATTTTCAATTCAAATCCAAGAATTATGCCAAGCAGAAAATATACTAAAGGTCAATTAGAACAAGTGGTTCATACACAATTAGACAATCTAAATGCAATTCACGATATAATTAGGATTATGAAACTCCAAAATGAATTGATAAAAAGTGTTAATAAGAAGCTTAAGGATGAAGCCTTGGATTTTAAAAAAAGAGTGAATTATGGAACAGGAAAGTTTGAATAAACTGTTAACTCGTAATATTATGTAAAATAGAATTTATGTTTTTACCCTGATGAAGCGTTGGCAAAACGGCCTCAGAAAACTTTGGTTCAAACAATAGGTGATGAGCGCGCATATTTTAGAAGGTTAGCAATACATATTCTTGATAATAACAAGGTTTAAAACAATTTCTAAACAGTCTCCAATGTTTTCTAAAATATAGCGATTGAGCCGTATATTATTTCCAAAGTTTTCTGCAGTCTTGATTTTTTTGTTTCTTTTTGTATCAAGACAAAAAGATATGCAAACTCTAAAAATGTTTAATTATAGTTCTGTAGTGAACAAGTGTATAGAAATTATCTCGCAGAGTAATTTTATACTCTTGCGGAACGCTTTACGAGAATGTCGTGGAAAAAATCTTGCGGGATTTTATAGAATTATAGCTTTCAAATGGCAAAACCACATATAAATTAAATCACAAACAATTGTCCTATAATTTATATTATGTTAAATAAAATATTTTAAAACCTCTATTCTCACGTTATTTTGCCTTAAATATGATTTCGTCTTCAAATGCGAAAATATTCCCCTTTTCGATGTCAAAGTTTGTATTTAATCCTGTGAACAAACTAAACGCAGGTAAAATCAATTCTGTATGATTCACATAATAACATGGCAATTTTAAATATTGTTTCCCACGAATTTTTAATTTAACACCAGGATGAATATGTCCAGAAATTATAAATTCATTTGCATCTGCGTGATCCACATCGTGTTTAAAAGTGATATTTTGAATCTTTAATTCATTTACGACCGTGAAATTTAAATCTTCAGAAACCAATGAATGAATTCTATCATGATTTCCTTTGACTAATATTTTCTCTAATTCTGTATAATCCGTTAACCATTCTTTAAATACGGTAATATTTGAATTATACTCTGCATGAAATAAATCACCAACTACAACTAACTTTTTAGGTGAAAAATAATCTATTAACGCTGCTAATCGTTTTAGGTCTTTATGCAAAACACTATCAGATATAGCAATTCCATGTTGTCTGAAATGTGCTGTTTTTCCAATATGAACATCCGACATAATCAATGTTTCTTCTGATTTCCAATAAATTACTCGTTGATTTGTTAGCGTTAAACTCGTTCCACCAAATTGAATTTCCTCTGTTAAAATGTTCATTGAATTAACTTATAATGCTGATTTTGAAGTCTTTTTACTCGATCTATTAATTTCTCATTACTCATGGTATCTCGTAAACTGTCTACTTTTATTGGGAAACTCAATGGTGTATAGCCACTCGCCTCTTTTAAAATGATGTTACTCTTCGCAATTCGCTGAAAAGCTTCTTGTAATCTGGCTTCTTCTAATTGTTCGTTAAATACTTCGGTATATGCTTGTCGTACTAACAAATTATTCGGTTCGTGATCTTCTAAAACTCTAAATATCAAACCAGAAGATGATTGTAAACTTTTATTCGTCTTTCTTTTTCCAGGTTGTGATTGCACCACTAACCCAGCAATTACGGCAATATCTCTAAATTTTCTATTCGCCATTTCTGAAGCATTTACACTGGCAATTGCATCTTGCATAAGGTTTTCTTTAGAAAGGATCTCTTTAATATTCAATTCATCTACAGGAATTTCTTGATCACTTAACAAATCAAAACCATAATCGTTCATGGCAATAGTAAAAGTAATCGGTTTTATTTTACTAATTCGATAGGCAATTAATGAGGCCATAATTTCATGTACTAATCTACCTTCAAACGGATAAAAAAACAAATGAAATCCTTCTCGAGTTTTAATCTTTTCTACTAAAAACTCATCGGATTTTGGAATATGAGAATTACTATTTTGCGCTGTTAATAAAGGATTTAAAAACTTTAATTCTCGTTCTCGAATTCCAGGTTCTAAAGCATCATTTAGTTTTAATCGTAAATAATGACTTAGGTAGGAAGTTAGTGGTAACCTCCCTCCTTTCCAACTTGGCGTAATTGCTTTTTTAGATGAACTTTTACGCACAAAAACAGTCATTTCTTTGATATGAACAATCTCTAAAACTCTACCTGCTAGTACAAACGGAGTTCCATTTTTTAGTTTTGAGATGAAATATTCTTCAATCATTCCAACAAATCCGCCTTTCATAAATCGAACTTTCAACATTGCGTCACTCACAATAGCACCAACATTCATACGGTGTAACATACTAATTCGTCTACTTGTTACTTTGTATAACTCACTTTCTTCATCAAAGACAACTTTATGAAACTCTTCGTAGGTTTTTAACGTATTTCCACCTTTGGTAATAAACAACATTGCCCATTTAAAATCTTCTATCGATAATTGTGAATACGCATGCGTTTGCCGCAATAATTCAAAGGTTTTTGTGTCGTCAAATCCTTCTCCAACGGCTAATGACACTAAAAACTGAACTAAAACATCATACGATAAAACTACTGGAGTTCTAGATTCTACATCTTTACGTTTTACGGCTTCTTTTAATGCAGAAACTTCTATTAATTGTAAAGAATGTGTTGGTAAACAATATACTTTTGAAACTTCATAAGGAGAATGACCACTTCTTCCCGCTCTCTGTATAAATCTTGCAATTCCTTTTGCCGAACCAATTTGAATAACACAATCCACAGGTTTAAAATCGACTCCTAAATCTAAAGAAGATGTACAAACAACCGCTTTGAGTAGTTGATCATTAGTGGCATCTTCAATCCAGTTTCTCAGTTTTTTATCAATAGAACCATGATGAATAGCGATTTGTCCAGCTAAATCAGGATCAGAATCTAATAATAATTGATACCATAATTCAGACTGACTTCGTGTATTGGTAAAAATTAAAGTGGTGGTATTCTCGTAAATTATAGGCAACACTTTTTTAATCATATGTGCTCCTAAATGTCCGGCCCAAGGTAAAACTTCCACTTCATCTGGTAATAATGAAACAATTTTTAGCTTTTTCTTTTCTTTAGAGGTTATGATGGTTGTTTTTACACCCGAATAAGGAATCAACACTTCTTTCGCTTCTTCCAAATTTCCAATCGTCGCTGAAATTCCCCAAATACGAACCTTTTTCGACAATGATCGTATTCTAGCCACTGCTAATTCGGTTAAAACGCCACGTTTTGTAGATAACAGTTCATGCCATTCATCCACAACAACACATTGTATGTTTTTAAACCATCTAGAGTTGTTTTTCTGCGTAAACAATAAATGCATGGTTTCTGGTGTCGTCAACAGAATATCCGGCATTTTTCGTTCTTGTTGTCTACGGACATTTTGAGGCGTATCACCATTTCTTACCGAAGCTACCCAATCTAAACCAATCTCATCAATCGCAGTTTGCATCGCTTTTTGTAAATCTTTTGCTAGAGAACGAAGCGGACTAATCCAGAGTAATTTACATCCTTTTTTATAGGAATCTGGATTGTTCAAATAATCAATAACAACCGCCAAAAACATCGAATATGTTTTTCCAAAACCTGTTGGAGCAACTACTAAACCACTATAATTATTGGCATATTTTTTCCAAGCTTTCAATTGAAAATCAAAAGGTGAAAAGGATTTTGAAGCCATCCAATCTTCGATAATTTGGTAACCACTGGTTTCTTCTAATTTTCTCATTGCTTGAAAATTAAATCTTTTACCGATTCAATCGTATCGATTTCATCTACTTTTTTATCTCTTCTCCAACGTTTTATTCTTGGAAAACGTAAGGCAACTCCAGATTTGTGACGATTGCTCAAAGCAATTCCTTCAAATGCAATTTCAAACACTAACTCAGGTTTTACTGTTCGTACCGGTCCAAATTTTTCAGTCGCATTCTTCGTTACCCATCTACTGATTTCTGTAATTTCTGCATCTGTTAATCCTGAGTATGCTTTTGCAATGGTAACCAATTGATCCTCTTTTTTAACAGCAAACGTATAATCTGTATACTTTGAACTTCTTCGTCCACTACCCTTTTGTGCGTAAATCATTACAACATCAATAGTTAACGGATCAACTTTCCATTTCCACCAAGTTCCTTTTTTCCTTCCAATATGATAGGTAGAACTCTTTTGCTTTAACATTAATCCTTCAGAATTCAACTTTCGAGATTCATTTCGAATCGCATTCAAATCGTTCCAATCTTGAACATGTATCGTTTCTGATAGTTTTACATTCGTCGAATTATTATGTTCAAAAAGACTTTCCAATTGAAGTCTTCTAGAAGATAAAGGCGTTTCTCTAAGATCTTCTTGATTCAATTCCATAATATCATAGGCATAAAATCCAATAGGAACTTCTTGTAATAACTTCTTACTTATGTTTTTACGATTCAATCGCTTTTGTAAATCATTAAATAATAACACACTGGAATCCTTTATCGCCAAAATTTCACCATCAATTACAAAATCTCCTTCCCAAGTTTGAAATGCTTCAATTAACTCAGGAAACTGATTCGTAACCAACTCTTCTCCTCTACTCCAAATGAATATTTCGTTATTTCGCTTAACAAATTGTCCACGAATTCCATCCCATTTATACTCTACTTGCCAATCCTCAATGGTTCCTAATTCGTTCAATTCTTTCTCTAAACTATAAGCCAAGGCAAACGGATAAGGTTTTGAATTATCATAATTAATATGCGCTCCAGAAAGCAGTTCATTAAAAGTAATAGTGTTGATATCCCAATTCCCTATAATGCTATGCATCAATTGATTTACATTTGTATTTGTAAGTTTTGCTAAAGCATTTACCAGTGTTTTTTTAGATACACCAATTCTAAAACTTCCACCAATCAACTTATTAAAAATCAAACGTTCCTGCGGTTGTAATCCGTTCCACGCTTCGAGCACATACTCTTTTTTCTCTTCTTCTGTTTTAGGTTTTAATGCTACCAATTCGTCCATCCATTCATATACCGGTTTTTCAATAGAATTCGATGGATCAGGTAATAACAAGGCCAAAGTTTCCCCTAAATCTCCAACAGTACTGTAACTCTCTAAAAAAAGCCATTCTGGAATTTTGGAAATTTCCATACACCAGGCTTTCATTAATGAAGATTTTACAGGCCTAGAAGGACGTTTCCCTGTAAATAAAGCAATCATCCACAACTTATCTTTATCCTCAGCAGTTTCAAAGTAACGAACCAACGCTTCAATTTTAGCATTGGTTTTATTCGTTATTTCGATACTATTGATAAGTTGCGTAAAGGCTTTCATTTATTATGATGCTGTTGTTTCTACTGTCTTTTTTTCTTCTGAATTGATTTGTTCTTCTCCGTATTCCGTAATTACTTCTTCAGATTCAATTCCGATTTCATTTAAATACCTAGAAAATGAAGCTTGTGAACCATGAGTCACATATACTTTTTGTGCTTCTGAAGATTTAACCGCTTGTAATAAACCATCCCAATCCGCATGATCACTAACAACGAATCCTGCATCAACACCGCGCCAGCGTCTATTTCCACGAATTTGCATCCAACCAGAACAAATGGCAGTTGCTGCATTCGGAATTCTTTTCAATAATTTACTTCCCAATAATGCTGGTGGCATGATGACAATCTTGTTTTTCATGTCGTCTTTCTTAAAATTACCATCCAATCGAATTGTTTTTGGCAAAGTAACTCCTGAAGTTTCTATAGCATTATTAATATGATGAATGGCATTGTGTACATAGATTTCATCAAAATCTTCCAAGAGTTTCATGATTCTTTGAGATTTACCTAAAGAATAACCAAAAAAGACACTGGTTCTATTGTTGGAGAGATTCGTCTGAACCCAATCGTGAATTTGAGCTTTTAACAGATGCTCTGGTTGCCATTTATAAATCGGTAAACCAAACGTACTTTCAGTTATAAATTCATGACATTTTAAAGATTCAAAAGGTGTTGTTAGTCCATCTTCTTTAATTTTGTAATCTCCAGAAAACACTACAACTTTACCTTTATATTCTAAACGAATTTGACAAGAACCAATAATATGTCCTGCTGGATGAAAACTAACTTGTACACCATTTATCGTTTTAGGTTCATTATAATTCAGAGTTTCTACAGAGATATCCGCGCCAATTCTGTGTTTGATAATGTTTTTCGTCAGCGTATGACACAAATAATGTTTCATTCCCCAACGTGCATGATCTGCATGTCCGTGTGAAATAATTGCATAATCCACAGGATACCAAGGATCTAAATAGAACTTACCGGGAATACAATAAATACCTTTATTTGTGAATTTGATAATTTTCATGTTTAACAAATTTAAAAAAAGATTAAACAAAAAATAGTTTTGTGAGTAATTAAATTTGATTCTTATCTGAATATGCGATTAAAACCAATAAATATACTGCGTCATTACGAAGAAGAATAACGACGCAGTCTGTACATTGGAGAATTCTTGATTTATTTCCGAATATACAGGTTACTTAATACCGTTTAATTCTATTCACAATTACGAATTTACTTTGTTATTACGAGGAAGAATGACGAAGTAATCTGTACAATGGACTTTTCTAATCTAATTTTGAATATAAAGATTGCTTCTTTCCGCCTCACTCCATTCGCAATGACGAATTTACTTTGTCATTACGAGGAAGAATGACGAAGTAATCTGTACAATGGGCTTTTCTAATCTAATTCTGAATATACAGATTGCTTCTTTCCGTCTTACTCCAGTCTCAATGACGAATTTACTTTGTCATTACGAGGAAGAATGACGAAGTAATCTGTACAATGGGCTTTTTTAATCTAATTCTGAATATACAGGTTACTTCATACCGTCTTACTCCAGCCTCAATGACGAATTTAAATTGTCATTACAAGGAAGAATGACGAAGTAATCTTTACCATTGAGAATTCCTGATTTAATTCTGAATATACAGATTGCTTCATTCCGCCTCACTCCATTCGCAATGACGAATTTACTATGTCATTACGAGGAAGAATGACGAAGTAATCTTTACATTGGAGAATTCTTGAATTAATTCTGAATCTACAGGTTACTTCATACCGTCTAATTCTATTCACAATTAAGAATTTACTATGTCATTACGAGGAAGAATGACGAAGTAATCTTTACCATTGAGAATTCCTGATTTAATTCTGAATATACAGATTGCTTCATGCGGTCTAATTCTATTCACAATGAAAAATTTACTATGTCATTACGAGGAAGAATAACGAAGTAATCTTTACATTGGACTTTTCTAATCTAATTCTGAATATACAGATTGCTTCATTTCGTCTTACTCCAGTCGCAATGACGAATTTACTATGTCATTGCGAGGAAGAATGACGAAGTAATCTTTACCATTGAGAATTCCTAATCTAACTCTGAATATAAAGATTGCTTCTTTCCTTCTTACTCCGGTCTCAATGACGAAGTAATCTTTACATTGGAGAATTCTTGATTTAATTCTGAATATACAGGTTACTTCATACCGTCTTACTCCAGCCTCAATGACGAATTTAAATTGTCATTACAAGGAAGAATGACGAAGTAATCTGTACAATGGACTTTTCTAATCTAATTCTGAATATACAGATTGCTTCATTTGTCGCATTCCATTCGTAATGAAGAATTTACGTTGTCATTACAAGGAAGAATGATGAAGTAATCTGTACAATGGACTATTTCTGATTTAATTTTGAATATACAGATTGCTTCATTCGTCGCATTCCATTCGCAATGAAGAATTTACTATGTCATTACGAGGAAGAATGACGAAGTAATCTTTACAATGGACTTTTCTAATCTAATTCTGAATATACAGATTGCTTCATTTCGTCTTACTCCAGTCGCAATGAAGAATTTACTTTGTCATTACGAGGAAGAATGACGAAGTAATCTTTACAATGGACTTTTCTAATCTAATTCTGAATATACAGATTGCTTCATTTCGTCTTACTCCAGTCGCAATGAGGAATTTTAAAATGATTTCTTTTTAAATAAAATTAGTTGAATTAATAAGTCTATTTGACGAAAGAATTCTCATTTTTATACTTTTGAACTCGCATGCATCCAAGAAATATACATAAGAAATCATCTTACGATTTTGATAGTTTAATCAAAGTTAATAACGCTTTACAAGAGTTTGTGACGTTAAATAAACATACAAATTCACTAACAATTGACTTTTCAAACCCTAAAGCAATTATAGAATTAAACAAAGCACTATTAATTCATCATTATGGATTGGCAAACTGGGAGCTTCCTGAAGGGTTCCTCTGCCCTCCTATTCCTAGTCGTGTAGATTATATTCATTATGTGGCGGATATAATTACCAATGAACAAGAACCAATAAAAGGACTAGATGTTGGTGTTGGTGCCAATGCCATTTACACTATTTTGGGTACTCAAGTATATAATTGGCAAATGGTAGGATGTGATATTAATGCTCAAAGTATTGAAGCAGCAAAGCAAAATATTGATTTTACACCTAATTTAAAGGACAAAGCAAATATCATTCACCAAAGGGATAATGCTAATATTTTTAAAGGAATTATTCAGCAAAATGATTATTTCCATTTTACGATGTGCAATCCTCCATTTTATACTTCGGAAGAAGATGCTTCGAAAAATGCCAGTCAGAAGCTCAAAAATTTAGGTAAAGGAGCCTCAGAATTAAATTTTGGTGGGCAACATAGCGAATTGTGGTGTAATGGCGGAGAAGCGCTGTTTTTAAAACGTATGATCAAACAAAGTGCTGATTTTAAAATGCAAGTAGGTTATTTTACAAGTTTAGTTTCAAGAAAAGAGAATTTACCAAAACTTGAAAAACAATTGAAAAAATTAAAAGCTAACTATACTATAATTCCAATGGAACACGGAAATAAAAAAACCAGACTTATCGCCTGGTCGTTTATGAAAAGTTTTAAATATTAAAGAGATTACTTCAGCCATTCTGCTGGCTTACTAATTACGTCATTAATTTGGACGTCATTGTGAAAAACGAAATATTATTGAGTTTTGTAGTAATCTAACTAAATATCTTTTGTATCAAGTTCTTTCAATTTTCCACGGTACTCAATTTTAAAGCGACTAGAGCTAAATACATTAATTTTAGCCGACATATTGTTGTAAATTAAAAGATTGATATTATAAGTTTCTGTTGACGCATTCTTATCTTTAATTTTAAAGCTAATTTTATAATCTCCAGCTTTTGTTTTTGTCATGGAATAATTTTCAGGGACATCATTAAATTCAATTCCTCCTCCATTTGATCGAGAGTACGCAGCTCCCATTTGTCGTTCACCATAATACGGTAAACTAGCACGAACAGAATCTTTTTTAAATTCAAAATATTGATTATGTCCTGTGATGTCAATCATACTTGCCGTGCTATTATTTGGAAACATACCTGCATTTTGCGCACTAATCATAGAACTCGTCACCGTTGGGTATGCCCATTCAGAATCAATCTTAAATGTTTTGGTAGTAACAAGTTTTTCAACTATTCGTTTTTGCTCTTCTGAAACAACTTTTTTGGCTGAAGAACATCCAATTAAGCAACTAATGCAGAAAAAAAATAAAAAAATGGTTCTCATGACTTCCTAATTTTATTAAAAATACTAAAAAATGAAATATGCACTCGAAAACTAAGTGTTAAAATCGCTAATTTATTTTTGGACGTTATCTTTATTTCTTTAGATAGATCGGGTGATACCTTCGAAGCTTATAAAGGTATCATTTAAGAAAGATAAACTGTTAAACCAACAAGAAATGATACAACTGTTATTGTAAGCTTATCTTCTTCAATCGGCTTTATATTTTTTTGACTTTTTGAAGTTTATACAAATTACTTAATTGTACTACTTTGCATTTTTGAATTCATAAAATATCTCTGATTTTTTTTGAATTGTCGCATTTAGTAGTATTCTGAAGTTAATTAGAAAAATATCAGTTTCTAACTATTTTTCTTATCTGAAATTAAATTTCAATTTTTCTTGTAGAAAACATTACAATAATTATTTTACAAATAAATAAGGATTTAACTATGTTTAATTGGTAGGTTTTACAAATAACTAAACTTTAATTAGATTAATCCGAAAATCTAATCTATCGTAATTTTTTTTTTAACCATATTTAAAAAGTAAACAATCTAAATTACTAAAAAAATTAACCCGTTAAAAATTGACTTTTTTGATTTTAGCTAGACATTTTTTTTTATTATTATTTTTTACACCACGTTATAGTCGATAAAAAAATTCTAGGCTAAAAAATATGGATAACTATACATAAACACACTTCCAAATATGATAATTGTATTTGTACTAAATGAAAAAAAACAATACTAAACATTACCTCATTAAGAACTTATTCTTCTTCAATATCTTTTGTCAATTTTAAATTTGAAACGAAATACGTGATAAACTTCTATAAACACTGAGTAAATGATAATTTTGTCAGAGTAAATTATCAGAAAATAAAAAAGAGAACGTTACAAAACGCTCTCCTTATTAAATTAATTAACTTTAATTTCAAACAATATTTTATTTTGTTAAGACATAAAACTCCCAAGGTTTTAATTCTATACTTTCTTTGCTTTTTAAAGAAACTTTATTTCCTGAATTGTAATCTGTAAAATTTCCATCAATTTGTATGGTTACAGATTGTTTTTCTTTAGATAAATTTCCAATAAATACAATAGCATCATCTGCCTTTGATCTAGTGAATGCTAATACATTTTCATTGTTTACCTCAAGAGTCTTGTATGCCGCACTTTCTTTACCTCCGTTAAGTGCAGAATTTCCTTGTTTTAATGAAGCAAGTTTTTTCAATAAACTCCACTCCTTACCTTTTGTTTTTGGAATTGAATCCTTCTCAAAGAACTTTAATCTATGGTTTAAACCATATTCTTGACCAGAATAAATTAATGGCATTCCTGGAACTAAGTAACTTAATGTTGTAAATAAACCAGCACTTTCACCCATTCTCTCTTCAATAGTCCCATTCCATGAGTTTTCATCATGATTTGTCACGAAAGTCATTAAGATATCATCTGTAGCATATCTCTTTGCATCTTTTTCATAGTTTGTATGCCAAGCAGCAACCTTTTCTTCTCCTTTTGCAATATGATTCATCGTATGGTGACGATCCCAACCATATGCCATATCAAATAAGTTACCTTCGAGTAATTCAGGTTCCCAAGCTTCTGCTAACATGAAAATATCTTTCAATTTTCTCAGTTCAGGTACAGCCTCATGCCAAAATGATGTTGGTACCGATCCAGCTACATCACAACGGAAACCATCAATATTTTCTTTAGTGATCCAATATGACATATCGCTGATCATTTCTTTTCGTAATTCAGGATTATCATAATTTAAATCAGCAACGTCTGTCCAATCCGTTCCGTCAGGATGAATAACTTCTCCATTTTCATTTTTTGTATAAAAATCAGAATTCGTTATTAACCAAGTATGATCCCAACCTGTATGATTTGGCACCCAATCTAAGATTACATAAATCCCGTTATCATGAGCTGTTTTCACTAATTTCCTGAAATCTTCAATTGTTCCAAACTCCGGATTGATTTTTTTGAAGTCAGAAACGGCATAATAACTTCCCAAATACTTAGCTCTTTCTTCTTCTGGAAATTCAGAAGCGAACTTACTGTCTTTTCCTCCAGTAGCTTTACGCTTTGTTTCAGAAATTGGAAATACAGGCATTAACCATATAATCTTTACTCCTAATTCCTTTAACTGAGGAATGTCTTTCGTAAACGCATCAAAAGTTCCTTCTTTTGAATATTGACGAATATTAGCTTCGTAAATAACTGCTGTTTCTAGCACCTCATTTGTAATAGGCTTTATTATGTTTTTATCTTCAGTTTTTGTCTCTACTTGTGCTGTTGTTTCCTTAGTTTCTTGTTTACAAGAAATCATGGCAGCGACAACTGCCATTGCAAGAAGTTTTTTCATTTGAATTGTAGTTATTGTTTTAATAAACTTATTGCGAAACCACCACCTTCGGCAAGTTTTATCGTAAGTTTAGAATCTTTTGTTATTGTTTGTTTTTCTATATCAATTGCAGTTGGATTATCATTCCAATGAGCATCATTTCCATCTTTATAAATTACTGCATCATAAGTTACTCCTTCATCTAGAAATTTGAAATCTATTGTGATTTCCCTTGAGTTTTCATCTGTAATACTTCCTACGAACCAGTTTTCTGTATTTCGTTCTTTACGAGCAATAGTGACAAAATCACCGACTTCACCATTTAAAACTGTAGTCTTTTCCCAATCAACACCAACATCTTTAATAAATTGAAGTGGTTCAGGATTTGCTTCATAATGCTCAACCAAGTCTGCCGCCATTTGCACCGGACTATAAATAACCACATACAAAGCCAACTGTTGAGCAAGTGTTGTATTTACCTGATTTGTTGTTCTGTATTTATCAAACTTGATGTTAAAAATACCAGGAGTAAAATCGATTGGTCCAGCTAACATTCTTGTAAAAGCCACTATTGGAAGATGTTCAGGAGGATTTCCACCATCTGGTGACCAAGCATTAAATTCTTGTCCACGTAAACCTTCTCTAGAAATTATATTAGGATAGGTTCTTCTTAACCCCGTTGCTTTTATAGGTTCATGAGCATTTACGGCCACTTGATATTTTGCCGCTTTAATCGCTGCTTCATTGTACTGATTTACCATGTACTGTCCGTGATGATATTCTCCTTTTGGAATAATTTTTCCAACATATCCTGATTTCACAGCATGCATTCCATACTTTTTCATTAACGAATATGCCGTATCCTGCTGTTTTTCGTAGGTTTGAGTTGCTGCAGAAGTTTCATGATGCATAATGATTTCTACACCTTTTTCTTTGGCGTATTTTGTTACTTCATCTAAATCATAATCTGGATATGGAGTTACAAAATCAAATACTCCTTCCCTATCTTCAAAACCAATCCATTCTTCCCAACCCGTATTCCAACCTTCCACAAGAACCCCCTTAATATTATTCTTAGCGGAAAAATCGATAAAACGTTTTACATTTTCTGTAGTTGCGCCATGTTTTCCGTGTGCTTTTCCTGTATCAGTCCATTTCCCATTGACTTTCTCCATACCATAATCCCACGAAGATTTTCCTAAATGCATTTCCCACCAAACACCTGTATATTTCATTGGAGTAAACCAAGAAACATCACCTATTTTATTAGGTTCGTTTAAGTTAATTATCAGATTAGATTCGATTAATTCTGGTGCGCTTTTTGTAATCTGAATAGTTCTCCAAGGTGTTTTAAAAGGGACTGCTTGTTTCACTTTATAATCGCGATTATTAGAGCCAACCAATATACTTTTTAACGAAAGTTCATTAGTATCTACTCCTAAAGTCATTCCTGAATAATTTAACAAACTAGCTTCATGAAAACTTAAATGTATTCCATTTGAACCTACCATTGTTACTGGTGTATTTACCGCTTTATTAGGAATTGAAGTTTGAGCAAGAGCACTATTAACTGGATAATTATCAGTGTCAATTTCTGAAAGTTTCGTTGTACTATACAAATGCTCGTAGATATCCCAATCTCCTGGTATCCAAAATGTTTTGTAATCCTCTGTAAGTTTGAAATTGGTATGTTCTTCTGTGATATAAATATCTTTCAGATTATCTTGTTCTGGAAATTCATATCTAAATCCGATTCCATCGTTATAAACTCTAAAAACGATATTAAGTTTTCTTTTTAACTCAGAACTCTCTTCTAGTTCAATTTTTAGTTCGTTGAAATTATTGTCTACATTTAACTGTTCTCCCCAAGGCATCTGCCATGTTTCTTTGAAGGACCTTGTCGCTGATTTAAGGATAATAAAATTATTATTTAAAGCCTCTTGATCCTTTAAATCAAAACCAAGCGAAGATGGTTTTATAATTATTTTTCCATTAAAAGAAACTGTATACTCCGGTTGTCCAGACTTATTTAAATTAAATTCTAAATTCAATTCAGAATTCGGTGAAGTAACACTTTTGTCTGTAACTGCTTTCTGACAGGAAATAAAAACTATTAAAAAACAGATAAACAGCACTTTTAACACAATCCTCATTCTCTATTTCTTCTCTAATAAAACAATTGAATATATAGTCGATATATTCACTTTTCCATTTTTAACCTCTGTTTCCTTATTTGAATATGCATCACAAATTAGATCACCATCTTTAAATATTGTAGATACATCGATAATTTTCTCCCCTGTTGGTAATTCTAAACCAATAACAACTTGGTCAGAATAATCTCCTTTTTCAAAAGATCTAGAAAAAACATGAGGAGTTCTTGAAATCATTTTGTGCTTTCCAGCACCAACTGATGGATGATTTTTTCTAAATTGTCCTAATTTCATCCAATGAACTAAAACTTTCTGCTTTTCTTGATCATCTTTTAACTCCTGCCAATTCATATTAGAACGTAACGTAGCGTCTCCAATAGTTCCATCGACAACAAGACTTCTTGCTGATTCATCTCCATAATAAACCTGAGAAGCTCCTGGAGTTAATAATAGTATTGTTCCCGTTTTATATGGTGATTCACGCTTCGGATCAAAAGGTTGTCCATCGTCATGAGACGACAAATAATTCAATATACTATACTCCTTCAAATTAGTGTTAAGCAGACTATCATAACGATTAAAAACATCTGCTAAAGCCATTTGCTTTGCATTCCACTTAATCTCAAAATTGATTAAGCTATTAAAACTATTATCGAAATAATTTACTTTTTTATCTCCAAAATCAAATGCTTTACCCGAGCTAATTCCGTAGTTATAAACTTCTCCCACTAAATAGAAGTCGTTAGTATCTAATACTTTGTCGGCATTATTTCTCTTCCACGTTTCAAATGCATAATCACATTCTTTTCTAAATTCTTGCCAAACAGACTCTTCTGTGTGTTTAACCGTATCAACACGATAACCGTCAATTCCAAATTCTGTAATATAGTCTGTTAACCATTTCATGATATAAAAACGAGGAGCTCTTGGATGACCAGTTCTTTTAAAAAATTCATCCAATTCTGCCACTTCCTGCTCATATCTTCCCTCAGCTTTCCATTTTTCAACTAATTGAGGAGGTAATTGAACTTCTTCATTACTCTCAGTCTTAATATCTGGTAAATTCTTTACCAATGTACAGGTAACGGTATTTTCGTAGTTGTCGTATTTACATTGAGGTTCAGTTCTAACCCATTCAGAAGGCCAAACAGGATCTTTCTCTGTAACTGGACCTGTGTGATTTATTACAGCATCTAACAATATCCTGATTCCTTTGCTATGAGCAGCTTCAACAAGATTATTCAAATCTTCTTTTGTCCCATAATTCGGATCAATAGCTGTCCAATCTTTAGTCCAATATCCATGAAAACCATAGGTAACTCCTGTACCTTCATCAGTTCCACCATGTATTTGTTCCACAATTGGAGTCATCCAAATGGCATTGATTCCTAAATCAGTAAAATAACCTTGATTTATTTTTTCCGTAATTCCTTTTAAATCACCACCTTCGAAACCACGTAACTTTCCAGTTTCCTTAGTTCTGTCAAAATTTATATCGTTTGTTTTATCTCCGTTATTAAATCTATCTGTTAATAAAAAATACACATTTGCAGCCTCCCAATAAAAAGGTGTTTCTTTCTTTTCTAATACTACTTCCTCTTTTTGACCTTTACAACTTTGTAATAATAAACCTGTAACGACCAGTAATATGACTCTTCTCATACTATAATTTTATAGTTAATTTAGTTTGTTCGTTTTGTTTCCAAGTAAATGGAATTCTAAGCTCATTAGATGTTGAATTCCAGTTGAAATCAACTCTTTTTCCTTGAACTTTAACCTTCTTAGGTTGTTTTGTTATGTTATGAATTATGAATTCGATTTCTCTAGATGAGGCTTTATAATTTTCACCAGATTTTGAAGTAAACTTGAAGCTTAATTTCTTATTTGAAACCTTCGATTCAAAAAGCATTAGTTCATAATTTTCTTTCTCTATTGACTTATTAGTGTTTCCATCATCATTGAATAAATTTCGTTCACTATTTTCGATAGATTTGTGATGATAATAATGTAACTTGAAGTTGTTTAATGAATATTCATCTGTATTTTGAATTACATCAATCATAGGAATAAAACTTCCCGCTCTTACAAATGTTGGAATTGAGGTTTCTATAGTTTTTTCCTTTTGAGAGGTCTTGATAGTTATAATTTCATCTGTATAAAAATTAAACCATGTTGTATTCTTTGGAAAATAAACTTCTACTTCTTTTGCCCCAGAATTTAAAATTGGAGTGATTAAAAAATCATTTCCCCACAAATAACTTTTTGAATTCTCAAATAAATCCATACTTGAATCTTCAAAAAACAAAGGACGCATCAACGGTTTTCCTTCTGAATGGTTTTCGTAAGCTAAGTGATAATTATAAGGAAGTAATTGATAACGTAATTCAATAGATTTTTTAGCCAATTCTCTTACTCGACTTTCTCTAAAAACAGGTTCACTAGGAACTTCTTCCTGAGCATGTGGTCGGAAAATGGGTTGGAAAACTCCATATTGCAACCAACGAGTATACAACTCATCATCTAAATTTGCACCAGCAAAACCTCCTAAATCTGAATGCATATATCCTAATCCTTGTATTCCCATTTGTAAACTAATTTCAGGTTGACTTTGTAGTCCTCCCCAAGAACGATTTACATCTCCAGACCAGGGAATTAAACCAAAACGTTGAGAACCTGAGTAACCAGCACGCATTAAAATAAATGGACGTTCATTTGGGAATTCTTTAGCATACCCTTCCTGTATTAATCTTGCCCAATCGTGACCATAAATATTGTGAACTTCATTTGCTGTTCCTGTAGCATGTAATAGTTTGTGAGGATGAACTTCTGGTTCACCTAAATCTCCCCATAAACCTTTTACACCAAGATTGGCAATATCTTTATAAATATTCCAGAACCAATCTTTTCCTTTTGGATTATAAATATCTACTAATCCTGTATTTCCAAAGTAGAAATCAAATTTAAATGGCTTGCCAAGAGTATCTTTAGCCAAAACATCTTTCTCAACTGCTTCATTCCATTTTTTTGATGTTGTTAATACAAACGGTTCGGTAATTAGAACGGTTTTTACACCATCCTTTTTGAAGTCTGAAACCATTTGTTTCATATCTGGAAAAGAGTCTTTATAAACTTCTAAATTCCCCATGGTTCCCTTGATGTCTTTTCCAAACCAATATAAATCTAGAATTACCGCATCTACAGGAATTTTATAATCCTTAAACTTCTGAATAGTTGATCTTGTTTCTGTATCTGAATGATAGCCAAATCTACTTGAAAAGTTACCTAATGCCCATCTTGGAGGCAAAGGTTGTTTACCAGTCAAATTCGTGTAGTTTTTTATTAAATCTAACCATGAATCACCAACGATAATTTGATACGTTTTTCTTCCTGAGATAGTTTCATAAGTTAGAGTGTTATTATCCTTACTATCTAAATCTAAATATCCTACGGGTGCATTATCAAAATGAAGCATATACTTTTTAGAAGAAATAACAATTGGCATTGTATAATTCATCAATTTAGAATCCGATTCATATCCGTAATGTGCTCTATTAAACAACGGTAGTCGATTTCCTCTACGATTCATTCCTAAAGCTCTTGCTCCTCCACCAAATAAAACTTCATCTTTGGTAATATTGAACTCAATTTTCTCCGTTTGATCAGCAATAATATTACCACTTACCATCTCCATAGGTTCATGTTCACTTTTAAAATATCCTCTCCTCTCTGATATTAAGTTCTTTCCTCTGTAGGTGTAAGAAATTTGAAAAGGTTTAGTTAAAACATTAATGACAAGATCTTTTGTTCCGAAAGAAATTGTATTTCCTACATATTTATAGCTGATTTTTACTTTTCTAGGTTTGATGATTACAGCATGGGAATCATCAATTAATTCCTCTCCATTCGGAACAAAACTAGTTTGTAATATTTCAGAATTAAAGAATTGAAAAACGTATTTACCATCATTTGTAGTTACTGAAAAAATGCCATTTTCTTCATTATGAGATATATATTTTCTTTCAGAATTTTGACTATTTATCGTAATAGTGAAGACTAACGATATCAGAAATAAATAAATACGTTTCATGTTTTAGTTAAGCTAAATTTGAGATTATATCCCCAATAAAAAGGTTAAAGGCTGATCTAATCTTACATTCCAAGAGTTCTCAGAGTGATCGGCTCCTTCAAAAAATATGTTTTTAGAATTTATTTCGTTGTATCCTTTAGATTCCAAAATTTCATCAACTTGAGAAGCATATTTTGGATAATACGCATCCAATGTTTTATCACCATAATCAAAGTATAACTTTTGATCTTTCGATTCAGGTAAATTAATTTTCATGTATTCGAAAATTGCTTTTGGATATGGGTTATCTGCCATTGGCATTGAACCAATCCAGTGTGTTGAAATACAAGCCGCACCTCCGAAAATAGTAGGATATTCACTTATTGCATACATTGACATTAAACCTCCCATACTCGAACCCATAACAAATGTGTGTTCTTTATCAGTATACACAGAGTATTTCTCATCGATTAATGGTTTCAACTCATTTACCAAGAAACGTAAATAATCATCTCCGCTTAATTTAAACTCAACAGCCATTGGAATACTTTTCAATTCGGCTTGCTTTTGTGCGTCTATAAAATCAAAAGCTTTCTTCGGAAATAAATCTAACCAGCGAATATTGCTAATATTATGAATTGCTACCACAATAAAGTCTTTAACTTTCCCTTCCTTTTGAAGGTTTGTAGCCCATTCATCTACTTTCCACTCTTGTTTGTTCCAGGTTGTTTTTGCGTCAAACAACATTTGTCCATCATGCATATATAGAACGTTATATTTTTTATCAGCAGAATAATTATCAGGTAACCAAACATCAACTGGACGTGGTGTAATATAACTAGAAGGGAATAATTCTGCTCGATATAACGTACCTCCTGATAATTCTACATTATCAACAGGATTAAACTTTACAGTTGGCTTTTCAACCACTATTGACTCAGTATTCTTTTTAGCGTCGTCACTTTTATTTTTACAAGCGACCATAAATAAACTTAAACAAATACTGATTTTTAATAATTTCATAGATTATAATTTAGTTGTAAATAAATAACTTCCTTTATGATTTAAAGTTAGTGTATTTGACCAAGTTATTGTTTCTCCTGTAAAAACATTTTTCAAGACTTTACCGTCTAATCCTAATTCTTTGAATCTATCTAGTTTTAAATCAAAAGGCTTTTCATTTTTGTTTAAAATATGAACGATAGATTCATCATCAGTGTATCTTGATAAAATGTATGTGTTATTTTCTGGTGCAAAATGCATTGTTTTACCATTATGGATTGCCTTAGAGTACTTTCTAAAATTCATTAATTTAGAAATATACGTTTGCATTTCTTTTTTTTCTGAAGCCAAATTTTCACCTGTAAAAGCGTTCACTGAATCACCTTTCCAACCACCTGGAAAATCAGTTCTAATTAATCCGTGATCACCAGGTTTATCGAAATCATTCATCAAAATTTCGGTTCCGTAATACATTTGAAAAATTCTTGGAATAACTGCTAAATAGCTTAGTGCCATTTTTGTGTTGGTAATATCCCCATCTAACTGAGTAAATATTCTACTCATATCATGATTATCAGGAAAAACCATGATGTCTAGAGGACGTTTATAATGAAAATCATTAGCCAAAGCAACATAGATTTCTTTTAAACCAGTCCCCCATGTTTCCGTATTTTTTAAACCAGCAACAATTTTTTCTTGCATGGCAAAATCCATTGTAGAACGTAGATTAGAATCATAACAATCTGTATTTTGTTGACCATCTTGCCAATATCCAATTAATAATGGGTTTGAAGACCATTCCTCTCCTACAATATTAAAATTTGGATATTCTTTCATAATGGCGCCTGCCCAATCACTCATGAAATCTTTATCCGGATAAGGATAAGTATCTTGACGAATTCCTCCAAGTTCAAGAAACTCAATCCACCAAATACTGTTTTGAATAAGGTACTTAGCCATAAAAGGGTTTCTTTGATTTAAATCAGGCATTCCTTTTACAAACCAGCCATCTGTCATTTCTTTTTTATCAGTTGTTGATGCGTAAATATCTTGATTTATCGTTCTCCTGTGAGATGAATGTTTTACTATTTCACTACTCCAATTTTCTTTGTTTTTCTCATAATATTCTTGATAATTCACCCAATCTTTAAATGGTAAATCTTTCATCCACCAATGTTCTAATCCACAATGGTTTGCAACTTGATCCATGATGAGCTTCATTTTGGTTCTTTGAAAACCTAATGCCAATTGTTTATACTCATCTAAAGTTCCAAATCTAGGGTCAACTTGATAATAATCAGTAATCGCATATCCATGGTAAGAACCATTAGGCATATTATTAGTCAACAACGGTGAAGACCAAACTGCAGTAAAACCCAAATCCATGATATATTTAAGTCCGCGAGCAATTCCTTCAATATCACCACCATGTCGAGCATAATTATCATTTCTATTGATACCTTTTTCGTTTAAATTATTAAAAGAATCATTTTTTGGATTGGCATTCCTGAATCTATCAGGTGTTATTAAATAAATTGCATCTGAACTATTGAAACCTATAAAATCTTCCGATTTTTTAGTTCTTTTTTTCAGTTCATATGTTTGAGTCAGTTTCTCTCCATCTTTTGCTTTGAAAAGGATATTAAACTTGCCCGGAGTTGCTGAATTTTTAATTAATAAATCTAAAAACAAATAATTAGGACTATCTGCTTTATTAATTTTTTCTAAGTAAATATCTTCATTAAGAATTTCTACACTATAATTTGAAATATTTGGATGTTTTACCAAAAGTTGAAGCGAATTATTTTTAAAACCTGCCCACCAAAAAGGCGGCTCGATTTTCTCTATTTCATTCGCTTCAACTATTATTGATTTATAAGTAAAAGACTTAGTTGTCTTTTTCTCACAAGATAACATTAAAAATATGATTACTATTGCTGATGCTAAAACGATTCGTTTCATAATATTTTTAATGTTCTTTTAGTTTGTTATTTAAACCGTTACTAAGTTATTTGGAGAAATAGTAATACTTTCACCATTTACTTTAATATGTAACTCATTATCACCATCTAATTCAAAATGAGTCTTACCTTGGTTTACGATTACTTTTAAAACTTGATTTCTAAAATTCACTTTAAAAGAATAACCTTTCCATTGTTTTGGAATTTGTGGCGTAAAGCTTAAACTTCCTTCTTCAACTCTCATTCCACCAAAACCTTCAACAATACTCATCCAAGTTCCTGCCATAGAGGTGATATGAAGACCTTCTTCTACTTCTTTGTTGTAATCATCTAGATCTAAACGAGAAGTTCTTAAATAGAATGTATAGGCTTGGTCCATTCTTCCTAGTTTAGCAGCTTGAATACTGTGAACACAAGGAGAAAGTGAACTTTCATGAACTGTAAATGGTTCATAGAAATCAAAATGCTTTTCAAGTTCTTCTGTAGAGAAATGATCTTCGAAGAAGTAAAATCCTTGTAAAACATCTGCTTGTTTAATGTAAGGTGAACGAAGAATTCGATCCCAACTCCATTTTTGATTAATTGGACGCTGCGATTTATCTAAATTTTCAACAGTTACTAAATCTTTATCTAAAAAACCATCCTGTTGTAAAAAAACTCCATATTTATCAGAATATGGGAAATACATATTCTCTGCTACTCGTCTCCAACTTGATAATTCTGCCTCACAAAGAGTAACTTTTTCAACGATACGTTTAAAATCAAAAGGATATTCTTCTTTAACCTTTTCAATGTTATCTAAGGCATAATCAATACACCACTTTGCGATGTAATTAGTATACCAGTTATTATTTATATTGTTTTCATATTCGTTAGGACCAGTAACTCCAAGCATTACATATTTTTGCTTGTCTTCTGAGAAATTCACTCTTTGATGCCAAAAACGTGCAATTCCAATAAGAACTTCTAATCCTTTTTCTGGAATATAACTGTAATCATTTGTAAATCTGTAATAATTAAAAATAGCAAAGGCAATAGCTCCATTTCTATGAATTTCTTCAAAAGTAATTTCCCATTCATTATGACATTCTTCACCATTCATAGTTACCATTGGATATAATGCCGCTCCATTCGTAAAGCCTAAACTTTCAGCATTTTCAATAGCTTTATCTAATTGGTTATATCTGTATGTTAAAAGGCTTTTAGCAACTTCTTGGTTCTTTGTTGCCATATAAAATGGTAAACAATACGCTTCTGTATCCCAATAAGTACTTCCTCCATATTTCTCTCCAGTAAATCCTTTTGGTCCAATATTTAAGCGTGCATCCTTACCTAAATAAGTATGATTTAATTGCATAATATTAAATCGAATACCTTGTTGAGCTTTTACATCTCCATCAATAGTAATATCAGCCATTTCCCAAATGTTAGCCCAAGCTTGTTTTTGTTGATCTAAAAGGTTCTGATATCCTAAATCAACAGCCAACTTTAACGTGTTTTTTGCAGCTACAATTAATTTATCTGATTCATGATTTCTATCAACAACATATCCTCCAAATTTGTGAATTGTATATGTTTCATTAGCTTTAACGTGAGCTGGGTAGTAAAAAGAAACTTTAGTTTCTGAAGATTCTGTTTTTGGAAGTGAACTTTGTTCTTTGCCATTCACGAAAACCTTAGACTCCATAAAAGTACACGTATGAAAATTAGTTTTCATCGTATGTGCTTCTATAAATGCCTGTGAAGAATCTTCTAATACATTAGTAGTATTCCAGAATTGATCATCCCAGTTACTATCCTCATTATGGATCCCACTATCAAGATAAGGTTGAAAGGTAATTTCAACATCATTTGCAATTGGAGTTACATTATATTCAATAGCACCAACTTCATCTAAATCGATACTTAAAAAACGTTTTGTTTCTACTTCAACGATAATATCATTTACTAAGGTCGCTTTGAAACTTCTCGACAACCAACCCTCTTTCATATTCAATTCACGTCGGAAATCAACAATCTTTTTACATGTATGTAAGTCTAATTGAATTTCGTTAACAAATACGTTGATTCCAATCCAATTTGGAGCATTAAGTACTTTTGCAAAATATTCAGGGTATCCATTTTTCCACCATCCTACTCTTGTTTTGTCTGGATAATAAACACCTGCTATATAACTTCCTTGAAAAGTTTCACCAGAATACTTTTCTTCAAAATTTGCACGTTGCCCCATGGCTCCGTTACCTATACTAAATAAACTTTCTGAAGATTTTACTCTGCTTTCATTAAATCCTTCTTCGATAATTGACCATTCATGTGGTATTATATAATCTTGATTCATCTCTCTCTCGTTATTTTATTTTTTGGGGAATTATTGTTTGTTTATTAATTGTTTTAAAAATTCTATAGAAACCTCCGAAAAGTCTTTAAAAACAAAATTAGCTTCATTTAAAACCTCTTGGTCTCCAATACCTATTGATATCATGTCCGCTTTGTTCGCTGCTTGAACTCCGGCAATAGAGTCTTCAAAAACAATACACTCATTTGGTTCCATGTCTAAATCTTTTGCTGCAATTAAAAAGACCTCTGGGTCTGGTTTAGCTTTAGAAACATTGGTTCCGTCAACTATACTGTCGAAAGATTCGTATAAAGCGACTTTCTTTAGAATTTTTCTAGCATTTTTACTTGCTGAACCTAAAGCAATTGGTTGTTGTTCTTTTTTCAAGAAAGTAAGTACTTTGGGAACATCAACAAGAATTTCGTTCTCCTTCATGGTTTCTATACATGATAAATAATCTGTATTCTTCTTGTTCATTTGGTATTGAAAAGCTTCATCAGAAAGAGAAATTCCTCCCCAATCCAAAATCTTTTCTAGTGATTTTACTCTACTTACACCTTTCAATTGCTCATTTTGGTGTTCTGTAAAATCAATTCCTAAATCATTAGCCAATTTTTTCCAAGCTAAAAAATGGTACTTTGCAGTGTCTACGATTACACCGTCCAAATCAAATATGAATCCTTTTTTATTCATTTTCTACTTCGTATGTAATTGCTTTTTTATTGGTAATAAGGAAATTTGATAAACCAGCTAATACAAGACAAATTCCTGCAATAGTCATTGCGTTTATTGCTTCTTTTCCAAGTAAGTTTGATATGAATACAACTCCGCCAAGAGCTGCTACGATTTGAGGGATAACAATAAACATATTGAAAATCCCCATTATCACTCCCATCTTTTTAGGATCAACAGAACTTGACAACATTGCATATGGCATAGATAAAATACTTCCCCATGCAAATCCTATTAAAGTGAATGATAAGTATAAGTATTCCTCCGTAGGAATGAATTTCATCATTAAAAATCCAACCCCGCCAAGAATTAAAGAAGTCATATGAACATATTTCCTATTAATTCTTCTTTTTGAAGTGTATACTACTAATAATAATGCAAAAACCATTGAGGACAAACCATAAGTTCCCATGTAAGAACCTACTGAATTTGAAGCTTTTTGAAACTTAGTATTCGCTAAATCATAAGCTGCTTTCTGCTCAACATTTGACAAGTCAAATTCTTTTTCTACAGGTGCAGGAGCATCAAATACATGTTCGGTTAATGCTGGGTTTGCCATACTCCACATTGTAAAAAAGGCAAACCAACTAAAAAACTGGATTACACCAAGTCTCTTCATTGTAATGGACATACTTCCTATGTTGTTTAAAATATCTGGAATGAACTGATTTTTCTTTTCTTTTTCACGCTGAAACTCTTCCATATCTTCCGGGGGATATTCAGATGTCGTAAAAACTGTGTACAGAATACTCACTAAAAAAACAAATGCACCAGTCGCAAAAGCCACCTTAACAGACATCGGGACTACACCTTTAGCCGCAGCATCACTGACACCTAATGCAGAAACAAAACTGGGTAAATTACTAGCAACCCATGTTCCTATTCCAATTATTAATGTTTGAACTACGAAACCATAAGATCTCTGAGATTCTGGAAGTTTATCGGCAACTAAAGCTCTAAAAGGTTCCATGGAAATGTTAATAGAAGCATCCAAAATCCATAAGAAACCAGCAGCTACCCACAATGCTGGAGAATGTGGAACAAAAAACAATGCTATCGAGCTTAATACAGCACCTATTAAAAAATAAGGTCTTCTCCTTCCCCACCTTGGACTCCAAGTTCTATCACTTAAATAACCTATTATGGGTTGAACAACCAAACCTGTCAAAGGTGCAGCAATCCATAACAAGGGTATATCGTCCTTTGCGGCTCCTAATGTTTGAAAAATTCTCGACATAAATCCACCCTGTAAGGCGAATCCAAATTGAATGCCTAAAAATCCGAAACTCATGTTCCATATTTCTAGGAAACTTAATTTACGCTTGTTCATTATCGTATTAATTAATTAATAGTACGATAAGCGCTAAGACTTATCATTTTTTTGCAGAAAAGGTTATTGATAAGCCTTGTATATGTCCCAAAGATATAAAAAAATCTTTAGGCCGTTGAATTTTTCTACTACAACGATTTACTAGATTCCCTAACTTTAATGTTACTTGAAATCACTTTTGTTTGAGGTGAACGTTGATTTTCTCCGTTTTCAATCTGATCAATTAATAATTCTGCCGCTTGTTCTCCCATAGTTAGTCCATGCTGCACTACAGTTGTAATTGAAGGAGAAGAATATTCAGAAATTAAACCATCTGTAAACCCAATTATAGAAACGTCCTCAGGTATTCTTTTACCTTTTTCCTTTGCAATTCTTATGGCAATTGCTGCATAAATTTCATTAACCGCGAATATTGCATCGATATCCTGATCAAATAATACTTTTATTTGAGTGTAAATATCATCTTCTTCATCAACATTAATAACTAAGTTTTTATCTATTGAAACCCCGGCCTCTTTCAATGCTCGTTCATATCCTTGGTATCGGTCTAATCCTACCGTAACATGTTCCGGAGTAGTGACAATACCAATTTTAGTACATTTCGTGTTCAATAAATGTCTTGTCGCCTTATATCCAGCTCCAATATCATCAACAATTACTTTATCACAACGAATAGAATCATGAACTCTGTCAAATAATACTAAAGGAACTTCATTACTTATTAACTGGTAAAAATGTCCTAATTCCTTATTTCTAAGTGTTTCTTTGGCAATTGAAACTATTAACCCATCGACACTACCATTAGTTAAAACATTAATAGTCTCTTTTTCTTTTTCTTGATCTTCATTAGAGAAACAAACCATAATATTATAACCTCTTTCATTTGCAACTTTTTCGATTCCACTAATAACCGTAGAAAAGAAATGATGTACTATTTTTGGTAAAATAATACCTATTACTTTTGTTTTTTGATTTCGTAGTTGTAGTGCTAAGTTGTTCGGTCTGTAATTATAGTAATTGGCATAAGCTTTAATTCGTTCCTTTGTTTCGTGACTAATTTCATGACTATCACGTAAAGCTTTTGAAACTGTAGAAGTAGAAACTCCTAATTCCTTGGCTATAATTTTAATAGTAATTTTTTGTTTCATACATAGAGGTTAAAAAGAGGTTAACGTATCGTTTAAAAAGAGAGTTTGGATATATCTCAAAAAACCACTATTTTAATCATTGAAAAAACAAAAATACTGCAGTTTTTTTATTTATGCTTTAATAAGCTGATTTAACTCTAATTTTAACACGAGTATTTTACAAAATTCATAAAAATTTTAGTGAATATTACGAATACATTAAGTTAAAGTCAGAAAGTTATTAACACGAAATCGTTTTCGTAGTGTTTTCAATGGCTTGAGGAAGGTTTTAATAGCTATATTCACCACGCAGAACAAAGGTTATTGATATAACAAATAATTCAAATTTCACTTATTTATTTAAGAATTTACACATGAATAAAACTAAACAATTACTCAGCTTAACGCTATTTCTTTTTTGTTTGTTCGCCCATGCCCAACAGACAATAACAGGAACCGTTACTGAGAAATCCACTGGAGAACCTTTACCTGGTGTTTCTATCATCATTAAGGGTCAAGTAAAAGGCACAGAATCAAATTTTGACGGGAATTACGTAATCAAAGATGTAAAATCAACTGATATTCTTGTTTTTTCTTTTGTCGGTCTAAAAACAAAAGAAGTTTCTGTTGGGAATTTAACTACGATAAATGTTGAATTGGAAGATTCAGCACAGGTACTAGAGGAAGTTGTTGTTGTGGGTTATGGTACAACTACTGTAAAAGATGCAACTGGTTCTGTTGAGGCCATTACGGAAAAAGAATTTACCAAAGGTAATATTGTTACACCGGAGAATTTATTGAGTGGTCGTGTTTCAGGAGTTGACATTAGAACGAGTGGAGCACCTGGATCTGGTTCTCAGATAACTATTCGTGGAGGGTCTTCTATTAGCGCATCTAATAGTCCTTTAATTGTAATTGATGGATTACCAATTGAAGAGAACAGTGTTGCAGGATCGAGAGGAGTTTTAGCTAACATTAATCCAAATGATATAGAATCATTCTCAGTGTTAAAAGATGCTTCAGCGACGGCTATTTATGGTTCTAGAGCGTCAAATGGTGTTATAATTATCACAACTAAAAAAGGAAAATCAGCTTACACTTTAGATGTTGATTATCAATATACATTTGGAGAAGTATTAGATAGAGTGAATGTTTTCTCTGGTGATGCATTCAGAAGTATTGTACAGCAACAGCGTCCAGGTGATGTTGGTTTGTTAGGAAATGCTAATACAAACTGGCAGGATGAGATTTTTAGAACTACGGGATCTTCTTTGATAAACGCTACTGTTAAAGGTGGAATACTTGGGTTTATTCCAACTCGTTTATCTGTTGGATTTACGACACAGGAAGGTTCTTTACTAACTTCTCAATTTGACAGAAAAAATGTTTCATTATCAATGAACCCTTCGTTCTTTAATGATCATTTAAATATTAACTTAAATTATAACAGAAACTTCGAGGATAGTAGATTTGCAGATTCTGGACAAATTGGAGCAGCATTACGTTTTGACCCAACACAACCGGTATACGATTCAAGCTCTCCTTTTGGTGGCTTTTATGAACATAGAAATGGAAACAACTTATTAAACACGACTAAAAATCCAGTAGCAGCGTTATTATTAGCGAATAGCCGCGGTAAAGTTTTTCGTCATTTTGGAAACTTAAATTTTGACTATAAATTCCATTTTTTACCTGAATTAAGAGCAGTATTAAACTTAGGTTTTGATAAAGCCGAAGGTGAAACTAGCTTTTTAAGTAATTTTAACTATGGAAGAGCTGCAGATATAAACTTATTGTTTGCAGGTGTAAACTCAACTGGTTTTTCTGAAAGAAGCAATAGACTATTAGATGGATATTTAAATTATAAAAAAGCATTTGATAAAGTTACTTTAGATGCTACAGCTGGATATTCTTATCAAAAATTTGAAGAATTTGGCGGAACTTCTGGAAATATTTTAGATCCGGCATCATTTGCTGATACATTCACTGCCACAGATGTTGTGAATATTGGTTTCTTTGGAAGATTAAATGTAGACTTCTTAAATAAATACTTATTAACTCTTAACTACAGAAGGGATGGTACTTCCCGTTTTAGCGCTGACAACCGTTGGGGTAATTTCGGAGGTGCTGCATTTGCGTGGAAAGTTAGTAATGAAGATTTCTTAGCTGATTCAAATGTAATATCTGATTTAAAATTAAGAGCAAGTTACGGTTTAACAGGACAACAGAATTTACCAAACGTAAATGATGTCTATTTAAGTAGATATCGTTTTGGAAATCAAAACTCTCAATTCCAGTTTGCAAATAATCCAATTAGAGCAATTATTCCATCTGTAATAAACCCAGATTTAAAATGGGAAGAAACTACAACGTTAGAATTTGGTTTAGACTACGGATTATTTGACAACAAATTTTCTGGATCTTTGAACTGGTTCAACAAAGTATCTGATGATTTATTATTTAATGCCGCCTTACCAGATGGTGTAAATTTTGCTAATAGTGTAATTCAAAATATTGGAAAATTAGAAATAAACGGTATTGAATTCTCATTAAATGGAGATATTTTAAATACTGAGGATATCAATTGGAATTTCAACTTCAATGCTACTTATTTAGATAGAGAAATTACGGAATTAGCAAACGGACAAGATGTAAGAACTGGTGGTACAGCTGGTGGTACAGGAAATACAATTCAAATTTTAAGAGAAGGATTCGCTCCTAACTCTTTCCACGTATTTAAACAATTGTATGACAGTGCTGGTAACCCAATAGAAGGTGCTTATGCTGATTTAAATGATGATGGTGTAATCAATGATGATGATCGTTATTTGAAGGAAGATCCATCTGCCGATTTAACTTTTGGTTTCCAATCTAACTTTAATTACAAAAACTTCGATTTATCTTTCAATTTAAGAGCAAGTGTTGGTAACTATGTTTATAATAATGTAAATTCTGCCAGAGCACAATTGGCTTTATTACAAGATAATGAAGTATTAGGAAATATTCCTACCTCAGTATTAGACACTAATTTCATCAATACTTCTGATGTTATTAATTCAGATATTTATCTTGAGAATGCATCATTCTTAAGAATGGATAATATTACCTTAGGGTATACTTTCGATAGACCAATTAAGAAATTTACTAAGAACTCTGTTAGAATATGGGCAGGTGTTCAAAATGTATTTATTATCACTAATTATAGTGGTTTAGATCCAGAAGTGTTTGGAGGAATTGATAACACAATTTATCCAAGATCAAGAAATTTCATGCTTGGTGCTAATGTTAAATTTTAATTCAGTAGAAAAATGAAAAAATATTATAACAAAATTTTTACGGTAGTATTTACCTTCATTGGATTAACATTTATTTCTTCTTGTACTGATGATTTAAATATTACTCCTGAAGATGATCAAACAGTTTTAAGTGAAGAATTATTTAAGGACGAAGGTGCTTATAAAGAAGTATTAGCTGGTGTTTATGCTAACTTCTCATTAACTGGTGTTGATGGAGCTGGAAGTTCTAATATTCAGGGATTAGATGCAGGTACTAGTCAGTATGGACGAACTTTGATGTATCTTCAAACCTTAGCTGCAGACCAAATGATTTGGTCTTACGAAAACGATCCAGGTGTACGCGAAATCCAAAGAAATATTTGGACTGCTGCAAACCCTTTATTATATGGTATGTTTGGTAGAGCAAGTGTATCAGTTGCATTAGCAAACAATTTCTTAAGAGAAACAACCGATGCCAAGTTAGATGCTCGTAATGTTTCTGCTGCTGTAAGGAGTGATATTATTACTTACAGAGCAGAAGCACGATTAATCAGAGCTTTAGCATATTATCATTTAATGGATTTATTTGGAAAAGCAGGTTTAGTAACTGAAAACGACCCTGTGACTAATTTCAATTCTCCACAAGCTGAAAGAGCGCAATTATTTGAATTCATTGAAACTGAATTAAAAGCTATAGAGGGAGATTTATTAGATCCTATGGCTAACGAATACGGTAGAGCTGATAAAGGTGTTGCTTGGATGATTTTAGCGAAATTATATTTAAACGCTGAAGTGTATACAGGAATAGATAGATTTACTGATTGTGTAGACTATTGTAATAGAATTATCGCAGGAGGATATTCTTTAGCTCCAAACTATTTAGATTTATTTAAAGCAGACAATAATGTAAGTGCAGCTACAAATGAAATCATTTTCCCAATTATTTCTGATGGACTAACTACACAGAACTTTGGTCCCACTACTGTTATGGTTAATGGAGCAGTAGGTAGCTTGGAGAAAAACGGAGTTTCTCTTGGTGTTGGTGAAGGTGGTTGGGGAGGTGCCATACGTGTAAGAAAGCAATTTGCTGACTTATTTAACGGAGGAGCTTTTTTAACTGATACAAGAAACACTTTAATCACTCAAGACAGAAGTGATATTATTACTGACATTTCCGATAGAGACGAAGGATTTATTATTGCAAAATATTCGAATGTTGGATCAACCGGAACTCCAGGTGTAGATCAAACTTTTGTTGATACTGATTTCCCTTTATTTAGATTAGGAGATGTTTATTTAATGTACGCTGAAGCTGTATTAAAAGGTGGTTCTGGAGGAACAATAGGACAAGCTTTAACTTATGTAAATGCATTAAGAACAAGAGCGAATAACCCACAACAAATAACAGTTACTGAATTAACTGAGGAATTTATCTTAGATGAAAGATCAAGAGAATTACATTGGGAAGCTCATAGAAGACAAGATTTAATTCGTTTTAACAAGTTTACAGGTGGTAATTATAATTGGGCTTGGAAAGGAAATGCAAGTAACGGAATTGCAATTCCATCACATTTTAATGTATATCCTATTCCAGCGAATAGTTTGGCTTCAAATCCAAACTTAACACCTAACCCTGGGTATTAATCAAAAAGATAGAACTAATATGAAAAATATATATAAATTAACTTACATCACGATACTTACCTTAATGGTAAGTATCGTAGGATGTGATGATACAACCGATACATTTTCGGTTTCAGATAATCCTACTGCCCCAGTTTTACAAGGTTTAAATATTTCTGATATTGAACTTGATCCAGTAAATACTTCTACTCCTGCTCTAACACTTAGTTGGCAGAGTGCAGATTACGGACAACAAGCTGCTGTTGTATACAATATAGAGTTTGCAAATGATGAAAACTTTACAAATCCAGTTACAGCTTCATCAGTAACGGGTGAAAACGCTGTAACTTTTTCCATGGCCGAATTAAACTCTGCTGCTGGTAATGCAGGGTTAAATCCGTTTGAATGGTCAACTTTACACGCAAGAGTTGTGTCCTCTTTAGGTACTCAGAATGCCGTACCTTCAACGTCAAATAGTATTAGTATGAATGTTTATCCATATTTCAATTATGTATTCGAGGATTATTATTTAGTTGGAGATGGTACTTCACCAGGATGGGACAACAATAATAATAACCCAGCATTATATAGAGATGCTAATGACGAAAATTTATTCACATATACAGGATACTTTAGTGATGGACAATTCAAAGTTCTTGAAACAAAAGGATTATGGCAACCACAATGGGGAACTAATGATGGGACTAGCATTGAAGTGAATCCAGGTGGTGGAAACGATCCTGAAAGATTCCCAACAGCAGGAGATGCTAATATTACTCCTGGTTTCTATACTTTCACTATTAATTTTGCTACTAAAGATTTTTCATTTGTACCATTTGATGCTTCAGGAATCACTAGTCCAGGAACTTTAACAGCTCAAGGATCTTCTCTAAACACTGCTACACCATTATCTGCTTTAACTTTTGATGGACATATTTGGTATGCAAGTGCAGTACGTTTAAAGCCAGGTAATTTTCAATTTGCAACAGATTCAGGTGCATTATGGGGAAGTAATACTTCATTCTCTGGAGTAGCTACTAGTGGTGGTGCAAGTATTCCTGTAATTGTTGAAGATGATTATGATATCTGGTTCAATGATTTAACAGGTCAGTATATTCTTGTTCCATTAAATCTATAATTTAAATTAAGGAAAGATGAAAAAAATTATAAATAAAATTGGTTTAGCATTAATCGCTACCGTTTTCTTATTAGTTTCTTGTGAAACTGAAGAAAGTTTAAACTTAACACAAGCCGATCCTGCATTTGAATTAGAAATGCCTGGAATTTCTAGTGTATTTTTAAATTACTCTTTACCCGATAATCCAGCTTTTACAGTTACATGGAAAGATGAAGTTACGGGAAGTAGTTCTTATGAAATAGAAATGTCTACAGACGAATCTTTTTCTAATCCGAGTAGTTTGGGTACGTCATCTGAAAAAGCTTTTTCAATGACTGTTGCAGCATTTAACGATGCTATCAATAATGCTGGAATTACAAATTTCTCAGATGTTCCAGTTTATTTAAGAGTAAAGGCAAGTGAAACTGTAAGTAATTCAGTTTTATTGTTAGTTACGACTTATCCCGTAAATCCTGCATCAGTAGAAACTGGATTATCAGATGGAGATACATTTACTTTAACATTAGAACAAAACGATGAAAATGCTTTAGATATTACAATTAATGATCCTATTCTAGATTCTAATTTAGGAGTTACAGTTGAATACTATTTAGAAGCAGACACTGAAACTGGTACTTTTGATAGTCCAGTAGAAGTAGCTACAGCAACAAATAATAAATCAATTACTGTAACACATGCGAAATTAAATTCGGTGGCTCAAGGATTAGGAATTGCTCCTGATACTACAGGGAAAATACAATTGAGATTACGTTCAGTAATTACAAATTCAACAAATGATGTTTTAGAAAGAGTTGGAAATCCAATGACAGTTTCTATAACTACTTATTTAACAGTTTTAGATTTATCTACAACATGGGGAATTGTTGGTTCTGCAGCGAATGACTGGGGAGCGACTCCTGATTTACCATTCTTTAAAACGGATGTAGATGGCGTTCTTGCTGCTTATGTTACTTTAATTGACGGTGAAATTAAATTTAGAGAAAATAATGATTGGGCAAATAACTTTGGAGATAACGGAGCTGATGGTTCAATCGAAGCTGGTGGTGCTAATATTGCCGTAACTGCTGGATCCTATAAAATTACATTAGACTTTAATAATAATACGTACACTATTGAATCATTCTCTTTAGGAATTGTTGGTTCTGCCTATAATGACTGGGGAGCAAGTCCTGATTTCATGTTAGAATATGATCAATACTCTGATGTATTTAGAGGAATTGTTACTTTATTAGATGGTGAAATGAAGTTCAGAATGAACAATGACTGGGCTGTTAATTATGGAGATGATGGTGCTGACGGAACTTTAGATGATGGAGGTGCTAACATCACAACTACGGCAGGAAACTATATTGTTACTGTTGATTTAAATGACAAAAGCTATACATTAGAACAAATTGATAACATTTGGGGATTAGTAGGTGGTGCATATAATGACTGGGGAGCTACTCCGGATGCACAATTTACTAGAGATTGGTCTCGTCCTTTCGATGATATTTGGATTTTAAATGATGTTACTTTAATTGATGGTGAATACAAGTTCAGATCAAATAACGATTGGACTGTTAACTATGGTGATAATGGTGGTGACGGTGTTTTAGAAGAAGGTGGGGCTAATTTATCTACTGCAGCTGGAACATTCTCATTCGTTCTTGATTTTTCAGATCCAGCGAATCCAACATATACGAAACAACCTTAAAAAAGTTTATAAATATATGTAATAAAACTATCCATACACTAATATACTAGTTATGGATAGTTTTTACGTTTAACAAAATAGAAAATGAAAAAAATCTTTATACTCTTATCATTTTTAATCCCCTCTATTTTAATTGGGCAACAACAAAACGTTACGTTTTCTGTAAGTCCTAGTACATTTAACGAAGACGAACAAATTACAATAACTGTATCTGATGTCAATCCTGCATCTTGGGGTGTTACCGATATTTACTTATGGTCTTGGTCATATGATACAAATGATGGCAATATTATAGACTCACCAACAAACGGTAGTTGGACAAATTCAAATGAAGCACAAAAGCTTACAAATAATGGCGATGGTACATACTCTATAAGCTTTACTCCTACTACATTTTACAATAGAAGTGGTATTGGTAGAATTGGAATGTTAGTTAAAGCAAAAGATGGAAGCGGTGATAAAAAGTCTCAGGATAAACTATTCGAAGTTGGAAAATTCCAATTAACACTTAATACACCTGTATCGTCTTCTACGATTATTAATTCAGGAGATAATGTTTCTATTTCTGCGACTTCTTCATTAGTTGCTAATTTTAATTTAAAAGCTAATAATACTTCAATTGATACTAAAAATAGCATAACTAATTATAGTTACAATGCTAACGTTACAGAAAATACTACTTTTGAATTAGATGCTACAAATGATGGAGATAAGAAAACAGTTTCGTTTGAAGTAATAGTTAGGCCAACTGTTGTTGAAGAAGCCTTACCAGACGGACTTAAAGATGGATTAAACTTAAATGAAACAGATCCTACTACGGCAACTTTAGTATTTTATGCTCCAGGTAAAGAGTTTGTTCATGTTATTGGTGATTTTAATGACTGGCAATTAGATAATAATTACTCAATGAAAAAGGATCCATCTAATGATAGATTTTGGATTGAGTTAACAGGTTTATCCTCACAAACAAATCATATGTATCAATACCTAATTGATGCAGAAATAAAAGTTGCAGATCCTTATTCTACAATAGTCTTAACTGAAAGTAATGATCAATTTATTGATGCTGTAACTTATCCAAATCTTCCAACGTATCCTACAGAAAAAACAAATCATGCTGTCACCTTATTTAGAACTGGTGATACTCCTTTTAATTGGGAAGTAACAAATTTTGTAAAACCTGCTAAAACTGACTTAGTAATTTACGAATTATTAATTCGAGATTTTGATGCTTTACATAGTTTTGATGCTGTTAAATCTAGATTAGATTATTTACAAGATTTAGGTATTAATGCTATCGAATTTATGCCAGTAAGTGAATTCGATGGAAATGAATCTTGGGGTTATAATCCTTCTTTTCATATGGCATTAGATAAATACTATGGAACAAAGACTGCTTTTAAACAATTGGTAGATGAGTGTCATAAAAGAGGAATTGCGGTAATTTTAGATATAGTTTACAATCATGCTACAGGTCAAAATCCTTACTACAGAATGTGGAATACAGACGATGGGAATTATGGAGGACAAGCTTCTGCTGATAGTCCTTTTTTCAATGAAACTCCTCGGCATTCATTCAACGTTTTTAATGATTTTAATCACAGTCAACAGGCAACTAAAGATTATGTAAAAAGAACTACTCAATATTGGATTGAAGAATACAAAATAGACGGTTTCCGTTGGGATTTAACAAAAGGATTCACTCAAAACTGTACAGCATCAGATGAAAGTTGTACAAGTGCTATGCAGGCAGACCGTGTTGCAGTTTTAAAGGAATATGCAGATTATCAATGGGAAATTGATAATGATTTTTATGTCATATTTGAACACCTTGGAACAAATCAAGAAGAAACAGAATGGGTCAATTATCGCTTAAGTGAAGGTAAAGGAATTATGATGTGGAGTAATTTAAATCCTAATTATAGTGAAACTAATATGGGTTATCACGACAATGGAAAATCTAATTTTTCATGGATTAATTATAAAAATAGAGGTTGGACAACTCCTGCGAATATTTCCTACATGGAAAGTCATGATGAAGAACGAATCATGTATAGAAATTTAAACTTTGGAAATTCGAACGCTTTTTATGACACTCAAGAATTGTCAACAGCTTTAAACAGATTAGCTGGTGCTGGAGCATTTTATTTTACGGTTCCTGGTCCAAAAATGATTTGGCAATTTGGTGAGTTAGGCTATGATGTTAGTATTGATTTTAACGGAAGAACTGGAAACAAACCAATTCGTTGGGAATATGCAAATGATACAAATAGAAAAAGTTTATATGATACTTGGGCAAAATTAATTGCATTAAAAAAGCAAGAAGATATTTTTAGAACAAGTAATTTTACTTTAGATGTAAATGCATCAACTGGAATTAAAACAATTCATTTAACTAACGATAATAGTTCTGATGATTTACAATACGTTACAATAATCGGTAATTTTGGAATCACTGAACAAGCCGCTATTCCAGGTTTTCAACAAACTGGAACTTGGTATGATTTATTAGATGCAAATACCACTATGGAAGTCACTAATGTAAATACTAGTATGTTGCTACAGCCAGGAGAATTTAAAATATTTGCTAGTTCTGCAGTAACACTATCTGATAGCGATATAATTCTAAATAATAATAATTTAACATGTTATCCTAATCCAAGTAGCTCCTTTATCAAATTCAACAAGGAAGTAGAAAATGTTACTATATATGATATCTCAGGAAAACAGGTTTTGACTTTTGAAGGACGTTATTATCAAAATAATAATTTCGACATCGAAGGCTTATCTCGAGGCTTATATTTTGTTAAAGGAAATACGAACGAAAAACAATTCACACTTAAATTGCTGGTGAAATAAATTCCATTAAACACTGAAGGCTCTTTATTAAGAGAACCTTATCCACAAAAAAGGAGTAATAGTTTATATTACTCCTTTCTTTTTATACATTTATTAACTTTACACATTAAAAGTCTTGAAATATAGCATGCATCATTCTCTTTTTATCGTTGATGCTTTCTTCTAATGAAATCATAGTTTCAGTTCTACTTACACCGTGAATTTCATCAATTTGATAAATAATATCTTTTGCATTGTTTGTATCTTTCGCACGAACTTTACAAAAAATATTATACTTACCAGCCGTTACATAAGCAACAGTAACATTTGGAATATGACGTAAATTATCGATCACGTGCTGCGTCATAGAAGTCTTTTCTAAGTAAATACCTACGTGTGCAATAAACGAATATCCCATTTTTTCATAATCTAACGTTAATGTAGATCCTTGAATAATTCCCTCATCCTCCATCTTCTTAACACGTACATGAATTGTACCTGCTGACACTAATAACTTTTTAGCGATATCTGTAAATGGAGTTCGAGCATTTTCGATTAGTATATCTAAAATTTGATGATCGATTTCATCTAATACAAATTTCTTCATTTTTAAATTTTATTCATAGTATTCGACAAAAATATAAATTATTATTAGTAAACACTAATACCAAGCGGTATAAAATTTAATATTTAATAAAAATTTAATGTCCGAAAACGATTTCGTGGTGACCATAATACTCTTCTAAATTACCTGTTTTCTCCTTTTGTAATCTAGAAGTAAGTTGATTATCTATTAATTCATCTTTATATAAAAAACCAATATCATTACCATTTGGTTTGCGATGTATAACATCTAAAAATGATTTCTCGTTATTAGGAATTGAGAAATAAGATTCATGCTCTGTGAAGTTATTACTCACTGCAATATGAAAAATTCCTTGTAATAAAGAATAAAAATTAAACTTTCTTGTTTTTTCCCTCTTGTAATCATCAGGAAAATGACCCGCTTCAATTAATATAGTATTATGACCTAATTTTTGAAAATTATCTCCCGTTGCTGTTGGGTAAAATTCATCTGTGTATCTTCCAATGTGATTAGGTATTATTTGTTGTAATAATTCATTCATTGCAACAATTACATTCATCGTTTCTTTTCTACCTTTCGTAAGTTTCCTTGTAACTTCTTCTGAGGGAGCTAAAAAAGATATGGTAGCAGGATTTCTAGTTCCTTCTACTCCAAATATTGTTCGTTGATCATGTAAATTAAAACAGAACTTCGGATTGAAACTATCTAATACCTTCCTTAAAATTTTGCTTTCACAAGCTTTTTGATCAACAGCATCTCTATTTAAATCTACATTATTTGAATTTACTCTTGTATAAGCCAGTGCTCCATCAGGATTTAACATTGGTACAATTTCGATAGTGCAATTTTCAACAATCCTTTGAACAATCTCATTATCGGGAAATAATTTATAAAAATTTAAAAAATCAAAAATAGCTTTTGTACCAGTACTTTCATTTCCATGCATCTGACTCCAAATTAAAATCCGTTTTTTTCCATTCCCGATTTTTAATTTAAAAATGTCTCTTCCCTGTTCCGACTTACCAATAACTTCCCTGGAAATAGAGTCATCCAATTTATCATATAATGGGCGAACATCACCAAGAGTAATCCATTTCCCGAAAAGCTGTTTCTCTTTAACTTCTGAATAGCTATTTTCTAAAAAATTTATATCTAGTAAACTCATTTAATGTTATATCATTTTAAAATGAAAACCATTCTTTAACTAGTTTCTTTTCAACTGCTTCAACCGATTTATGAACGTAATCATTTTTTATAGGATCGTAATCATAATCCAAAGACCATTCTTCAATATTTTGACGTAATTCAACTAATGAATCACAGATAAAACCTAATTCTTTATTCGTAATTGTAGGATGAATAGATAATCGTACCCAACCTGGTTTTTCTAAATTACAACCTTCAAGAATTTGGTTGGAAATGGATTTAGAAGTTTCTTTATCTACATTTAATAAGAAATGACCGTACGTACCAGCACATGAGCATCCTCCACGTGTTTGAATTCCAAATCGATCATTTAATAGTTTTACAACTAAATTAAAATGGTACTTTTCAAAGTAAAATGAAAAAATACTCAACCTATCTCTGTGATCAGGAGCTAAAATATGTACATCTTTCAAAGAATCTAAACAATCAAACATAACCTCGTTTATTTCATCTTCTCTATTTTTCATATTTTTAGTTCCCATTTGATCTTTTAATTGCATTGATAACGCAATACGAATGGTTTGTAAAAACGCTGGTGTACCTCCATCCTCACGAGTTTCAACATCATCAATATAATCATGTTCTCCCCAGGGATTTGTATAAGTAACCGTTCCTCCTCCTGGATTATCAGGAATCACATTTTTATATAATTTCTTATTAAAAATCAAAACACCAGAACTACCTGGACCACCTAGAAATTTATGTGGAGAAAAGAATACAGCATCTAAATATTCATCTTCGTTTTCTGGATGCATATCTATATCTACATAAGGAGCTGAACAAGCAAAATCAACAAAACAAAGTCCATTATACTTATGAATTAATGCTGCTACTTTATGATAATCGGTTTTAATTCCAGTAACATTAGAACCACCTATAATCGAAGCTATTTTAATCGGTCTGCTTTCATATTTTTTTATTACTTCTTCAAATATTTCCAAACAAACCAAACCTTCTTCATTACAAGGAACAACTTCAACATCAGCGATTGTTTCTAACCAAGATGTTTGATTCGAGTGATGTTCCATGTGACTTACAAAAACTATTGGTCTTTTTTCATCAGGAATCTCGGTGTAATCCTTAAGATTTTCAGAAACCTTTAACCCTAAAATTCGTTGGAATTTATTTACAACACCAGTCATTCCAGAACCTTCGGTTATTAACACATCATCATTCGAAGCATTTACATGACGCTTTATAATGTTTCTAGCTTCATGATAGGCTAAAGTCATAGCCGCACCTGAAGTTGAAGTTTCTGTATGTGTATTCGCCACAAATGGTCCGAATTCATTTATTAATTTCTCCTCAATTGGCCTGTATAATCGTCCACTTGCTGTCCAATCGGTATATATCAATTTTTTGACACCATAAGGAGTTGTAAACTCTTGATCAATACCGATGATGTTTTTTCTAAACTGTTGGAAATATTTTTCTAAACTCATGTCCATCAAATTCTAGTTATACGAATTTCTGTAATTTTTTTGAATAATTACTAGCATGTTTCATATTTAACACCCTAGTAAAATGATATAGTAATAAAAATTCCCGCACAAAAGCGGGAATGAATTAAATAATTTCTTTTATTTCTGTTATGAAGCGTTCTGCCAAATTATCTGCTTTTTCTTGACATTTAGCTTCTGTATAAATTCTAATAATTGGCTCTGTATTAGATTTACGTAAATGAACCCATTCTTCCTCAAAATCAATCTTCACACCATCAATTGTGTTAACATCTTCATTCTTGTACTTATCCGCCATTGTTGCTAAAATATTGTCAACATTGATTTGCGGTGTTAGTTGAATCTTATTCTTACTCATAAAATAACTAGGATAAGAATCTCTTAAAGCTTTACAAGAAATTTTCTTTTTAGCTAAATGAGATAAAAATAATGCTACTCCAACTATAGAATCTCTTCCATAGTGTGATTTAGGATAAATAATTCCTCCATTTCCTTCACCTCCAATTACCGTATTAGTGTCCTTCATCATTTGAACAACGTTCACCTCTCCTACTGCACTTGCCGTATATTTCCCTCCATGAGCTTGAGTAATATCTCTTAAAGCTCTTGAAGAAGATAAATTTGAAACCGTATTACCACCTTTCAACTCACCTAATACATAATCAGCACAAGCCACTAAAGTATATTCCTCCCCAAACATAGAACCATCTTCACAAATTAATGCTAAACGATCTACATCAGGGTCTACAACAACTCCTAAATCCGCTTTTTCTTTCACAACTAATTCCGAAATATCAGTTAAATGCTCTTTTAAAGGCTCTGGATTGTGTGGAAAGTGACCATTAGGCTCACAATATAATTCAACACACTCAACATTCAGCTCCTTTAATAAAGCTGGAATTGCTATTCCACCAGTGGAATTAACTCCATCAACTACAACTTTTAAATTAGCGTTTTTGATTGCTTCGACATCTACTAACTCTAACTCTAAAACTTCATGGATATGCTTTGCTATATATTCATTATTCTCTGAAACTGTTCCTAAAGAATCAACATCAGCAAAGTTATAATCATCATTTTCAGCTATAGCTAAGATTTGTTTTCCATCTTCACCATTTAAAAATTCTCCTCTTTCATTCAATAACTTCAGGGCATTCCATTGTTTCGGATTATGTGAAGCTGTTAAAATAATTCCTCCATCAGCCTTTTCAATTGGCACAGCTACTTCAACCGTTGGTGTAGTAGATAATCCTAAATTAATAACATCAATTCCTAACCCTATTAAAGTATCTGAAACCAAGCCACTGATCATTTTACCAGAAATACGGGCATCTCTACCTAAAACGATTGTTATTTTTTCCTTTCCTTGATTTTTATTTTTTATAAATGTACCATAGGCCGCTGCAAATTTAACTGCATCAATTGGAGTAAGATTCTCTCCTGTTTCGCCACCTATTGTTCCTCTAATTCCAGATATGGATTTTATTAATGTCATTTTAATTCATTATTTAGGCAAATATAAAATTTCTCTTTCATATGGCGGAAAATATATGCTAAGGAATCAAAGAAAATAAATAGTTAAATAAACTTATATTTGGCTTAAAATATAAAAATCAGTTATGGAAAATATTATATCTTACAAGGAAAGTTTATGTTCTTTTTGTAAAAAACCAATTCAGTCAGATGTGGTATTCTGTTCACATTGTGGTCATCCTGAAAACGGCACTGATAAGGAAAGAGCGCAATTCTTTGCTAAAAGAGCAATAGCTAAAAAAAGAAAGATAGATGCAAAAAATAAAATTTCATCTGCTAGAAATACTTTATTTGTTTTAGCTGGAATGATGGTTCTTTTTGGAATCATTAATCACGGTAATTCTAATAGTGTTTTAGACTTAGGAATCAACTTATTTTTTGCATTTATGTATGTAGTCCTTGGTTTTTGGTCAGAACAGAAAGCTCTTATAGCTCTATTAATTGGACTATTCTTATATGTAACACTAATCGTAATTAATGCAATAATAGATCCTGTTACCTTGGTAAAAGGTATAATTTGGAAGGTGATAATTATTTCGTATTTAGGGAAAGGTATTTACTCAGCATTAGAAACAAAGAATAAAGAAGATAACTCTTTTTAAAAATGGAGTTTTGCAAAAAATGTAAGCAAGAAGTTAGTTCACAGGATAACTTCTGTCAGTATTGCGGCAACTTAATAAACAAAAAAACAAACGAGTATAATCGTGAAGTTTTAAACTCTATAATTGGTTTTTACACGATTATAATCTGTTATATAGGTTTATCCAGTGTAATTTACTTAACATATCCAGAGAATATTATAACAGAAATTATTGTTGAGACTATTTTTATTGGAATTGTACTTGTGTTTTGTGCATATAATTTAAACGAGATGATTTCTCTCTCTAAAATACCTCAAATTAATTTGCGCTTCTTTACAAAATTACTACCTCTAACAATTCTCTTTTCTTATTTGATTTACTTTGGAATTGGTGGATTGAACGAATTACTTTTTTTTGAAGATAGTCTTAATTTAATTTATCAATATACTTATACAGGGTATCCCTTGTTTTGGAGTATTATTTTTATAGCTATAATCCCACCAATTTTTGAAGAACTAGCTTTTAGAGGGTACTTATTTAATCAACTTTCTAAGATTATTTCAATTGAACTAACCATAATAGCGACAGCAATTTTATTTGCTTTGGTTCATTTATCTTTTATCTCAATTATTTGGATTTTCCCATTTGGACTATTTCTGGGATATTTAAGAAATAAATATAATTCATTATGGATTCCAATGTTAATTCATTTTGTACATAACTCTATTGTACTAATGACTGATTATTACTATTACCATAAAGAAATTACTGAAATTATATAAAAAAAGACGCTAGGAAATCAACGTCTTTTTTTATTATTATTTAATGCTTAAAGTCTAAACATTACACCTGCATTTAGGAATCCTCCTGAATCTACACCAGAATAAGAAGCTCTTAACGATATCTTATTATCTAATTTATATTCAAAAATTGGTCGAAAATAAAAACCATTGCTAGCATTATTGATTCCAATGGCATATCCCATATCTAACCCTAAATCAATTTTGTTAGTTGCGTGGAATCGCCCCGCACCAGCTAATGGTAATATAATAGAATTACCTGTTGTTATAACCACTAAACCAGTTGCTGCACCAACTTCGAATTTAGTATCTACATCAAACAAATAATCAACATCTCCCCCTATAACAAAAGAAGAATTACCATTCCCTGTAGTAAATCCGATATTGGCACCAATTCTTAGATCACCATCTTGAGCGTTTGCTGTAAAAGAAATAGCCACTAAAGCTACAATACATAAAATTTTTTTCATCATTATTTAGATTTTTAAATTAAGTTATGAGATAAATACAATTCCAAATGAAATCATATTTCATCATTGAGTTAAACAATATAAGCGAAATAGATATATACGAGAAATATTCTTAAAAAAAAACCACTACAAATTGTAGTGGTTTCATATTTCGTATGAAGAGAGGATTATTTTCCTTGCTCCATTTTTTTCTTTAATTCAGCTAATCCACCGATATCACCTAAAGTAGTTTTTTCGTTTTCTTGGGCTTTCTTAGCTGCAGCTTTTACATTTCTTTGCTCTTCTTGTCTGAATATAGAAGTGTGAGAAACAACAATCTTACGATACTCTTTACTGAATTCAGTTACCATAAATTCAACTGTATCTCCTTTCGCTAATTTACCACCATCTTCTTTTTCTAAGAAACGAGAAGGTGCAAATGCTTCAATTCCGTCTTCAAAAGTAACTGTAGCTCCTTTATCATTCTTTGCAGTAATTGTACCTTCAAACTTAGATCCGATAGTATACTTAGCTTCGTGAGCATCCCAAGGATTTTCTTGAGTTTGCTTATGCCCTAGGTTTAATTTACGATTTTCAACATCTAATTCTAATACTTGAACTTTTAATTTATCACCTACTGTTACAAATTCAGATGGATGCTTAACTTTCTTAGTCCAAGATAAATCAGAAATGTAAACTAATCCGTCAATACCTTCTTCTAATTCCACGAATACTCCAAAGTTAGTATAGTTACGAACAGTTCCTTCGTGAGTAGATCCTACTGGGTACTTCGTAGTAATGTCAGTCCATGGATCTGGATGTAATTGTTTCATACCTAAAGACATCTTACGCTCTTCTCTATCTAAAGTTAAGATTTGAGCTTCTACTTCGTCTCCTACTTGTACGAAATCTTGAGCTGAACGTAAGTGAGTAGACCAAGACATTTCAGATACGTGGATTAATCCTTCAACACCATCTTCAACTTCAACAAACGCACCATAATCAGCTAAAACAACAACTTTACCTTTTACTTTATCTCCAACTTTTAAGTTAGAATCTAACGCTTCCCATGGATGAGCAGATAATTGCTTTAATCCTAACTGAATTCTAGACTTGTTATCATCAAAGTCTAAAATAACAACGTTTAACTTTTGATCTAATTCAACAACTTCACTTGGGTGATTAATACGAGACCAAGATAAGTCAGTAATGTGAATTAATCCGTCAACACCTCCTAAATCAACAAATACACCATAAGAAGTTACATTCTTTACAACTCCTTCTAATACTTGTCCTTTTTCTAATTGACCGATAATTTCACGTTTTTGCTCCTCTAAGTCAGCTTCAATTAACGCTTTGTGAGAAACTACTACATTCTTAAATTCGTGGTTAATTTTAACAACCTTGAATTCCATAGTTTTTTCAACGTATTGATCGTAGTCACGGATAGGCTTAACATCAATTTGAGATCCTGGCAAGAATGCTTCGATTCCGAAAACATCTACAATCATACCACCTCTAGTTCTACACTTAACAAAACCGTTAACGATTTCTCCAGTTTCGTGTGCATTGTTAACTCTATCCCAAGCTTTAATTACACGTGCTTTTTTGTGAGATAATACTAATTGACCAGAAGAGTCTTCTCTTTTATCAACTAATACTTCTACTTTGTCACCCACAGCTAAATTAGGATTGTAACGGAATTCATTTAATGAAATAACTCCTTCTGATTTAGAGTTAATATCGATGATAGCATCACGATCAGTAACACGAACAACTACACCTTCAATAACGTCACGCTCGTTCACGAAACCAACAGTTCCTTCTAAAGCTTTTTCGAATTCTTTTAATTTAGACTCATCAACTTCATCAATACCTTCTTCGTATTTATGCCAGTTAAAGTTTGCTAAAAATTCTTCTGGGTTTACTGCTTCAGCAGCTTTTTTAATTTCTTCAGACATGTCTGAGAATAATTTTGTATCTTTTTGTTAGTCAGATTTTTAACGATACCAACGCCAAGAGATATTAAACTTAAAAATATTATTTAAACCTTTTTATAATCTGTTCTCGTAAAAAGGAGTGCAAATTTATAAAAAACTATTATAATTTCCTAAAATGTTTTGTAGTTAAGTATTTTACATTTGTAGAATATACCTTTATAATTTTATTAATTCATCTAGGATAAATCTGTAAGTAAGTAAAACACTTATATTTTGTTTGGTTAACCCTTTTAAATTTGGTGTTAACTTACCAATATCTCTTAAATATTGAAATCCAATTTCATCTGGGGTATCATATAGAGTACCCCAATCTAATCCTAGCAAAACATTATGTCTTTTGAATTTAAATCTAGTACCCACTACAAAATGTATATGATTTCCATCCAAAATAGTATTTCTTAATTCTTTGGCCGTAACTGGTTTATTTTTATATGCAAAATTGTTTGTACGTAAACCTCCTGATAGTTCCAACTTGTCATTCAACACATGAGAATAACCCACTCCGATATTAAAAACATCTTTATTTCCATTGACCCAAGAGATTTTTCTAGAACCAGAACTTATAGTAGCAACTTTATATTCGGAAATGCCAGAATAATAATCAACATTTAACCATAATTTGTTTTGTTTTTTGAACGAATAGCTATACCCAAGAGAAAACTCCCATGGAGTTTTTATTGCTGGAGAAAGATTATTATCTAAAATTTGCTCTCCTATATTTTGAGTATTGTCTATATTGGTTAGTGTTCTTGTATAATAACCTCCTTCTAAGATTCTTAGATATTTCGGAGTTGTTATAGTTAATCCAATATCGTGTTGATCCGTATCGTATAAAAAGCCAAGTTTTGTTATAAAACCTGTATTATCAAAGCTACTTGTTTGTTCAGAATTGAAAAAACTATCTGTATTGTTATTATTATTGACTCTATCTCGTTCTTCTATGATTACTCTATTTTTATATTCAAAATTAGTAATACTCAAGAATTGACTAACACCTACATATATTTCTGGAGTAATTTTAAAACTTGTTCCTGCGCCAAACCAATCATCTTCACCTTTATATTCGTATTCAAAATACTGGGTGTTTAGTATGGTATTATTTATTTCTTCTCTTTTAGCATTAAAAGAATCGGACAACTGACTTTTACTAATTTTTATAAAGGCAAAATCTAACTTATCTAATTTAAATTTGAAAGATATTAAAGATGGTTTTAAACCATAATTTTCATTTATTTCACTTTTTTCATTTATTCCCCAAAAATTGTTAAATCCAAAAGTTCTTACAGAAGGTTGAAATAAAGAAATACTTACTTGAGACGGCACTTTATGTATTCCTGCAGGATTATAAAATGTCATACTTTCATCATTTGCTCCTGCAGTAATTGATCCACCAAGCATAGCTCCTCGTATACCGAATTGTTCAGTATTGTATAAAAAGTTTTGTGAACGTACAAAACTACTCGATGTTATAATTAAAAGGAGACTAACTACATGTGATATTTTTACTTTCATATGATGAAAAATAAATTAGGGTTACCTATGAGAAATCATTTATTTACCAAGTTTTTTTATTTCCACTTTAAACATATTGGTAAACATTTCAAAAATAATCGTTGCATCTTTCTTTCTAACAGATATTATATATTGGCAATTTAATTCTAATTTTTGATTCAAAATTTCTAGTTGATTCTTTTTAATTACTTGTTGAACCTTGTTCATCATATCGTAACCGAAAATTACTTTAAATTGAATATCTATCGTTTTTTGAATAATCTCAGACTGCTCCAAAGCCATTTTTACGGATGTTCTGTAAGCGTTAATCAATCCACCTACCCCTAATTTTGTCCCACCAAAATAACGAACAGAAACAATTAAAACATTCGTAATATCAAAAGCTTGAATTTGACCATAGATTGGCTTTCCCGCCGAATTACTTGGTTCTCCGTCGTCATTCGCTCGAAAGGAAACTTTCTCAGTTCCTAGCTGCCATGCATAACAATGATGACCAGCATTCGGATGTTTCTTTTTTAATTCATCCAAACATTTTTTTATATCATCTTCGGTTGTAACAGGAAAGGCATAACTAAAAAACTTACTATTTCTATCTTTATATAGTATTTCTTCCGAAGGTTTTTCCAATGTTTTGTAAGTGTCTTTTTCTGCCATCTATTAATCCTTAGTAATTAAAATAATACTAATTACTGCAAGCAATATACCTATCCAATTCTTATTCTCTAATTTTTCTTTGAACAAAAACAAACCAAAAAGAGTAGTCAACAAAACTATACTCACGTTATTTATGGTAAAAAGCACAGAACTTTCGATTCCCTCTATCTTTAAGGCTCGTATTAAAAACTCAATTGAAAAATAATTAGGAATTCCTAAGGCGATACCGCCAAGGATACTTTTCATTTCAAATTTTTCTCTTTTAACCAAAATTTGGTAGATTAAAAATAGAATTCCTAATACAAAGGCAATTCCAAAAATGTATGCAGAAAAAATAGACACACTTTCTTCTGGGACAAAATGTAATTCTGTGTACTTCAATAACGTATCAATCGCACCTGAACCTAAAAATAACATAATAGGTAGTACCAACGAACTTCCTTCAAAACTCTGAGAGTGATTACTTTTCACAGAAGTTAAATACACGGCAACTAAAGCCAATAATATTCCAATAACTTTAACTAATGTAATACTTTCGTTATACAATACAATTCCAAAGATAATTGGAATAACAACAGCCATTCTACCAGAAACAGAAGCTACTGATAGACCGTTTTTTTGCGAAGTAATAGCCATAACATTGAAAATTGTTATAAATAAAAACCCCAAAAAAAGTGCACCATAAAACCAATCTTGTTGTGAGATTGAAGTAATGGAAACCTTTACATCTGAATACGTATAACCAATAATAAAAGCAACAACATAATTTACAACTATTGCTTGAAATGTATTTATTTTAAAAATATCGAATAGTTTAAATATTACATATAAACTACTCGAAATTAAAACACTTAAAATTAAATAAATCATACTAAAAACTCCTCTCTTTTAAGTAAATCAATAACATTTTCCTTCACTCTATCAATCGTCCAAGTTTTGATACCTAATTTTTCAGCTGCAGCAGTATTGTCAAGTGTATCATCAATAAAAATTGTTTGTTCAGGAACTAATTTATTCTCATTTAAAACAAACTCATAAATATCTGAATTTGGTTTTCTCATGTGAATTTCATGTGACAAATAAAATTGCTCAAAAGAGTTTTTAAATTCTTGATACAAATTCATTCCCCAATTATTCTGAATCCAAGAAATATGTAAATCATTGGTATTACTTAAAAGAAATAATCGATAGTTATTTGAAGCGGCTAGCTCCTTTAAAAACTTTAAACGATCTAATGGAAAATCTAATAAGATAGCATTCCAAGCCTTCACAAGATTCTCTTTATCTATTTTAAATTCATTATGAAAATATCCTACAAACTCTTTCGTTGAAATCAATCCCATTTCATAATCATAATAAACTTGTATCATTTTTTCAGAAATCTCCTCTACTCCTAATTTATACAACTCTTTATAAGTTGCCTTCTTATCTAAATTAATGAATACATCACCAAAATCAAAAATGATATTTTTAATCATTTATAAACGTCCTTAATGTGTTGTTTGTTAATTGTTCTTCTTTTTCCAATTTAGCATTTAAAATCGGAGCCTTAATTCCGTCTTCAAAAGTATTATCCCCGATAAAAATTCGAGCCTCATCCCAAAGATTATCATCAATAAAAGATTGTAAAGTAACTGCACCACCTTCAATAATTACTGATTGTATTTTATGTTTTGATAAAACTTCCAATATTTGTTTTGGAACATCAGACTCGAAATTAATCCTTTCATAAACTAAGTTTTCGTTTGTACTTTCTCGTTCAAACTGACTTACAATAATAGTTTTTATTGTTGTATCATAAATAGATAAATCTGAACTTAACTTAAATGTTCGATCTAAAACTATTCGAACCGGATTTTGACCAGTCCAGCTTCTAACGTTTAGCTTTGGATTATCTGTTAACACAGTATTTGTTCCAACTAAAATTGCCTGTTCTTCTGATCTCCATTTATGAACAAGTTGTTTTGCATATTCATTTGAAATCCAAACAGGTGTTTGGCTTTCTCTATATTTTGGAGCGATAAATCCGTTAGCTGTTTCTGCCCATTTTAAAATTACAAATGGTCTTTTTTTATTTTGAACTGCAAAAAAACGTTTGTGATGTTTTTTACATGCTTCTTCTAACACTCCTACAACAACATTGCATCCATTAGATTTTAATCTTTCAATACCCTTTCCTGCCACAACACTATGAGTATCTACCGTTCCAATAACAACATTTCTTATTCCTTTTGAAATAATTAAATCGGAACAAGGTGGTGTTTTACCAAAATGAGAACAAGGTTCTAACGTTACATAAATAGTAGATTTAGAAAATAATGATTCATCTTTTACAGAGCGAATAGCGTTTACCTCCGCATGAGGTCCCCCATAAGGACTAGTAAAACCTTCACCAATAATTTTGTCGTTATACACTACTACTGCTCCTACTGAAGGATTTGGACGTGTACTTCCAATTCCTCTTTTGCCTAGTTCCAGGCAACGTCGCATATATTTTTCATTAAAACTCAATCGCTATATTTTAATTTTTACTACTTGTGTTTTGTCAACAATATAAGTATTCGAAAACCCTAAAACTTTGTATTTAATATTTCCTTTAAACTGAACATTCACTTTCTTATTCAGTAATGTATTTATAAGTCCACCGAGAAGACCTCCTTTACTTTTATCAAATACTTTGTCAGCTGGAATAATGACGCTTAACGGAATAAAAAATTCTTGATTTGCAGGAACTTTAAATTCTTCAGAAGAAACATTTGCAACTTCTGCACCGTCTAAAAAAACCTTGATTTCATCTGTTGAAAGCTTCCCTCCTATATCATTCTCATTTTTGAAAAAAGCTTTGGCTTGTAAATAAATGGTATCTCGTTTCAAAGACAAAAACTGAATATCGTCAACTTTAATGAATGTAGGTTTCTTCTTAACAGAACAATTCAATAAAAAAACAGAGATAACAATAAGATATAGTATGTTCTTCATTTGTTTTCTATACTTTTGAAATGCCAAAAATACCATTTTTACATTGATTATATGAAGCTAAAAGACTTCAGAACATTTTTCAACAAAGAACTGTCGAATTTATATCCTAAAACTGAAATTGATGCTTTTTTCTTTAGAACGATTGAGCATACTCTAAACTTACAATTAACAGATGTTTTCACTAAACAAGATCTTTTAATCACTGATGATAATATGACTGTTTTGAAATCTGTTATAGAAAGACTTAAAAAAGAAGAGCCTATTCAATATATTTTGGGAGAAACAGAATTTTATGGATATACATTTAAAGTAAATTCTGATGTTTTAATTCCAAGACCAGAAACCGAAGAACTAGTCAGTTGGGTAAAAGAAACGGTTGAACATAAAAAAACTAAACTTTCTATTCTTGACATTGGAACTGGTTCTGGGTGTATTGCTATTTCCATTCAAAAGGAATTACCAACTACTAAGGTTACCGCTTTTGATATCTCTGAAAAAGCACTGGAAACTGCAAAGAAAAATGCCGAACTAAACAAAGTCAATGTAAATTTTATACATCACGATATTCTTTCTAATACTACTATTAATGACAAGTTTGATGTTATTATTTCAAATCCTCCTTATGTAAGAGAACTCGAAAAAGATGAAATAAAAAACAATGTTTTAAATAATGAACCTCATTTAGCGTTATTTGTAGATGATAATAATCCATTATTGTTTTATAAACGAATTGCAGATATTGCTTTAACTAATTTGAATGAAAATGGAGTTTTATTTTTTGAAATCAATCAATATTTAGGGAAAGAAACAAAACAAATGTTACTGGATAAAGGATTTAAAAATGTAGTTTTAAAGAGTGATTTATTCGGTAACCACAGAATGATAAAGGCTAATTTTTAAAAGTATTCTTATTTATGGAAAATAATTTTCAAGAAGAGTTAGAAAAATTAAAAAAGGAAAACGAAGCTTTACGAAATGAAATGAGTAAAGCCTCAGAGAAAAAAAAACGTAAACAAGAACGAACCAAGAAAACATTGTCTTGGACTTGGAGTATGTTCGCTGGTGCATCACTAAAAAATAATTTCAATCAGTGGTTTACAGAATTTCACACTCAAGAAAGGGTTTCACCGAATACTTCAGCAAGTTTGTTAACTTCTCTTGTTAGAAGGTTTGTAAGAGTACGTTTATTAAGTGTAATTCTGCTTTTATTTTCAATATTTCCTTCATTAGTTTCTTTATACATCTTAATAAAACAAAATGAACTAATTAAAACGCAAAACTTACTAGTTGAAGGCTCAAGAAGATCTTCCTACAGTTATCAATTAGCACAAGTTTTAGATGATATTGATGACGGTTACTCAACAAAAACAAGAAGAAGAGTTATCTCACTATGTAATGTTTTAAAGCCATACAGGTATTTAGACGAAGATGGACAAACCACAGTTTATTATAGCCCAGAACGTACGCAAGTTTTGATTTATTTAATCAACTCAAAAATGACAAATGCAGAATTGAGTGTGTTATTTGATAATATAGATTTTTCTTATTGCGATTTACGAAACGTAGATTTATCTGGTAGATATTTATCCGGAATCAATTTATCACATTCCAATTTAGAAAACTGTGAATTGAATACGGCCAACTTAGATAATGGTGATTTTTCCTACGCTAATTTGAAAAATGTTCAATTTTCTAATGGTAGAGCTAAAAATACTTCTTTTCATAATGCCGATTTAACAGGGGCTAAATTCACCAAAGCTAAAGAATTATCTGGCGCAGATTTTACAGATGCAGAAGTTGATGATATTAGTTTTAATCTCTCAGATATAACTAAAGCTAAAGGATTATAATAAACAAAAAGCGACTGATTTTTAGTCGCTTTTTTTATGTCTTTCAAAAATGGTTGAAGATTTTACTTAACTGTAACAGTAACTCTGGATATTAAAAACACTCCTAAATTGGAATTATCTTTTGTTAAATCAAAATTCATGTATAAAATTCAATAAATAATAAGTTAACAACATTGGAAATTTATCACCGATTTTCCTACAAAATTTTATTGGATATCATCCTCAAAAGTTAATTATAATCTCGAAAATTCTTGGTGCATGAACCGAAATTACACTATTCACTATATTATATGAAGATGAAGTTGTATTCACTTTTCCTTTTGCCTCTATATTTCCGCCTATTCTTGTTTATAAACTTATTATTATCAAAACTTTAAAAGAAATCTTATACATCTCAAATAAAGAGTAATAATAGCTTTTTCTACAAAGAATATTAGATACTAGAAGTGATGGAAACCCATATGTTTTTAGTGATATATTCGTTAATTCAAACACATAATCAACATCTAATTCAATTTCAACTTTATCATAAAAAAATTATACTCTAGTAATTTGTATGTATGATTATTCTTCATCAGTTCCTTTTAACATCGGTATGAATCCAATGCATTTTCATGAGTCATTAACGCATATTCTCCGATAGTACAAACATAAAATAGAGTTTGAATAGTAATGCTTGTAATTAATAGTATTACTGCTGTTTTTTTGATTGATAAGATTTGTTTGAAAAGTAGACGAAGAATTCCTAAATATTATGAGTACTTTTGGTGTTACTTGATAATAATTTTTTCTTTTTTGAATTCAAAAATTTTAAATACTGAAGTACAAGATTTTATAGATTATAACTTGAATCAAGATATCTCCAAAATCATATTTAAAGGTAGTCCTTTTTCCGAAATTACTATTCAGGAGCTCGCTAATCAAATAACTGCAAAAAAGAAAAGCGAGCGAAAATTACCTACTTGGTTTCAATGCAAAAACATTTATTATCCTCCTAAAATCTCAATAGAACAAACATCTTCTGAAATTACAGCGAAATATAAATCCGAAATTGTGAAAGGAGAATCTCTTATTGACTTAACTGGAGGTTTTGGAATTGACTCTTTTTATTTTTCAAAAAGAATAACTCATGTAACTCATTGTGAAATAAATTCTGACTTATCCAAAATTGTAGCTTGTAATTATAATGTGTTAGGCGTCAATAATATTGAAACCAAAGCAACAGATGGAATTAGGTTTCTTGTAGAGCAAAATGGAATTAAATTTGACTGGGTATACATCGATCCATCTAGGAGAGACGATTCAAAAAACAAAGTTTTCCTTTTAAAAGATTGTGCACCAAATGTTCCAGAGGAACTAGATAATTTATTTTTAAAAACAAATAATATTCTTATAAAAGTATCTCCAATTCTTGACATTACTTCAACTATAAGAGAATTGAAATACGTAAAAGAAGTACACATTGTAGCTATTCAAAATGAAGTTAAAGAATTATTATTCGTTTTAGAAAAAAACTTTTCTAATGATCCAAAAATAATTGCAATAAATATTAAAAAATCAAATATAGAAGAGTTTGAGTTTAATTTATTAGAAAAGAATTCAACAGGTTCATACTCTATGCCTTTAAAGTATTTATACGAACCTAATTCTGCGATATTGAAATCAGGTGGTTTTGAAATTGTTACTCACAAATTTAACGTAAATAAAATTCAACAACACTCACATTTATACACTTCAGATAAACTTACTAATTTTCCAGGTAGAAGTTTTTTAATTGAAAAAGTAATTCCATACAATAAGAAGGAAATAAAAAAACATTTACCAAGTAAAAAAGCAAATATTACAGTTAGAAACTTCCCAAAAACTGTAGCTCAAGTAAGAAAAGAAACTAAACTATCAGACGGTGGAAATATATATATATTTTTTACTACACTTAACAATGGTAGTAAAGTCATGATTATCAGTGAAAAAATTAATTAGAATTTAGTATATTTGAAATGGTTACATCTTTTATGAAGAGTAACTACTAAGAGTGTTTAAAGGGGGAAACACGGTGAAGCCTTGATTAAAGTCAAGGCTTCAAACCCCTTTTAAAGACATTTTCCTCCCTATTCCGAAAAGATTTGTATTTTAGCTCAATAGAATTATTAAAATAGACCAATCATATGCCTTTTTTAAATGATCAAGAATACGAAGACTTACAGGAACAAATAAAGATTCTTAATTCAAAAAATGAGGATTTAGAAACCCAACTTTCCGAAAAAGAAGAAGAGCTAGGTGATGTTAAAAGTACGGCAAGAAATAGAAATATCTTATTAAGTTTTTTATCTGGTGTTTCAATTGCCGCTGCAGTCTATTTTTCTCAAAATCAATCAGGCAGTAATTTGGAAGTCTCAGAAATTAAAAGAGCTGAAGCAACAAGAATATTAGATAGTATTGCTGATGTAACTGCAGATAGTGACTACAACGATGACTTGGATGTTGATGCAAATGAGGGAAATAGTTCCGAAAGTGAAATTAGTAAAATCAAGACAAATATTGAGAACGAAATTGTTTATTCGGTTCAAATTGGAGCTTTTACAAATAAAAAGTATCCTTTACTGTCTAAAACAATCGCGGGTACACTCTCTAATGAAGAGTACTTAAGATATTCAATTGGTTTATTCTCTACATTGAAAGAAGCTCAAAATTTTAGACGTCAGTTGTTAAGATTAGGATTTGATGATGCCTTCGTTGCTTCTTACATAAACGGAGAAAGACAAGAAATTCATAAACCTTATTAAAAATTAATAATGGTAAATAACATACCAAGAGCGCTATTGTTAGTTCTAACATTTAGCGTTCATTTTTTTTACGCTCAAAATGAAAATTTAGAAAAGAAAAGTCAAATTAGTTTTGCTCAATTAGATTTTCTTTCCATTGATATGCCAAACGCAAATGAAGCAAATATGGACTTCACTGGTATTCATTATAATGTAATGCTAAACAACTGGAGCTACGCTGGACTTGGTTTTTATGGTGCCGTTGGTGGAGAACGTGGTGGTTTTTTTACTCTTGGTTTAAATGTAGGAGTTAAAAAAGAGATTTATAAAAAACTTTTTGTGGATGCTGGATTACATTTCGGAGGTGGTGGTGGTGCCGCAGCTCCTGATGGAGGTGGCGCATTCATTTTGCCGCACATAAATCTAGGTTATGATTTCAAATACTTTTCAATTTCAGGTGGATGGAGTTATATTGATTTCTTCGCTGGAGGTGAGATTAAAAGTAATCAAGTTTATGCGTCTCTTCAAATCCCTCTAAATTATGATTATTCAAATTTTAATACTAGACAATTAGAACTTGACACGGAAAGTTTAAAAAACACAGAATGGGATAAAAAATCTCACCGCATTAGCGCTATGGTTCATCTTAATAACCTCTCAGTTAAAGGTGATTCTAAATTTGTAGATGGAAGTTCTATGGATGGTAGAACAATGAGATTAGCAGGATTTGAATTTACATCATATGTAAGTGACGACTGGTTCTATTTTATAAAAGCAGATGGTGCCTATAGTGGAATACCAGCAGGTTACATGGATATTTTCATTGGAGGTGGTTATCATTTATCAATGAATAAAAACAGAACGAATATTCAAGCTAAGTTCGGAATTGGTGCCGGTGGTGGTGGTGGAGTTGATACAAAAGGCGGCTTCTTAATTTATCCAGATCTTTCTTTAGAACAAAAAGTGTATGATAATTTATACTTTTCGATAAATAAAGGATATTTAATGAGCCCTGATAGTCACTTCCTATCTTCTACCCTAGGTTTCGGATTAAAATATTATGTAGAAAAAGATGGTATCCAAACTGAAAATAGTTCACAAAATAAAGCTGTATTCAAAGGAATTCAAACCATCTTAAAGCAGGATTGGTATTTAAACGCAAGTCGTAATGGCGGATTTGAACAAGATATGCATCAAATTTCGTTACAGATCAATGTGTTTTTTAACAAATATATTTATGGAGCTGGTCAAACTTCCTTTGCAAACTTTGGAGATGCAGGGGCTTATGCCGAAGGAATAGTCGGGTTAGGTGTTCAGTCTAATAATTATTTTAATAATAGATTTAGTATTTTCGCTCAAGTATTGGGTGGAGCTGCAGGAGGTGGTGGAATTAGTACAGGTGAGGGTTTAATTGTTAAACCAAGTGCTGGAATTAATATAAAACTAACAAATTTTTTAAACTTAAGAGGTGGAATTGGTTATGTGAAAGCTAGAGGTGGTTCGTTAAGCAATATCTTTGCTAACTTTGGTTTGTCCTACAACCTCTCATTTTTAACCTTAAAATAGATTTCATTTAAGTTATCTTTGTACCCTTTGGACGAAATTGATCTATGCAAAAAAATATAAATATTCAAAATAAGAAGGCTCGTTTCGAGTACGAAATTTTAGATAAATACACCGCAGGAATTCAACTTACTGGGACTGAAATTAAATCTATTAGACAAAGTAAGGCGCGAATTACTGAAAGCTTTTGTGAATTTAATGAAAGAGGAGAGTTATTTGTAGTCAATATGTATATAGAGGAATATGCATTTGGACATCATTATAACCATAATCCAAAAAGTGAAAGACGTTTATTATTGAATAAACAAGAGCTAAAAAAATTAGCTAGAGAAGTTGAAGCAAAAGGAAATACTATTGTTCCTCTTCGTTTATTTATTAATCAAAATGGTTGGGCTAAATTAGAAATAGCCTTAGCTAAAGGAAAAAAGACGCATGATAAACGTCAATCAATTAAGGACAGAGATAGTAAACGAGATTTGGCACGTCTTAAAAAGAGTTTCTAATACATGTTAAAAGAAAAGCTAGCCAAGTTTAATATTATTCTTGCATCAGGATCTCCAAGAAGGCAACAATTCTTTAAAGATTTGGATTTGAATTTTGAAATCCGAATAAAAAGCGTAGACGAAATTTACCCAAATCATCTTGAAGGATCGGAAATCACTGATTATATAGCAGATTTAAAAACTGTTCCTTTCAAAGATGAATTAAACACCAATGACTTGCTTGTTACATCTGATACAATTGTTTGGCTAGATAATAAAGCTCTTGGTAAACCTAAAGATTACCATGAAGCTTTTAAGATGATTGAAAGTTTATCAGGAAAATCACATCAGGTAATAACCTCAGTAAGTCTTAAAAGTAAAAATTTTCAAAAAGTATTTAATGATACCGCTACTGTATACTTCAGAGAACTTACAAAAGAAGAAATAGATTATTACATAAAGATGTATCAACCTTATGATAAAGCAGGCGCCTATGGAATTCAGGAATGGATCGGAAAAATAGGTATTCATAAAATTGAAGGAAGCTACTTTAATGTTATGGGATTACCTGTTCATAAATTATATAAAGAATTGATGAATTTATAAACGTCATCTTTATTAAAAGTTTATTTTTGATCCGAATTTACAACACAACAATGAAAAAATATACATACACAGAAAAAAAAGACACTCGATCTGGTTTTGGAGATGGTTTAACTGAATTAGGAAAAACAAATCCTAATGTAGTTGCTTTATGTGCTGACTTAACAGGTTCATTAAAAATGAATGAATTTGAAAAGAACCATCCAGAACGTTTTTTTCAAGTAGGAATTGCTGAAGCAAATATGATGGGTATTGCTGCTGGTTTAACTATTGGTGGTAAAATTCCTTTTACAGGAACTTTCGCTAATTTTTCTACTGGACGTGTTTATGATCAAATTCGTCAATCAATTGCATACTCTCATAAAAATGTGAAAATTTGTGCATCGCACGCAGGTTTAACTTTGGGAGAAGACGGTGCAACACACCAAATATTAGAAGATATTGGTTTGATGAAAATGTTACCAGGAATGACAGTAATCAATACTTGTGATTACAATCAAACGAAAGCAGCAACTATAGCTATTGCCGAACATGATGGCCCTGTATACCTTCGTTTTGGTAGACCAAAAGTTCCTGTATTCATGCCAGAAGATCAAAAATTTGAAATTGGTAAGGCTATTAAATTAACCGAAGGATCTGACGTTACAATTGTCGCAACTGGACACTTAGTATGGGAATCTTTATTAGCTGCCGAAAAACTAGAAGAGGAAGGAATTTCAGCTGAAGTTATTAATATTCATACAATTAAGCCATTGGACGAAGAAGCTATTCTAGGGTCTGTAGCTAAAACTAAATGTATTGTAACTGCCGAAGAACATAATAAATTTGGTGGACTTGGAGAAAGTGTAGCTCGTTGTTTAACTCAAAACGCCCCTACTCCACAAGAGTTTGTCGCGGTAAATGATAGTTTTGGTGAATCTGCAACACCAGCTGAATTAATGAAAAAGTATAAAATAAACAATGAAGCTGTTATAGAAGCAGTTAAGAATGTTTTGAAAAGGAAATAATCAATCAGAAAAAACGTTTTTATACAATTACTCAAATTAAAAGATTATGAAAAAACTAATTTTAGCGTTATGCTTAATCTTCGGTGTTACTCAATTAGCTGACGCACAAATTCATTTTGGTATTAAAGGAGGAATCAATTATAATTCTGATTCCTTTATTGATTCAGCTGATAATATTATCAATGGAAATGCTGAAGGTCGAACTGGTTACCATGCTGGTATTTGGTTGCGTTTTAAACTTCCAGTAGTTGGCTTGTATATTAGACCTGAATTAGTATACACCTCATTAAAAAGTGAAGTAGACTTTAGAACTGCAACAAGTTCTCAAAAAGTTGGATATGATTTCCAAAAAATTGATATTCCTGTATTGTTAGGTAAGAAATTTTTTAAAATCGCTTATGTTCACATTGGCCCATCGTTCCAATATTTATTAGATGGTGATTTAGATATTGATGCAGTATCAAACCTTAAATCTGACGGTTTTACACTTGGTATGCAACTAGGTGGTGGAATTGAACTAGGAAAATTCGGAATTGACGCTCGTTGGGAAAGAGGATTTTCTGATATCGAATCAAATTTCATTTCAAATGTTGCAGGAACACAAAATTTTGATACAAGAGTAAACCAAATTATATTCGGTTTATCATATAGATTTTAAAATAAAAGAATCTTAAAATTATATTTTTAAAATGAAGCAACACAAAAGTGTTGCTTTTTATTTTTTCATTATACGTTACTAGAATAAGTTGACAAAAATTAACTTAAAATAAATAAAATAAAAAATCAAATAAAATAGCTCTCCTATTTAATTAATTATTTTTAAAATCTATCAATCTATTTCTTTTTAAGACTCATCTATTATATTTGATTTGAAAAATTGTTTTTGACATTCAATAAATATGTCTTTCACAAACTATCTTACTTATATCCATAATTTATTCTTTATAATTCGATAACAATAAGAGGTAAACTAACAATTATTAAAACTTCACGGTTTAATTATTATCAATGATATTAATAGCTAAAAAAATATATCTAAAGCAAGTATAGATTATTAAAGTTTTAATTAATAAATAAAAAAAAGCAACACCAAAGTGCTGCCCATATTTTTGAAATATACTTTTCTATTCGTTCGAAACACGAATATTTGGGTTCAAATAATCTGGTAATGTAGGATTTTCAGGATCACTAAAATCATTACTTGGATCCCCATCTTTATTAGCATCTTCATTTCTTGTTAAAACGCCATCTCCGTCATCATCATTATCAGCAAAATTAACGATACCGTTTTCATCGGTATCATCGTTCCATGGTTTTCCGTCACCATCGATATCCTCTAAGATATTCGCAACTCCGTCTAAATCTGAATCTGTATTTTCTACAATATCATTCAACTCTACATAAAATAACAAACTCTCATTTGGTAAAATCGTTCCTCTACCAGCATTTCTATATGCCAAACCTGATGGAATGAATAATATAATCTTTCCTGTTCCAGTAAAAGTTAAAGGTTCATTAGGCAAAGTAACATTAATACCACATTTAATATTAGGAATGCCGTAAGTCCAACCTCTAATTACTCCTGCTCCTAATACAAACCATAAATTGTTGTTGCTGTCAAAATCAGTATCATTTAAGGTAGAACCATTCAATATCCTTCTTCCTGAATAATTAACTAATACTGAATCCACGACTGTTGGAAAATCCTTAGACGAAGTTCCTTGTTCAATAGTGTAGGAATATAATTTATAATCAATATCAACATCATTAATTGTCTCTTCCACATCTTGTGATACTAATTTAGGATCATCAAAAAGAGCTGTCTGACCGTCTTCTAAAGGTTTTACGATCCCTTCAGCAGTATCATAATAATGACTTTTAAAAAAATTTACAAGAGTATCATTATCTCTAACTGCTTGAGCAGCAAAATCAAAATCATCAACTGGTGCTACTCCATCACTTCCGCAAGCATACGTTAAAAGTGAAATAATTCCTATTAAAAAAAGATGTCTAAATTTTATCATTAATCGTAATTTTGTCGCGCAATTTACCATTTTTATAACTTTGTAAAAAGCAAACGCAAAAAAATTAACTTTTTGTATGAGAATAGATAAATATTTATGGTGTATTCGACTTTTTAAAACTAGAAGTATCGCCACAACTGCTTGTAAGAAAGGGCAGGTAAAAATCGAAGAGAACACGTTAAAACCTTCACGAGAAGTATATGGTGGGGAAATTATTATAGTTCGAAAAAATCAAATTAATTATAAGATTAAGGTTATTGATATTCCAGAAAGTCGTGTTGGAGCTAAACTTGTTGATTTATACAGAAAAGATTTAACTCCTAAAGAAGAGTTTGAAAAAACAGAATTATTAAAATTTGCTAAGGACTATTACCGCAAAAAAGGTACTGGAAGACCCACAAAAAAAGACCGAAGAGATATTGAAGATTATTATGATACTAATGAAGAAGATACTTAAATTTGCATTATGATAGACACGAACAATATTATTTTAAATAATACCGAGATATCTCAGAAGATACGGAGAATCGCATATCAAATTTATGAAGTAAACTACAATGAGTCTGAATTAATAGTTGCTGGAATAGCTGATAATGGATACTCATTAGCAGGAAAAATTGTTTCCATTATAAGGGAAATATCTGACATTCAGGTTTCTCTATGTAAAGTTAATATGGACAAGAAAAATCCCTTAGGTCCTATTTCAACTGACATTAGTTCAGATTTATACCAGGATAAATCAGTTATTTTAGTTGATGACGTTTTGCATTCAGGGACTACTTTAATATATGCTATCAAACATTTTCTCGAAGTACCTCTTAAAAAGTTTAAGACAGCTGTCTTGGTTAATAGAAACCACAAAAAATACCCTGTAAAAGCTGATTTTAAAGGGATTTCTTTCTCTACTTCTATTAAAGAACATGTTGTAGTTGAATTTAAAGATGACGAAATTATTGCATACCTAGAGGAGTAACATTTCCAACTCCTCTATTGTTTTTTTTACACTTTTGTTATTAGTGAGTAATTTAATTTTTGCTTGCTCATAAAAAAAACTTCTCTCAAATAAATGCTTAGCTATAAATTCTTCCAATTCATCTGTTGGAATTTTAGAAACAATAGGTCTGTGATCTTTTTCAGCAATAAGCCTGTTATAAATAGTATTTACAGATAACTTTATGTAAACAGATTTCACATCTTCATGACTATTGATTAAATCCATATTTCCTGCATAGCAAGGTGATCCCCCTCCAAGCGACAAAATAAATTCATCTTGTTTAGCTAAAATTTCCTTAATAGCTTCATGTTCTTGAAGTCTGAAGAAAATCTCTCCTTCATCATTAAATATGTCACTTATGCTCTTTTGAAACTTATTTTCAATGTAATCATCCAAATCAATAAATAATAAATTCAGTTTTTCAGCCAAAACTTTACCTATAGTTGACTTACCACTAGCCATATATCCTAATAAAACAATCCTCATAAATAGAAATAAAGCAAATATCTATAAAAAAATATTAAAAAAGTTTTTTTTCATTTGAAAACCCTTGTATATTTGCACTCGCTTTGAAAAAGGTTAAGACCGGGTAGCTCAGTTGGTAGAGCATCTCCCTTTTAAGGAGAGGGTCCTGGGTTCGAGCCCCAGCCCGGTCACAAAAAAAAGAGTTAAGCATAGGCTTAACTCTTTTAGTTTAAGCGCATATGGCGGAATTGGTAGACGCGCTGCCTTGAGGGGGCAGTATTCTTTATGAATGTGGAAGTTCGAATCTTCTTATGCGCACTTTAAAATAAAAATAAACTTCAAACCATTAGCAGTCAAAATGTTAATGGTTTTCTATTTTTTCAATGTCCATTTATATTCTAATTTTTTTAAAAAATATTCTGATTTAAAAGATTATTCACTATCTTTATTTTAACAATTATCCTCCTTCCCTCGAGATCTCAACAGGAGATCAATAAGGCCTTTCATTCCTGAAAGGTCTTATCTTTTTAACTATAAATCTTTTGATATTACTTTTACATATAATTAACTATTATACTAGTAAATATGCGTATTATTGCAGTATGCGTAAATGTATCCTTATAATCTCAATTTTATTTAGTTCAATTTGTCTTTATGGTCAAAATAAACTTAAAGGACAAATAATTCATTCTGAAACCAAAAAGGTGCTTAGTGCAGCACATATATTAAATTTAAATTCTGTAGAAGGTACCATTACGAACGAGAAAGGTCTTTTTGAATTAATAGCCAAAGCTAATGATACAGTTCTAGTTTCATATTTAGGATTTGAATCCATAAAATTAAAAGTAACGAATGATTTATTAAAAGGAAATGAACTTGTTATTTCTTTAAATGAAAAACCTGAAGAAGTTAAAGAAGTTATTATTAACTCTACCAAATTAATTGGTGTTTTAGAAGTCGATGTAAAGCAGGTTCCAAAAGATCGTTTTACTAGAATCCATTTAAATGGTTTAAGGCAAACATATGAGGTAGGACGACCACAAAAGATTTCTTCTCCAATTGCTAAACTTCTAAATCCTGTTGATTTAGTGTATGGATTATTTGGAAAAAAACCTAAACAGCTTAAAAAATTACAGAAACTTAAAAAAGAGGATGATCTCAGGAAAATGCTGGCTGGTAAATTTGATCGAGAGGTTATGATGGAATATTTAGAAATGGACAAACAACAATTATCTAAATTACTTGGTGATTGTAGCTATTCTGAATACTTTATTAAAAAAGCCAGCGATCTACAAATGATCGAAGCTGTTCTAAATTGTTACGAAAAATATAAAGCTATTAAAAAGGGAAAAATTGAAAGGGATAGAATTCCCGATAAAAATTAAGTCTATTTAGACATAACCTAACACTCTTTACATAATCATTATATCTAAATGATGAAAAATTTACTCTTTACCCTATTTAGCTGTTTTATAGTTATTTCAGCTCACTCCCAAGAAACTTATTATAATGATGTCAATTTAAATTTGACTGGTGTTTCTCTAAAAAATGCTCTTGCTACTAAGATCATTAACACACACACAAATCCTTTGGATTACACGCCAGGAATTTGGAACGCCTCGAAAGTTACAGATGTTAATCCTGAAAACAATACAGAAGTTTTATTAATTTATGGATATAGCTCTTCTGGAACTACTGCTAGAACCAGAGGGATTGACCAAAATGGAGGTAATAATGGTGATTGGAATCGAGAACATGTTTTTGCAAACTCTTTAGCAAATCCTGATTTGGATGCAGGAGGAAATAATGGAGCTCCGTATGCTGATGCCCATAACCTTCGCCCTTCTGACCCGCAAAGAAACTCTAGTAGAAGTAATAAAAAATTCGCTGGAGGATCTGGAAACTCAGGTTCAGTTACAAACGGATGGTACCCTGGAGATGAATGGAAAGGTGATGTTGCACGTATTATAATGTATATGTATCTGAGATATGGAAATCAATGTAAACCAACATTTGTCGGTGTTGGTGATTCTTCTCAAACTCCTGACGATATGATCGATTTATTTCTTCAATGGAATGCTGAAGATCCAGTTTCAGATATTGAAAAGCAGAGAAATCCATTTCATGAAAATACTACCAATACCTATGCTCAAGGAAATAGAAATCCGTTTATTGATAATCCTAGATTAGCAACCAGAATCTGGGGAGGACCAGAAGCTGAAGATATTTGGGGAATTTATTCAACAAATGACACAGAAGCTCCTACTGCTCCGACAAATGTAACAGCAAGTAATATTACAACTTTTTCGATTGATGTATCTTGGAATGATTCATCTGATAATATAGGTGTAACAAATTATGATGTATATGTAGATGGTATTTTAACATCTAATACTACTAATACCAGTATTACTTTAAATAATTTGGATTCGAATACAACATATTCAATTACAGTAAAAGCAAAAGACGCTGCAGATAACGAATCTCCGTTTAGTGCTGCTATTGCTCCAAAAACATTAGAGGATACTGAAGCACCTTCTACTCCAACAAATATTGTCATAAGTAATGAAACTGATACAACATTAAAAGTTACGTGGGCTCCTTCTACAGATAATACCGCAGTGACAGCATATGAAGTTTACGTTAATGGGATTTTAAATGCAGAACCTACAACGAACACGTATACAATAAATTCTCTTACTGCTTCAACAACTTATAGTATCCAAGTATTGGCGAAAGATGGTGTTGATAATAAATCCCCATTAAGTACAGCTATAAATGGAACAACAACAGATGGAGGTACTGGAAGCGCTAATGAATTATTCTTCTCTGAATATGTTGAAGGTTCTAGTAATAACAAAGCCTTAGAAATTGCAAATGTTACCTCTAGCGCTATTGATTTAAGTGTTTATAGTATTAAAAGAAATGGTAATGGTGGATCAAATTGGTCTGCTCCTCTTAATTTAACAGGAACAATTGCCGCTGGCGACGTATTTGTTATTATAAATGGAAGCGCTGGACTTCAAAAATTAATTGATGAAGCAGATTATGTTCATCCAAATAATAGTAGTACTAATAATGGTGAGCCAATGAACTTCAATGGAAATGATCCTGTTGGATTATTCAAAAATGATGTATTAATAGATATTATTGGACTCTTTAATGGCGGAACAGGAAACTTTGCTAAAGATGTAACTTTAAGACGTAAAAGTAGTGTTGTCAATCCAAATACAACTTTTGATAAAGTTAATGAATGGGAGGAACTCGCAAGAGATGTGGTTGACAATATTGGTATTCATGGTAGTGCTACAGCAAGTGTTACAGATAATCTTCTAGAGATAATCTCAATATATCCAAACCCAATATCAAACAATACAATATTCATAAATAATAATTCGAATATTCTTATTAAAGAAATTATAATTTATAATATAAACGGACAAGAAGTATACAGAACTTCAAAAGATGTAAATAATAAAGAAATAAAAATCAAAAAGTTAAGTTCTGGAACCTACTTTATAAAAATAAATAGTGACCTCGGAATATTAGCAAAAAAACTTCTAGTGAAGTAGAAAATAAAAGCAGCAAATTTTGCTGCTTTTTTTACACTCTTAATTCAATTAAAAAAGTAAATTTGTAGCTTTTAACAACACAACCTAAATAACACATAATGATTCATTTCTTTGGAAACATAAACAGTAAAGTCTTTGCTGTTCAAACATCAAAAGAATTAGCAACGGAAGATATTTCAAAACTTACATGGTTATTTGCGAATAAACCTAAACTTGATATGGCGTCTATTGACGCCTTTTTTGTTGGGCCTAGAGCAGCTATGATTACTCCTTGGAGTACTAACGCTGTAGAGATTACGCAAAATATGGGGATTAAAGGAATTATACGCATCGAAGAATTTGATGCTGTAGATGATGATTTTACAAATTTCGATCCGATGATTTCTCAAAAATTCAATGCTCTTAACCAAGAAGTTTTTACTATAAATATTACACCAGAACCTATCTTAGAAATTGAAGATATTAAATCTTATAACGAACAAGAAGGTTTAGCATTGAGTGATGAGGAAATTGATTATTTAAATGAAGTTTCTGAAAGAATTGGTAGAAAATTAACTGATTCAGAAGTGTTTGGGTTTTCTCAAGTAAACTCAGAGCACTGTCGCCACAAGATATTTAATGGAACTTTTGTTATTGATGGAGAAGAACAACCTACTTCCCTATTTAAAATGATTAAGGAAACATCAAAACAGAATCCTAACGATATTGTTTCAGCTTACAAAGATAATGTTTCGTTTATTAAAGGACCAAAAGTTGAGCAATTTGCACCGAAGTCTGCAGATAAACCAGATTATTACGAAACAAAAGAATTTGAATCTGTTATTTCATTAAAAGCAGAAACTCATAACTTCCCTACTACTGTTGAACCTTTCAATGGTGCAGCAACAGGTTCAGGTGGAGAAATTAGAGATCGTTTAGCTGGAGGAAAAGGTTCTATTCCTTTAGCAGGTACAGCGGTTTATATGACATCATATTCCCGCTTAGAGGAAAATCGTCCCTGGGAAAAAGGAATGAATGAGCGTGATTGGTTGTATCAAACTCCAATTGATATTTTAATTAAGGCTTCAAATGGAGCTTCTGATTTTGGTAATAAATTCGGACAACCTTTAATTTGTGGATCTGTTTTAACTTTTGAACATGAGGAAGAAGCACGAAAATTAGGTTTCGATAAAGTAATTATGCAAGCCGGAGGAATCGGATATGGTAAAGCTGAGCAAGCATTAAAAGATACTCCAAAGAATGGTGATAAAATTGTAATTCTTGGTGGTGAAAATTATAGAATTGGTATGGGAGGAGCAGCTGTTTCTTCTGCTGATACTGGTGAGTTTTCTACTGGAATTGAGTTAAATGCAGTTCAACGTTCTAATCCAGAAATGCAAAAACGTGCAGCAAATGCAGTACGTGGAATGGTTGAAAGTGAGGAAAACTTAATCGTTTCTATTCACGATCATGGAGCTGGTGGACATTTAAATTGTTTATCTGAATTAGTTGAAGATACGGGTGGTAAAATTGATTTAGATCAATTACCTGTTGGTGATCCTACTTTATCTGACAAAGAAATTATCGGAAATGAATCTCAAGAAAGAATGGGATTAGTTATTTCTGAAGAAAATATTAATACATTAGAGAGAATTGCTGAAAGAGAAAGATCTCCTATGTATACTGTCGGTGATGTTACCAATGATCATAGATTTACCTTCGAATCTCAAACGAAAGGTAATAAACCAATGGACTTGGCACTGAACGATATGTTCGGAAGCTCACCAAAAACTATAATGAACGACGTAACAGTTTCTAGAAACTATGGCGAAGTAAATTATTCTAAAGAAAATTTCTACGATTATTTAAACCAAGTATTACAATTAGAAGCAGTTGCTTGTAAAGATTGGTTAACAAATAAAGTAGATCGTTGTGTTGGTGGTAAAGTTGCGAAACAACAATGTGTGGGTCAATTACAAATTCCTTTGAACAATCTTGGTGTTATGGCTTTAGATTTTAAAGGAAAAGAAGGAATTGCTACTTCTATTGGCCACTCTCCTATCTCGGGTTTAATTGATTCTACTGCAGGAAGTTTAAACTCAATTGGAGAAGCTTTAACTAATATTATTTGGGCTCCATTAAAAGATGGGTTACAATCAGTTTCTTTATCAGCTAACTGGATGTGGCCTTGTAAAAATGAAGGTGAAGATGCAAGATTGTATAAAGCAGTAAAAGCAGTTTCTAAGTTTTCTATTGATTTAGGAATTAATGTTCCTACCGGAAAAGATTCTTTATCAATGAAACAAAAGTATCCAAATGAAGATGTAATTTCTCCAGGTACTGTTGTCATTTCTGCCGCTGCAAATTGTAATGATATTACAAAAGTAGTAGAACCTGTTTTCCAACAAAATGCAGGAAGTATATACTACATTAACTTATCTCAAGATACTTTCAAATTAGGAGGAAGTTCTTTCGGACAAGTAATTAATAAAATAGGAAATGAAGCTCCTACAATTAAAGACGCTTCATTCTTTAAGAAAACATTCAATGTAATTCAGCAATTAATTAAAGACGATAAAATTGTTGCTGGTCATGATATCGCTTCTGGTGGTTTCATTACTACATTACTTGAATTATGTTTTGCTAATACAAATACTGGAGCCAACATCGATTTATCTGTATTAAATGAAGAAGATTCTATTAAATTATTATTCTCTGAGAATAATGGAATTATTATTCAATCAAAAGATGACTCTATAGAATCTATCTTAAATAAAAACACAATTGAATTCTTTAAAATTGGTTCAGTTGTAGAAGCAGATAGATTGAATATCAAGAATAACGAAGATTTATATTCATTATCTATAAGTGAATTAAGAGATACTTGGTATAAAACTTCTTATTTATTAGATCAAAAACAAACAGCTAATAATTTAGCAGAAGACAGATTTAATAATTATAAGAATCAACCTTTAGAATACACTTTCCCAAAAAGCTTTACGGGAAAGCTTCCTAAAGTTGATGGTTCATCGACAAGACCTAAAGCTGCAATTATTAGAGAAAAAGGATCTAACTCTGAGCGTGAAATGGCTAATGCAATGTATTTAGCTGGATTTGATGTGAAGGATGTTCATATGACTGATTTGATTTCTGGAAGAGAAACTCTTGGAGATATTCAATTTATTGGAGCTGTTGGAGGTTTCTCTAATTCAGATGTTTTAGGTTCAGCTAAAGGTTGGGCTGGAGCTTTCTTATATAATGAAAAAGCAAATACCGCTTTAAAAAACTTCTTCAATAGAGAAGATACATTATCTGTTGGTATTTGTAACGGATGTCAATTATGGATGGAATTAGAATTAATCAATCCAGATCATGATGAACATGGAAAAATGGTTCATAATGATTCTCATAAACACGAAAGCTCATTTACATCTGTAAAAGTTCAAAAGAACAACTCTGTAATGTTATCTTCATTAGAAGGTACTACTTTAGGGGTTTGGATTTCTCATGGTGAAGGTAAATTCAATTTACCAAAAGAAGAAACTGAATACAATATTGTCGCTAAGTATGCCTATGAAGGATATCCACATAATCCTAACGGATCAGATTTCAATACTGCAATGATGTGTGATAAGTCAGGTAGGCATTTAGTTACTATGCCACATATTGAAAGATCTACATTCCAATGGAATTGGCCTTACTATCCTGAAAATAGAAAAGACGAAGTTTCTCCATGGTTGGAAGCATTTGTAAATGCGAAACAATGGATAGATAAAAAAAATGAGAAGTAAACTACATTGTTTACAATCTTAAACAATATTAAGTGCTCAATTTCTTGAGTACTTTTTTTTTGAACTAAATAAGTGGGTTTACGTATGTAAACAAGTATTTATTGTATTATCTACATATCGATTTTCTATAAGAATATCTAGACCAGACTATATAATTAGGCTTAAAGCTCACAATAATATTTGTAAGTCAATATAAATAATCTTTTCGAAATAATTATCAATGGAATGTAATGTTTAAGACTAATTCTCTCCGATAATACCTTCAATTCATTTGAAAATAAAGCCTCAATTATCTCAATCTGGCTGATCTGATCCACTATTTACATTTGTAACACACAATAAAACTCTTGAATCCTTTAAAACTAAAAATTACATTTGTAAACAATCAAAAACCACTTCTATATAGTTTTTTCTTATAATAAAATTTTAATGTACTGTTTTTAAGTCTTTTACAAATTTTTATTTGATGTATTACTTTAATATTTATACTTGTTTGTTTAAAATATATTCAATTTTACTTGTTTACAATTATAAAATATCTTATGTTTACATTATTAAACAAATATATTGTTTACATTTGTAACATGATAGACCGACTAAAACTAATATTAGAATATTACAATTTGAGTTCGTCGAATTTTGCAGAAAAAATTGATGTACCCCGATCAAGTATATCCCATTTATTATCTGGGAGAAACAAACCAAGCTTAGATTTTATACTTAAGGTTGATAAGGCTTTTGAAGATGTAACGTTAGATTGGCTATTATATGGTAAAGGAAGTTTTCCTAAAAAATCTGATGAACCTACTTCTCCATCATTATTTAACCAAACGGAAAAAAAAGAAAGTAAAACAGAAATATTAGAATCTCAGCCGATAATTAAAAAACAAGATGATTCCGTTACAAAACTAAAGAGATTAATAAAAGTTATTCTTCTATATAGCGACGGAACATTTGATGAATTTGAAAAATGATTTTTCGTTAATCATTATTTTAATAATCCCTAAGTTAAAAAAAGTAAGTCTGTATGTTAATACAGACTTATTTATTTATTTGAATATCGAAACTATAAAATTTCAAAAGAAATCTTCGAAAATTATCCTAGGTTCAAAATCAATTATTCGGGAATATGTACAGATCAATTTCAAATACGCGATTCTCATAGACGTTGAAAATTACTCAAAAAATAAGAATTAGTTATTATTAAAATTAAAAAAATAGATTATACTTATTCTTTTGTTTTTTGATTTACATCGACAATTACTTGGTAAATCCATCCAATCAATAAAGTTTGTTGAAAATTAGAGAATATCAAATGAAACAGATCAATCATTATTTTCAAACAGACTTATTTCTTTTAGATTTCAATCTAGAATTTAAAATCCATAAAATTACTTAACACATTTTCAAAATTTATCCTGTGTTCAAAATTAATTATTCGGGAAAATGTACAGATCAATTTCAAATACGCGATTCTCAGAGAATAACAAAATCAATTTAAAAATAACAATTACTTATTGTAAAAATTATAAAAATTGATTGTAATTAATTTTTTGCTTTACGATTTACATTGCCATTTTACCAGCAATTCCAGTCAATAAAGATTTTTAAGAAATTAGAGGCTATTACATAAAACAAATGAGTCTGTATTTTCATACAGACTCAATTGCAAAGTAATAAATAATTAAAAATATTGGGGGTTAATCTAATCGATCAAAGCAAACCTCCCTATTATGACACAATCGATTATGTTTTATTAGTTACACTCTTTTTTAAGTTTAAGTGTGTTTTGTTGATAATCTACCAAATGAACTTTCTCATTATCATCAAACGTAACTATATATTCATCAACTAATTGCGATGGTAAATCAGAAGAGTTAATTACAACTCCAGTAGATCCATCATTTAACATCATCACATCCCACTCTCCGCTGTAGTTTGCTCCATTTCCTTCTGCAACGAATGTTCCGTCTTCTTTAAAATCAAAGAAAATTGGAAATTCTTGTGTTACATCAACACCATCTAATTCAAAGTAATACACATACCAAGCACATTCTTTCATCGCATTTTTAACTCTTGCAACTTGATTTCCAGATCCTGAATTATCATCACAAACTCTTTCTAATTTCAAAGTATGCTCTTGCTCACCTTGAAGCACCATTTTATCATCATCTAATCTTGCTAATAAGTAGTAATCATTAATATCTCCCGTTAAAGTTTGCGATGATAAAGTAATTGCAATTCCTCCTGTTGCTATTTCCTGAATAACCCAAGTTCCTTCGTGTAAATCCTGATCATTTCCAGTTGTCATAATAAATGTCCCATCTTCTTTAAAATCAAAGTGATAGTCGTGATATTGAGCAGTTAAATCTTCACCACCTACTTTTAAATAGTACATATACCACTTACATTCTTTAATAAATTCTTTAACCGCTGGTAAATTAGAATTATCTGGACAATCTTTAACTAACTTAGTGAAGTTACCTGCAGCGTCAGTCATTTCTAAGAAGTTATCTCCACATTCAACAACTTTCCAGCTTCCGTTAAAGTCTTGGAAATTAGAATCTAACTGAACATAAGCGTAATCTCCATCTTGTGTAACTGTCCAAGCTCCACTCGCTTCTTCAACTCCATTTGGATTCGTAACTACGAAAGTAAAGTCTTCATTAAATTTAGCTTTGAAACCTGAAGCTCCATTATCATTTCTGATTTCCCAGAAACATTCTTTTAAATTTCTCTTGATAGAATTCACATCACAATCTAAATCATCATCTCCATAATCATAGTCATCATCTTCATCACAAGAATCTTTTGCTTGATTAATTGTACTGATTAATTCTTCATTATTATTCACCGCTACTGTAGAACCATCAGCTAATACCATAGTAACTGGGAAATTTAAACTTGCCAATGTATTATCATCTAAGTTTTCAATAAATACATATAATTCTTGATCGTTATTTATCTTCTTAGTTTCAATTACATCAAAAGAAGTATTAAAAATTGAAATTGAAATAGGATACTGAAAATCAATACATTCGATATCATCATCTGTTTCATTTTCACCAGCACATAATTGAATTAACTCTTCTAATTCTGCTTGGCTATTAATTGTAGTTTCAGTAAAATCTCCTGAAATAATTGTAATTGGATATTGAATATCTAACTGATCAATATCATTATCGAATTGATCGAAAATATCTTCAATTTCTTGGAAGTCATCTTGAGAATCAATGATGATTTCAATATTATTAACTACTACAGTTACAGGTAATTTTACCTCTAAACAGTTCGCTTTATCAATAATATTATCTACTGAACCATCATTAGTTGCAGTTCTTGACATTAATTGACTAATTTCTGAACTTGCTTGAAACGTTTGATTATCATTAGGTTGCGAAATATCAACAGCTTCTTTCTGACAAGAGAAAAAACTCATCAACATAAAAGCTGATATCGCTAAAAATTTTAACAGTTTAGGATTGTTTGAAGTTTTCATGATTATCATTTATTTTTTTTAGGTTTAAATTATTAAATGAGGCCTTCTTTATTCTGAAACAATTCTCTTTTAAAAATTCCTACCCTGCTATTCATTTTTTTTTAATTTTAGAGAAATTTTTAAAATTTTAATGGAAAAACCTATAGACAAAGACATTTGTAATGAAACACTTTTCTCGTCTTTCTTTAATAAATACTCTAAATCACTTTATACTTTCCTCTATTATAAGTTTGGAGAAAAATTGAATCCCGAAGATAAGGTACAAGAGGCATTTTTAAAAGTTTGGCAAAACTGTCATAAAATTACCCCAGACAAAGCGAAGAGTTTTTTATATACTACAGCTAATAATTTGATGATTAATCAGGCTAATCATGAAAAAGTAAAATTAAAATATGCTGAAATTCCCCAAAAAAGTCATACCAACGAATCTCCTGAATTCGTTATGGAGGAAAATGAATACTTAGATAAAACACAAAATGCGCTTTCTAATTTAACTGAAGCACAACGTGTTGCGTTTATGATGAATCGTATTGAAGGCAAGCGTTTTAAGGAAATTGCTGAGATTTTAGGGATATCTGTAAAAGCCGTTGAGAAGAGAATTTACGGGGCTTTGAAGAAATTAAGAGAAGATATAAAAGAATTATAATAATATAAGGGTAGGAATTTTAGAAACTAACCTGTTATATTTTTGAGCGTTATTATGGAGAAATCAGAATTGATAAAAAAATGGTTGGATGATAACTTAAATCCAGAAGAGCAAAAACTATTTGAAGCTCTTGAGGATTATAATGAATTGATTCAACTTTCGGATAAATTAAAACAATTTAAGGCTCCTGATTATAAATCAGATGGAGTACTTGAAAATATTGTGGCGACTAAACAATCGAAAAAAGGTAAATTAATTTCGTTTAATTTTATAAGTAAAATAGCAGCGATTTTTGTTATTGGATTTAGTTTGTTTTACTTTTTTAAAGACAACGACACCAGGATTAATGCACAAGCTGCTAACAAAATAAATGCAAAACTACCTGATAATTCTGAAGTAAGAATTAATGCACTTTCTTCAATTTCTTTTAATGAGAAAACATGGAAACAGAGTCGAGAAGTATCTTTAAAAGGAGAGGCATTTTTCAAAGTTGCTAAAGGATCCAAGTTTAATGTGCATACCAGTAATGGAACTGTAACTGTTTTAGGTACAGAGTTTAACGTTAAAAATAGAAACAATGATTTTGAAGTTATTTGTTATGAAGGTTCCGTATTAATTGAATCTAATAATATTTCAGAAATCTTAGCACCAGGTGATTATTTCAAATCAGGTAAAGTAATTAGTAACAAAATAAATACTAGTGCTCCAAGTTGGATTAATAATGAAAGTAGTTTTACAAGTGAACCTTTTATTAAAGTTTTACAAGAATTTGAAAGGCAATATGATGTGAAAGTTAAAGTTAAAAATATGGATACTTCCCTCCTTTTTACTGGTAAATTTATTCATAATGATATTGAAACAGCTCTAAAAGCATTAACATTACCATTCAATTTAGTTTCTGAACAAAACAACAATACTATAATATTAAAAGGTGAACCTAAAAAGTAGACTGTTTTTATTGCTTTATCTACTGATTTTCAACTTCTTTACTTCTTTTCCTCAGCGACAAACACAGGATAAAATTCCGCTCCGTGAGGTTTTAGTAGTACTTCAAAAGAGGTATGAAATTAGTTTTTCGTACGCTGATAATACAATAAAGAACAAGTACTTAAAGCTTCCAAAAGAGAATATTTCACTTTCGAAAGCTCTGTCTTTCATAAGAGAAAATACAAAGCTTCAATTCGAAAAATTAAACGACTCTACATTTGTAATCAGAAACACAAAACAGCAAAAATCAAAACGTAACTTCATCGAATTTGAACCTCTTGATGAAGTTTTAGTTCAAGGTTATTTGACTTCTGGAATTAGTAAAAACTCCGATGGATCAATTGATTTAGAAACAGATAAACTAGGAATACTACCTGGTTTAATTGAACCAGATGTTCTACAAATAATAAACTCATTCCCAGGTGTAATTACTGTAGATGAAAGTATTTCCAATATCAATATTCGCGGTGGAACTCACGATCAAAATCTAATTTTTTTTGATGGAATACGCATGTATAAATCTGGTCATTTTTTCGGCTTAATTTCTGCATTTAATCCGTATTTAGATTACGATATTAATCTTTCTAAAAGTGGAAGTAGTTCAAAATATGGAGAAAGTATTTCGAGTGTGATTGACATGAAATTGCCTGATAATGTTAGTGAAGAAACAAAAACACAATTCGGAATCAATATGATCAATGTTGATATTATGTCTAGAATTCCACTCTCACAAACAACAGAAATTCAAATTGCTGCAAGAAGATCTGTCACAGATTTCATTAAAACTCCTACGTATAATCAGTACTTTAAGCGTGCTTTTCAAGATTCTAATTTAAGTGCATTGCTAAATAATAATAGCGTACTAGTGAAGGATGAAAACTTTAAATTCCATGATATTTACAGCAAGTTTATTTGGGATATTAGCAAAGACGATAAACTTAAATTAGTATTTCTTAATATTGAAAATGATTTATCTTATAATCAAAAATTAACAGGATCAACTGGAGATTTAGAAGTAAGCAGTAAATTGAATCAACAAAGTTTTACATCTGGAATTACTTATGAAAAACAAATTCATGATGATTTTAAAGTTTCAGCTCAGAAATATTTCACTCACTACGATTTATCATCAAGCAATGCTGATATATTAAACGATCAGAACTTAATTCAAGAGAATATTGTTCAAGATAATGGTATAAAGATCGATGCTAGATATAATTTCAATAAATCAGCCTCTTTTCTTTCTGGTTATCAGTTCTCACAAGTTGCAATTAGTAATTTAGAAGATGTTGATAAACCAGAGTTTAGAAGATATATAAAGCAAGTTTTACTATCTCACGCTTTATATGGTCAATTTAATTATACAACAGACAGAATTCAGCTTAAAACAGGAGCACGATTGACTTATTTTGAAAAGTTTAACAAGTTCTCTCTAGAACCTAGAATCACCTTTAATTATAAGTTTGTAAATAATTTCAATTTATTAATTACAGGAGAACTTAAAAGCCAATCTGTATCACAAATTATTGATTTACAGGAAGATTTTCTTGGGATTGAAAAAAGACGTTGGGTTTTAGCAAACGATAACGAAATCCCATTAATAACAAGTAAACAAGCTAGTATAGGTGTTTTTTATAAAAAAAATGATTTTCTTATAAGTGGTGAATTTTATTTAAAAAATGTCAATGATATTAGTGCGAGAAGTCAAGGATTTCAAAATCAGTTTCAATTTGTAAATGATATTGGAAACTTTAACGTTAAAGGTTTTGACTTTCTAATTAACAAACGATTTCAAAATTTTAATACCTGGATTAGTTACAGTTATAATGTAAACAATTATGAGTTTGCTAGTTTAAATAATGCAGAAAGCTTCCCAAATAATGTAGATGTTCGAAGTGTTATAAATATTGCAGCAAATTATACTTACAATGATATTAAAGTTGCTCTAGGGTTAAATTGGCATACCGGTAGACCATATACCAAACCATTGCAATCAGATAATTCGATTATTAGAACAATCAATTATGATAATCCAAATAGCTCACGTTTAGATGATTATTTACGATTTGACGCTTCATTACAATATCAATTTAAGATAGGAAATACTCGTGCTTCCTCAGGTGTTTCGGTGTGGAGTGTTTTAGATAAAAGAAACATTTTAAATACTTATTTTGATTTAGACAATAATCAAATAAATCAAATTGAAAATACTTCTTTGCGCATTACACCAAATGTAAGTTTCAGAATTTATTTCTAATGTATAGTGCATAAAAAAAACACCATCAAGAATGACAATGTTTTTTTCTATATATTTAACTTTTTTGCTTTTTAAGTGAGCATTCCTCCGTCAACAGATAATGTTTGACCTGTGATGTAAGCACTCATATCAGAAGCTAAAAACACACATGCATTTGCAATATCTTCGGGAGTTCCTCCACGTTTTAAAGGAATTTCATTTCTCCAACCTTCAACTACTTTCTCGTCGAGTTTAGCAGTCATTTCTGTTTCAATAAAACCAGGAGCAACTACGTTACTACGAATATTTCTTGAACCTAATTCTAAAGCAACAGATTTAGAAAATCCAAGAATTCCTGCTTTAGAAGCTGCATAATTCGCTTGCCCTGCATTTCCTTTTAACCCAACAACAGAACTCATATTAATTATTGAACCCTTACGTTGTTTCATCATTGGACGGATTACTGCCTTTGTTAAGTTAAAAACAGATTTTAAGTTTACTTCAATAACTTTATCAAAATCATCTTCAGAAATTCTCATTAATAAATTATCCTTTGTGATTCCTGCATTATTTACTAAAACGTCAATCGTTCCGAACTCTTCTAGTACGCTTTTAGCTAAATCTTGGGCTGCATCAAAATCAGCTGCATTCGATTGAAATCCTTTAGCTTTTACACCTAACTCAATTAATTCGTTTTCTAAAGATTTTGCAGCATCTACAGATGAACTGTAGGTAAAAGCTACGTTAGCTCCTTGTTTCGCAAACTCTAACGCTATTCCTCTACCGATTCCCCTAGTGGCACCAGTAACTATAGCTGTTTTATTTTCTAAAAGTTTCATTTTATTTAATTAGTTGTTTGTAAATATAAAAAGAATTCCCGCTAAAAAACGGGAATTAATGTTATGTATAAATATTTAAATGGCTTATCCTAAAACCTTTGCTACCATCTCTCCTATTTTAGCTGGTGATTCAACGACGTGAACTCCATTTTCTGCTAAAATCTTCATTTTTGCTTGAGCAGTATCATCAGCTCCTCCAACGATTGCTCCAGCATGTCCCATTGTTCTACCAGCAGGTGCGGTTTGACCAGCAATAAATCCAACAACTGGCTTACGATTTCCGTCAGCTTTGATCCAACGAGCAGCTTCAGCTTCTAATTGACCACCGATTTCTCCAATCATTACGATTGCTTCAGTCTCTTCGTCATTCATTAATAACTCTACAGCTTCTTTAGTAGTGGTTCCAATAATTGGATCTCCACCAATACCAATTGCAGTAGTAATACCGTAACCTTGTTTTACTACCTGGTCAGCAGCTTCATACGTTAAAGTTCCTGATTTAGAAACAATACCTACTTTACCTTTTTTGAAGATAAATCCTGGCATAATTCCAACTTTAGCTTCTTCTGGAGTAATAACTCCTGGACAGTTAGGTCCAACTAAAGTACAATCTTCTTTAGCATCAATATAAGATTTCACTTTTACCATATCTGCAGTAGGAATTCCTTCAGTAATACAAATAATTACTTTGATTCCTGCCTCAGCAGACTCCATAATTGCATCAGCTGCAAATGCTGGTGGTACAAAAATAATAGATGTATCTGCTCCTGCTTTATGCACTGCTTCATCAACAGTATTAAATACAGGTTTTCCTAGGTGTTCTTGTCCGCCTTTACCTGGTGTTACACCACCAACAATGTTAGTACCGTAATCAATCATTTGACCGGCATGGAAAGTACCTTCACCTCCTGTAAAACCTTGTACAATAATTTTTGAATCTTTATTTACTAAAACGCTCATCGGTTTGTTTTTTATTTTATAGTGTAGCAAAAATAGTTTTTTAATTGAGTTTAACCAATTAAATTATTGTTACTTTTTATCTTTCTTTACTTCGTTTTTAACATGGACGATTTCTCGCATTTTTTGTCGATATTCTTCTTGTGGTGTCCCGAAATAAATTCCCTTTTTAAGTGATTTCATCACACCTGTTTGCGCCATAAGAACTGTTCCTTTTTCAATTCTTAATCCGCTCACTATTCCTACCTGCCCCCAAATGGTTACTTCATCTTCTATTACAGTACAACCAGCAATTCCTGTTTGTGCTGCAATTAAACATTTTTTACCAATAATTGTATCATGACCAACATGAACTTGATTATCAATTTTCGTTCCCTCTCCAATTGTCGTGTCTCCTGTAACTCCTCTATCAATAGTACAAGAAGCTCCTAAATCTACATTATCTTCTATCACAACTCTACCTCCAGAAATTAAGGTATCAAAACCTTCTGATCTTTTCTTATAATAGAATGCGTTACTTCCTAGAACCGTATTTGAGTGTATCGTGACATTATTACCAATTACAATATCATTATTAATGGAAACATTAGCATGAATAATACAATTTTTACCAATTTTCACATTTTCACCAATAAAAACATTTGGTTGAATAATTGTATTCTCCCCAATTATTGCTGAATCGGCAATACTATTTTTAGAAGCTATAAATGGATTGAAATGTTTTGTTATTCTATTAAAATCTCTAAATGGATCTTCAGAAATTAATAATGTTTTTCCTTCTGGACACTCAACTTCCTTATTGATTAATATAGTAGTTGCCTTTGAATTTAATGCCTTATCGTAATATTTAGGATGATCTACAAATACAATCTCTCCTTCTTCTACGACATGGATTTCATTGATTCCTGTGATTTCAAAGTTCGGATTTCCAACATAATGTAATCCAAGAAGTTCTGAAATTTGCTTTAGTGTTTGTATCGTTTTAAATTTCATGACATAAAAAATCCCGCTAAAGCGGGATTTACTATTTTAAAAAGTTACGCTTTTATTCTCTCTGAATACGCTCCTTTTTCAGTATCAATTTTAATTTTATCTCCTTCATTAATAAATAAAGGAACATTAACTCTAGCTCCAGTTTCAACTGTCGCAGGTTTTGTTGCATTTGTTGCTGTATTTCCTTTAACACCAGGCTCTGTATGAGTTACTTCTAAAATCACATGAGATGGCATCTCTACTGATAAGGGCATGCTATCTTCCGTATTAATTAAAATTGTAACTACTTCTCCTTCTTTCATAAATTCAGAACCATCTACAACTTTTCTTTGTAAAGTAATTTGGTTGTAATCATCCGTGTTCATGAAATGTAAATCATCTCCCTCTGCATATAAATATTGAAATTTATGAGTTTCAACACGAACATCTTCAATTTTGTGACCTGCAGAAAATGTATTATCAATTACTTTTCCTGTTGTTACACTTTTTAATTTAGTTCTCACGAAAGCAGGTCCCTTTCCTGGTTTTACATGTAAGAATTCTATTATTTTAAATATATCACTATTGTACTTAATACAAAGTCCTTTTTTAATATCTGAAGTTGATGCCATTTTTTATTGATTAATTTGCATTGTAATATCCTTTCATTATACCTCTGTGAGAATCTTTGATGAACTGTACAATTTCATCTCTCTCTGAAGTTGCTTCCATTTCTGCTTCGATAATTGCAATTGCTTGCGAATTATTATAGTTTTTCTGGAATAATATTCTGTAAATATCTTGAATCTCTCTAATTTTATCTGTTGTAAACCCTCTTCTTCTTAAACCTATAGAATTAATACCAACGTAAGATAAAGGTTCTCTAGCAGCTTTAACAAATGGAGGTACATCTTTTCTTACTAATGAACCACCAGTTACAAAAGCATGATTACCTACAGATGCAAATTGATGCACAGCAACCATTCCTGCTAATACAACATTGTCTCCTATGGTTACGTGTCCAGCAAGTGTTGAGTTATTGGAAAATATACAGTTATTTCCAACAATGCAATCATGAGCTACATGGCAATATGCCATAATGAGACAATTGTCACCAATTACGGTTTTATGTCTGTCAGAAGTACCACGATTTATTGTAACACACTCTCTAATGGTTACATTATTTCCAATTTCGACAATAGTTTCCTCATCATTAAATTTTAAATCTTGCGGAATAGCGGAAATAACTGCTCCAGGGAAAATTCTACAATTTTCTCCAATTCTAGCACCTTCCATTATGGTTACATTAGAACCAATCCATGTACCAGAACCAATTTCAACATTTGCATGAATCGTTGTAAAAGGTTCTATTACCACATTTCTAGCTATTTTAGCCTGAGGATGTACGTAAGCCAGAGGTTGATTCATATTATTTTACTTTACTTATTTGAGCCATTAATTCTGCTTCTGCAACTAACTTTCCGTTTGCATAAGCATAAGCTTGCATATGTGCAATACCTCTTCGAATTGGCGTTATTAATTCACTTTTAAATATTAACGTATCACCTGGAAGTACCTTTTGTTTAAACTTTACCTTATCTATTTTCATGAAATAAGTTAAGTAATTTTCTGGATCTGGCACAGATTTCAAAACTAAAACTCCTCCAGCCTGAGCCATCGCTTCTATTTGAAGAACTCCAGGCATTACAGGCGCTCCAGGGAAGTGACCAACAAAAAAATCTTCATTCATTGTCACATTTTTCATACCAACTACATGCTTATCAGATAATTCTAGAATTCTATCAATTAATAAGAATGGTGGCCTGTGAGGTAAGACATCCATAATTTGATGAATATCCATTAAGGGAGGTTGATTTAAATCATAAGAAGGAACATTATTTCTCTTCTCTTGTTTAATAATTTTAGCTAATTTTTTAGCAAATGTAGTATTAATTAAATGACCTGGTTTGTTAGCTATAACTTTCCCTCTAATTCGTGTTCCAACTAGAGCTAAGTCACCAATTACATCGAGTAATTTATGTCTTGCTGCTTCATTAGCCCAATGTAATTCTAAGTTATCCAAAATTCCATTAGGTTTAATTTTAATGTCGTCTTTATTAAAAGCTTGTTTCAACTTTTCCGTTGTTCCTTCAGAAAGCTCTTTATCAACATAAACAATTGCGTTATTTAAATCTCCTCCTTTAATTAGATTATGATCTAAAAGCATTTCAATCTCATGAAGGAAACTAAATGTTCTTGCTGAAGATATTTCTTCTTTAAAATCAGAAATAGTATTCAAAGTAGCATTTTGTGTTCCTAATACTTTGGTTCCGAAGTCAACCATAGTAGTAACCTGATATTCTTCAGCAGGCATTAGGATAATTTCACTTCCAGTGCTTTCGTCTTTATAGGAAATTATTTCTTTTACTATATACTCTTCTACATCTGCATCTTGTTCTTCAATTCCAGCTTTTTCTAAGGCTTCGATAAAATATTTTGAAGATCCATCCATAATTGGAGGTTCTGATGCATTAATTTCGATTAATAAGTTGTCGATATTTAGACCTACAGCTGCCGCTAATACATGTTCTGAAGTATTAATTTGTACTCCATTCCTTTCCATATTAGTTCCTCGCTGCGTATCTGTAACATATTCAGCCTTCGCCTCAATTGTTGGTGCACCCTCTAGGTCTACTCTTTTAAATGCGAAACCATGATTCGTAGGAGCTGGCTTAAATGTCATTACCACTTCATTACCAGTATGCAGTCCTACACCCGATAATGTGATTTCATTTTTAATGGTATTTTGTTTCTTACTCATTTCGGTTTTTTAGAGAATTTAATTCCTTCTCTATTCTATTTAGTGTTGTTATTGTTTTCGGTAAATTTTTAAAATGAACGTATGATTTATTCCAATCAGAATATCCAAACGCAGGCGAACCTTGAACAACATCTCCATCCTTTAAATTTCTTCCAATACCCGATTGAGCCTGAATTTTAACGTTATTACCTATGGTAATATGTCCTACAATCCCAACCTGTCCACCAATCATACAATTTTCTCCAATCTTAGTAGATCCAGCAATACCTGTTTGAGAAGCAATTACTGTATTTTTACCAACTTCCACATTATGTGCAATTTGAATTTGATTATCCAACTTCACACCTTTTCTAATAACTGTGGAACCCAAAGTTGCTCTATCAATTGTAGAATTTGAACCAATATCTACATTATCCTCAATTATAACATTTCCTGTTTGTGGAACTGCCTTATACTCTCCATTTTCATCTGGAGCAAAACCAAATCCATCAGAACCTATTATACTTCCTGAATGAATTTTACAATTGTCTCCAATAATGGTTTCTGAATAAATTTTAACACCCGCAAATACAACACAATTGTCACCAATTGTAACGTTATCCCCGATATAAGAATTAGGATAAATTTTCACGTTATTTCCAATTTTTACATTTTCTCCGATGTAAGAAAACGCTCCAATGTATTCATTATCGCCAATAATTGCTGAATCGGACATGAAATGAGGTTCTTCTCTTCCGACTTTATTATTTTTTACTTGATTATAATATTCTAAAAGTGTGGAAAAAGACTTATATGCATCGTCCACTTTTATCAACGTAGTTTCTATATCCTTCTCAGGAACGAAACTTTTATTTACAATCGTAATAGAAGCTTTTGTAGTATAAATATAACTGTTATACTTTGGGTTTGCTAAAAAGGTTAACGATTCCTTTTCGCCTTCTTCTATCTTAGATAATTTAGATACTACCTCATCATGGTTACCTACAACTTCACCTTGTAAAATCTCTGCTATCTGTTTTGCTGTGAATTTCATTATGTGCAAAAGTAATTATTTTTTTTGTTTAAGGTTGCTTTTGAAAATATAGCCCCTTAGAATTTTTTAGGATAGCAACAATAATATTTAACAACTGGCTTCGATAAAGTCTTTAAATTAAGATGATCAGAAGCTTTAAGGATGTCTTTTGTTTTTCCATTTTTATTTAAAATTTTTATTGGTTTTTCAAGGTCATAAGTTTGATTTGAAGCTGTATCCAAGAAAACAAAGTAATCTATATGTTCCTCGTTAATATCAAATTTTTCTTGAAGTTTCACTTTTAACTTTTCTATTTTTTTCTCAGAAAAAGGTTTGTCCTGAATTTCAATACAGAACAATTTTCTTTCAATAATCATCTTAGATAAGTTAGACAAAACAATATCATCATGGTAACACCATTGTTTCATTGAAGCAAACACATCATAATCATCTAATCTCGAAAACACCTCTAATGCTTCATCACTAAAATTATGATCTGTGATTGCATTATACAGGAAATAACGTAATGATTCCGTAGTTGGTAATTCCTCTCCTTTTTTCGCTAATTCTTTCGCTCTCTGTAATACTTTCACCAGTAATGTTTCAGCAGATAAAGAAGTTTTATGTAAATAAACTTGCCAATACATTAATCTTCTTGCTATTAAAAACTTTTCAACAGAGTAAATACCTTTTCTTTCAATTACTAATTCATCATTTTTTACATTCATCATTGTAATTAAACGATCGGAAGAAATATTACCTTCTGTAACCCCTGTGTAAAAACTATCTCGTTTCAGATAATCTAATCGGTCAATATCAAGTTGACTAGAGATTAATTGATTAAAAAATTTTCTTTCATATTTACCTTCAAAAATATTAATAGCTAAATTTAACTGACCACTAAATTCCTCATTCAACTTTTTCATAAACTTTAAGGAAATTTCTTCATGGGTAATTTCATTAACAATACTATATTCTAGAGCATGCGAAAACGCACCATGACCAATATCGTGCAATAAGATAGCTATGCTTAGCGCTGTGGCTTCATCTTCTGATATAGAAACATTTTTCGTTCTTAAAATTTGAATAGCTTTCTGCATTAAATGCATACAACCGATGGCATGATGAAATCTTGTGTGATTGGCGCCAGGATACACCAAATTTGTAAGTCCCATTTGACTCACTCGTCGTAATCGCTGAAAATAACGATGCTCAATAATATCAAAAATTAAAGAATTTGGAATTGAAACTAATCCATAAATTGGATCATTAAGAATTTTAAGTTTATTCGTTTTAGAAGTCGTCAATCGTTAATATTTATGATATTTACTTCAAGCAAAAGTAATTAAATATAAAGAGGCTTCTCGGAATTGACCGATTTATTTTAAATATTTTGTTAGATATTGTCAACTTTAATAAATTCTTTAGATAACGAGAAGTATATTTTTCGTTCTTTTACACTAAACGATCTTTTTATTCGTTGATTTTTTTTAGTAAAAAACATATGAGAAAAATAGACATACTTTGGGTTGATGATGAAATTGATTTATTAAAACCGCATATCCTTTTCCTTGAGAAGAAAAATTATAATATAGAAACTTGTACAAATGGAGCTGATGCTGTTGATTTGGTTGGTGAAGAAAGTTTCGATATTGTATTTTTAGATGAAAATATGCCTGGAATTTCTGGACTGGAAACACTTAGTCAGATAAAACAGCTACAACCAAATCTTCCGGTTGTTATGATTACTAAAAGTGAAGAAGAGTATATTATGGAAGAAGCAATTGGTTCTAAAATTGCCGATTATCTTATAAAACCTGTAAATCCAAATCAGATATTATTGAGTTTAAAAAAGAACTTAGACCATTCCCGATTAGTATCTGAAAAGACGACTCATAATTATCAACAAGAATTTAGAAAAATAGCTATGGACCTAGCTATGGTAAATTCATATGAAGAATGGATTGATTTATACAAAAGACTAGTTCATTGGGAGCTAGAGCTTGAAGGTATTAATGATTCAGGAATGTTAGAAATTCTAGAAAGTCAAAAATCAGAGGCCAACTCTCAATTTTTTAAATTCATAAAGAAAAATTATCAAGATTGGTTAACTGGCAATGATAAACCAACCATGTCTCACACTTTATTTAAGGATTATGTTGCGCCGAATATCGATAAAGAAAACGGAACATTATGGGTGGTTATTGATAATTTACGATACGACCAATTTAGAGTAATAGAACCGTATATCAATGAGTTTTATAAGAAGGAAAATGAATATTCTTTTTACAGTATTCTTCCTACGGCAACTCAATATGCAAGAAATGCAATATTTTCTGGTTTGATGCCTTCTGAAATGGAGAAACGTTATCCAAATTTTTGGAAGAATGACACTGATGAAGGAGGTAAAAACTTATTCGAAGCAGAATTCCTAGAAGAACAAATTAAGCGATTAAACCTAAATCTTAAACATGAATATTATAAGATAACTTCTTTAAAAAATGGAAAAGATTTAGAAGAAAATTATAACGGAACTAAACAAAACGATTTGACTGTTGTAGTTTATAACTTCGTGGATATGCTTTCTCATGCTAAGACGGAAATGGAAGTAATTAAAGAATTAGTTGGTGATGATAAAGCCTACAGATCACTAACTGTAAGTTGGTTTAAAAACTCACCTTTGCTTTCTATCATTCAAAAAGCAAAAGAATTAGGACAAAAACTTATTATTACCACGGATCACGGAACAATTAATTGTAGTAATCCAACAAAAGTTATTGGTGATAAAAATATTAGTGCTAACCTACGATACAAAACTGGAAGAAGTTTAACGTTCGAGGAGAAAGATGTTTATTCGGTAAAAAATCCAAAGGATATTTTTTTACCGAGTGTAACTATAAATAGTCCTTTTATTTTTGCCAAAGAAGATTTATTTTTCGCATATCCAAACAATTACAATCACTTTGTTAAATATTACAAAAACACTTATCAACACGGAGGTATATCATTAGAAGAAATTATTATACCTTGCGTTGTATACAATACGAAATAAGTGTTTTTTATGAATAAAAATTATTCTTTAGAGCAGCTACATGAAATTGCTGAAGAAGTTATTCAACTTTCCAAGCATAAAGTATTATTATTTAACGGTGAAATGGGTGTTGGTAAAACTACACTTATTAAGGAAATTTGCTCGCTTTTAGGAGTTCAAGATACTATTAGTTCTCCTACATTTTCTCTAGTAAACGAATATATGACTTCCAATAAGGAAACTGTTTATCATTTTGACTTTTATAGGATAAATAATGAAGAAGAAGCTCTTGACATAGGAGTTGAAGATTATTTCTACAGCAATAATTGGTGTTTAATAGAATGGCCTAATAATATCAAAAATTTATTACCTTTAAATTCCGTTAATATAAATTTAACGTTAAACGCCGATAATCTAAGAAATATTCAACTCAACTATAATTAATGAGCTTATCTCCTTTCACTAAAGAACAATTATTACCACAGCCAGAAATGCTTGAAATAAAAAAGCAAAAAGGCGAATTATTTATTGGTTTACCTAAAGAAACGCATTTCGAAGAAAAACGAATTAGTTTAACACCTGATGCTGTTGCTGCATTGGTTGCACATGGACATAGAGTTGTTGTTGAGACTGGTGCTGGAGAAGGAGCTAATTATTCCGATAGAGAATATTCAGAGGCTGGAGCCAAAATATCATACGATATTAAAGAGGTTTTCGGTTGTAATTTACTCGTGAAAGTTGAACCACCATCACTGGATGAAATAAAATTGATGAATCCTCAGGCTTTTTTAATTTCAGCTTTACAATTAAAAACTCAAGATAAACAATACTTTAAAGCATTAGCAAAAAAAAGAATCACTGCAATTGCTTACGACTATATTAAAGACGAAGATGGTGTTTTTCCAATTTTAAAATCGTTAAGTGAAATTGCAGGAGCAGCCGCCATTCATATTGCTTCAGAACATATGACAACAGTTGGTGGAGGTAATGGACTTTTATTAGGAAATATTAGTGGTGTTCCTCCCACTGATGTTGTTATTCTTGGTGCAGGTACAGTTGGAAAATGTGCAGCAAGAGCTGCTATTGGTTTAGGTGCTCGAATAAAAGTGTTCGATAATTCGATCACTAAATTACGTCGTTTACAAGAAGCAGTTCCAGGTCCAATATACACATCTACATTACAACCAAAATCATTACTAAAAGCACTAATGAGATGTGATGTTGCAATTGGGGCAATTCGAGGTATCGATAGATCTCCAATTATTGTCACGGAAACAATGATTGAACAAATGAAATCTGGTGCTGTTATCGTTGATGTTTGTATTGATCGTGGAGGATGTTTTGAAACTTCAGAAGTAACAACACATAGTCAACCTACATTTTTAAAACATGAAATTATTCATTACTGTGTTCCAAATATTCCTTCGAGATATTCAAGAACAGCTTCAGTTTCAATAAGTAACATTTTAACCCCGTATTTATTAAACATTGCTGAAGAAGGCGGTTTTGAAAATGCCGCTAGGTTTGATAAAAGTTTACGCAATGGTATGTATTTTTATCATGGTGTTTTAACAAATAGAACAGTTGCTGACTGGTTTGATTTACCATACAGAGATATTAACCTGTTGATTTTATAAATTATTTACTTTTTTAAGTATTTTTGTGGTCTAAATTGGAACCATGCAATTACTAAAGAGAATCGGATTTTACATGATCGGCCTAGCATTAGGAACTTTAGCAGTTTCTTTCTTTTGGAAGAATAAAAAAGTAACTTTTGAATATGGCATGGACGCTCGCACTCTTAAAACAATTCGAATTAGAAAACGTCTGTTCTCTGAGGAAGCTATGAAAACAATGCAAATGCATAAAATAGATACTGCTCAAATTTCTTTGATTCTAAGAAAAGGAGATGTTTATTTTGGTAAAAGTAAACCTAGACAAAAGCCATGTGCTGAATATTATGTTACCGGAGAAAATCTAGATTTATATATTATCCGTTGTGATAGTACAGCAACTATTGATAAAGTATTTATTAAAAGTAAGTAGCTTATTGGTGATATTATTTAACAATATAATGTTATTGTTTTTTAGTAAATCTTACACTGCAGCTTCTTGTTTGACTTTTGTTTTATAAATACAACTTTCTTTTTTTAGGTAACTAAGGAAATTCAAAATTCTATTTTTGGTTATTGATTATCATTATGATCAGAAATTTAAAAAATTATGATACATCTGAAGCCTTTGTTTTCTGCAAGGTTTCATTTCTTAAACATGATTTAAATTTTTAATCCCTTAAATTATAAATCTTAAATTAGTATTATATTACTCATCTGTGGAGTTGTACCCTCTAAAAAAATAATTTTATTTCCTTCTTAATGCGTAATTTACATTAAAACTAAGTTAGCATGATTTAGAAAAACCCGTTAATGAAATCAAAAAGTAATTTTTAAAGACGTGTATTTTTATCAAACTTCTTTTTAGATTTCTTCTGAAATTAGAATTTTTATTTCTCATTCTATCTAACACAAATAAAAAAACGCATAAAACTTAATTTTTGCGTCCAATTGTATCGTTTCAAAATTGAATCTGTAATAAAATTACTGATATTATTTATACCTATACTTAATTAGCTACATCACTAGTAAATTTTATCCTCATTAATCGTAATTCTTCATCATCAAAATCACCATCAAACTCATCTAATGCATCTTGTATTTTATCTGTATCAGCTTCCATGAAGTAATCATAAATTTCCTCTTGCTGATCTTCATCTAATAAATCCTCAATGGCGTAATCAATATTTAACTTAGTTCCTGAGAATACAATAGCTTCCATTTCCTTGATTAGCTCATTCATTTCTAATCCCTTTGACTTCGCAATATCGTCTAGTGGCAACTTCCTGTCTGTATTTTGAATAATATACAGTTTTAAACCAGAGTTAACTCCAGTACTTTTAACAACCAAATCATCTGGTCTAACAATATCGTTATCTTCAACATACTGAGAAATTACTTGAATAAAATCTTTACCATATTTCTTAGCTTTACCTTCACCAACGCCGTGAACCTTTGAAAGTTCATCCAAGTTAATTGGATATTTAAGTGCCATATCATTTATGGAAGGATCTTGAAATACAGCGAAAGGAGGCACACCTAATTTTTTGCCTACTTGTTTTCGCAAATCCTTTAAAATATGTACTAACTTCTGATCTGTTCCAGCATTGTTTGCTTTAGCATTGGTAATAATAGAGCCATCATCTCCTCTCTTGTATTCATGATCTTCTGTCATCATAAAAGACTTTGGATGTTCTAAATACTCTTTACCCTCTTTAGTTATTTTAATAACTCCATATTGCTCAATCTCCTTACGGATTAAATCGACCACAAGAATTTGACGAATTAAAGCCATCCAATAACTGGAAGTTTTATCTTTTCCGACACCAAAAAATGGTTGTTCAGTAGTTTTATGAGATTTTAGAAGAGCATTTTCTTTTCCAATAAGCGTACTAACAATATCTTTTGCTTTGTACATCTCATTTGTTTCCTTTATCACTCTTAGAATAATGGCTACTTCTGCTTTTGCTTCATGCTTTTTCTTTGGATTGCGCATATTGTCATCCATATCGGCTCCTTCTCCATTCACTTCATCAAATTCTTCTCCGAAATAGTGTAAAATATACTTTCTTCGATTCATTGATGTTTCAGCGTAACCAACAACCTCTTGCAATAAAGCATGCCCAACTTCCTGTTCAGCAACAGGTTTATTCGCCATAAATTTTTCAAGTTTCTCTATATCCTTGTAGGCATAAAATGTTAAACAGTGACCTTCACCTCCATCTCGACCAGCTCGTCCTGTTTCTTGATAATAACTTTCTAAACTTTTAGGAATATCATGGTGAATTACATATCTCACATCGGGTTTATCAATACCCATTCCGAATGCAATAGTAGCAACAACGACATCACAATCTTCCATTAGGAACATATCCTGATGTTTTGCACGAGTTTTTCCATCAAATCCTGCATGATAAGGAAGTGCATTAATACCATTTACTTGCAGAACTTGAGCAATTTCTTCTACCTTTTTTCTACTTAAACAGTATATAATACCTGACTTACCTTCATTTTGCTTTATGAATCGGATGATATCTTTTTCTACTTCCTTGGTTTTAGGACGTACCTCATAGAATAGGTTTGGTCTATTAAATGAGGCTTTAAATACATTGGCATCTGTCATACCTAATGTTTTTAAAATATCTTCCTGAACTTTTTCAGTAGCTGTAGCTGTTAAACCGATAACAGGGACATTATCAATCTGCTTTATAATATTTCTTAAGTTACGGTATTCCGGTCTGAAATCGTGTCCCCATTCAGAAATACAATGAGCTTCATCAATAGCTACAAAAGAAATCTTTTGCTGCTTTAAAAAGTCAACATATTCTTCTTTTATTAAAGATTCTGGTGCCACATAAAGTAGTTTTGTAATACCATTTGAAATATCTGATTTTACCTGATTGATTTCAGATTTGTTCAAAGAAGAGTTTAAAACATGAGCAATACCATGTGTTTCAGAGATGCCCCTGATAGCATCTACTTGATTTTTCATTAATGCAATAAGTGGGGATACTACAATTGCTGTACCTTCCTTCATCAAGGCTGGTAATTGGTAACACAAAGACTTACCTCCACCTGTCGGCATAATAACGAACGTATTCTGATCGTCTAAAATGCTTTTAACCACATCTTCTTGTAGTCCTTTGAAATTATTAAAACCAAAGAACTTTTTTAAAGCATCGTATAAATTCATTTTCATATTGTTCCCGAAAGGTAAAGTTAAAAAATCAAACTAATACACAAAAATATTTACATAAAAGTTAGAAATAAGTTTCTTCTTAAATGAAAGTTCTAGTAGCTAAAATATTCCTATTTTTACAGCTTGGAATCAAACTTTGTTTTACTTGAAAAATTCAAACTTAATTATATCCAGAGCAAAAGAAACTATTCTACTCCAAAGTAATAGTATAGCTAATTTAACTAATTTTTTGGATAATTCGTTTGCTGATGCAGTTAACTTCATATTAAATTCAAAAGGAAGGGTGATCATAACAGGAATCGGAAAAAGCGCCAACATTGCAAATAAAATTGTCGCTACTTTAAATTCTACTGGTTCCCCAGCTATATTTATGCATGCTGCAGATGCTATTCACGGAGATTTAGGAAATATTCAAGAAGATGATGTAGTTATTTGTATTTCTAAAAGTGGCAATACTCCAGAAATTAAAGTGTTAGTTCCGCTAATTAGAAGCGCTAAAAATAAAATAATTGCAATTACTGGAAATCCTGAATCATTTTTAGGAAAAAATGCCGACTTTGTTCTAAATTCTCATGTAGAAAAGGAAGCTGACCCAAATAATCTTGCTCCAACAAGTAGTACAACAGCTCAACTTGTTTTAGGAGATGCTCTAGCTGTTTGTTTATTAGATTTAAGAGGTTTTACCAACAGTGATTTTGCTAAATATCATCCAGGTGGAGCATTAGGAAAAAGATTGTATTTAAGAGTATCTGACTTAGTTAAAAACAATCAATTACCAAAGGTTTTAGTTTCAGACAAAATCGCTAAAGTAATTGTTGAAATTTCTGAAAAGAGATTGGGTGTTACAGCAGTGGTTGATAGAAATAATAAAATTTTAGGAATTATTACGGATGGAGATATTCGAAGAATGTTAAATAAAACAACAGATATAAATAGTTTATCCGCTGCTGATATAATGAGTTCAAATCCAACAACTATTGATATCGATGCTATGGCTATTGATGCTCTTGAAGCATTAGAAAATAATAGTATTTCTCAAATATTAGTTACTGACAATAATAATGAATACGTTGGTGTTGTTCATTTACATGATTTAATTAAAGAAGGTATTTTTTAGTCATGGCAGAAAAAGAAATGTCATTTTTAGACCATCTTGAAGAACTAAGATGGCACGTTATAAGGAGCTTTTCCGCAATATTTATTATTGCTATCTTAGTTTTTGTATACATTAAAACAGTTTTTGATACCGTTTTATTAGCTCATTTAAAACCTGATTTTGCAACTTATAAATTTTTCTGTAATGTTTTTTCAACCATAGGAATTGACAGTAGTTTCTGTGATATACAATTCAAACAAACGCTACAAGCTCTAAATCCTACGCAACAATTAATGACTGCAATTTGGTCATCATTAATATTAGGGTTCATTCTTGCATTTCCTTATGTCTTGTGGGAGATATGGCGATTTATTTCACCGGGGTTACTTGATAATGAACGAAAAAAGTCTAGAGGTTTCATTTTTTGGGCTTCTTTCCTATTCTTCTTAGGAATATTATTTAGTTATTATGTAATAATTCCAATGTCAGTATATTTCTTTTATAACTTTACTATTGGAGATGCTGTGGTGAATAACTTCAAGCTTGATGCTTATATTGGTTTAGTTACAAATACTTTAATTGGGGTAGCTATTTTCTTCGAGTTACCAATAATTATATTTTTCCTATCTAAAATTGGTTTAATTACACCAGCATTTTTAAGGAAATACAGAAAACATGCTTTGGTAATTGTACTCGTGTTGGCTGCCATCATTACGCCTCCTGATATTGCTAGTCAAGTAATCGTTTCCGTTCCGATTATGATATTATATGAAATAAGTATTTACATCTCTAAATATGTAATTAAAAAAGAACAACAAAAGAATGTCGAAAAAAGTCCAAGAGTTCAATAATTATCGTTCTAAGATGAACGAGAAAATTCTTTCTTCTGATAACAAAGTTATTAAGAGAATTTTTAACCTTGACACGAATGCGTATGCAGAAGGTCATTTATCAGTAAAAACAAAAGAATTGTTAGGTTTAGTTGCTTCAGCTGTTTTACGTTGTGACGATTGTATTGCATATCATCTGGAAACAGCTCATAAAAATGGAGTGACTACAGAAGAAATGATGGAAACAATGTCTATAGCAACGTTAGTTGGTGGAACTATTGTGATCCCTCATTTAAGAAGAGCTGTAGAGTTCTGGGAAGCCCTTGAGGAAGAAGTTTAATACGTTTTTAAGACGCAAATTCATAAATTTTAAGCACTTTTAAAAAAATTATATTTTACAATAATCATGAAATTAAGAGCTGATAACATCCAAAAAATCTATGGGAGTCGTAAGGTAGTAAAAGGAATTTCTCTTGAAGTGCAACAGGGAGAAATTATTGGATTACTTGGACCAAATGGTGCTGGGAAAACAACATCTTTTTACATGATTGTTGGTATGGTAAAACCAAACGATGGTAAAATTTATCTAGATGAAAATGAAATTACCGAAGATGCAATGTATAAACGTGCTCAAAAAGGAATTGGATATTTAGCTCAAGAAGCTTCTGTATTTAGAAAACTATCTGTTGAAGATAATATTCTATCGGTTTTAGAATTTACTAATAGATCCAAAGAACAAAGAAAGAACAGACTTGAGGAACTTATTGAAGAGTTCAGTTTAGGTCATGTTCGAAAAAATCGTGGAGATTTACTCTCTGGTGGAGAACGCCGAAGAACTGAAATTGCAAGATGTTTAGCATCAGATCCTAAATTCATCTTACTAGACGAACCTTTTGCTGGAGTCGATCCAATTGCAGTGGAGGATATTCAAAGAATCGTTGCTCAATTAAAAAATAAAAATATCGGTATTCTAATAACAGATCATGATGTTCAGGCTACTTTAGCCATTACAGATCGTTCCTACTTAATGTATCAAGGAGGTATTCTAAAGGAAGGTATTCCAGAAGAATTAGCAGCTGACGAAATGGTGAGAAAGGTATATCTTGGAAAAGACTTTGAATTAAAGAAAAAGAAGTTTAATTAACAGCTTCCTTTTTCATATTCTTTACCATTGACATTGCTACATATAACAATATCACTATTGGAATAGCAATAAACTTTAACACTACTAATAGTAAAAGTGATAAGAGTAAATAAATATATTTTATACTATTATTCTTGAAAGAGTAATCTTTAAACTTCAAAGAGAATAGCTTTACTTCAGAAACCATCAAAATACTTAGTAAAATCGTTATAACAATTAAAACATATTTATGATGTATAATATCTTGAATTATTTGGTTAGAAGTGTATTCTGAAATTAAGGGCAACGAAAGAACAAATAGGTTCATTGCTGGAGTTGGCAATCCAATAAAACTATCTGATTGCCTTTCATCAATATTAAATTTAGCCAATCTATATCCTGCAAACAAGGTTAATAATAAACCGATTGCTTCGTAAGTAAACCAGTTATCAATATTTAATCCCATATCTAAAGCGGCATCCCAAGAAGAAATTCCTAGATCATTATAATGGGAGCTGTTCAACATATACTGAACCATAACAATTCCTGGTACTACCCCACTTGTTACCATATCTGCTAAACTATCTAATTGTTTACCAAATTCTCCTTGCACTTGTAATAATCTGGCAACAAAACCGTCAAAAAAATCGAATACTATTCCAATACCAACTAAAATTGCTGTGGTATAAAAATCACCTCTTACTGCATAAATTGCTGCGATAGTACCGCATAATAAATTACCTAAAGTGATTATATTTGGGATGTGCTTTTTAATATTCATGTTTTCGATAGATTATTCGTCTAAAATATGAAATAGATTTTTTTAAACAATTAATTCAACTAATAGATTTAGAATGCCACTACTCGAAAGTCAATTAACCACTAAGTTTCCTTTTAGAAACCCGCACGTTAACACACTTTATAAATTTTTTGCTAACAAAGAAAAACCAACTTATGAACGAAAAAGAATTACAACCTGGGATCAAGATTTTATCGATTTAGACTTTTTACTGTCTGATTCATTCTCTGCTATTTTATTAATTCACGGTTTAGAAGGAAGTTCTGAGTCGAGCTATATAGCATCAACGGCAAATTACTTAAAGGATAATGGATATGATGTCATTTCTATGAATTTAAGAAGCTGCAGTGGTGTAGATAATAATATTTTGAAAACATACCATGCTGGTAAAACCGATGATGTCGAATTTGTTATAAATTACTTAATCGAAAATTACAATTACAATAATATCGTTTTATGTGGTTTTAGTTTAGGAGGTAATCTTATTCTTAAATATTTAGGAGAATTCAGTAAAACCATTCCTCCTAGCGTAAAAGGAGGTATTGCAGTTTCTGTTCCTATAGATTTAACAAGTGCTCAGGCTGAATTAAGTAAACTCAAAAACAAAATTTACATGAAGGAATTTCTTAGAACATTAAAATCTAAAGTTCTATTAAAAGCTGAAAAATTCCCCGAATTTAATCCTAATAAGAAATTAATTGCAAAAGCTTCATGTTTTAGAGATTTTGAGGAAATATATACAGCACCAGTTTTTGGTTTTAACAGTCCTGAAGATTATTGGGAAAAAGCAAGTAGTAAACCATATTTATCCAAAATAAATCAGAAAGCTTTGTTGATTAATGCAAAGGACGACTTTTTCTTATCTTTAGATTGCTACCCTTATGAAATTGCAGAAAATTCAGAGAACTTTTATTTAATGACGCCTAAATATGGTGGACATGTTGGATTTGTTTCAACATTTAATGATGAAGTATTTTGGATTGAAAATCAAATTATAAGTTTTATTCAGAATCAATTAAATACATACTCTTAATACAATAACTAGTTAAATTATCTGTTATTTCACAAGGAATTAAGATATTTGTTCTTTAAATAATTTGAGATCTTGAGAATCAAACTACTATATTTTTTCTTATTTGCTTCTATTCTTTCTTATAGTCAGTTTAGAAACTATTCAAATGAATTCTTAAATATTGGTGTTGATGCTGCTGCATTAGGAATGAGCAAAGCGGTCGTTGCAACAACTAATGATGTTAATTCAACTTACTGGAATCCTGCTGGTTTAGTAGGAATTGAAGATTATCAAGGATCATTAATGCATGCTTCTTATTTTTCGGGCATTGCCACTTATAATTTTGCTGGTTTTGCAATGCCAATTAATAAAGATAGCTCCGTAGGATTATCAATTATAAGATTTGGTGTAGATGATATTCTCAATACAACAGAATTAATTGATAGCCAAGGTAATATTGATTTTAATCGAATTAATTTGTTTTCGGCTGCCGATTATGCTTTAAATGTGAGTTATGCCCGAAGAATGCCTTTAGATGGATTTACTATTGGAGGAAATGCCAAGATAATTAGAAGAATTATTGGTGATTTTGCAACGTCATGGGGTTTCGGTTTTGATTTAGGAATTCAGTTTGAAAAAAATAGTTGGAAGTTTGGTATAATGGCCAGAGATATTACCACCACTTTTAACACTTGGACTATTAACGAAACAGAATTTGAAAAAATTAGAAATGCTATTCCTGGTCAGAATCAAGAGCTACCTGAGACCACTGAAATTACGAAACCAAAGTTACAAGCTGGACTGGCAAAAACTTTTAATATTGGGAGATATTTTCATTTATTAACCGAGTTTGACATCAATATGCGTTTCGCTGAAACAAATGATATTATTTCTACATCTTTTGTTAGTATAGATCCAGCTTTTGGTTTTCAATTGGATTACGATGAATTAGTTTATTTACGAGTTGGTGCAGGTAATTTTCAAAATGTGCGAGAATTTGATAATAGTGAATCTTTATCTGTTCAACCAAATTTTGGATTAGGATTTAAATACAAAGGAATTCAGATAGATTACGCTTTAACCAATATAGGAAGTGTAGGTAATGCATTGTTTTCGAATATCTTCTCAATTAAAATTGATTATAGTTTTTATCGCTAATTATGTTTAAAAAACACTTTCTTCTTTTACTTTTCATAACTCAATTTAGTTATTCTCAAAAAGTACAGCTATCCGTTTATTCAGAGATCAGCATCATTACTTCGGGTCCTGGAGATAATTTATATGAGAAATTCGGACACACAGCTATTCGAGTAAAAGATCCTCTTCTAAATCTTGATTTATTGTATAATTACGGAATTTTCGATTTTAGTGACCCAAATTTCTATACAAATTTTGTAAGAGGTTTCATGAAGTATAAACTTGCTAGATATCCTTTTCATTATGCTTTAAAATCGGCAAAAGAAGATAAAAGATGGGTTAAACAACAAGTTTTAAATTTAAATCAACAAGAAAAAACAGAATTTTTCTATTTCTTAGAGAATAATGCGAAACCTGAAAATGCCAATTATTTTTATGATCCTTTCTTTGATAATTGTGCTACTCGACCAAGAGATCTTGTAAAATCTATTTTAAAAAATAAACTTTTATTAAATGAGGATTTCGCTCGTAATCCTAAGACTATTAGAATTTTGATGAATAAAAAAATCCATCCTAATTCTTGGGGAAGTTTTGGAATTAATATCGCCTTAGGGAATAAATTAGATAAAATTGCTACTCCCGAAGAATATCTATATTTACCTGAGTACTTATACTTAGCTTACAAGAATTCTAAAATAAAATCTGCAAAAGGTGAAGAAAAATTAATTACAAAAGAAACTACACTAATAGAATTTGAAAATAAAGAGGTTTTATCAGATAGTTTTAGTCCGTTTCTAGTATTTTCGATTCTTTTTATTTTAGTTGCTATAATTACTTATCTAGACTACAAAAAGCAACGTCAATCAAAATTTTTAGATTTTCTCCTGTTATTCAGTAGTGGATTAGTGGGAATTTTAATTGTATTTCTATGGTTTTTCACAAATCACTCAACTGCTCCTAATAACTTTAATTTTTTATGGGGGTTTGCTCCAAATCTTATTGTATCTTTCCTTTTCTTAAAAAGGAAAAAGCCGAATTGGATACACCGTTATTTTAGTTTTATAACAATTCTTTTATTATTTATACCTATAATACATTTTACAAAAATCCAGCAATTTACGTACCCAATAATTCCATTAACCGGATTACTATTTATTAGATATATATTTCTTTACACGTTAACTCAAAACAAAAAATTGAATGGGTATTAATTTTGTTTCGTTTTTTACAAGAAACTTTGAATTGCGAGCACATAGCTATTTAAACCAAAACCACTTATCACACCTTTCGCGTTTCCAGCTATGTAGCTAACATGTCTAAAGTCTTCTCGAGAATGAACATTTGAAATATGTACTTCAACCACTGGAGTTGAAATTCCCTTAACAGCATCTCCTATACCAACGGATGTATGTGTGTAAGCAGCTGCATTTAATATAATTCCATCATAATTAAAACCAACTTCATGTAATTTATTAATGATTTCACCTTCAATATTAGATTGAAAATACTCTAATTCAGTATCAGGAAATTTACTTTTGAGCTCTTCGTAATACTCTGTAAAAGTTTTAGAACCATAAATTTCAGGCTCTCTTTTTCCCAGTAGATTTAAATTTGGTCCGTTTATAACTATAAGTTTTTTCATAATTCTTTTTAAATTGTAAGAGCTGTTATCTCCAAAGACGTTAAATAAGATTCCTCAACCAACATAACCATGTTTCGGTCCACTTTTAACACCTAAATAAAATAAGTTGATATTAAAATTTTGATTAGTATTATACCCTCACCTTGCTTTACATAAATTCCACCTTAATCTATACTAGTATACAACAATAGCATAAGTCGTATTTACAAATACTAAAAATCAACTCATTCAGTATGAAACTTAACTGTTCGATCAATTGATAATTAAAATAGTGTTTCAGGTTTAACTCCGTTTGTTTCTTAAGCTAAAGAATACATAAGATTACCACTAATTCAATATTTACTCCTTCAAAAACATGAAAGAAGTAATTCAAATCTAAGCCTTTCGCTCCGTTTGAAAATTTTTCAAAATTTCCAATTTTTACTCAACCATTAATTGCCTCGTTAAACTCATTTTACTCAACTACAAGTGTTGCAAGGAATGAACAAAGTAACAGAAAGAGCGTATTATTTTCTAATATAGGTAATATAAAAAATGAATCTAATTAAAAACAAAAAAGGAGTAGTCTTACTACTCCTTAGGATAAATATTTTTGAGGACTAAAAGTATAAGGCAAATCCAATTAAACCTTGAAAAAGACCTTCATCTTCTACATCTCCGTCCATTCCTATGTTATATCTTAACGCAGGTTTGATACTTACATTTTCACCTAAAAATATTGCATAACCAGCCTGTAAACCTAACCAATTTACACTTGTTGTATCATTATCTGTTCCTGTAATGTCAATTCCAATTGGAAATCTTCCGTCTATGTACATTTCTGCACCGACTTTATAAACAAGGCTGGTATTTTCGTTAGCGTCTTCAGAATAGCCTAACCCTACTTTAATAGCAATATCATCTACTATAAAATACCCTCCATCTAAACCAACAGAAAAACTAGTTGCTTCATCTTGAGATGTAAAAGAAAAAGAAGTATTACCAGTTGTTGCTGAACCAGTATTGGCTTCGATAACAAATTTTCCCTTAGCAGTTTGACCACCTTCATCTTGTGCTTTAACAGTTAAACAAAACGTTACCAAAGCAATAGTAAGTAAAATTTTTTTCATAAATTTTGAATTATAATTATAAGTTGTGAAACAAATATAATGTTATTTTATTTGACAACCATTTTCAATGATTTCACACGGATTTAATTACCTAATAATTAGATCATAGACATTAGTTTTTTTGCATAAAAAAAGGAGCTCGAAAGCTCCTTTTGTTTTCATAATTTCTATTAAACTTATTAGAAAGAATAATAAGCACCTAATCCGATATTAGCAACAGATCCACCGTCTAAGCTAATACCAGCATAAGTAGCTTGTAAAGTTATGTTCTCCATAACTTTATAACCTACCATAGGTCTATAATAAAATCCACCATCATTTCCTTCGTCAACACCTATAGCAAAACCTAAATCAGCTCCTACTACGAATTTGTCAGAAAGGTTATAACGACCTGCTGCAGCAACTGGTAAAAACGCAACATTAGGTACGTCAAAACCATTTACTTCTTTTCCTAAATACTGGATGTAAGAAAATGAAGCTCCTAAGTTAAAATCTTCAGATAAGTTAAATAAATAATTTACCTCTCCTCCGTAAGAAAAAGAATATGCATCTCCTGCATCTCCAATTGGTAAAGCGATATTACCTCCTACATTTAAAGTACCTTCTTGTGCATTAGCAGCAAATCCGAATACTGCGATAGCAATTGTTAAAAGAAATTTTTTCATAAATTTTAATTGTAATTATAATTATAGAAGTGCGAAAGTAGGTGGATTTATTCCTTCAGTAAAGCTTTTTCTTACTTTTTTTATGTTAAAAAAACTTAAGTATTATAAGACAAGTAGTTACTTTTTTTACATTAAAAAAAGGAGCTCGAAAGCTCCTTTTGAAAATATAATGTGATTATGGTATTATAATGCGAACATGGCTCCTACACCGAGATTAGAAAAAGAGCCTCCTGTAACACTAATACCTGAAAAAGTTGCCTGTAACATAATTTTTTCAGAAATATTATAACCTACCATTGGTCTGTAATAAAATCCACTTTCGATTCCTTCAGGGCTAAGACCAATCCCATATCCTAAGTCAGCACCTAAAGTGAACTTTTCTGATACAGCGAAACGACCAGCAGCAGCTATAGGTAAGAAAGAAACATCCTCAAGAGAAACAGTTCCAAATCCTGGTACATCAACATCTTGCCCAAAATAGTTTACAAAACCTAAAGAAGGTCCTACTTTAAAATCGTCTGAAACTGGAAATAAATAGTTTACTTCAGCACCAATAACAAAAGAATAACCATCACTGGAATCACCAACAGGGAAACCTAAGTTAACACCTGCGTTTAATTCTCCATCCTGTGCGTTAGCAGTAAATCCAAAAGCTACTATAGCAATTGCTAGTAAAAATTTTTTCATAATTTTAATTTTATAATTATAAGTTTGCTTAACAAAAGTAACCTTATTTTTGAAATAACAAAGTATTTTTAAGGATTTTACATGAGTTGGAAAGCTAAAATTGTAGATTACAAGCATTATCTAAAAATAGAAAGGGCTCTATCTAATAACTCAATTGAAAACTATGAAAGAGATGTACAAAAGCTAGTCAATTTTATAAATCAATTTGAATTAGACTTCTCTCCTCTATCTATAAGAAAAGAAGATATTCAGCAATTTATTTATGAGATTTCAAAAGTAATTAGTCTCAGAACACAAGCTAGAATTATATCTGGATTGAGAAGTTTCTTTGAGTATTTGGTATTTGAAGATTATAGAAAAGATAACCCTTTGGATTTAATAAAATCTCCAAAAATTGGAAGAACATTACCAGATGTTCTATCAAATGAAGAAATTTCTAAAATTATACAAACAATAGATTTAAGTCATCCACAGGGTGAAAGAAATAGAACAATTTTAGAAACCATGTATGGATGTGGTCTTCGTGTAAGTGAATTAATTAATTTAAAGCTCTCTGATTTATTTTTTGAAGAAGGCTTTATTAAAATTAAAGGAAAAGGAAATAAGGTACGATTTGTACCAATTCACAGTTCAACGATGAATTATATTCATATTTATCTAAACGAAATAAGAAATAAATTAATTCCAGCTAAACAAGATAGCGACATTCTTTTCTTAAATAGAAGAGGAAAACGTTTAACACGACAAATGATATTTATAATATTGAAGGACCTATGTACAAAGGCTAATATAAATAAAAATGTTAGTCCACATACTTTAAGACATTCTTTTGCAACTTATTTACTGAAAGAAGGAGTCGATCTTCGAGCAATACAACAATTATTAGGTCATGAAAGTATTACTACAACTGAAATCTATGTTCATTTAGATGCTTCGTACTTAAAGACAGTAATTGAACAGTTTCATCCGAGAAAAGAAATATGAGGAAACAAAAAATGGCAAGCTACCTACATCACACCGCTACGACCTAATACCCTTGCTGCGTTCCCGCCCTGGGGGATTCAAAGGGAGCTGGTTGTGTAGAACTTGCCGAGGCAAATTTACAATCATTTTTTTAATCTAAACCAAAAAAGTTACATGAAATTTTCATGAAAATTTTGTAACGTTTTTAAAACATTGAATACTAACAAGATGTTTTGTATACTTTTTTTAATAAATTAACTAATCAAATTAACAACAAATGGAAAATCAAGTAAACAGTAAGAATATTATACTCAATTATGGGGTAATTTATGGTATAATCATCGTATTTGTCAACTTAATAATTTACGCTTCAGGAATGTTATTCGACACAACTGCAGGATTTTTATCTTTGGTTATTACTGCACTAAGTCTTATTACAATAATCGTATTAGGTATTAAAAAGTTTAAATCAGAAAATCAAGGATTCCTTTCTTTTGGACAAGCAATTAAAGTAGGTATTGGTATTGCTGTTTTAGGTACTTTAATTATACTTGTTTATCAACAAATTTTCAATAATCTCATAGAACCAGAATTTACACAACAGGTCCTAGAAAAGACTGAGCAAGCTCTTTACGATGCTGGATTAAGTGATGAGCAGGTTGAAACACAACTTGCTATTCAAAAGAAAATGTCAGGACCATTAATTTCGAGTGCGATGGGAATTCTATTTTGGACATTTATTGGATTTGTTATATCAGCTATAGGTGGAGCGATTATGCAAAAAAGAGAGGAGGACACTTTTTAACAATATTAAAATTGTAACTTTACGGCTTTATATGTACATGTAATAATTATTATGAATATATCGGTAGTAATACCACTTTTAAACGAAGAAGAATCTTTACAAGAATTATATGATTGGATTGCACAAGTTATGCAGTCCAATCAGTTTTTATATGAAGTTATTTTTATCGATGATGGAAGTACCGACAAATCTTGGAGTATAATTAAATCTTTATCAGAAAAAAAACAGGAGGTTAAGGGAATTCGTTTTCAAAAAAACTATGGAAAATCACAAGCCTTAGATGCTGGGTTTAATGCAGCTAAGGGAGATGTTATCATTACCATGGATGCAGACTTGCAAGATAATCCAGAGGAAATTCCAGAGTTGTATAATTTGATTATCAAAGATGATTATGATTTGATTTCTGGGTGGAAAAAGAAACGTTATGATAATGTTGTAACTAAGAATATTCCATCTAAATTATTTAATTGGGCAGCTCGAAAAACTTCTGGTTTAGAATTAAATGATTTCAACTGTGGTTTAAAAGCTTATAAGAAGCAAGTAGCGAAAGCTGTAAAAGTAAATGGTGAAATGCATCGTTATATTCCTGTTTTAGCAAAGAACGAAGGTTTTTATAAAATTGGTGAAAAAGTTGTTCAACACCAAGCAAGAAAATATGGCGAAACAAAATTTGGGATAGATCGATTCGTAAATGGCTTTTTAGATTTAATTACTATATCTTTTTTATCTAAATTTGGAAAAAGACCAATGCACTTTTTCGGTTTATGGGGAACTCTAATGTTCCTTGCTGGAACTTCAATGGCTTTTTATGTTGGTATTGTTAAATTATATAGACTTTTTAACAAAATACCTTCTATTTTAGTAACTCAAAATCCATGGTTTTATATTGCCTTAACTTCAATGATATTAGGTACATTGTTGTTTTTAGCCGGCTTTTTAGGAGAATTAGTTATTAAGAGTAATCCTAATCAAAAGCACTATAAAATCAAAGAAAAACAAAATTTATAACCACTACCAAAAAATTATTAAATGGAAGAAATCTTACAGAAGGCTAAACTTTGGTTGTCTTCTACTTTCGATGAAGATACAAGAAATGAAGTGCAAAATTTAATTAATTCTAAATCAGAAGATTTAGCGGATCGCTTTTATAAAGACGCAGAATTTGGAACGGGTGGTATGCGAGGTATTATGGGATCTGGTACTAATCGTATCAATAAATATACTTTAGGAAAAGCTACTCAAGGTTTATGTAATTGTCTTCATAAAGCATACCCAACTGAGGATTTGAAAGTTGCCATTGCTTACGATTGTAGACACAATAGTAAAGAGTTTGCCAAACTCGTAGCTGAAATTTTATCTGCAAATAATATTAAATCTTATGTTTTTGAAGATTTAAGACCAACACCAGAATTATCTTTTTGTGTAAATCATTTAAACTGTCATGCAGGAATCGTTCTTACTGCATCTCATAATCCTCCAGAATATAATGGTTATAAAGTATATTGGACAGATGGAGGTCAAATTGTTCCTCCTCAGGACAAAGAAATAATTGCAGAAGTTAATACATTAGATTATTCAGAAATTAATTTTGATAAAAATGAAGAACTAATCTCATACATCGGAGAAGAAGTTGATGAAGCTTTCTGGGATGCTTCTATCAAGAACGGAACATTTGACGTAAAAGGAAGAGAAGATTTAAAAATTGTATTTACCTCGTTACATGGAACTTCAATTAAGTTAATTCCTGAAGTTTTAGAACGTGCAGGTTATACAAATATTCATGTAGTTGAGGAACAGGCAGAGCCTAATGGCAATTTCCCTACGGTTAAATCTCCAAATCCAGAAGAGCCAGAAGCTTTAGAAATGGCGATAAATTACGCTAATAAATTAAATGCTGATATTGTTATTGGTACAGATCCTGATAGTGATCGATTGGGAATTGCTATTAGAGATTTAAATGGAAATATAAAATTACTAAATGGAAATCAGACCATGAGTGTAATGACAGATTTCTTAATTAAACAATGGAAAAAGCAGGGGAAACTAAATGGCAAACAATTTGTTGGATCAACAATTGTCTCTACAAATTTAGTAAATGATATCGCCGCCAGTTATAATGTTGAAACTAAAGTTGGACTAACTGGTTTTAAATGGATAGCCAAAATGATTAAGGATTATCCTGAACAAGAGTTCATCGGTGGTGGAGAAGAAAGTTTTGGGTTCATGGTTGGTGATTTCGTACGTGACAAAGATGCTGTTACTTCTACCCTACTCGCCTGCGAAATTGCAGCTGATGCAAAGAGTAAAGGAAGTTCTTTTTATAAGGAATTATTAAATATTTATGTAAACAATCGTTTTTACAAGGAACATTTAGTTGCATTGGTTAAAAAAGGAATGGATGGAGCCACTGAAATCAAACAAATGTTAGTTGATTTACGGAACAATCCAATGACAGAAATTGATGGTGAAAAAGTAACTTTTGTAGATGATTATAAGAGCTCAATTCGTAAAAATATCCTTACGGGTGAGGAATTTGAAATAAATATTCCAAAATCAAATGTTTTAATTTACGAAACTGAAAAAGGCACAAAGGTAGCTTGCAGGCCAAGTGGAACAGAACCAAAAATTAAGTTCTACATAAGTGTTCAAGACGATTTAGCGAATGTAGACAGTACCGATAAAGTGGAACGGTTATTAGACGAACGAATATCAAGAATAAAAAAACAATTAGGAGTTTAAATGGAATACTTCCAAAAAATTTTAAAATACGCGAATCCCTATAAAAGATTCGCGTTTTTAAACATCTTTTTTAACATATTATATGCTGTTTTCTCAGCACTTTCATTCATTGTTATTATGCCTTTGTTAAAAGTGCTATTTGGTGATGAAAAAAGGACAGAAGCTATTAAAAAACCAGTTTATGAAGGTTTTACTCAAATTAACAGCTACGTAAATCAAAGTTTAAGTTATTATACAGATCAGTTAGTTCAAAAAGATGCATCTAACGCCCTTTTCTTAGTAATTGGATTAATCGTAATAACATTCATTTTAAAAAATATATTTAGCTATCTAGCCTTTTATTACATCACTTTCTTAAAAAATGGTGTATTGAAAGATTTACGTAACGATTTGTACGATAAAACTATATCTCTACCAGTATCTTACTTTTCTGAAAAGAAAAAAGGTGATATAATGGCTCGAATTGGAAATGATGTAATCGAAGTTCATTACTCATTTTTATCAATCTTAGAGTTAATTTTCAGAGACCCTTTAATGATTTTAATTTCAGTAGGAATGATGTTAGTTTTTAGTGTTAAACTAACAATTTTCATTTTCGTATTTATTCCTGTTGCAGGTTTTATTATAAACATTATAGGAAAAAACTTAAAGAAAACATCTGATAAAGTTCAAGGTGAGCAAGGTATATTCTTGTCTATATTAGACGAAACACTACAAGGCTTAAAGGTTATTAAAGGATTCACAGCTGAGAGTATCTTCAATAAAAAATTCCAAAACTCTACGAGTCGTTTTGAAAAATTAATGAACAAACTAATGATTAAAACACAATTGGCCGGACCTGTCAGTGAAATTTTAGGTGTTACTGTATTTTGTGTTATAATATGGTATGGAGGACAAATTGTATTAATTGACAAAACAATAGAAGGAGAAACATTATTGAGTTTCCTTGGTTTAGCATATAATATAATTACTCCAGCAAAATCAATTTCTAAAGCAAGTTTCACTATTAAGAAAGGTAATGCTGCAGCTGATAGAATTCTTCAAATTTTAGAAACCGAAGATGAGTTAGAAGATCTACCAAGCGCTCAAAATAAATTGACCTTTGATAGTGATATTGAATTTAAAAATATTTGGTTTAAATATCAGGATGATTATGTATTAGAAGACTTTTCTTTAAAAATTCCAAAAGGAGAATCTGTTGCTTTGGTAGGACAATCTGGAAGTGGAAAATCTACTTTAGCGAATCTAATTACCCGTTTTTATGATGTTACTAAAGGTGAAATTCTAATTGATGGAGTTAATATTAAAAACCTGACAAAGAAATCGTTATTAAACTTAATGGGAATTGTTACACAAGACTCAATTTTATTTAATGATTCTATTAAAGAAAATATCAAAATTGGTGATCAAAACGCAAGTGATGAAGAAATTCATAAGGCTGCTGAAATCGCCAATGCCTATGAATTCATCAAAGATCAACCTGAGCAATTCGATACTAACATTGGTGATAGTGGAAATAAATTATCTGGTGGACAGAAACAGCGTTTATCTATTGCGAGAGCTGTATTGAAAAATCCACCAATTATGATTTTAGATGAAGCTACTTCTGCCCTAGACACTGAATCAGAAAAACTCGTACAATCTGCTTTAGAAAACATGATGCAAAATCGTACTTCTATGGTTATTGCACATCGTTTATCTACCATTCAAAATGCTGATAATATTGTGGTTTTACACAAGGGAAAGATTGTTGAACAAGGGAAACACGATGAGCTACTAACAAAAAAAGGAGAATATTACAAGTTAGTTACTATGCAAAATATTGATTCTTAATTATGAAGGAATATTTAATATTCAACATCATCTATAAGTGGAAATATTTATTGGCCATCTTAAAATCTAAATTTATCAAGATTGAAAATAAAACATTTATTGATACTTTAGTTTATGTTGCCAGAGAGGCCGACAAGTCGTGGATTTTTGGAACCAAAGTTCGGAAACTTTCCCAGCATTCAGGTTTAAATGCATCACCCTATTTCCATGCTAAATTGAGAGATTTACCAGATTCAGACGGATATTACTTTATTTACCCTCATTATTTTTGCAGAGCAATGCGGCATAATCCTCAAATTCTGAGGAAGAAAAACATTGTTATGTTTACGCATGCACATTATACCACTTCTTATTCGAAAACTCATATTGCTTGGTGTTTGAACTTAGCTGACAAAGTAATTTGTTTAAACTCTCAAGTAAAACAAGATTTAATTGAAATTGGAATTAAACCAGAAAAATTAGAAATTATACATATTGCCTCTGATCCAGATTTTTTCTATTCACATGAAAGAAATGGCGGAGATGTTGGATTCTGTTCAAATTTTGGAGAACGTAAAAACCCAGAATTAGTTTATCAGATTATTAAAAACATGCCAGAAAAGCACTTCCATATTTTTGGGAAAAATTGGGAAAAATTTGATAAGTTCAATGAACTGAAAAAACTACAAAATTTTACTTACCATAATAATCGAGACTATTCAGAATTTCCAGATTTATATGCAAAAATTGATACGTTTGTCTCTCCATCTCTGTTAGAAGGAGGACCAGTTCCTATTTTAGAAGCTATGCTTTCTAATTGTGTTCCTGTGGCCTCGAAAACAGGTTTTTGTCCAGATGTCATAAAGCATGGAGAAAATGGTTTTTTATTCGATTTAAATGCTTCTCATGAAGTTGTAATTCCTTTGATTAAAAAAGCAGATGAAATCAAATTAAACATCAGAGAAACTGCCTTAGAGTACTCTTGGGAAAACTGTTCAAAAAAGATTGATGACTTGTTTAAAAACGCATAAGAAAACCACTCAAATTTGTCCTAAATAATGCAATTAAGATAATATTGGATATTTAAAAAATAGCCGTTTTTACTTTTGTTTCATTATAATTTATGAAAAATGCAAAAACGATTTACTTTAATAGCAATTTTATTTTCTATTTATTTAAAAGCTCAAATTTCCTCAGATAAGTCTTCAATTTCACTAGGAGTAGGTCCTTATAAATCCGAAAAAACAGATGGTCTAATTGCTGCTCAACTTAGCTTACAATTCTATCACAAAAGAAATATTTTAGGCCTTAACCTGGAATATGGAGGCCAGATCGGACAAAATCCTAATAACTATATTACTTCAAATTTACTATATGGAAGAGATATTAAAATTGCTAATTTCCTAAATATAGAATTAATTTCAGGTATAGGATATTATAGTTTTAGTCTCAATAATTATGCATATAACAAACAAATAGAAACAATTAATTTTCCAGTAAGAATAAATCTAATTTTTGACTTATATCGAAACTCTATCTTCAAAGGAATTAAATCAGGATTAGGCTTCGGGTTTAACCTAAATAGTGAAAATATAACTGGTAATGCTCTAATTTTACTTCAAGTTAACTTCTAACCCTAAACTTTTTGCCTTTTCAAACATAAATTTGTGAGAAGCTTCATATTCATTTGGAATTATTCCTTCTAAAATTGCTTCTTTAATCGCCTCTTTAATTTGTCCGATTTCACGACATGGTTTTAAGTTAAATGTTTTCATAATTTCTTCACCAGTGATTGGAGGCTGGAAATTACGAATACGATCACGTTCTTCTACTTCTTTAATTTTCTGACGAACGATTTCGAAATTCTTATGATAACGTCTAAACTTCTTTGGATTTTTAGTTGTGATATCTGCTTCACATAAAGTCATTAAACTATCAATATCATCACCAGCATCAAAAATTAATCGACGTACAGCAGAATCTGTAACTTCAGAAGCTAATACTATAGGTCTTGAACTTAATAAGACCATTTTTTGAACAAACTTCATTTTGTTATTTAATGGCATTTTTAAGCGCTTAAATAACTTGTATACCATTTTAGAACCAACAAATTCATGAGAATGGAACGTCCAACCATTTCTTTTATCAAACTTTTTCGTTGGAGCTTTTCCTATATCATGTAATAAAGCAGCCCAACGTAACCAAATATCTTCAGTGTGTTTAGAAATATTATCTACAACTTCTAAAGTATGATAAAAGTTATCTTTATGTGTTTGCCCTTCTACTTCTTCTACTCCTTTCAAAGCGATTAATTCAGGTAGAATTTTATTTAATAAACCTGTTTTCTCTAACAATAAAAATCCGATAGAAGGAACTGGCGAAGCCATTATTTTATTTAATTCCTCGACAATTCGTTCTCTTGTAATGATATCAATACGATTTACATTTTTAGTAATGGCATCTAATGAGCTTTTTTCAATTGTAAAATTCAATTGAGAAGCAAAACGAACAGCGCGCATCATACGTAGAGGATCATCTGAATAAGTAATATCTGGATCAAGAGGAGTTCGAATGATTTTATTGTCCAAATCATTAATTCCACCAAAAGGATCTAATAATTTTCCAAAAGATTCTTTATTTAAACTTAATGCTAATGCGTTAATCGTAAAATCTCGACGATTTTGATCGTCTTGTAAACTACCTGTTGTAACTTCTGGATTTCTACTATCTTCATGGTAAGATTCTCGACGAGCACCTACAAACTCGACCTCAATTTCTTTGTAACGTAACATTGCCGTTCCGTAGGTTTTAAAAACTTGAACTTTTGGTTTATTCGGTAATAAACTTGCTACTTTTTGTGCTAATTCAATCCCGCTTCCAACAGTAACAACATCAATGTCTTTTGCGTTGCCTCTTCGTAAAATAAAATCTCTTACAAAACCACCAATTACATAACTTTTTAGTTGTAATTCTTCTGTAGCTTGTGTAATGTATTCAAATATTTTATTCGAAATTGCTTCTTTGTAATACTTCTCTGGCATAAACTCTATTCTCGGATCACTATAATTTCTTCTCCTTCAATTTTTAATATGGTTGACGACCTTTTTGAAACTTTGTTTTGCTGCAAATTTACTATATAATCTACGCTATCCAAAATTACTTGTTCCACATCTATAAAAGACTTGGGTGTTGGGTTTCCACTCAAATTCGCAGAAGTTGAAACAATCGGTTTATTAAATTTCTCAATCAATTTTTCACAAAATTCATTTTGAACTACACGAATAGCTATAGTATTATCTTCTTTATTAATAATATTAGCTGCGATACCTTTAGGATTTCTGTAGATAATGGTTGTTGGTTTTACTGCTTTATTTAAAACTTCTATAGCTTGAGCTGGAACATTTACGTACTCCTGAAGCATTTTTAAAGAATTAACCAATACGATTAAGCTTTTGCTTTCTTCTCTATTTTTAATTTTATAAATCTTTTTAACAGCCTCACTATTCGTTGCATCACATCCTAATCCCCATACAGTATCTGTTGGATATAAAATTGTATTACCGTTTACTAAATGTTCTAGTGTTTCTTCAATCATAATCTATAAAAATTAATTAAAAAAATCGCGGTGCAAATTTAAACATATCTAATCTATTTTTCTATTTATAACTCAAAACAAGAATTTTGAAAACTTATTTCTACTATTCAAAAAGTCTGAATAACTAAACTCTGTAAATTCCTTATGTTTGTGAATGAAAAATTTCGCTAATGCAAAAACACCAAATTAGTGCCGCTCTGATTACTTTCAATGAAGAAAGTAATATTGCTCGTACACTAGAAAAACTTTCTTGGTGTGATGAAATTGTAATTGTAGATTCATATAGTACCGATTCAACAGTTGATATTGGCAAGGAATATGGAGCAAAAGTATTCTTTAAAAAATTTGAAGGATATGGAGAACAAAAACGTTTTTTAGTTGAACAATGTCGAAATCATTGGATTTTATCAATTGATGCTGATGAAGTTCTAACTGATTCATTGATTAATGAAATTAAACATGAATTTTCAAAAGAAACTCTTCCATATAAAGCCTACTATTTAAATAGAAAACATGTTTACTTGGGTAAAGTGTTTAAATATGGTTATTTAAAAAATACACCTGTACTTCGTTTATTCAATAAAAATTATGCCAATTTTTCTAATAAGAAAGTTCATGAAACAGTAGTATACAAAGGTAAAAAAGGACGATTTAAAAATATATTTTTTCATTATACAGTTGATACTGTTGAACAAATAAATTATAAGAAAAATAGATACGCAACTTTAGTATCAGAAGAGTATTTTAATAAAAATAAAAAGGTAAACCTATTATTATTACTTTTTAAATATCCATTAGCATTTTTTAAAGAATATTTTATTCGAGGAAATATTTTAAACGGATATGAAGGTTATGTTTGGAGTACTTATATCGCAGAATATAGCGTTTTAAAATATTTGAAACTAAGAGAAAGGAATAAAAAAGCTAAGTCTTAGGACTGTAAGAACTCTTTAACTTTATTCTGAATTAAAGTACTATTGAATTCATTTTCTATTTTCTCTCTTCCGTTCTTCCCCATTCCATCTATTTGGTCTCTGTGATTTAAATACCATTCAATTTTATCACAAAAAGCCTTAAGATTTTCAAATGGAACTAAGAACCCATTATTGTTGTTTTCAACTATTTGAAAATTACTACTGATTTCGAAAGCTATGCAAGGCTTTTCACATAACATTGCTTCTGCCAGTACATATCCAAATCCCTCCCATCGCGACGGCAATAAGAAAACATCTAAACTACTCATGAAACTTTTAGGGTTATTTATAAAACCTAAAAATTTAATTTCACTATCTAATTTTTCTTGAGCTACTTTATCTTTTAATTCTTTCTCTAACTTTCCGTCACCTCCAATTAACATTTTGAAATTCAGATTTCTTTTTTTCAATTCTTTAGCAACTTCTATTAAAAAAGTTTGATTCTTTTGATAAACCATTCTTCCTAGATTACCTAAAACAATTTCTGAATTTTCTCTCTTGTATAGATTTCTGAATTGTAAATTATCAAAGCTTGCTATATCAATAGCATTCGGAATAACCGTAATTTTTTCTATTGGAAATAAGGCTGAATTTTTAGCATTAATTGTTTTTTTAGTAGCTTCAGAATTAGCTAATACTTCAGTTAAAACATTTTGAAAAAAATAACGGTTTATAAAAGAATTCTTAATTGGTATTGCACTTCCTCTTCGGTAAATAATACGATTTATCCCAGCCTTTCGAGCCGCTAATCCTCCTAATTTCATATCTTCAGAAGAATTCATGACTACAGTTTTAACATGATGCTTATTATAAAATCTAACAACTTTATTCACCTTCGAAACATTTACGTAGCTAAAATTTGAAACGCTAATTTCTTCGATAGGAATACCTTTTAATTTTAATTTTTTACTTAATTCGCTGTTAGGAGAAACTATTACTAAAACTTTTTCACCTTGAGAATGTAAAAAAGATGACATCTCAAAATGCCACTTCTCTCCTCCTCCCCAGGTTTTGGTTGAATTAAAAAAACAAATAGTCTTAGCTTCGCTCATCTAAAATAGATCTATAAAGTTTCATAACATTGTTGGCAATAACATCATCATTAAATTTCTGTACAAATGTATAACCTTTGTCAGCCATTTCATTCTGTAAACTTTTATCATTTAAAATATCTTCAATAGCTTTAGATAATTCTTCTGAATCATTTGGGTTTACATAACATGAATTTGGTCCGCCCGTTTCAGGAAACACACCTCCTTTTGTTGTAATAACAGGAGTTTTAGAATATAAAGCTTCAATTATTGGAATACCAAAACCTTCAAATATACTCGGGTAAATAAAAATATTTCCAATTTGATAAATAGCTGCCAATTCCTTTAATGTGACTCCTTCTAAAAAGTGAACTCTATTATTAAGTTTATTCTCATTTATATAATTTTCTATTGTTTTATAATATTCAGTTTTCCTTCCAACAACTACTAATTCGGTATTCAAATCCTTAATAGCTTTTAAAATACTGAGTAAATTTTTTCTTTCTTCAATCGTTCCAACATTCAGAATAAAGTTTTCCGGTAGATTTAATTTTTCTTTTACTCTTGTCTTAAAATCATCAGAGACTTTTTCTTTAAAAACTGAATGACACCCTTGATATATTACTTGAATTTTTGATGCTTCAACTTTCAAAAATTTAATGATATCGTTTTTGGTCTGTTCACTAATTGCAATAACCTTGTCTGCCTTTTCCGCAGCATATTTAAATTTATTGAAGTGAATCTTTCTATCAAAAAATGAATATAATTTAGGATAACGAACGAAAATTAAATCATGAATAGTAACTACCGTTGAAATTTCAGTTTTTTCAATTCCTCTTGGCATTTCTCCAGATAACCCATGATATAATCGAATTTGATCTTTTTTTAATTGTTTAAGAATCGGACCTTGCCTCCAAATTGATGAAAATTTCTTCCAAAAATTTGATTCTGGAAGTTTCTCCATTACATTTTTAAAACCACTTAATCTATCAATTTTCTTAGGTTTTGTATTGTAAACTAAGTATTCGTTATCAGAAAAATGAGTAGCAAGAATTTTCAGTAAATCTCTACTGTAATTCCCAAGTCCTGTGGCATTATGAAATGCTCTTTTTCCATCAAAACCTATTTTCATTTACGAACGTTTTTCTAGACCGTTTAAACAAACATAATTGTCGGCTTCAATCTTTTTTCTTAGTAACTCTCTATTTTTTTCAACTCCTTCATTTGAATAACTTCTTTCATGATGTAAATGGTAAACAATAGCTTTATTTTTCATTGATTTACTTCCAATTCCGTTTCGTTTCAGTCTCCATTCAATATCAGTGTCTTCTCCAACAGCAGCTCGAATGTAATCTTCATCAAAACCGTTTACTTCAACTAAATGTTTCTTTTGAATGCCCCAATTACAACCGAGTAAGCCTTTATCTTTCATTGTTAGAAGTAAACTTTTGTTTCCTAAATAAACAGCTTCTTTTTTCTTCCCCGAATCCGATAGAAAAACTGATATACCTTTTAAAGGTGATAATGTTTTATTTTTTTGAATGTTCTCGGTAATTTTTTGACCCAACATAACTCTTCTTCCTTTCAACATTACATTTTCTTCAGAATTTTCAATATAAGCTTTTACGAAATGTTCATGTGGAATACAATCTCCATCGATAAAAACAAGTGTCTCAGTGGTAGAGATTTTAATTGACTTATTAAGCATTTGGTTTTTTCTAAAACCATCATCAATCTTCTGATTTACGTGAAGAATTTCAAATTTGCTTTTTTTTCTATTTGCTTCTAAAAACTCAATAGTGTCTTGATTATTATCATCTTCTGAAACAATCACTTCAAAATCATTTGAACTCTGATTATTCAGTGCTTCTAAGATTAATTTTAAATTATCTAATGCTTTGTAATAAGAAATAATAATTGAAATTTTCGCCATTTGAAACCAAAATAAAAGAGACCAAATATAAAATTATATTCGGTCTCTTTATAAATATATTTAACTATGATTTTTAAACGGCTACATCATATTCTCTAAGAGCGTCGTTTAAAGAAGTTTTCTTATTTGTACTTTCTTTACGTTTTCCGATAATTAAAGCACATGGAACGTTGTATTCTCCTGCAGCGAATTTCTTTGTATAACTTCCTGGAATTACAACAGAACGTGCTGGTACTATACCTTTCATTTCTACAGGTTCATCACCAGTAACGTCAATAATTTTTGTTGATGCTGTTAAAACAACATTTGCTCCTAGAACAGCTTCACTTTCTACTTTTACACCTTCAACTACAATGCAACGAGAACCGATAAAAGCATTGTCTTCTATAATTACTGGAGCTGCTTGTAAAGGCTCTAAAACTCCACCAATTCCTACTCCACCTGACAAGTGAACATTTTTTCCAATTTGTGCACAAGAACCTACTGTAGCCCATGTGTCAACCATCGTTCCTTTATCAACGTAGGCACCAATATTTACATAACTTGGCATTAAAATAGTTCCAGCTGAAATATATGCCCCATGACGAGCAACAGCATTTGGTACTATTCTAATCTCTTTTTCTTTATAGTTTCTCTTTAATGGAATTTTGTCATGATATTCAAAAATTCCAGCTTCTAAAGTTTCCATTTTTTGAATTGGAAAATATAAAACAACTGCTTTCTTCACCCATTCATTTACTTGCCATCCGGCAGCTGTTGGTTCTGCTACTCGTAATTCTCCTAAATCTAATAAATCCACAACTTTTCTTATAGTAGCAATAGTTTCTTCTTCTTTTAACAAGTCTCGGTTATCCCAAGCTTTTTCTATAATTGAACGAATTTCTGTCATATTTAAAATATTTTGAACAAATATAAATCAGTATCTATTTTTGAATTGCGAAAATACATTTTTTAAACAGAAAACATTTCCTTGTTTAAAATGAGTATTTTTGCCAAAAATAAAATAATTTGGCGCGAATACTTGCTATAGATTTTGGATTAAAGAGAACGGGAATTGCCGTTACTGATGAATTACAGATAATTGCCTCTGGTTTAACTACCGTTCCTACTGAAAATTTAATATCATTTTTAAAAGATTATGTATCTAAAGAAAATGTAGAACTTTTTGTTGTTGGAAAACCTAAACAAATGGATAATTCTGATAGTGAAAGTGAACAGCTAATTGTTCCTTTTCTTCAAAAGTTATCGAAGGAAATTCCAGCAATTACTATTGAACGTGTTGATGAACGTTTTACGTCTAAAATGGCATTTCAAACAATGATCGATGGAGGGCTAAAAAAGAAACAACGAAGAAATAAAGCTCTGGTTGACGAAATTAGTGCTACAATCATTCTACAATCATATTTATATAGCAAATAATTTATAGAAATAAACGTTATTCGTACTTTTGCATGCAATCAAAAAATTAATTTGTTTATGATTTTACCAATTGTTGCATACGGTGATCCTGTTCTTAGAAAGGTAGGAAAGAAAATCGATAAAAATTACCCGAACCTTACCGAACTGATTGCCAACATGAAAGAGACAATGTACAATGCTTCAGGTGTTGGTTTAGCTGCTCCTCAAATAGGAAAAGATATTCGTTTATTTATTATTGATGCATCACCTTTTGCAGCAGATGAAGATTTGAGCGATGAAGATCGTAAAGTATTAGAAGGATTTAATCGAGTATTCATAAATGCACAAATCCTTGAAGAAGATGGAGAAGAATGGGTTTTTAACGAGGGATGTTTAAGTATTCCTGATGTTAGAGAAGATGTTTGGAGAAAACCAACTATTACAATTGAATATCAAGATGAAAACTTTGAAACTAAGACAGAAGTGCTATCTGGATTAGCTGCTAGAGTTTTTCAACATGAATATGACCATATTGAGGGAGTTCTATTTACTGATAAACTATCTTCATTAAAGAAAAGATTAATCAAGAAAAAATTAGAAAATATTTCAAAAGGAAAGATTCGATCTGACTACAGAATGCGCTTTCCTAAATTAAAAAGATAATTATATACATGGAATTTAGTAAAATTATAGCTGTATCTGGTAAACCTGGATTATTTGAAATTTTGTCACAAACAAAAAGTGGTGTTATCGTAAAATCTTTATTAGAAGACAAACGTATGCCAATTACAGCAACTCACAATGTCAGCTTATTAGAAAATATTGCCATTTTTACATATACTGAAGATATTCCTTTGGCTGAAGTTTTTAGCAATATTGCCAGTAAGGAAAATGGTAAAGAGGCTATTTCTCATAAAGAAAGTGCTACTAAATTAACCGAATATTTTTCTGAAGTTTTACCTGAATATGATGAAGAAAGAGTATATACTTCAAATATTAAAAAAGTAATTCAGTGGTATAACATTTTAGTGAAAGCTAATTTCGATTTCTCTACTTTAACGCAAGAGGAAGTTACTACTGAGGAAGAAGAATAGCATATGTTAAATTCTCGTGAACAACAATTAGAAGCTTTCAACCGTCTTTTAGATATAATGGACGATTTACGTGAAAAGTGTCCTTGGGATAAAAAACAAACACTTGAAAGCTTAAGACATTTAACAATTGAAGAAGTTTACGAATTAGGAGATGCTATTTTAGATAACGACTTAGAAGAGTTAAAAAAAGAATTAGGCGATGTGCTTCTGCACATCGTTTTTTATGCTAAAATCGGAAGCGAAAAAAAAGCTTTTGATATAGCAGATATTGCCAATGCTATTTCTGATAAGCTCATAGACAGACATCCACACATTTATGGTGATGTTTCTGTAAAAAATGCAGAAGAAGTAAAACAAAATTGGGAAAAGCTAAAACTTAAAGAAGGAAAAAAATCTGTATTAGAAGGAGTTCCTAGAAGTTTACCCGCATTGGTAAAAGCAAACAGAATTCAAGATAAAGTTGCTGGCGTTGGTTTCGATTGGGAAGAACCGCAACAAGTTTGGAAAAAAGTCCAAGAAGAATTAAATGAATTGAACGCAGAAATTAACCATGGTAATCAAGATGACATTGAAAAAGAATTCGGAGATGTTTTGTTTTCTATGATTAATTATGCACGTTTTATAAAGGTAAACCCAGAAAACGCACTAGAACGAACGAATAAAAAATTTATAAACCGTTTTCAATATCTTGAACAAAAAGCTAAAGAAGCTGGCAAAGAATTGTCAGATATGAGTTTAGCTGAAATGGATGTTTTTTGGAACGAATCCAAAACTTATTTTAAGTAAAACACATGAATGTACTTTTTGTTTTAGGTGGTGGTAATTTAAACACACAAATTGCTCAAGTTGCTTTGTTTCTTGGTTTAAAAGAAAAAGGAGTAAACATACACTTAATTGGTCCGATTGCTGACGATGTTCGTGAGTTTATAACTTCGCAAAATAAAAATGCTACTTTCCTTAACTTGCATCCAAAGAAGAAAATAGATTCGGAATATCAAGAAGCTTTTTCTAAATTTATTTCCGAAAAAAATATTCAATTAGTTCATTTTATAAGTGGAAAAGCAGCAAGAAGCGGATTGATTGCTTTGCGCAAACATCCAAAAGTTAAAAGTGTTATCTATTTTGGTTCTGTGAGTTTACATTGGTACGATCCGAGTTCATACCTTACATATTTACATCCAAAAATAGACGCAATTATAGGTAACAGTAATTTTGTTTACAATCATGTGAAAAATCAACTTTTTGGGAAACATAAGAATAAAGCAGTGAGAATATTTAAAGGGTATAGTTCTGAGTGGTTTGCTGAAGTTAATCCATTTGATTATACAAAAATTGGAATTCCTAAAGAAGCTACTGTAGTTTGTTCTATTGGAAATCACAGAAAAGTGAAAGGAACAAAGTACTTTTTAGAATCTTCTAAGTATTTGAAATCTGATCAAGAAATACACTATGTATTAATCGGAGAAAACACAGATGCTCCACATCTTGACAGTATTCGAAATAATAGTAAAATTAGCAATCGTATTCATGTGCTAGGAAAACGAAACGATGTTCCCGATTTACTTGCTGGTTGTGATATGTACGTTCAAACTTCTTTAAGTGAAGGATTCGGTCGGGCAATTAGTGAAGCTATGAGTATTGGAAAACCAGTAATTATGACTAATGCTGGGGGATGCACAGAGTTAATTAATGAAAACTCTGGTATTGTAGTTCCTTTAAAAGATTCTAAAGCTATTGGTGAAGCAATTTCTAAATTAGCTAACGAAAAAGAGCTTTGTAAACAAATGGGAATAAATGCGAAGAATAGAATTTTAAATATATACAGTATTAAACGTACTGTAAATGAAACATTAGATTTATATAAAAAATTATTAAGTGAGTAATATTGTAATTATAACTGGAGGAAGTAAAGGAATCGGAAATGCTTTAGCAAAGAAATATAGTTCCGAAAATTATATTGTTTATTCTCTTTCAAGATCAATTACAGGAAATAAAAATCTTAAAGAAATCTCAATTAATCTTTTAGATTTTCACTCTGCTACTAGCAGTTTCAGCTTATTACTGGATGAAATTAATCTTCAACATCCTAAATCAGTTACCTTAATAAATAATGCTGGTCGATTGGGAGAGATAAGTAATTTAGAAAATATTCCGAGTGATGATATTAATGCCTCTATCCTCTTAAATACAACGATACCACTTGCCTTCTCTGGCATATTTATAGAGAAACTTAAAAATTCAAATTGTATAAAAAAAATCATTAGCATTTCATCAGGAGCGGCTACAAAACCATATAACGGCTGGAGTGTTTATTGTAGTTCAAAGGCTGCTTTAGATATGATGACCGCAACGATAGCACAGGAACAAAGTGAAATATCAAACGGAGTAAAAGCATATGGTATTCGTCCTGGAGTTGTTGATACAAATATGCAGACTCAAATACGAGAAACATCTATTGACCATTTCAAAAATGTACAGAGATTTATTGACTTAAAAGAGAATAAAGAATTATATACTCCTGAATTTGTTGCTAAGCGAGTTTACCAATTAGATACTTCAAACAAATTGGTTAATGGGGAAACTATTGACTTAAGAAACGTTTAATTTTTTTCTTTAAAATGAATAATTATGGCTTTAACAGAATCTAACAATCTTTCAATTGGAACAGTCGCTCCGAACTTCGAATTATTAAATACTAAAGATAATACAACCGTAAATCTTTCTGAAGTAAAAGGATTAAAAGGAACTGCTATATTTTTTATATGTAACCACTGCCCTTTTGTTGTCCATGTAAATGAGGAATTAATAAAGTTGGCAAATGATTATTCTAAAAAAGGGATTTCTTTTATTGCGATAAGTAGTAACGACGCCAATAAATATCCCCAAGATGGACCGGAGAAAATGAAAACGCATGCCGAAAAAGTTGGCTATCCTTTCCCATACTTATTTGATGAAACTCAAGAAGTAGCTAAAGCTTATGATGCTGCTTGTACTCCAGATTTATATTTATTTGATGATGAATTAAAATTGGTGTATCATGGTCAACTTGATGATTCTCGACCAGGAAACGAAAAGCCTTTAACTGGTAAATATTTCAGAAATGCAATTAATAATCTTTTTGATCAAAAGTCTCCTATTGAAAATCAAAAACCAAGTATCGGTTGTAATATTAAGTGGAAATAATTCAATTATAATTGAAAGATAATAACTCCATTGTAAACTTGTTAGTCTAAATTACTTTTTCGTGAATCAAATTAACATATGTTTATAAAACTACTCTATTTATTGCATTATTGACAAAGTGTTGATAAAATTTTTTGTGGTTAGGGATTTAATTATGTAATTTTAAATTGTAATCCCTAAATCCCCTAAACATGTATAAAACTATATTTATACTGCTTGCGCTTATTTGTTTCAATTTTTCTTTTAGTCAAAACAAGGATGCTATTTTAATTAAACATGCATTAGAAAAAGCCCAGAGAGAAAACAAACACGTATTTATTAATTATTTATCCTCTTCTTGTAAACTCAGCAAAAAAATGGAGACTTTGATGAATACAGAAACATTTCAAAAGGTTTTTAATACTAATTATGTCGTGGTGAACATAACTGTGTCTAAAGAAGAAACTTCAGAATTTGTTAATTGTTCTAACCCAGTTAAAACTTTCGGGAAAAGTAATTGTAAACCGATACAATTCCCTTTCTGGTATGTTTTAAACGACGAAGGTAACATAATAGGGACCTCGTTTATTGATGGAAATCAAAACATTGGATATCCAACGAAGAACAATATGGAAAGTTTCTTAGCCATAATTAAGACTACTTCTGACTTTACGAAAATAAACTTAGAATTGCTTAGTAATTTTATCCAGAACAAAAAAGATCAACAATTGTACACAAGTAAATAATTTGTATTTCAATCAATTATTAACTAACGAAGAACCCCTTTTTATAAAGGGGTTTTTTATGTTTAAGAAAAAAGTTCCATAATTGGGAACACATTTTCTTTACAGTTTTTGTGCATTTTTGACTTTTTGCTTTGTCAAAGCGATATCAATTACTTCGCTCATTTCAGTTACATAATGAAACTTTAAGCCTTTTAAGTAACTTTCTTTAATTTCATCAATGTCACGCTTATTATCAGCACACAAAATTATTTCCTTAATATTTGCTCTTTTGGCTGCTAAAATCTTCTCTTTAATTCCGCCAACAGGCAGCACTTTTCCTCTCAATGTAATTTCACCTGTCATAGCTATTCGGTTTTTCACCTTACGTTGTGTAAATACCGATACTAGTGAAGTTAACATGGTAATACCAGCACTTGGTCCATCCTTTGGAGTCGCTCCTTCTGGCACATGAATATGTACATCATAATTATCTAGGGCTTCAGGTTTAATACCAAACGCTTCTGATTTAGATTTTATATACTTCATGGCTATTGTTGAAGATTCCTTCATTACAGTTCCTAAATTACCTGTAATAGTAAGATTTCCTTTACCTTTAGAAAGAATTGATTCTATGAATAAAATGTCACCACCAACACTTGTCCAAGCTAATCCTGTAACTACTCCAGCAGTATCATTATTTTCGTACTTATCACGTTCTAATCTTGCTGGGCCTAAAATTGCCTCAATATCATCATTAGATAATGCAACGTTATATTCATCCTCCATTGCGATTGATTTTGCTGCATAACGGACTACTTTAGCTACTTGTTTTTCCAATCCACGAACTCCTGATTCTCTTGTATAACCTTCAACAATCTTTTCGATTTGAGTTTTTCCTAATTTTAAATGTCCATCATTTAATCCGTGCTCTTTTAATTGTTTAGGTAATAAATATTTTTTGGCAATTTCAACTTTCTCCTCAATAGTATAACCCGTAACATTAATAATCTCCATACGATCTCTTAATGCCCATGGAATTTGATTTATATTATTTGCTGTTGCAATAAATAGAATCTTTGACAGATCATAACCAACCTCCAGGTAATTATCGTAGAACTCAGTATTTTGTTCAGGATCTAAAACTTCTAACATTGCTGAAGATGGATCTCCTTGATGACTTTGACCTAGTTTATCAATTTCATCTAAAACGAAAACAGGATTTGAAGTTCCTGCCTTTTTAATATTTTGAATTAATCGACCAGGCATCGCTCCTATGTAAGTCTTTCTATGACCACGAATCTCAGCTTCATCCCGTAAACCACCTAAAGACATACGAACATATTTTCTACCAAGAGCTTCCGCTACAGATTTACCTAAAGATGTTTTACCAACTCCAGGAGGTCCGTACAAACAAATAATAGGCGATTTCATATCTCCTCTTAACTTTAAAACAGCTAAATGCTCAATGATACGCTCTTTTACTTTTTCAAGTCCAAAATGATCTCTATCCAAAATCTTTTGAGCCTTTTTTAAATCAAATTTATCTTCAGAATATTCTCCCCAAGGTAATTCAAGTAATAACTCTAAATAATTTCTCTGTACACCATATTCTGCCATTTGAGGATTCATTCTACGAAGCCTATTTACTTCTTTTTCGAAAACCTCTGCTACTTCTTTCGTCCATTTTTTCTTCTTCGCTTGTGAACGCATTTCTTCCAATTCTTGATCGTGAGAAACCCCTCCAAGCTCTTCTTGAATAGTCTTTAATTGCTGATGCAAATAATATTCTCTTTGCTGTTTATCTAAATCAGATCTTGTTTTAGATTGAATATCGTTACGTAACTGAAGTTTTTGTAACTCTTTATCTAAGTTTTTTAACGTTAATAAAGCTCTTTCTTTTAAACTATCTTTCTCTAATAAAACTTGCTTCTGACCAACACTCAAATCCATGTTAGATGAAATAAAGTTCACTAAAAATGAGTTAGATTGAATATTTTTAATTGCAAATGAAGCTTCTGAAGGCAACATTGGATTTTCTTTTATAACATCTAATGCTAATTCTTTAATTGAATCAATTATCGCATCAAACTCTTTCTGATCGTCGATAGTTCTTTCTTCTTTAGCTTCCGAAACCTTTGCCTTCATATAAGGCTCTTGTTGAATTAATTCGTCAATTTCAAAGCGTTTTTTACCTTGTATGATGACAGTAGTATTACCATCTGGCATTTTAAGAACTCTTAAAATCTGAGCAACTACACCTGTATGGTATATATCATCTAACGTTGGATTTTCAACTTCACTATTTCGCTGTGCAACAACACCTAAAGTTTTGTTTCCTTTATTCGCATCCTTAATTAACTGGATTGATTTGTCCCTTCCCGCAGTAATAGGAATTACAACTCCTGGAAATAATACAGTATTTCTTAAAGGTAATATTGGTAATTCACTTGGAACATCTTCCTTATTGATTAACTCCTCGTCTTCTGGAGTTAATAATGGAATTAATTCAGAATCTTCATTTATCATATCTTGTAAAGACAAGTTGTCTAAATGTATTATTTTGGATCTACTCATATCATGTTTATCTGTCAATATGACATTAATATCTTAATTCAAATTTCTTTAAAACCGAAGGAAACAGCTCAAAAACCTAACAACCAGTCCTTTAAAATAAAAAAACACTTTCCTTCGACTTAAATAAGTCAATAGTTATGCCAATATTATACTTTTTAAACATGTAAACTGTAACATATTTTTCAAAGTTTCGTCATACATTTAACATGAAAACTACAACTATGAAAGCAAAACTTATATTTACCTTATTAATTACGGGATTCTTAATGAATTGTACTTCTAAGAAAAATAGTTCTGAATTTATTGAAAATACATCAGGACGCTATTTTTTTAATGCTGATGAAGTTATTGAAGTAGTTTTCAAAGAACAAGAATTATATTTAAATTGGAGGAATACTGATTTAAAACCATTGAAACTTAATGATAGTATGTTTTATGCACGTGAATTAAACGAGAAATTGATTTTTAATTCTAAAGAAAATAAAATTGTTTTAGCTGAAAAAAGAGAACATAAAGGAGAAAAATACATTTTTCTGAAACTAAAAGAAGGTGAAAAAACACCTAGCGAGTATTTAGCAGAGAATAATTATAACCTAGCTTTAAAGGGTTATAAGGAAATTCAACAAAGAGATAGTTTAAATCGTTTGATCCGAGAAAGAAACCTAAATAGAACAGGTTACAGATTTATTAGAAATAATGAAATCGAAAAAGCTATAAATATTTTTAAAATTAATACAGAGTTATACCCGAATAGTTCAAATACATTTGATAGTTTAGGTGATGCTTATTTAAAAAACAACGATACTTTAAATGCAATAGATAGTTACAAAAAGGCCTTAAGCATTAATCCTGAGAATAGAAGTTCCAAGAGAAATCTAAAAGAACTAACTGATAAAAAATAGAATGGAGAACTTACGATATCCTATTGGAAAACCAAACATTCCCAAAGAAATTTCAGATAGAAATATTAAGGAATGGATTGAAATAATAGAGCTCTTTCCACGTAAATTAAAAAAGTTAGTATCTAATTTGTCAGATGATCAACTGAATACTAAATATAGGAACGAAGGATGGACAATAAGACAAGTTGTTCATCACTGCGCTGATAGTCATCATAATTCTTACACAAGATTTAAATGGACCTTAACGGAAAATAAACCAATTATCAAAACCTATTATGAGGATCGATGGGCTGAGTTAAAAGATTCAAAAGACGGACCCATTGGTTTATCAATAAACTCTTTAATAGCATTGCATGACAAATGGGTTTACTTTCTCAAATTATTAACTTTTGAAGACTTAGATAAGTATTTTATTCACCCTGAAGGAAATGAAATAGTCACCCTCAAAGAAAACATTGGGATTTATGCTTGGCACTGTAATCACCATTATGCACACATTGAGCACTTAATTAAACGTAAAAATTGGTAGTTATTTAGATTCTGGTAAAAGAATAAAAATTGCAATTCCGACAAAAACCACGATTTGAAGCCACTTTAAATATACTCCTACATTCTCATTCTTCTTTATGAAATCTGAAATAGCACCTGCCAAAATTGCTATTAAAGAAAATATGATAAAAGAAACTAAAATGAAAATTCCACCTAAAACATAAAACTGAACTACTGTCGATGTACTCTTTGAGAAAAGAAATTGTGGAAAAAATGCTAAAAAGAAAATTGTAACTTTTGGATTAAGAATATTCATCCAAAATCCAGTTTTAAATAACTCTAACGTTGATTTTTTTTCTACATTTTCAGTAGAAAAAGCAATTTTTGCGTCGCTATTATAAACTACATAAGACAAATAAAGTAAATAACCTGCCCCAAATAATTTTATTAATAAGAATATATTTTCATTTGCCTTAATAGCTTCTGAAACACCAAAAGCAACTAATGTCGTATGAATAATACACCCTGTCATTAAACCTAAAACAGTAGCTATTCCAAACTTTTTACCATTTACAATACTTTGAGTTAATACAAAAATATTATCTGGTCCAGGAGAAAAAGCTAAAGCCGCAGTGGACAAAGCAAAAGAAAATAACGTTTCAAACATAAGTTAATTTCTTTTTAAAATAGCCTTGTTTATTCTTTTAATCAACGATGGTCCCTCATAAATAAAACCAGTATAAACTTGAACTAAATCCGCTCCTGCATTTATTTTTTCCAATGCATCTTTTTCTGAATGAATTCCTCCTACTCCAATTATTGGAAATGATTTATTTGAATTATCTGCTAAATATTTAATGACCTTAGTACTCTTTTCTTTAATAGGTTGACCACTCAAACCACCATTTCCAATTTCTTTTAACCTTTCTTCGGAAGCCTTTAAACCTGTTCTATCAATAGAGGTGTTTGATGCAATTACACCATCAATTTTAGTATCAGCAACTAAATCAATAATTTCATCTAATTGATGTGTATTTAAATCTGGTGCAATTTTTAATAAAATTGGTTTTTGAGCCGATTTTGAATTGTTAATCTTTTGAACTTCAGTGATTAATTCTTTCAAATAATCTGCATCTTCTAACTTTGCATGACTAGATACGTTTGGACAACTTACATTTAAAACAAAATAGTCAACATAAGGATGTAATTCTTCAAAACACTTTGTGTAATCAGCTGTATAATCCTCAGGATTTGTAGCTGTGTTCTTCCCTATATTTCCTCCAATAATTACTTTTCCTTTATTTTTCTTTAACTGAGAAATCGCAGCTTCCAATCCTTCATTATTAAATCCCATTCGATTTATAATTCCCTTATCGTCTTTCAATCTAAATAAACGCTGTTTAGGATTTCCTACTTGACCTTCAGGTGTAACGGTTCCAATCTCTATAAAACCAAATCCAAAATCAGCTAGTTCATTATATAAAACCGCATTTTTATCAAAACCAGCTGCTAGTCCAACTGGGTTTTTAAAAGTTAAACCAAATAAATTACGTTCTAACTTCCTATCCTCAACTTTGTACAAACCTCTAAAAATTGAACTTACAAAAGGTATTTTGGATAAAAATTTAACTAAAGAAAAAGTGAAATAATGAATCTTTTCAGGATCAAAAAGAAAAAATATTGGACGGATTATTAATTTATACATTTGGTTTTATTTTATAAAAAAAGCTCCCGAAAGGAGCTTATATTATCTTAATTCTGCACCAACATTCTTTTCGAATGTTTGCTGTAATTTTTGCATGATTTTATCAATCTGTTTGTCGTTAAGAGTTTTGTTTTCATCTTGTAACACGAAACTAACAGCATATGATTTTTTACCTTCAGGTAAATTCTTTCCTTCATAAACATCAAATAGGTCAACTTCTTTTAAAAGTTTACGTTCTGATTGGAAAGATAAATTATAAAGCTCCTTAAATTCAACTTTTTCATCTAAAAGTAAAGCTAAATCTCTCTTTACTGCAGGAAATTTAGGTAAATCACTCACCTTAATCTTCTTTTTACCAACCAATGGTAAAGTTACATCCCACTTGATATCAGCAAAAATAACTTCTTGTTTGATAGAAAATTCTTTTAAAATAGAACGTTTAACAACTCCAAAATCTACTAACTTAATCTTACCTAAACTAAGTGTTAAACCTTCTGAAAACAAATCAGATTTAACTGGTGAAGTTTTTAGATTTGTAAGTCCTAATCTTTCAAAGAGACTTTTAATAACACCTTTCAAATAAAAGAAATCCGCTAGCTTATTCTCCAATTTCCAAGTGTCTTTAGCTCTATTTCCTGTAATGAATAATGTCAAATGCTTTTGTTCTTCATATCCACTTTCGAACTTGTGGTATGTTTTACCAAACTCAAAAAACTTTAAACTATTGTTCTTTCTATTAATGTTGTATGCAATACTTTCCAATCCACTAAACAATAATGACTGACGCATTACTTTTAAATCACTACTTAAAGGATTTAACATTTCAACATTAAAGTTTCCATTTAAATCATCAGATAATTCAATGTAATCCTCTTTTGTTAAAGAATTAGACATAGTTTCATTGAATCCCATAGCAACCAATTGATTAGCTATAGTATTCTCCACTTTCACTTGTTTATCGTCATCAAATGAAATTGAGGCATTTAACTTATGAGAAAATTCAATATTATTATATCCATAAACTCTTAAGATTTCTTCAATAATATCAGCTTCTCTTTGAACATCAACTCGATAAGAGGGAATTACTAAGCCTAATCCAGCTTCTGTAACACTGTTAATCTTTATTTCTAAAGAAGCTAAAATCTTCTTTATCGTTTCTTTTGGAATCTCTTGACCAATTAATTTATAAACACTGTCAAAAGACAAGAATACTTCAAAATCGTCTACTTTCTCAGGAAAGAAATCTAGAATATCAGAAGATAATTTTCCTCCTGCATATTCTTCAATTAATAACGCAGCACGTTTTAAAGCGTATTTTGTTTGATTAATATCAATTCCTCTTTCGAAACGGAAAGATGCATCTGTATTTAATCCATGACGCTTTGCAGTTTTTCGAATTACAACAGGATTAAAATATGCACTTTCTAAAAATATCGTTGTCGTATTTTCGGTAACTCCCGATTTTAAACCTCCGAAAACTCCACCAATACATAAAGGATTATCCTCAGCATCACAAATCATAATATCTTCAGAAGACAACTCTCTTTCAACTTCATCCAAAGTCAAAAACTTTGTGCCTTCTTCTAAAGTTTTTACTACGACTTTATTTCCTCTTATTTTTGAGGCATCAAAAGCATGTAAAGGCTGACCTAATTCATGTAATACATAATTTGTTATATCTACTACATTATTTTTAGGAGCGATACCAATAGCTTTTAATCTATTTTTAATCCACTCAGGTGAATCTTTTACTTCAACATCAGTAATTGTAATTCCACAATATCTAGGAATTAACTCCTTGTTTTCAACCTCAATATCGATTTTTAAACGTCTCTCATCAACATGGAAATCAGAAACTGAAGGAGAAATTAATTCTAGATTTATATCTTTTTGCATTAATCCTGCTCTCAGATCTCTTGCAACACCATAATGACTCATAGCATCTGCTCTATTGGGAGTTAGACCTATTTCAAAAACATGATCTTTTTCAATTTTAAAAACTTCAGCACAAGGAGTACCAGGAACTAATTCTTTGTTTAAAATCATGATTCCATCATGACTCGCTCCAAGACCTAATTCGTCTTCTGCGCAAATCATTCCGTGACTTTCTTCACCACGAATCTTTCCTTTCTTAATTTTAAAACCTTCCCCTTTCTTATCATATAATATCGTTCCGATTGTAGCAACAGGAACCTTTTGGCCAGCATCAACATTTGGTGCTCCACATACAATTTGTAAAGGTTCACCATTCCCTAGATTTACGGTAGTAATTTTTAATTTATCGGCATTAGGGTGTTTTGCACATGTTAAAACTTCTCCAACGACAACACCTTGTAAACTTCCTTTAATATTTTCTTTTAACTCAATACCTTCAACTTCTAATCCTAAATCTGTTAAAAGTTCTCCTATTTTTTCGGGAGACCAATCTAATTGTAAAAATTGTTGTAGCCAGTTATATGATATCTTCATGTTGTTTTTCCTCTTTTGGCTTGCAAATTTACACTTTTATATAGAATTATTAAGGAATTTTCTCAGAGATAAGATTTACATTCCTAAGATAAAATAAAGTGTTATCCATAAATGTTAATAACTCGCTAACACATAACATTTAATTAACAATACATTAACATTTAACGCAGACATTTGAATTGTTTTAACAAAATATAAGATGAAAAAATTACTACCCTTACTCCTACTGATAATATCGTTATCAGTTAAAGCTCAGATTCCAACCTATTACAATGATGTCAATTTAACATTAAATGGATCTGCTTTAAAAGATCAACTTGCTACAAAAATCATCTCTACACACAACATTTTCTTAAGTTACACTCCAGGTGTGTGGGATGCATTAAAACAAACTGATTTAGATCCAAATAATTCTAGTAAAGTACTCCTAATTTATGGTTGGAATGATTCTGACTCTAACAATACGAATGATAGAACTAGAGATAGAGATCAAAACGGAGGGAACTCTGGAGATTGGAACAGAGAACATGTCTACCCAAAGTCTTTAGGTAATCCAAATTTAGGAACATCTGGAGCTGGAGCAGATGCTCACAGTTTACGCCCTTGTGACGGTTCAAGAAACTCTTCTAGAAGCAATAGAAAGTTCGCCGCTGGTAGTGGTGCTGCTTCTTATATTACTCCAGAAGGAAATTGGTATCCAGGTGATGAATGGAAAGGAGATGTTGCCAGAATGATGATGTATATGTATTTACGTTATGGTAACCAAACTTTACCTACAAATGTTGGTGTTGGGAGTTCTGTTCCTACAGATACTAATATGATTGACTTATTCTTACAATGGAATGCCGAAGATCCTGTGTCTGATTTAGAAAAACAACGTAATCCTATTTTACAAGTTGAACAGGGAAATAGAAATCCATTTATTGACAATCCAGCTTTTGCGACTCAAATTTGGGGAGGTCCACAAGCTGAAGATTTATTTGGAAATACTGGTGGTGGGAGCGATACACAATCTCCTACAACTCCATCTAATTTAGTTTCTTCTAATATCACACAAAGTACCGTTGATTTAGCATGGTCTGCTTCAACAGATAATATTGCCGTTGCAGGATATAGAGTTTTTAGAAACGGAACTCAAATTTCAACAACGCAAAACACTAACTATAGTGCCCCTGCCTTAAGTTCAGGTGTTACTTATTCATTTTACGTAACAGCCTATGATGCAGCAGGAAATTCTTCTAGCAATAGTAACACAGTTTCTGCGACAACTCAATCTGGTGGAGGTTCAGGCGTAGGAAATGCTTCTGATCTATTAATATCTGAGTATGTTGAAGGTTCCTCATATAATAAAGCTATTGAAATTGCTAACTTTACAGGAGTTTCTGTTGACTTATCTTCTTATTCGTTAAGAAAAGCAACTAATGGTTCAGGAAGTTTTACTAGTATCTTAAACTTAAATGGTCAGTTAGCTAATGGAAAAGTTTATATTGTTGCAAATAATAGTGCTTCTTCTGCAATCACTAGTGCTGCTAATATTACTGAAAATAGTGTCACTACTTTCAATGGAAATGACGCTGTTGGTTTATTTAAAAACGGTGTATTAATTGATTTAGTTGGAAACCAAAATAGTAGTGCAACATTTGCACAGGATGTAACTTTAAGAAGAAAATCAACTATTACTGCTCCAAATAGCAGCTTTATTACTTCAGAATGGGATACATTTACAATTGATACATTTTCGGATTTAGGAACTCACACAATGGATACTGGAACAGCTGATACAACTGCTCCTTCTACTCCATCTGGATTAATTGCTTCAAATACTACTCAATCATCAACAGATTTAGCTTGGTCTGCATCAACAGATAATATTTCAGTAACTGGTTATGAGGTATATCAAGGAAGCACAAAAATAGCTACTGTAACCTCTACTAGTTATACTGTGAATAACTTAACTGCCAATACTAGTTATAATTTCTATGTTAGAGCTTTTGATGAAGCTGGGAATGCTTCAAACTCAAGTAATACAGTTGGTGTAACTACATTACCAGAACCATCTTCAAATGGAGATCTAATTATTTCCGAATATGTAGAGGGATCATCAAACAATAAGGCAATTGAAATTGCTAACTTATCTGGAGCTACTGTAGATTTATCTGAATATTCATTAAGAAAAGCTACAAATGGATCAGGTAGTTTTTCAAGTGTATTAAATTTAACTGGTCAATTAGCTGATGGTGATGTTTATGTTGTTGCCAACTCAAATGCAACTGCTGTTATTTTAAATGTAGCTGACATCACTGAAGCAAGTGTTACTACTTTCAATGGAAATGATGCAATAGGATTATTTAAAAACGGAGTTTTATTAGATTTATTGGGTGATCCGAATAGTAGTGAAAACTTCGCCCAAGATATTACTTTACAAAGGTTTTCTAGTATAATTACTCCAAATGATGTATACACCACTTCTGAATGGAATGTATTAAGCACTAATACTTTTAGTGGTTTAGGTAACCTTGATAATGGAGGAGGAACTGATCCTACTGGACCTGTTGTATTATCTGAATCTTACTTTGAATCGGGATGGGATAACTGGACTGACGGAGGAAGCGATGTGGCTAGATATTCCGGTTCTAGATCTTTTGAAGGACTTTTCTCGATACGTTTAAGAGATAACTCAGGAACTGCGTCTGCAATGACTTCTGAAACTTTTGATTTAACATCTTTTGAAACAGTTGAAGTTGATTTCTACTTTTATGCCTATAGTATGGAAATCGGAGAGGATTTCTGGTTAAGATATTACGATGGTAGTTCTTGGCAAACTGTTCAAGTTTGGGCTAGAGGAACTGATTTTAACAATAATACTTTCTATAATGCAACAGTTACATTAAACAAAATGAACTTTAATTTTGCTTCGGGTGCTCGATTCCGATTACAAGCAGATGCATCTGGAAATAAGGATTACATATATATTGATGAGATTACTATAACAGGAAATTCCACATCCACGATGGGTAAATCTTCAAAAGTTGCTTCTAGTTCGTCATTAACTGAATTAAATTTTCTTAACACAGATGATTACAACGATAATAATAGGGATTTAAAAATCTATCCAAATCCCGCTATTGGAAAATTTTTGAATATCAAATTACAGGACACACAAGATGAGGATATGACATTTAAAATTTCTTCCGTTTTAGGACAAGTAATTATTAGTGGAAATCTAGATGAAAATTTCATCAATATTGAAAATCTTAAAACTGGAGTTTATTTATTGGAAATTAATGATGGTGAAGAAGGAATAATTAAGAAGTTTATCAAGAAGTAAAGATCAACTATATGAAATTAAAAACTCGGAAGTTAGCCTCCGAGTTTTTTTATCAGTTATATTAAAAAAATTATTTGATTGTAATTAAAATAGTGAAGTAATAATTTCTTTAATAGTTATTCCTTCTGCTTCTGCTTTATAATTCTTGACAACCCTGTGGGATAAAATAGGAACTGCAATAGCCTGAACGTCGTCAATATCTGGGGAATATTTTCCATTTACCGCTGCATATGCTTTGGCTGCTAGAATAAGATTTTGTGAAGCTCTTGGACCAGCTCCCCAATCAATATAACTTTTTACTAAATCCGTAGCTAAATCTGAATTTGGCCTTGTTTTACCTACTAATGATACAGCATACTCTACAACATTATCAGCTACAGGAATCTTTCGAATTAACTTTTGTATTTCAACAATTTCAGTTGCACTAAATAACGCATTCACCCTTTGTTCATCAACAGAAGTTGTACTTTTTACAACTTGAACTTCTTCTTCAAAAGTAGGATAATCTAAATTGATAGAAAACATAAAACGGTCTAGTTGTGCTTCTGGTAGAGGATATGTTCCCTCCTGTTCAATTGGATTTTGTGTTGCTAGTACAAAAAATGGTAAATCTAATTTATATTGCTTTCCAGCAATGGTTACAGATCTCTCCTGCATAGCCTCTAAAAGTGCAGCTTGTGTTTTTGGAGGTGTTCTGTTAATTTCATCCGCCAAGATTATATTAGAAAAAATAGGTCCTTTAATGAACTTAAACTTTCTAGTCTCATCTAAAATTTCACTTCCAAGAATATCGGAAGGCATTAAATCAGGAGTAAACTGAATTCTATTAAAATTTAAACCCAATGAACTAGAAATTGTATTAACTAACAATGTTTTTGCCAGTCCTGGAACACCAATTAATAAAGAATGGCCTCCACAAAATATGGAAAGTAGGGTAAAGTTAACAGCTTCATTTTGCCCTATGATAACTTTACCAATTTCTTGTTGTAATTGGATATACTTTTTTACAAGTTTATCTACTGCTGCAACTTCAGACATATTCTTAGTTTTCTTTTTTCCAGTTAGCTTTAAAAGTACATTTTTTATAGTCGTTTCCTAACTTAACATAGGTTTCTGTAATCTTTTCCTTAGACCATTTTTCTATCGTCTCTTCTTTTTTCTTTGCTAATGCTAATTGCTGAATTTTAACATAATCTTTGATCAAATCAGCTTTATGAGTATCAGTTCTATTTCTCATTAAAATAAGCATATACATTTTCTCTTGCGTACGAGTTTCTTCATAAAAAACATCAGAATATTCTCCTGTTTTTAACTCATTAACTCGACCATATAATGCAGGATCCATTCTAGTTAATTCCCAAGTAGGCTCACTTGTGTAAGGATTGATGTATAATCCTCCGTTATTTTTTGTCGCCTTGTCTTCAGAATAATTACTAACCGCATCCTCAAAGGTAATTTTACCATCTACTAAATCCTTCTTGATTCCTTCTAACTTTTCCTTGGTTTCTTTAAGCTTTTCATCGGTAACTTCTGGAATAATTAAAATATGAGATACTTCTCTGGCCTTTCCCCTGATTTTATGAAGAAGGACAATGTGATATCCAAAATCAGTTTTAAAAGGTTCCGAAATCTCTCCTTCATCTAAAGAAAAAACAACCTCTTTAAACTCCTTAATAAACTGTGTATCCTTAGTTACTGGACCTAAAAACCCACCATTTTGGGCGACACCTGGTTCGTCAGAATTTATAATAGCCTTTAGTTTAAAGCTTGCTCCATCTTCAATAATCTGCCTTCTAATTTCAGTTAATTTATCAATTACTCTCTTATTTTCTTCCTCTGTAGGTTCTGCTTTTAAAACAATCTGAGCTAATTCAACTTCTGCAGCAAACTCCGGTAAATCTTCTGCGTCTCTTAAACCATTGTAATACAACCTTACTTCTTCTGGGGTAACATCAACATCTTCTGTTACTTTAGCCTGCTCTCTTTCTATAAGAACGTTTTCTTTTTGTACTCTAGATAATTCCTTTTTTAAATCTTCAAGATCGTTAAAACCGTAAGCAGCAACAACCTTTTCAATAGTTCCATATTCTTGTGTAAAATATTGAATACTTCTTTCTACTCTCGAGTCAATTTCAGCCTTGGAAACCGTAACACTATCTACAACTGCATGATGTGCTAATAATTTTTGTTGCATTAACTCCTCTAACATTTCGCAATCAGAAAACTTTACTTTTCCTTCACTACGTAATTCAACTTCCTGCTTAAATTTATCAATATCTGAATCTAAAACAATATTTTTACCAACTACTACGGCAACACCATCAATTTTAACATTTTGTGCACACAAACTAAGTGTTGAACACATTATAACAAGTGAAAAACTAATACTCTTTAAATTCATTATTCTTAATTGCATCATTAATCAACGTTTTTTCTATATCCCTAACTAATTCTATCTTACGTTTATGTAAGATTAATTGTTTAATATTATTTTCAATATAACTTAGTGGAGCAATGTCGTTTCTCAGCAAAACATTGTTCACAGCGACCAAATATACTCCTAAACTGTCTTCCTTCTTTATGAATTTTGATTTTTTTAACAATTTTTCTTTTGGTTCGTATCTAAAAGGTGGAATTTTTTGAAGAACATTATCATAAGTAATCCAGGAAGAGTCTCTCAATTGATAATCTTTAAAATTAATTGTTAAAGACTCTAAATCTTCTAAATCTTCTTCTTCTTCAGATTTAAATTTATCTATGGCTTCCTTTTTATCTAAAAAGTCATTTCCAAAGTACACGTATTTTATCTGCAATAACTCTTCGTTAAGTTTGAAGTTCTCCTTATTATTTTTATAGTAATTTCTTATAGACTCATCACTGATGACGGTATCCAATTGTTGTTTTATTAAACTTTCTTTGTAACCATTTATGTACAAGCTTTCTCTGTAAGCTTTTATCAATTCATCAATTTTATTATAATTTACTTCAGAAATATTCTCTTCAGCCTTTTGCAATAATAATTGTTGTTTCGCCCAAGTATTAATATAACTCTTGGCCAAAACAATACTATCACTTTCTAATATTCCTTTTGGAATTACCTCATTTAATTCCGATAAGTATAAGTTGGTTTCTCCAACTGAAGCAATTATTGGTTCTTCACGCTCTTCTTTTTTTGAGAATACATCTAATGATTTAATTTGCTCACAAGAACATAAAATAACAAGAATAACTAAAAATAAAGCAGACTTTTTCAAACTCATTATTGATTATATGATTTCTTTAGTTTCTTTATCTCTTTACTCTTAATCTTAATTTTATTTTCTTTTCTTAACGTTTTTACCCAATCATCTTCCAGAAATCTTTGATAATCATTAATCACTTCACCCTTAATTTCTGCTAATTCTTTTCCTTTATATTTTGATTTATTTTTTTCAAAGTACATTGTTAGACCTTCATCGTCTTTTTGAGAAGCATCCCAAATTTTAGTCTTCATTAAGTCAAATAGCAATAAACCATCTTTATATTCTTGAAGCGTATTCTTATACTCTGGATATATATATTCCAGGTTATCCTTGTAATAATTTAATACACTATCATCTTTGAAACTTTCCCAAAGACTTTCAACACTTAAATACTTTTTATTTTTTATATAGTTTAAAAATTGTAAAAAATTAATGTCTCTATTTTCAATACTCAAAATAGAATTTTGCTCCTGCTCTTCTGGAAATTCAAAATCTCTATCCTGAATTACTTGATTCAACAATTGTTTATTAACGGATATTTTATATTTCGATTTTAAATCACTAATCAACTTATTAATTGATAATTTTCCTCTGCCGCTAGTTCTAATTCTTGCTTCTAGTTGCGGTTTTAACTCTTCAAAAGTCTTAACAGGATAATTTTTAATCAACTTTACAATGTGCCACCCATAACGAGTTTTAAAGGGTCTACTAATCTCTCCTGATTTTGTCAATTTAAACACTTCATTTTCAAAAGATGGAACCATTCTTCCTGAAGTAAATCTAGGTAATACTCCCCCCTTTACAGCTGATCCTTTATCTTCTGAATATTTCTTAGCTAACTCCGAAAAATCATTGCCTTCTAGAATTTTTTGATAAATTGAATCAACTTTTGTTTTTGTAGAATCATTCATATCTCTGATTAATATGTGTGCAACTTCAAAAGCTCCTTTTGATTTTCTTTTATCTGTAACTTTCAAAATATGATAGCCGAATTTGGTTTTGAAAACTTTAGAAACTTTACCAACTTCGGTTTTATAAGCAGCCTCTTCGAAAGGGTAAACCATTCTAAAAGCTGAAAAGTAACCTAGATCTCCTCCATTTATTTTAGCAGAAGGGTCATCAGATATTTTTTTCGCTAATTTTTCAAATGGAACACCTTCTTTAATTTTTGTTACAATTGAATCCAACCTTTTAACCAGTATAGTTGTATCAATCTTCGTTTTATTTTTGGGAGGAGTTATTAAAATATGACTAGCTCTAACTTCATTTATAGTTCTATCATACGCTTCTTGTAACATGATTTTCTTAAAATCTTCATCCTGTAAATAAGGAGTCATCAATTGATTCTTATAACTCTTATATTCACTAATATATGTTTTAGAAGTGTCTAATTTCAACTTGTAAGCTTCATTTAACTTTAATTTATAATTTATAAAAAGATCTAAATTCTTGTCAATGCCTTTTTCACTATCATTAATCTGATCTAGATTTTTCTCATAAATTCTTTTGAACTCTGAAACATAAATAGGTTCATCGTTAATAGTTAATAAAACTTCGTCTTTCTGAGCAAAACTGTTTACTCCTAAAAACAAAAAAACAATTGCGATAATGTTATTTTTCATAAAATTATAATGATATGATTCCTTCAATTTTTTCGGCGTCTTTGTAATATGAAATAATTTCGTCAGCACTTTTCATTGTGATATGAATTGAAACGCTCACATACTTTCCTGTTCTCGACTTTTTGGTGTTAATTACAGCACCTCCTTTATTAAATAAATCTTGAACTTGATTTACTTGATTTCCATTAGATGGAACGATAAATTTGTATAAGTATTTTGTAGGAAAGGTAGTTGTTTCCTCTAATTTTGCTTTTAATTTAATATAAAAAGAGTCTCGCTCCGACATGTATTTTTATTTGTGTGATTATTAATTTATTCGAGATAGGAAATATTCAAAAAAAATTATTAAGAAAACAAAATTACACTATTTATTACATATAACTAACGAAACTTCTATTTTTGCCCCATGCAACAAAAAATTGTTTTCATAGGCGGTCCTGGAACTGGAAAGACTTCGGTATTAAGATTTTTAAACCGCCAAGGCTTCAAATGTATGCCAGAAATTTCGAGAGAGGTAACTAAAAAGGCTCAGGAAGAAGGAATTGAACAATTGTTCTTAACCGACCCTATTTTATTCAGCACCAAATTATTAGAAGGAAGAGAAAAACAATATATTGAAGCTGATAATTCGAAGGACAGAATTGTTTTTTTTGATAGAGGAATTCCAAGCATTCATGCTTATATGAGATATTTTAATACAGAGTTCCCTTCTGTTTTCATGGAAAAAAGTGAACAATATCGTTACACAAAAATTTTTCAGTTTCTTCCGTGGAAAGAAATTTACAAGTCAGATAATGAGAGATACGAAACTTTTGAACAGTCGGAATTGATTAGTAAATACCTTCATAAAGCTTACACAGAACTTGGTTATGAAATTATTAATGTACCTTTTGATAATGTTAGAAATCGTTGTAATTTTATTTTGAGTCACATGTAAAATGTCAAAACCAAAAGACTTATTAAAAGAATATTGGGGCTTTTCATCTTTTAGACCCAAGCAGCAAGAAATTGTAGACAGTATTCTTGATAAAAACGATACGGTAGCTTTATTACCAACAGGTGGCGGAAAATCAATTGCTTTTCAAGTTCCTGGTCTTGTATTTGAGGGAGTTTGCATTGTAGTTTCTCCTTTAATTGCTCTTATTGAAGATCAAGTTTCCAATTTAAAAGATCGCGGTATAAAAGCTACCCAAATACCTTCTGGCTCTTCTACAGATGATATTGTTCGTATTTTTGACAATATAAAATATGGAGGATACAAATTCTTGTATTTGTCACCTGAAAGAATTCAAACCAAACTAATTCAAGAAAAATTAAATGAATTACCCATTTCTTTAATTGTTATAGATGAAGCACATTGTATTTCTGAATGGGGACAAGATTTTCGTCCTTCTTACACGAAATTAAATATTTTAAGAAAATTAGCTCCAGAAGCAAAAATTGTAGCTTTAACAGCCACTGCAACGAAAAAAGTATTGACAGATATTGTAACCATTTTAGAATTAGAAAATCCTACAATACTTCAAGAGTCTTTTTACAAAGAAAACCTTTCCTTAAATGTAATTTATACAAATGATAAATTAACTAAACTTCATAGAATATTCGAGAAAAATCAAACACCAAGTATTGTTTATGTTACCTCAAGAAAGAGAACTAAAGAACTTTCTAAATATCTTAATCAAAACGGATTTAAAAGTGGGTATTATCATGGTGGATTAAACATAAATGAAAAAAAAGATGCTTTTGACTCCTGGATGAGTGAAGAAAAACCCATTATGGTAGCAACAAATGCATTTGGAATGGGAATTGACAAAGCTAATGTTGGATTAGTAGTGCATTATAACATTCCAGCTTCGTTAGAAAACTATGTTCAAGAAGCGGGAAGAGCCGGTAGAAATAAGAAGCAAGCTTTTGCCTTAATGTTAACTAATGATTCAGATATTCAAATATCAAGGGAAATCTTAAAACGAACACAACCTAGTATTCAAGATTTAAAAGAAATCCATAAAAAACTATATCAACATTTTCAAATTTCCCTGGGAGAATCCAATTTGGAAACGTATAAATTTAATATTCTAGAATTTTGTAATAAATACAATTTTATCCCAGCTAAAGCATTCGGTGCTTTCCAAATCTTAAATAATTACGGCATAATTGAATTCAATCAAGGTAAAAGAAAAACATCGACCATTCAATTTTTAATTAGTAGTAATCAGTTAATACATTACAAAGAAACAAATCATCTTAGAAAAAAGATAATTGATATTATCTTAAGAATGTATGCTGGATCTTTTGAAAACGAAGTAAAAATAAATGAATTTGAAATTGCTACTAATGCTAATATAACTTCTTTTACAGTTATTGAAATTCTTGAAAAACTTGAAAATGAAGGAATAATAAAATATCAAAAAACCAATACAGATAGTGAAATTGTTTTTCTTGTTCCTAGGGAAGACGATAAAACTATTAATAGAATAAGTAAAAATGTCTTTAACTTTATGAAGCACCGTTTTCAAAAAGCTGATAATATGATTTCTTATATAGAAAATAAGGAGGTTTGCAGAAGTATTCAAATATTGAATTACTTTGGCGAAAAGTATGTTAAAGCTTGTGGACATTGTGATGTTTGTCTCAATAAAAAAAAGACTCATAAGAAGGACGTTTCTATAAACATTATCAACCTTTTAAATAAGAATCAACCACTTTCATTAAAAGATATCAGCGGTCAATTACATTACACAGAAAACGATATTTTAATACATTTGCGAAAGTTAATTGCTGAAGAGATAATATCAATTACAAATACTAATACTTACTTTTTAAACTAAAATGAAAGATTTAAGAATTGTTTTTATGGGAACACCTGATTTTGCGGTGACCATCTTAAAAAAACTTATTGAAGATAAATATAATGTCGTTGGAGTAATTACTGCACCAGATAAACCGGCAGGTAGAGGAAGGAAAATAAATCAATCAGCAGTAAAAAAGTATGCTTTATCTCAAAACTTACCGATACTACAACCTACGAATTTAAAGAACCAAGACTTTTTAAAAGAACTTCAGGATTTAAATGCGGATTTGCAAATTGTAGTTGCTTTTAGAATGTTACCTACTTTAGTTTGGAAAATGCCTAAAGAAGGAACTTTTAACTTGCATGCGTCATTATTACCAGAGTATCGTGGAGCCGCTCCTATTAACTGGGCTATCATAAATGGAGAAACTAAAACTGGAGTTACTACATTTTTTATTGATGATAAAATTGATACTGGTGAAATTATTTTAAAAAGAGAAATTGATATTAAAGAAGATGAAATTGTAGGTGAATTACATGATCGATTAATGCATTTAGGAGCAGATTTAGTTACAAAAACAGTAGATCTAATTGCTTCAGGTGAAGTAATTACAACAAAACAACCTGAGTTAGAAGAAAAAGCTGCTCCGAAATTATTTTCAAATAATTGTAAAATAAACTGGAATAAGTCTCTTTCTGAAATATACAATCATATTAGAGGATTAAATCCTTACCCCGCTGCTTGGACCAATATAAAAAACGGTGAAGAAGAAATAAGTGCAAAAATATATGCTGTTGAAAAAGAAAAGGCTGATCATGATTTGGAAATAGGTAAAATTGTAACTTCTAAAAAAGAATTAAAGGTTGCAGTAAAAGACGGATATTTAATAATTAAAGAAATAAAACTTTCAGGTAAAAAATTATTAGATATTCCAAGTTTGTTAAACGGTTTTACCTTTGAAGAGAATGCAACAATGCTGTAGCCCTTTATTCACGTGGCATTAGAGGATTTTAACTATTTTTCTATAGGGTTATTAACAAATTGGTATAACTTATTAACAAAATCTTGGTTTTTCACACTCTAAACTTGCGCAATATCCCATTAAATCTATATTTGTTGGGCATTAATGCAACAAAACATTAATTAATTTTAAAAATCTATAAATTATGAACAAGTCTGATTTAATCGACGCAATGGCTGCTGACGCAGGAATTTCGAAAGCTGCTGCTAAAGCTGCTTTAGATTCATTAACTTCTAATGTAACAAGCGCTTTAAAAAAAGGTGATAAAGTTGCTTTAGTTGGATGGGGAACTTGGTCAGTATCTAAAAGAGCTGCTAGAAACGGAAGAAACCCACAAACTGGTAAAGAAATTAAGATCGCTGCTAAGAATGTTGTTAAGTTTAAAGCTGGTGCTGGATTAAGCGATTCTGTAAACTAAGAACATATAGTTTAGAATATACTGAAAACACTCGATTTTTATCGAGTGTTTTTTTTATTCTGTAACAATTCAAAAAATGATGTGTCTTTATATTAAACGAAATAAAAATATAACATCATGAAATATATAATTTCTTCCCTAGCCTTATTTGTAGCGTCAGTTTCTTTTGCTCAAAAAACAGTGAATGCTTCTGACATATTGAGCGATATTAAAAATGGAAAAAATATTAATATTAGTAATGCAACTATCGAAGGTGTTTTAGATTTAACTTACATGGACGATGCTTTACCTTCTCTTCCTAAAAGGAAAAGATGGTGGAATAGCGGTGGATCAAATACTGTTGAAAAAGATATTTCAGGAAGCATTTCTTTTGTAAACTGTACTTTTAAAAATGATGTATTAGCTTACATTCCTCATGAAGAAAGTGGTTACACTTTTATAGCAAATTTTGAAGATTATGCTATTTTCAAGAATTGTACTTTCGAAAGAAAAGCCATGTTTAAATACTCTGATTTTGATGAAAATGCAGATTTTAGCGGATCTAAATTTTTAGAGGACAGCACTTTTAAATATGCTGAATTCTCAAGAAATATTTCTTTTGCAAACACTTTATTTGAAGAGCCAGCTACGTTTAAATATGCAGATTTTAGAAACTTTGTGAGTTTTGCTAATTCTGTATTCAAGGAATCAGCAACTTTTAAATACACTAAGTTCAAAAATGGGGTTTCTTTTAAAAATGTAAAATTCGAGGAAGACTTGAATTTAAAGTATACTAAGGTTGATGGAGAATTCAATATTCAAAATATGGAAGTTGGCTATGATATTGATTCTAAATACACGAAAATTAACGGAAAAAGTTTTAGTAAATATTTACTAAAGAGTAAATAGAGCCTATACCCGACTGACTACTATTTATAAAAAAAAAGAAGTGCTTAATTAGGCACTTCTTTTTTTAGTTTTTTACTTCCTTCGTACAATTCATACCTTACAAAGCGGCAATCTAAATCACCATTTTTTATAGGAACTCTTTTGGAAGTTCTTAATCCTACAAATTTCAATGCTGAAATATCTGAGGTTATTAACCAAGCTGTGGAATTTGGATAACCATGTTTAAGTGTATCGCCAATACTTCTGTAAAATTCCTCAACATTGATATTTAAACGCTCTCCATAAGGTGGATTAAATAATATCGTTGTTTTACCAAACACTTCTTTCTTAGAATTAAAGAAGTTAACATGATGTACACCGATAAACTCTTCTAAATTCGCATTAATAATATTTTGTCTTGCTTTTTTTACTGCTGAAGGTGCTTTATCAAATCCCATTATTTTAAAATGAGAGTTTCTTATCTTTTTAAGAAGGGAATCTTGAATTACAAAATATAAATCCTCATCATAATCTTTCCAGTTTTCAAAAGCAAAATGCTTACGATTAATATTTGCAGGAATATTATTGGCGATCATGGCAGCTTCAATTAAAAGTGTACCAGAACCACACATTGGATCAATAAAATTCTCTTCCCCTTTATAACCTGATAATAATACCAAACCAGCTGCTAAAACTTCATTAATAGGTGCAATATTCGTTGCACTTCTATACCCTCTTTTATGTAAAGAATCACCAGAACTATCTAGAGAAATTGTCAACCACTCTTTATGAATATGGATATGAATTTTTACATCAGGTGTTTTTAAATCAACATTTGGGCGCTTCTTATATTTAAACATGAAATAATCAGCAACAGCATCTTTTGATTTTAAAGAAATATAATGAGAATTTGTTGTGAAATTTCTTGAAAATACAACCGCATCTATAGCAAATGTTCCATCAACATCTAAAAAACGTTCCCATTTAATACGCTGAATTGCCTCATATAAATCTTCTTCATCGAAAACCTTGCTTCTTTTAATTGGCTTCAAAATACGTATAGCGGTTCTTAAAGCAATATTGGCTTTATACATAAAACCTTTATCTCCCCTAAAATAAACACTACGAATTCCTTCTTTAACTTCTCTTGCTCCTAACTTCCTGAGTTCATCAGCCAAAACGCTTTCAAGTCCAGAAATGGTAGTAGCTACCATTTTAAAATCTTTATCCATTCATGATATTTAAGGCTACAAAAATACATTTAAAACTGTAAGTTTTCATTACTTTTGCGTCCAACTTATCCTTATGAAGACAAAAGATTGGTTTACTTCGTGGTTTGACACACAATATTATCATATACTTTACAAGCATAGAGATGATAATGACGCGCAACTTTTTATGAAGAATATTACAAATTATTTAGAGCTTCCTAAGAATTCTCATATCCTAGATTTGCCTTGTGGAAAGGGAAGACATTCTATTTATTTGAATACCCTAGGATATCGTGTCACAGGTGGAGATTTAAGTAAAAATAGCATCGAATATGCCAAACAATTTGAAAATGAATCACTTTATTTTGAAGTTTGGGACATGCGTAAATCACTGGAGCACAAATACGATGCTGTTTTCAATTTATTTACAAGCTTTGGATACTTTGACGATGATGCCGAAGATTTAAAAGTTTTAAAAGCAATGAAATCAGGTTTAAAAGAATCTGGTGTTATTGTTCTTGATTTTTTAAATGTTCAAAAAACTAAAAAGAACCTTGTTGAAAAAGAAACTAAGGAAATTGATGGAATTATCTTTAATATTGAAAGAGAAATAAAAGATGGCTTTATTTTAAAGCACATTTCTTTCTATGCAAATGGAGAAATACAATCGTATACTGAAAAAGTCAAATTTTTGGATTTTGATAAGATGCAATATTATTTTGAAAGTATTGGTTTAACAATTATAAATACTTTTGGAGACTACAATTTGAACAAATTTGATGAGGATAACTCGAGTCGATTAATCTTGATTGCAAAATAAATGACTTACTTTCTCTTAATTGGATCAGTACTTTTAGGTGGTGCATTTGTGCTCTACAAAAAACCTAATAAACTCTACACTAGATTATTATTATCCTTCAGTGGGGCATACTTATTATCGGTAACCATATTACATTTACTGCCAGAAGTTTACTCTGGAAATCAAGATGAACATCGGCTTCATACTTTAGGTATTTTAATTTTAGTTGGAATTTTAATCCAATCTGTTTTAGAATCTTTTTCAAAAGGAGCAGAACATGGACACGTTCATTTACATTCAAGCACAAATTCTTTTCCATGGCTACTTTTCGTAAGTTTATCGTTACATGCATTTTCAGAAGGATTACCTATACATAGTGCTAATGACAATTTGTTATGGGCTATAGTTGTCCATAAAATTCCTGTAGCTATTATTTTAACTACCTTCTTATTACATTGTAATTTCTCAAAGACAAAAACTTTTACTTTCCTTTTTATGTTTAGTTTAATGAGTCCTTTCGGTTACTTTTTAGGGGAAAACAACACTTGGTTTCAACAGTTTAATCAAGAAATAACAGCTTTAATAATAGGGGTGTTTTTACATATTTCAACAATTATTTTATTTGAAAGCTCAGAGAACCATAAATTCAATTTTCAAAAATTTGCGGCTATTCTTTTAGGTATACTTCTTACCATTTTTACTTTACATTAAAATTATCTACTTATATTTAGAGAGATAAAATTACCTAGTTGTAGGTAATATTAATCTATATCAAATTTTTATATTTAAATGTACTAATTTTAAAATTATGAAAAACAAAATCAAAAACACCTTACTAATATTAACTTCTATTTTAACACTTTATTTTGGCTACTCCATTTTTGAGAGACCCAGTAATATAGAAGAAGATGTTTACTATAATATCAATCCTTACTTATCAGAATTTCAAGTACTACATACTACTAAAACTTTCGGTACAAATTACGCAATATTAGGTAAATTTGATTGTAAAAATGATTCAATTAAGAAAGCCCAATTTAAAATAGCAAATTTTGGTGGGCCAGTAAACTTTTATCTAAAAAAAGTGACGTTTGATCCAGAAACTGATTTTTTTACCTTTGATATTGGGGTATCTTTATTTTCAAAAGAAGACACAGCATTAACATCTAATTGTAGTTTTGTTTTTAAATCCGGTGAGGAATACGATAGTCATATCAAAATCCATACTCTTTTTGGTGTCATAGATGAAACCAATTACCTAGATGACAAACCTAGTAGAGACAAGTGGTGCTGTGGAAGAATGTGCCGATATATGTATACACCTGAGCAAACAAATTAAGATTGAGAAAACTTTTACTCATAATAATTTATTTAAGTTTTACTCCTACCAATTGTCAAAATTTTAAAAATCGTATCGATAAACTTTATAGATACGATTTAAATTTTGAGGGAAATAATATTGAATCTTTGTTTTTAAGATTGCAAGCTGAATTAATCGCTAATTCCAATTTTGATAGCATTCTGAAAATAAAATTAAAGAATACCATTACCAGTAAAAAAGATTCAATTTTTCTTTATTTAATAAAAGGTGATAGTATTAGAAATGAAATTTACTTTAAAAAAGAATCGAATGCATTTCAACAATACTTTAAGGCTTACAAGAAAGCTCTTGAAGTGAATGATTCAACATTAGTTTGTGAAAGCTTAAATAGAATTAATAAATACTGTATTACTTTTGAAAATAAAGACTATTTAAAGTATTTTAATCATTATTCTGATGAATATTTATCCTTTGCAAATACTGACCATCAAAAAGCGAGGGCTAAGTATTTTAGGCTTTCATATATTTTACAGAAAAATTTTAAAACAAAAGGAACATTACCGAAAAATATACTTTCTCAGTTTCATGAGAATATTCATTTTTGTAAAAAAACAAAAAATCTATTTATTGAAGCTGAGTTTTATAATCTAATAGGTGTTACTCATGATGTCTACTTTGAAGAACTCGATAGTTCTTTATTTTATTATAGAAAAGCAAGGAATATTTATAATAAACACAGAAACCTACAATTTTTTAAAAATAAGTTATTTGATTTACTGATAAATGAAGCTTTTGTAAATAGTAAAAAGGATAGACTAAATAATTCAAATGATAAACTTCAAGAAGCATTTAACTTAGACATAAAAGAAATGCGATATTTAGGTGCTATGAAAGCTCATAAATTAGCCTCTAGAAACTACGAACTTTTAAAAAAACACGATAGTTCATTATTATCTCTGAAAAAAAGTAATATACTTCGTGATAGTATTGAACTATTAAGGAATGCAGCAACCGTTTCTTTTAATACAGAACAACATAAAGCGCAGGAAAAAGAAAAAGAGAATTTAGAATTAAAGGCTAAAAGAAAGCAATATCAATTAATCTTTGTTATTGGTGGAATTTTTATCGTTTTGGGAAGCTTAATCGCTTATTTGAATCTTAAGAACTCACGTAAAAAGCGCTTATTAGCTGAACAACAAAAAGAATTAGAAAAACAAAAAAATCTGACTCTTTTAAAGGAACAAGAAATAACTACAATTAATGCAATGGTAGAAGGCCAAGAAAAAGAACGCATTCGTATTGCAGAAGATTTACACGATAATATTGGTAGTGTTTTAGCAACCCTAAAGCTTCATTTCGAAAACTTAAAATTAAATAGAGAGAAAAAACATTTCAATCAAGAAGAATTGTATAATAAAACTGAGAAGTTAATTGATGAAACTTATTTAAAAGTAAGAAGTATTGCTCATGCAAAAAACGCTGGTGTTATTGCCAATCAAGGGTTATTGGTTGCCATAAAAATAATGGCTGAAAAAATTTCGTCTGCAAATAAATTGAAAATTGAAATTGTAGACTTTGGTCTAGATCAGCGAATTGATACCAGTAGTGAAATAACAGCGTTTCGAATCATTCAAGAATTAATTACCAATATTATGAAACATGCTGAAGCCACAGAGGCAACTATTAATATATCTCTATTTGAGGATAATTTAAATATTATTATCGAAGATAATGGTAAAGGCTTTTATCCTAAACACATAAATTATGAAAATAGTATGGGAATCGGATCTATTAAAAAAAGAATAGAACATTTGTCCGGAACATTTCAAATTGATTCCGTTATAAACAGAGGAACTTCTATTATAATTAATATACCTACCTAATACCCATTTGTAAGTATTTATATGACCTACTCATTTTCTATATTTGATTAAAAGAACGATTAACTATGATAACAATAGCTATGGCTGAAGATCATCAAATGCTAATTGATGGTGTGAAATCATTTTTCGAATACGACGAAAATATAAATATAATTGGAACTGTTAATAATGGTGACGATTTAGTAAAACTTGTACTTTTAAAACAACCAAAGTTGGTAATTACGGATATTCGAATGCCAAGAATGGATGGAATCGAAGCAACTAAAATTATAAAAACCAAACTTCCTCACATACATGTTTTAGCATTAACAATGTTTGATCAACCAGATGCCATAAAACAAATGCTAGACGCTGGAGCATCAGGTTACTTATTAAAAAATTCTGGAATTAAAATGCTCTCTAAAGCTATTACCACGATCTCTGAAGGAAATACTTTTTTTGATCCTAATGTTGCCTTTAATTTTATGAATAACTACATAGATCAAAATGTTATGGTAGGAAGATCTGACAAAGTAGTTCTTTCAAATAGAGAAAAGGAAATCCTTCAATTAATTGCAAACGGACATACATCTAAGGAGATTGCTGAAAATTTATTTATAGCAAAAACCACAGTAGATACTCATCGTAAAAACATGATTCGAAAATTGAATTTAAAAAATGGAAATGAGTTGGTTAAATATTCAATTGACATGAAATATCAATTCTAAAATAACTCCTTCTCCTCTACTTCATTTGTCTTCAATAATAATCTAAGTATCAATTATTAATTTTATACATTAGTACATTATTATTTTTAATGATGTCGAAAAGTATTTTCTTCGTAGTTTTTATTCTTCTTTATTTATCTTGTAATGACCAAGTAAGAGATAGTAGGCAAGCGAAAACTAACTTAATAGAATTACAACAAAAATCAACTAAAAATAAAGATTCTGCCTATTACTTTCTAAAGAAAGGAGTTGAACTCATTAAGCATTTTCCTGAATTGTCTGATTCTTTAAAAGCGGAAAACAATTTTGCGCTAGGCGCTTACTTTTATGGCAAAGGGATAATGGACAGCGCTGCTCATTATTCTCATAAAGCCACTGATTTTAGTGGTGATTCTTTACAATACGATCGTGAAATAGATTACTTCTACCAAAGTTGGTATGTGTATTATTCTCAAGGAAAATATGGCGATTGTATTTCTATAGTCAACAAATTAGAAAGCTTATTGGATGACAAAGACTATAATAATCAAGTGTTTGTTAACTATTTATTTGAAAATACGTATAAAGCGAATGAAGACTTCAAACAAGCTATCTTTTACAATAAAAAACAAATAAAAGCGTACAGTAATATTCCTAATACCATGCCCTCTGTTAGAGAAGCAATAATATTTCAATCGGAATACGAATATCAATTAAAAAATAAAAATAGAGCTTTCAAATTACTGGACAGTTTACTTAATATTGAGAATCGTTTAAATGAAACCACAAAGTATAACTTGTACAACAGATATGGCATTCAAACCTTTGATGAAAATAAGTTCAAGACATCATTGGATTTCTTCATTAAAAGCTTATATCATCTAAAAAAAGTTTCTAAAAACAGAACTTCAGCAGATCAAAAAGCTCGATTATACTATAATATATCTGAGGCTTATTTCGCTTTAAAAAAATATAATAAAGCCTATACCTATCTAGATTCTGCCTTTTATTTAAATTCTAAAAATGATAATGAAACGGTCTTGAGGAGTATCTTACAAAAACAATTAGAATTAGCAGTAGTAACAGATAAGGATCCTACAAAACTAAGTAACAGTCTGGATAGTATTTTTAATTACCAAAAGGATCAATACACGAAAAAATATAAAGAAGATTTAGTTGCTTTAGAAAAAGCCTTAAAAAAGGAAAATGAAATTTTAGCAGAAAAAAAAGATATTGAAATTAAAAGTATTAAACGGTTATTTACATTAGTCATAATAGTTTCGATCCTAATTATTTTGAGTATATTCTTTTACAGACAACGAATGTATAAAGTCAAAAAACAAAGCTTGCAGATGCAACAGCGTTTATTAAGATCACAAATGAATCCGCATTTTACATTTAATACCTTATACACCATTCAAAATTTAATTAAGGACACGCCTTTAAAGGCTAAAAATTACCTTATAAAGTTTTCTAGATTATTACGTTTAATTTTAGAAAATTCAACTCAAAACTATGTGCTTTTTAAAGATGAACTGAAAGCTTTAAAAGAATATTATGCATTACAACAAGTACGATTCCCTGATAAATTCAATTTTTATATTCAATTGAATAATTTAGAGGAAGATAGCTTTATTTTCATTCCTCCAATGCTTATACAACCTATGATAGAAAACAGTATAGAACACGGTTTTAATGGCATTAATTATAAAGGAAAACTTGTATTAACTCTTACACAAAAGAAAAGTTTTCTTGAATGTAAAATTGAAGATAATGGTCGTGGTTTACAATCTAAAAATTTAGAAATTAAAAAATCCACTTCATTGGAATTAATACATGATTATTTAAAAAAATCAACAGGAAAAGGAATACAAATTACTGATAAAAATACACTAAACACGAACGAAACTGGCGTAATTGTATCTTTTAAAATCCCATTTAAATTGACTAAGAATGATTAATGTTATTGTTATTGATGATGAAAAACTTGTAAGATCAGATATAATTGATCGGTTAACCTCAAACTTTCCTAAAGAAATTACAATTGTTTCTGAAGCTTCTAGTGTCGCAGAAGCTAAAATTGAAATAGAAAAATATAATCCTGACTTGTTATTATTAGATGTTGATTTAGGAGATGGAACGGGTTTCGATGTGTTGAAGCAAATTAGAAACAAAAATATTCAAGTAATTTTTATCACAGGATTCGATACTCATGCAATAAAAGCGATAAAAGTTGGTGCATTAGATTATATCCTAAAACCTGTAGATGATGAAGAATTCAAAACAGCAGTTAAAAAAGCGATTAACAATATGAGTTCTGACAATAACATTGAACAACTTATAAAAGTATCAAACGACTATTACAACGGTTTAAATAAACGTATAATTCTTAGAACCTCAAATACAGTCTTCGCAATAAATGAAGATGATATTCTTTATTGTAAATCTGATGGAAATTATACCACTTTTTATACTATTTTGTCTGAAAAAATTGTGGTTTCAAAATCCATGATGAAAATAGAAGAACTTCTATCAGAAAGTACATTTGTTCGCTGTCATCAATCGTATATAGTAAATAAAAACAAAGTTGTTAAGTATCAAAAACAAGGATTTTTAATACTAAAAACGGGAGATAAAATTCCAGTAGCAGCAAGAAGAAAAGAATACACACTTCAAAAAATTTTTTAAATTCATTTACAAAAATGAAATTTTCAGTAACGAATATGAAATTTTAGATTACACTAGCATTTTTCGCAACTGTTCTATATTTATTTTCGTTTCATACAATAAGTTAAATTCCATATAAATGAATCTTAAAAAACCTTTATTATTCCTCCTTTTTGTTGCCTTAAGTTGTAATAATGAAACCGAACTAATTGAATCTGAAAATAAATTTAACTCAAAACAAGAATCAGTTGCGCGTGGTTTAATGCATCCCACTTCTCAAGAAAATGATAATTTTGAAAAAACATTACAATGGGTTTCTTTTATTAGTACTAGAGCAATAATGAATAATCCGATATTGAGAATGGAAATGTATTCGATTCTTCAAGGGAGGAATGCTGTTTCTATACAAGAGTTATTAGGACCTAATGTCAATTCTAATTTTAAAACGAAGTTTATTCAAGAATTAGAGAACTATTCAGGGTCTAACAATTCGAATCAAATTGTACACAATACTCTTCCCGGAATTCAAACCCCTCCTCGACCGATAAAAACTTGCGAAGACAATTCACAAATTTGTTCTTCTCCATATCCAGGAGATCAAATTTTCGATATCTTCTGGAATGAAATATTGGTTGATCATTGCATTGAATTGTATTTCCCAAAAGGATTTAGTCCTTTAATTTCAAATGTTGATAATAACTCTATTACATCAACTGCCCATCCACTAAACACTAGTAACTTTAATGATGGATTTAAACACAATACAATTATTACAGATGATACTGACATTTATGGTGTAACTACAATTAGTACAATTAATACATCTTATTTAAATACTCCTAGAGATTTTGTTATTGTTGCACGACCAGTGCGCACCATTAGTAAATGTAAATATGATGAGTATAATCTCAATTTTTTAAGTTTTTTACCTTAAATTTAAAATACTAAAATAATATAAGAAAGCTACCGATGGTAGCTTTTTTTGATTCTATCAATTTGTAAATGATTGTAAAATCATTTACTTAAAAATTACCTCAACGAATTTGAAAAAAAGAGATACGCTTTTACAATCACTATTGTAAAAGGCTTTAATCTTCACAACCTTTACCTTAATTAACAAAATAAATTATTCTAAAATGAAAAATAACATTTTAAATTTCGGAAAAACATTAAGTAAAGTTGCCCAACAAGAAATCACTGGAGGAAGATTTACTATAATAGATCCAAGGCAAAAATGTATCAGGTTCTGTAAAACAGCAATGAACGGAGAAAGATGTCAATACGATCACTGTGGAATTTTAGTTTGTGATGGTAATGGAGGATATAACGAGGCTTAATATTTAAGTTAAAAAATCAACCAAAAAAATTAAGGATTGTAAGAATTTCTTCTTGCAATCCTTTTTTATTTACCTATTACTAGGTAAAGGCTGTACTGAAAAATAATTTATTTTTAAGCGTTACTAACTAATTTAATTTTCCATGAATTCAAGTAAACTTTTACTTTCATTTTTAATCTTATTTTCAATAAGTGCATTTAGTCAAACTTCAACAAATACTAAAAAAAAGAAACCCCAAAAAACAACAACGTATTATTATAAAAATTCTAATGGTATAGGCGAAATAGGGCGAATAAAACCAAAATCAACTTTAGTCCTAGGGTCTAAAATAAAATTAAAGGAGATAGATAGTGTTGGTATTAAAACCATAGGAACTCAAGCAGCTATTATTATTGTTAAGGAAGTAATTAATCATATTGGTACTGTCGTATATAAGCCTGAAAAATTTGCTAAAGAAAATAGCGCAGAACAAAAATTTATTTCTTTAAAAACAACTATTGACTTTAAAAAGTTGGATAATGAAAAACTTTACTATTTCAATCATAGCGAAAAACCTGATAGTAATAAGATAGTTATTGACTCTATGAATCAAACTTTTGAATTTTCAATCCATAATAATCCAGATAATGATCAATTCAAAATTCTAAAATTTGATGGTTATTTATATAAGTACACTGGTGTTAAATTAAAAAAGAAACACCATAAGGTAAATGTACTTCTAGATTTTAAAGTTAATTATTTTGACGAAGATGGATTTCTACAAAGCATTGATTTAAAAACAATCGAATTAAAAAAAATAACACCTGGAGGAGCAAAAGCAAAATTTACGCCTACAAAAAATGATATTTACAGATTTATTTCAACAAAATATCAAATTGCATCAATACAATTAACCGTGAACGAAGTTAACGCAAAAAAGAAAACATGGGACAAATGGTTAAAATTGTATAACGACAATAAAGATAAAATTAAGGATGCAATTGTAGATCAAATAGAAGGTGATGATGAAGAGGAATGAGTTCATTCCTCTTCTCTATTTACCAAATCCATAGAAAATGCGGGTAAGCAAATCGCTATGTACTCGCATTCTTCTTTAAAAGGGTTAGAGTACTGAATTCTTACATTTTTCTCGATTTTAATTGATTCTCCCGCTTCCAAAACAACGGTGTCTCCATCCACAATAAATTGCTTCTTCCCTCTAATAATATAAGTATACTCCTCAAATTCTGGTGTTTGAAAAGGTTCACTCCATCCTGGAGGTGCAACCATATGTGCAATACTTATTTTAGTTTCTTTGGTAGTAGCATTCCCAAAATGCTCTTCTATTAATTTCCCATCTGTTGTTGGAATCACAAATGGTGACTTTTGAATAGTATATTTTTTCATGTTAAAAAGAAAATATGTGTAACAAAAATAAAAAATGGAATACCAATTGTGCTATATAGAAGAAATAAATTAATTATAACTAAACAGCTAAAAAACGGCGTAGTTTTGCTACATTTGTCGCGTTTTTCTCAACCAACTTTTGAGAAATGACAAGTTGACATTTAATATTTATCGATGGAAGAAAAAAAATTTGACTTTAACTCTTTTATAGGAATGTTGTTATTAGGAGGGATTCTACTTTGGTGGATGAATTCTAATAAACCTGCAGTTGAAGAAGAACAAACTGAAACAACACAAACTGAACAAACAGTTGCGAAAGAAACAAGCACACCTGTATTAACGGATAATACAATTGCTAATGATTCTTTAAAACAAATCGCTTTACAAAATCAATTGGGTGCATTCGCTTATGGAGCGGCTAAAACAAATGAAGGCGATACTACAATTGAAAATGAATTAGTAAAATTGATTGTTAGTAATAAAGGTGGTCAAATTAAAGAAGCCTTAATTAAAAACTACAAAACTTACGACTCTTTACCACTTCATATTGTAAAAGATAAAAATGCATCTTTTAATATTACTTTCGGTACTACAGATAACAGAATCTTAAATACGAAGGATTTATTATTTAATCCCGAATTAACTAAAAATGGAGAGAACACAATTCTTTCGATGAAATTAAAAGTCTCTAAAACTAAATTTTTAGAATATCGATACGAGATTAAACCAAACGATTACAGAATTGGATTTACAGTTCGTTCCCAAGGCTTAAGTAATGTTATTAACACTGGACAACAAATTAACTTAACTTGGGATTTACAAGCATTGCGTAAAGAAAAGAGTATGCGTACAGAAAATATGTATTCATACTATTATTATAAAGAAGATGGAGATGTTGAGTATTTACAGATGAAAGATGATGAAGTAGCTAGTAATATTGACTGGATAGCCTATAAGCAACATTTCTTCTCAGCTGTTTTATCTACAGAAACTCCTTTTAACGACGCAAAATTAAAATCAGTTGATTATTTAGGTGAAGATCAGGATTCTGTTTTTACTAAAACTTATAGTTTAAATACACCTCTAGCTTTACAAAATGGGGAATTAAATTATAACATGGAATGGTTCTATGGACCAACTGAGTATAATTTATTAAAAACATATAAAGGAACTGACTTAGCAGAAATTTCTGATTTAGGTTGGGGAATTTTTGGGTTTTTGAACAAAACCGTGTTTTACCCTGTATTTAACTTTTTAAAAGGATTTATTGGAAACTACGGTCTTATCATCATTTTAATGACAATTGTTACAAGAATTATTTTATCGCCTGTACTTTACAAGTCTTATTTGTCCAGTGCAAAAATGAAAGTAATTCGTCCGGAAATGGAAGAAATCAACAAGAAATATCCAGGAAATGAAAATGCAATGAAACGTCAACAAGAAATTATGGCGGTACAACGAAAAGCTGGAGTAAATATGATGTCTGGATGTATTCCTGCATTACTTCAAATGCCGGTATTTTTTGCTTTATTCAAGTTTTTTCCAACGAATATAGATTTTAGACAAAAAGCATTTTTATGGGCTAACGATTTATCATCTTATGATATTGTTGCTAAATTACCTTTCGAAATTCCTTTCTATGGGGATCACATCAGTTTATTCCCAATATTAGCTTCTATTGCAATCTTCTTCTACATGAGGATGAATCAAAGCCAACAATCGGCGATGCAAGCTCCTCCTCAAGAAGGTATGCCTGATATGAGTAAAATGATGAAGTATATGATTTACTTCTCTCCTATTATGATGTTATTCTTCTTTAACAACTATGCAAGTGGATTAAGTTTGTATTATTTTATATCTAACTTACTTACAATCACAATTATGCTTGTAATTAAGAACTATGTAATTGACGAGGCGAAGATTCATGCTCAAATTGAAGAGAATAAAAAGAAACCTGTAAAAAAGAGTAAATTCAGGGAACGTCTTGATGCTGCTATGAAACAAGCTCAAGAACAGCAAGAAGCTCAAAAGCGCGCTACAAAAAACAGAAAAAAGTAAAAGTTAATATATCTTACGAAAAAGCTGCATTTGTTATGTTTAACAATGCAGCTTTTTTGTTTAACACACTTTTAACATCAAGTAAATAAACCTTTATAGAACTTCGCAGTCAAATTGTAATTAATTAACAATCATTACTGAAATGAATAAAATTACTATTCTATTTTTACTTGTTTGCTCCACCATTTTTGCACAAAATGACTCTAAAGTTAGTGTAAGCGGAAAAATTATAGAAGCAAGTACTAAACAGCCTTTAGAATATGCAACCTTCATTCTAACGGACATAAAAACAAAAAAAGTAACAGGAGGAGTTACAGATTTGAAAGGTAACTTTTCTATAAGCGTTCCTAAAGGACTTTATGATGTAAAAGTTGAATTTATTGGTTTTAACACCAAACAACTTCCTCAAAAACAGCTTTCAGAAAACATTAATTTAGGTATTATTACACTTTCTGAAGATGCAGAAGCTCTAGATGAAATTGAAATCATTGCTGAAAAATCTACAGTTGAGATTCGTTTAGATAAAAAAATCTATAATGTTGGAAAAGACATGACGATTAAAGGAGGAAATGCATCTGATGTTTTAGATAATGTTCCATCTGTAAATGTAGATGCTGAAGGAGCTGTGAGTTTGCGTGGTAATGAAAATGTTAGAATTCTTATTGATGGTAAGCCATCTGCTTTAGTTGGTCTAAATGGAACTGATGCTTTACGTAATTTACCATCAGATGCAATTGAAAAAGTTGAAGTTATTACATCACCATCTGCAAGGTATGATGCTGAAGGAACAGCGGGAATTTTAAACATAATTTTACGTAAGGGAAAAATAACTGGATTTAACGGTTCATTGAACTCAACAATTGGTAATCCTGATTTACTTCAACTTGGTGGAAATATAAATTATAGAACTAAAAAATTTAATATTTTCTCTAATGTAGGATATCGTTACAGAAAAGGTCCAGGGAATTCTCAAAGTTTCTTTACAAATTTTGATGATACAGGAGCCATTACAGACTACCGAAACGAAGATAGAGTATTTGATAGAAGAAGTAATAATTTTAATGGTTCTATTGGTTTAGAATATTACTTAACTAAAAATAGTTCTTTAACGGGAACCGTATTTTACAGAAAATCTAAAGATGATGATATTGCTACCAACTTTACTGAATTCTTTGATGCAAACTTGACAAGAATAGATACGCAAACAAGAATAGAAAATGAAAAAGAAGACGGAGTTGACAAGCAATATTCTTTAAATTACACCAACAATTTCGATGGTAAGGGTCAAAAATTAAATATTGATTTACAATATGGAAATAGCGATCAGGATGAACCTGCTTTAATTACAGTTGACGATGTTTTAAATGAGCAGAACTCACAAATAACAAGTACGGAAACTAAACTATTACAAATTGATTATGTATTACCACTTGGTGAGAAAAGTCAATTTGAAATCGGACACAAATCAGATTTACAGGATTTTTCTTCAGATTTTAGAGTTCGTGATGGTAATGGAAATGTTCTACCTGAGGATCCTTCAAATGCTATTACTTTCAAACAGAACATTTATGCCTTCTATGCGCAATATGGTAGTAAAATTAATAAATTCTCATACTTATTAGGTTTACGTTCAGAAATAACTGATATTGATTTATTAGTCCTTACAAGCAACCAGTTTTCTGATAAAAACTATACCGAGTGGTTTCCTACTATAAATTTTGGATATGAATTAAATGAGAATGATAATTTCACTCTTGGATATGCCAGAAGACTAAGAAGACCACGTTATTGGTTTTTAAATCCCTTCGAAAGTAGAAGTTCTGCCACGAATGTTTTTAGAGGAAATCCTGATTTAGATCCGACTTTCACAAGTTCTTTTGATCTTGGTTACAATACGAGAATCCGTAAATTTAATTTAGGAGCTTCTCTTTATTATCAATACTCTACTAATATTATTCAACGTGTTTCAATATTAGAGGAAAGAACAATTTTAGGCGTTCCTACGGATATTACTGTAAGACAACCTGTAAACTTAAACGACGAAACTAGATATGGTTTTGAGTTTACAACAAATTACAACCCTAGTAAAAAAGTTAGATTGAGTGCTTCTTTCAACTTTTTTAAATTTAATACAGATCCATTTACGTATGTTTATACTGCAGCAAATGGTAGTGAAGTAACTACAGAGTTAGATGAAGTAAATGAGAGTAGTTGGTTCACTCGTTTTAATGCTAGAATTACTCTACCTGCAAAAATTCAATGGCAGACTCGTATATTATATCGTGGTCCACAATCTTCTGCTCAATCAGATAGAGAGGGTATTTTTTCAACGAACTTAGCTTTTAGTAAAGATTTGTTCAAAGAAAAAGCAACTCTTGTTTTAAATGTTAGTGACTTGTTTAATACACGTAAGAGAGAAAGTATTACATATTTAGGAGAAAGAGAAAACCCAAGCTCAATTGTTGACGGAGCCTTTCAATGGAGAGAACGTCAGATATCTTTAAACTTTACATATAGATTTAATCAAAAGAAAAAAAGAGAACGTCCAGAAAGAGAATATGACGGTGGCGGTGAAGGATTTGGTGGATAATATATGGATTTATAAAAGTAAAAAGGCACACAAATTGTATGCCTTTTTACTTTTATTCTAATAATTTTCTTATCCTTAAAATATAATCTTTAGCATTTGTATTGGTAGCATCTGAAGCAAAAGATTTTTCATAATTTACTAATGCTTTTTTATAATTCTTATTCTCAAAATATCCTTTGCCTAGACTATCATATACGTAAGGATTTTCCGGAAATTCAGATACCATTAACTCAAATACTTTGATAGCATCATCTACTCTATTTTCATTTAATAATTGGTAACCTATAATATTCAAATCTCTAGCTTTCGAAAAATACTTTGAACTATTTAAAACCTCACTTTTGTAGTTTGCTATTGCTTTATCAGTTTCTTTAATAAAATCTTTTTTTAAAGTAGAAACTAAATTAATTTGAGGGAACTTTATCAAATCAGACTCTATTCTATCATATAAATTTGCCCAATCATAAAAAGCTTTTTCTGAAGTATTATTTACGATTAAAATCAATCCATAATTTGTATCAGGACAAATAAGTAAAACACTTTGAACTCCATCTGAAGTTCCAGTTTTCTTGTAATAAAATCCTTCTTCCTCTGCTAAATCAACATCCCATAAATAATCCGTTTTATCTCCTTCTCTGTCTGAATACAACTCTTTTGTGGATTCTTTGATTAATGGATCTTCGCTTTCTAATTGAAATTTCATAAACTTAATCAAATCAGGTAATGTCGAAATCATGGCCCCTCCTGCACCTAAGAGTATTTTTCTTGTTTTTGGAGCTTGATTTCCTTTATCATTATAACCTGTTATTAAAAATCTGCTTTCTTCTCTGCAACCTTCTAAATATGTGTCATTCATTTCTAAACTTTTCAAAAAAGATTCCAGTATGTTCTCAAAAGAATCTTTATAAACCTGTTCTAAAATGTATGCTATTAACTCAGAGCCAACAGAGTTATAGGTATAAAAAGTCCCTGGCTTCTTATCAAGTTCTACTGTTTTTAGTTCATCAAGAAATTCATCTATAGAATACTCAATTGGTTTAACTTCATATTTACCCTCAGATACGTCATTCCAAATCTTATCTAATTTTGGAGGTCTCCTTTCTTTGAACCCAAGAGTATGGGTTAATAGGTTTTTTATCGTAATAGGGATTCCTTCAAATTCTAAATTTGGATATTCTCCTTTTAAAAAACTTCTAATATCATCATCTAATCGAATCTTCCTCTCGATAACTGCTTTTGCAACAAGAGATCCTGCAAATACTTTTGAAATTGAAGCTATTTCAAAATGAGTACTATCATTAGGCTTTCCTTGATTTTCATTAATCTTGCCATAAAAATTATGATACGTCTCCCCATTCTTGTACACCGCAAGAGAAATAGAATTTACATTTCCTTTCTTCAGTGTTTCATTTGCATAATCTTCAATAAATTGTTTTTGTTGAGCGAAACTAGATTAACTCTCTATATTCTCCTTCTTTTCTGACTTTGGAGTTTGGAAACTTATTATTATCAAACTAATTAAGAACAGTACTATATTTTTCATAATGTAATTTTGATTCTTATAAATAAAAAAAGCCCGCAAATTTGCGGGCTTTTCATAATATATTTTAAAACTACTTTCCTTCAGCAGCTTTCTTAGCTTCTTTCTTTAATTTTAAGTTTTCCCAAATAGTTCCACCTATCCAATAAGGAACTACAAACGTTAGTAAAAAAATTAACAACCAAAAACCAGTTGTAAAAATAAACATGAATAATACTAATCCTGAAAATTGTGAAAAATCTAACATTTAATTTTGTAGTAAATAATTATTGAGACAAAAATAATATATATTTTCTTTATTATCTATCATTTTTATGAAATATTTCGACAATTATTTAAAGTAACAATTCTACTAGTTTTATTAACTTTGAAACCATTTATAAATTAATATTACAATAATGGAATATAGAATTGAAAAAGACACAATGGGTGAGGTAAAAGTACCTGCCGATAAGTACTGGGGAGCACAAACTGAGCGTTCTAGAAATAACTTTAAAATTGGTCCTGCTGGAACCATGCCTTTAGAAGTTGTTTACGGTTTTGCTTATTTAAAGAAAGCTGCTGCTTATACTAATTGTGAATTAGGTGTTTTAGCTGAAGAAAAACGCGATTTAATTGCACAAGTTTGTGATGAAATTTTAGCTAAAAAACACGATGATCAATTCCCGTTAGTTATTTGGCAAACTGGTTCTGGAACTCAAAGTAACATGAACGTTAACGAAGTTGTTGCAAACAGAGCTCATGAAATTGCTGGAAAAAAAATTGGTGAAGGTGAAAAAACGATTCAACCAAATGATGATGTAAACAAATCACAATCTTCAAATGATACATTTCCAACAGGAATGCATATTGCAGCGTATAAGAAAATAGTAGAAGTTACTATTCCTGGTGTTGAGCAATTAAGAGATACTTTACAAAAGAAATCTGAAGATTTTAAAGATGTCGTAAAAATTGGACGTACGCACTTAATGGATGCTACTCCCCTAACCTTAGGACAAGAATTTTCCGGTTATGTAGCACAATTAAACTTTGGTATAAAAGCTTTACAAAACTCATTAGCACATTTAAGACAATTAGCTTTAGGTGGAACTGCTGTTGGAACGGGATTAAATACACCTGCTGGATATGACGTTTTAGTTGCCAAGTATATTGCAGATTTTACTGGTTTACCATTTATAACTGCTGAAAATAAATTTGAAGCTTTAGCTGCACACGATGCTTTAGTAGAAACTCATGGAGCATTAAAACAATTAGCTGTTTCTTTAAATAAAATAGCAAACGATATTCGTTTAATGGCCTCTGGTCCACGTTCTGGTATTGGAGAATTAATTATTCCTGCAAATGAGCCAGGATCTTCTATTATGCCTGGAAAAGTAAACCCAACACAGGCAGAGGCTATGACTATGGTTTGTGCTCAAGTTATGGGTAATGATGTTGCGGTTACCGTAGGAGGAACTCAAGGTCACTATGAGTTAAACGTATTTAAGCCAATGATGGCTGCTAATGTTTTACAATCTGCCCAATTAATTGGAGATGCTTGTATATCCTTCGATGTAAATTGTGCTGCTGGAATTGAACCTAATTACGGAAGAATTAACGAATTAGTAAATAACTCTTTAATGTTGGTTACAGCTTTAAATACTAAAATTGGTTATTACAAAGCTGCAGAAATTGCTAATACTGCTCACGCAAACGGAACTACTTTAAAAGAAGAAGCTATTAATTTAGGTTACGTTACAGCTGAACAATATGACGAATGGGTTAAACCAGAAGACATGACTGGAAGTTTAAAATAGAAACTACCACATTTGAATAGAATATAAGAACCACAACATAAGTTGTGGTTTTTTTAATCAAATAAAACCACTGAAAATCAAACTAATAAAACAAACACAAAACAAATTTTTAATTAAGTTTAAATTATTGGCATGCTGTTTGAACGTATGGAACCGATAATTAAAAAACAAAACTTATGAAACTAAGAATACTATTAATATCAACTATGTGTCTCGTTGTTTCATCATTTGGACAAAAGAAGACGAAATACGAATCATTCAAGAATGAACTTACTCAGAATAAATATACAATAGAAGCAGTTTTAGATAAAGCGTTAAGATATTCTTCTAATAACGATATCTACGTTTCAGAATTACTTGACGCTTGTAAATATTTTTCTAGCGATAGACAAAAATTTAGAGTTTGTATGAATGCATATCCGAGAGTAATTGATAAAAGAAACTTTTTTCAAGTTTATGATCTTTTCAATAGCTTTTCTTTCGCTGTTAGGTTATATCATAATACTCAAGGAAACCAAAACACTATTTCAACAATTAATTATCCAAATGCGGATTATTACCATGGTGTTACAACAAATGCTTGTAATCAACCTTTGTCAGAATATCAATTCAGAAGTATTTTAAATGGAAGAAGAAATAACTCGAATTTAAACTTAAGAGAATTGAAAGATATCATCTCTAGAAATTGTTTCAGTACCAGTCAAATTATGAAACTTACAGAAACTTTACAATCGAACAGAAGCAGATTTGAACTATTACAATTTGCCTTTCCTTATTCATTTGATTTAGAAAATTTCTATTACACGGAACAGTTAATAAATGAGAATTATATAAAACAAAGATTAATCAGATTTATTGATAGAGAAATCGCTCAAATTAATCAGCAAGGATCTAATTTTAGTAACTGTAGACCTTTATCTCAAAATGAATATAATTATGTATTAAATTCTATAAAAGATGAGAATTTTAACAAAGAAAAACTAAAATTAGCAAAGCAACATTTTGAACGTAACTGTTTTTCAATTAATAGAATTAAAATTATTCTTAAAGAGTTTAGTTTTGATAAAGACAAACTAAACCTATTAAAAATAAGTTATCAAAATTGTCCTGATAAGGATCAATTTTATAGATTAAAAGAAACTTTAAGTTTCTCTAAATATAAAAGAGAATTTGATCAATTTTTATTAAATCGATAAAATTCATAATTCCACTTCATAAATAAAAACCACAACGAAATGTTGTGGTTTTTTTATTTCTATAACTGAATTACCAAAATTTTCATTGTAATAAATAAAGAGTATTTCCAGCTAACAAAAAAACAAAACACTCTTGTTCAGTTCTTTATAAACTTAATGTCATCTCTTTTTTTTAACAAATACAAAAATTAAAATAAAATAACTCGTTAAGGTTGGGTAAAACTATGGTTCCAACGTACTACAATAAATCACTTTATATAATAAACAAATTAATTCCACCGAAACACATGAAAAAATATCTTGTTCTATTTCTACTATTTTCAGTTATTTTTATTTCTTGTTCAAATAATGAAGAAGATGAATATGTAGATATCATAGCTGATAATCCAACAGATGATATCAATATTTTAAGTCTTCCAGCAACACCTTTTAATTACGCCAATATTGTCTTACCGAATTCATTTCAAAATAACGCTGTACGAAATGAGGATAACACACCAATTAATAATCCTATAACAGATCACGGTGCTACTTTAGGTAGAGTTTTATTTTATGATAAGAATCTTTCGAAAAATAGCACTATTTCTTGTGCTTCTTGTCACGTACAAGCGAATGGATTCTCTGACCCTAACAAATTCAGTACTGGATTTGAAGGTGGTTTAACTGGTAGAAATTCAATGGGATTAGCCAATGCTAGATTTTATCAAAATGGACGCTTTTTCTGGGATGAAAGAGCCGAAACTTTAGAAGAACAAACCTTAATGCCTGTCCAAGATTTAGTAGAAATGGGATTAACACTTACAGAACTTGAAGATAAACTTTCACAGGAAGAATATTATACTTCATTATTCACAAACGCGTTTGGTGACGCAACCATTACTAGCGAAAGAGTTGCCTTAGCATTATCACAATTTATTCGTTCCATGGTTTCTTTTGAATCTAAATTTGATGAAGGGTTAGCACAGGTTAATAATATTATAAATGACTTTCCAAATTTTACAGCTTCAGAAAACAGAGGAAAAGCGCTTTTTATTAGTAACCGTTCACGTTGTTTTGATTGCCATAATACTACAGTTTTTGTTGGAGACGCTCCAAGAAACATTGGCTTAGATTCAATTATTACAGATGGAGGTGCTGGTGGAGGAAGATTTAAAGTTCCTTCATTAAGAAATATTGAATTAACAGCTCCATATATGCATGACGGTCGTTTTTCTAATCTAGAACAAGTAATTGAGCACTACAATAGTGGTGTACAAAACAGTCCTAACTTAGATAACAGATTAAGACAAGGAAATGGTGTACGTCGCTTAAACTTATCCGATGCCGAAAAACAATCTTTAGTTGATTTCCTATTAACACTTACAGACAATAATTTTATTACTGACGAGAAATATGGCAATCCTTTTATTGAATAAAATAATCTGTCTTCTATTAAAAATCAATTTAAAACTCAGTAAAATTAAAAAACTCTAAAAATTAAGTGTCCTTTATTTTAAATCCAATGATTATTTCACTCTTCCTTTAAATTAAAGAAAAACGTGAAGTAATCTTATTTTTAGTCAGAACACAAGTTCATAAACATAAAAATTACTTTTTTGAATTCTCTGATTACAAAAACAGCAATCCTCAAAAATTATTCTATATTTACTTGCATCAATTTGGACACAATGAAGAGCAATTTCTCTGTTTGCGAGGAACATGTTTATGATAACTTATATAATACTCATGCTGAAAGTTTGAGAAACCATCTATATTTTAAGTTTGGAGATTTAAATCAGGCTGAAGACATTGTTCAAGAAGCTTTTATTAAACTTTGGCAAAAATGTAGCAGTGTTATTTATGAAAAAGCAGCAGCTTTTTTATATACTGTTTCTAAAAACTTGTTTATTGATGTGATTCGATCTAAAAAAGTAGCATTGAAATTCGAAAAAAACAGTATTACTACACATGATCTTGAGGATCCTTATTTTCATTTGAGGACAAAGGAATTTCAACAAAAATTAGAAACTGCAATTTCTGAGTTACCAGAAAAACAAAGAGAAGCTTTTTTATTAAATAGAATTGAAAAACTAACTTATAAAGAAATAGCTGAACGACTTGAAATTAGTCAAACCGCTGTTGAAAAGCGTATTTCCAAAGCATTAATAAAACTTAAAGAAATAACTGAATTACAAAAACGTTCGATATAAAGTTGGGTAATTGAACTTATAAAACGTTCTAAAATTGAATAGCAAAATGTTTAAGCGTGAATAAAAAATTACTTAAAGATAATTTAATTGCTAAATGGCTAGATAATAGTTTAAGTGAAGAGCAAAGAAAGGAACTGGAAAGCTCTAGAGAACTAGATGAGCTTAAGATTGTTTTGGATGAAATTGATAATTGGAAAGTTAAAAAATTTGATACTGAAAACGGTTTAGCCAAACTTAAGGAACGAAAAAAACTCGTCATTGCTCCTACTCCTCCAAAGAAAGCTAACATTACTAATCGTTGGTTACAAATCGCTGCAAGCCTGCTAATTTTATTAAGCGCTGGGTATTTTTCATGGGATCTCTTTTTTATTCAAACCATTACAATAAAGACACAAATTGCAGAAAACAAAACTGTTGAGTTACCTAGTGGTTCTAAAATAAAACTGGACGCACTATCTGAAATATCTTACAAGGAAAAAAACTGGAATGATAATCGAACTGTACATTTAGATGGACAAGCATTTTTTGATGTTTCTAAAGGATCTTTGTTCAAGGTAATTACAGATAGAGGAAATATTAATGTTTTAGGTACACAATTCAATGTAAATACTTCTGATACTGCTTTTGAAGTAATCTGTTATGAGGGTAAAGTAAAAGTAACTTATGAAAGTGACGAGTTAATTTTAACCAAAGGTAAATCTGCACTCGTTCAGAAAAATCAACTAAAAGAAACAACTCATGTAAATACAGCTCCAAACTGGACGAATGGTTATAGTAAATACAATAAGACTAGCTTACCTGATGTCATTAAAAATTTGAAAAAATACTATAACATAAATATCCAATTACCTAAAAAGTACGAACATTTAGAATTCTCAGGAACTTTAACTCATAAAAACTTAGATACGGCATTAGAAACTTTATTTGTTACTATGGAAATAAAGTATGAAATTGGTAATGATAATACCGTAATATTTGAATAAATGAATTTGAGATTTTTCTCTTATCAATTACTTTTTTTTATTTGTTGTTTAGCCATATCTAACGCTCTTTTAGCACAGAATAGTAATCGTATTACACTTTCAAATAAACTGTATCAAATTGAAAAAAAATTCAATATAAACCTTTCTTATAATCATACCTTCTTTAATACTATTCTTTTAGAGGATGATTTTAACTGTGCAAGTATTTCAGAATGTATTACCATAATTGAGGGGAAGATTCCGGTTAAATTTGAGAAAAAAGACACGAATTACCTAGTTATTCCTCTTCGAAAAGATTTCAGTTTTTCAATCATTGAAGATGAAACGAATGAATCTATTACTTCTTTAGTATATCAAATTCAGAACAAGCCGAAACAAAATTTAGAACTTTCCAATGAAGTTTTTACACTTAAAAATATATTTCCTTTAGATTCAATACATTTAGAATCCTACTTTCATGAAACTATTCATATACAAGCAAGAGATTTAGAAAGAAATACTCCTTTGAAGTTCTACACTAAACGATTTCGTTTAGATGAAATTGTTTTAACGAATTATTTAACTAAAGGTATAGACTCAAAAATTGGTGATCATAGTATACAAATTCAAACTAAAAGATTAGGTTTATTGGCGGGAGAAACAGACGGTGATATATTTAATGTTATCAGTAATATTCCTGGCATACATTCACCAAGTGGAAAATCGGGAAATTTGAATTTTAGAGGTAATACTTATGATCAAAATTTAGTTCAAATAGATGACATTCCTATTTACCATTCAGGTCATTTTTTAGGCGCAATCTCACCTTATAATGCGGCTGTAATAGATAATATCGAAATCCAGAGAAATATGCTACCTGTGAAATTTGATGGTCGCGTTGGAGGTTTAATTAATATGAAAACTAAAAATAAAATTCCTAATAAAAATAGTTATGAAATTATAGGGAATACTTTATTTACAGGTATTGCGGTGAACACAAAACTAATAAAAGATAAACTTTCACTTTTAGCTGCATACAGAAGGAGTTACCCAGGATTTAATTCTCCTAAGTTAGAAACCATTTCAACATTAATATTTCAAGGTAGTCGAATTGAAAATGTTGTAGGCTCTACAAATCTTGATATTGGTTTTTCGGATATGAATATAGCTCTGAATTATAAAATCAATGAGCGACATTCTGCATCAGTAAGTTTTATAAATATTGAAAATGATTTATTTGCTGAAGTAAGAGAAGTGCAAAATCCAAATCAAACTGATTTTATAGATTTAGACTTAGATAACTGGGGAATAACAGGTAAATGGAAAGCACAACACTCTGATAAATTTAATACTGAATTAAGATTTAGTAAATCGAATATGCGTATTAATAACATTAGTGAAGGATTTAACCGAGATCAACGTAACAGTTTACTTAAATATGAAAATACAATTACTGATACCCGTTTTATCGCAGAAGCCAGTTATAATTTTAATCAAAACACAAAACTAGATGCTGGTTATAATGTGATTAACCATGAATTGACTAGAAATGAAATGGAGCAAGAAAATAATCTGGATGTAAGAAGAGATCAAAAAGCAATCATTCATTCAACTTACCTTTCATTACACAAAAACTGGAAAGATAAATTAGATGTCAATTTGGGAATTCACAATAATTACTATGTTCCATCTGGTGAGTTCTTCATGAACCCTAGGCTTACAGCTAGTTATGCCATAAACAATAAATTATATCTAAAATCTTCTTTTGGAACTTCAAATCAGTTTATACAAAAGAAATTCGTAAATGATTTTGATGATTTTAATATTACCAATCAATTTTGGTTTTTACCAAATAGAGAAATTGCTCCTTTAAAAGGAACACAGTTTATGGTTGGAGTTGTATTGAATAAAAAAAAATGGTTAATTGATTTAGAATTTTTCACAAAAAGATCGAATAATATAACATTAAAAATAGAAGATATTCGCGGAAGTATTTCAAGTATAGGTGCCGATATATTTGTAAAAAAGAAATGGAATAATATAGAAGCATGGGCTAGTTATTCTTTAAGTAAAACAGAAACAACCTTTCGACGCACTACTTCGGATGCCTTTTTCGACCAGCGACATATTTTAAACTTAACAAACTTGATAAATGTTGACCGATGGAAATTTGCAGTTTCTTGGCGTTATTTCTCAGGAATGCCCGTGATTTATCCTGATGATCCTAATATTGATACTTCTAACTTATCACTTTCAAATCGTTTTGACGGGTCTCATCAACTAGATTTTTCTTCTTCTTATACCTTCTACAATACTTCTAAAAGTTTTAAAACAGTAATAGGTTTATCCATCTTAAACGTTTATGACCAAGATAATACGGTGAATATTTTTCAAAACCCGACTCCTAATACATTTCGAAAAACAAGTGGCTTTGCTCCTAATCTTCAAGTTAATTTTTCATTTTAACGAAGTAGGTATTTCATACTACATGGAATAATTTAAAAACTGATTACTTTTAAAAAAATAAGAACTTTAATAATAGCAAACCTTCACTTAAAACTAAATCATGATGATAACACAAAAAAGTTTTTAAAACATAGGTTGGATAAAACCATTTCAAATGTACAATAAACTAATGCATAAAATATTACTTTTGGTTTAGACCTAGGTTTGATGAATTAGCTATAACTTGAAAACTCTAGCTAAAATCGATCTGACGCCAATAAAATTTTAAATACTAATTGATAATTAATATTTAAGAAGATACAATTGAAGGGTTGCAATTAGGATATCAAATCATATAATCTTAATTTTTAAAATTTATATTGAATTGAAGCCTTTAAGAAAAACGGTGTTCCTGGTGTAAAGTGAATCTCTTCTACTGGATTAACTTCATTCTGTAATCTCGATTCTGTTGCGAATTGAGTTTCATTCCAATCTACATCAAATAGATTCTGAACTTGAACTCCCAAACTTACATCTTTCCAACGGTAACCCATATTTAAATCTGCAACAGTATAACCTTCTGCAACAATAGAATTATCCTTATTCGCTGGACGATCATCGATATGACGAATATTTATTCCTCCATAAAATCCATCTTTAAAGTTTACATTTATTCCACTAACTAAAGTAAAATCTGGAGCTAATGGAATAAAATTTTGTCCGTCAGGATCATTAATTGATCTTGCATGAGTATAATTTGCATCAACGCTCCAGTATAGCCAAGATAATGGCTGGTAACGATAACTTACATCAATTCCTTGACGTCTTGTTTCTCCACTCGGTTCTACAATTCCAGCATCCCCAACGTAAACAAATTCTTGTTCTACATATAAATACCAGTAAGCTAAATTGAAAAACATTTTCGATGTTGGCTTCCACACTAAGCCAGTATCAAAACCATAAGTTGCCGGTAAAATCTCTCTACCTTCTTCAGCTACTACTACCCTAGTATCATTTGAATGAAATCCTTTACCCGTTTTTACATAAAATTGTAAATTATCTAAATAATCATAAATAACATTAAACTTAGGACTAATTATTGCTTTTGATTCTTTCTGAGTTTCATATTGAGTTTGCAAGGCATCGTTATATTGGAAATTAAAATAGTCTAATCGAGCAGATGGATTAAATGTCCATTTACCAAATTCTATAGTTGTACCAATGAAACCACCTAAGTTAGTCTCGTTAATATCTCCAAATTGTATTCTCTGAAGTGTTTGACGACGATTCAATGTTCTAGATAACTCGTTACCAAAGCTTCTGTCATTTCTTAAACTGATGCCCGCATTCCAATGTCCATTAAATTTATCTCCTGAAAATACCTTTTTATATTCACTCGAAACTCCAAAAATTGTTCGATCCTCCTTTTGTTTTATTTGATCTCCATTTACAGGATCTTCAAGGAAAAAAGTGAAATTAGAGAATAACTGGAAATCATATTTACTGATGTATCCAAAACTTTTCAACGTTTCAGAATCGCTTATCATTTTATCATAATTAATTAAGATATTACTTCTAGACGTATTACCTCCTTCAGTATCATCAATTGCTCCAAAGCGGGTAATTAACCCTCCATCAACTGCTCTTTGCGGAATCTGTCCAGAAGCATCCCATTTACTAATAAAGTGAGATAGAGTAACTCCTAATTTATCCGTTGGGTTTAAATATCCTGAATACTTTCCAAAAACGTTTATTCTACTAAAATTCTGAGGACTTTCAAAAGCTCCATCTGTTGCTAAATATTCTGTAGAAATATATGCATTATGCTTGGCCCCATTCAAAACATTAAACATTCCTAACAAACGAAACGTATCAAATTGCCCTCCTTCTAGTTTTATAGAACTTTTATCTAATCTTTCTTTGGTTTGAAATTGTACATAACCTGCTGTTGTAAAATTTCCTTTGTCTTCATAATATGCTCCTTTTCCAAAATCAATTTTATCTACAGTTTCCGGAATTACAAAATGTAAATCAGAATACCCTTGTCCATGCGCATGAGAAACCATATTCACAGGTAAACCATCTACAGAAAGATTAATATCAGTTCCATGGTCTATATCAAAACCGCGTAAAAAAATCTGTTCAGCTTTACCTCCACCAGCATGTTGACCGATAAATAAACCTGGAACTTTGTTTAAAATTTCCTGAGAGGAATTAACAGGATTTGTTTGAATATCTATATCTATTATTAAATTTAAAATATCTACTCTTGGTGCTAATACTACTTCTTCAAGAGCTATTGATTTCAACTTTAACTTAATCACTAGTTCTTTAGTTAAGCTTTTAACTACATATGATTTGCTCTCAAATCCTATGTGAGAAAAATACAGCGTGTCTCCTATGGAAACGTTTTCAAGTATAAAACTCCCAAACTCATCAGAATGGGAATGCTTATCTGCTTTTTTATTTAAGATGTTAACCTCTTGAAGTGGTTGGTTTTTATCATTTACAACCTTTCCTTTGATCGTTTGAGCTATGAGTGTAATAGAGAAAAAACACGATACAATCGTGTATACTATTGTTTTCATTTTCAGGTAATATTTGATTAATAGAACTAAAGAAACCATCCCTTAAAAATTATGATTACTATAGGATACTCACTTACTATTTTATCATAATCTTGTAGACAATTAACTCTTTGTAGTTAACTGGCGAATCTACAAAACAACCCAAATCAAAGTCTCATAAAACTGTTAAAAAAAATATTAAAAAGGCACCTAAATGTTAAATAATATAAGCTTTACTAATTACTATTTACATTAAATCCTAAAAAGGAGACACCCATTACTAAAATGGACACGTTCGGGGATAATCCCTTATAACATTCACGTTTTAAAATTTAATTTTAAAACTAATTATTCTCAAAACTTTAAACTGCAAAATCAATGGAAAATTCTATAAATGATAAATCATCAAAATGTTGGAACTGTGATGGTGATATTGAAATTGTAACACAACGTCTAAAAGAGATGTTTGTTGAAATGGGACAAAAAACACGAATTGAAAGAGGGCAAAAACCTGCAGAAAGAGCTGTTTTTAGAAAACAACATGGAATTGCTTATGGTAATTTTGTTGTTAATAAAGATATTGAAGAACGCTTCAAACTAGGAATATTTGCTGGAAATTCTTACGAATGTGCTGTTCGATTTTCTAGTGACACTACTCCTACTTCACCGGATTTACATTCTACTTTGGGTGTTGGACTTAAACTTTTTGGAGTGGATGGTGAAAATATTTTAGATGGTGGAACAAATGCGGATTTCATTATGCAAAATATTGATCGATTTTTTGCAAGAGACGCGCAACAAATGTGTAGTTTCACAACGGCTGGTGTAATTGATAGAGATTATGATTCTTATATCGAAAAACATCCAGAGCTTGCTGCAATTCTTCAAGCAATGACTAAAGAAGAAGCGAGTGTTTTAAGTGCAAGTTACTGGGCGATACTTCCTTTTAAATTAGGAGATAACCAAATTGTAAAATATCGTTTGGTTCCAGAAAATACATATAAAGGAACTCCGTTTAATGAAAATGATTACTTAAAAATCGATCTTGAAAAACGTTTACTACAAGGTGATGCTACGTTCAGATTTGAAATTCAATTAAGAACAAATCCTGAAACAATGCCTATTGATGATGCTCAAGTAGTTTGGAGTACTGAAGAAAGTCCATACATCTGTATAGCAAAACTTCATTTACCTCAACAAAACGTTGCTGCTATCGGTCAGGCAGAATTCGATAGTAATTTAGCTTTTAATATTTGGAGAACATTATCTCAACATGAGCCATTAGGATCAATCGCAGAAGTTAGAAAAGTTGTTTATGCTGCAAGCGCAGAAGCTCGTCATCAAGCGAATGGAGAACTTTTAGAAGAGCCAAAAGAGCGAAATCCGGAGTTTCAAGGAAATACTGATGAGAATGATGATTGCATTATAACTGCTGGTATTTATCCACCAATAGGAATAATGAGGGTTGGAAATAGTCAAAACGAATATTTCCTAGGACCATTAACAGATGAACCTATCGCACAAGAAGACCCTTACGCTTATAGAGATGAATTAGGAGCTTTAAAAAGACAAGCTGCACAATTTAGAATCTATGGTTTTAACGCTGCTGGAAAAGCTATAAAAGAACTAACCGCTGAAAATGCAAATATCACATGGCATTCACATTTAGCGAATCAAAAAGCATCTTGGTATCAATTCCAATTGGCATTAGATATACCTGAAGCTGCCGATGCTCCACCTTCATTTTTAAGAAATATAAATGTTCCAAATCGTGAAACCTTATTAATTGATGGTGGTGCACAATCTATTTCTGGTACAAATATTCAAGATGGACCAATTTTCGAAGGTGAGTTTTTATCTAAAAAAGTGTATTTAGGTGAAATGAGAACTGACGAAAAAGGAAGACTAATCATGTTGGGAGGTCATGGAAAATCTGAAAACATAGACGGTGATATCGCAATTACTTTTGCCAATAATGAAGGATGGTATGATGATACTTCTGACGGACCAATTACTGCCGAAGTTGAATATAATGGAACAAAATTAAAGGTTGATCCTGCCTGGGTTGTTTGTGCTCCACCAGATTATGCTCCAATGCAAAAATCGGTAAGAACAATGTGGGATTTAATGAGAAGTGTTGCTGTAAAATCTGGAATGTTAACAAGACCACAACGTCCTTCTTTTACAAAAGATATATTACCAATATTTCAACGTATGACAGATTTACAATGGGTAAATGCTGGATTTGCTGGAGCTTTTGGATGGGGAGGACAATTCAATTACACTTCGAAAGAATGGGTTAAGAAGCTTGGGAATCCATCTCCAGCCTTTTTAGAAATGAGAAGAACTATTTCTAATAATTTTAGAAGAATTGATGTTACTGGTGCTGAAGCTCCTCAATTATGGCCTTGGTTATATGGAGATGCGATTAGTATTCCTTCAACAGGATCTGTGCGTCAACATGCTACTTTATCAGAATTACAATTAGAGTTTCTAGATCAATGGGTAACTGGAGATTTTGATGCTGATTATATGGATACAGAAGGTTGTCCGTTTCATGAACAACAAAAAACCATAGATGATTTACCTGTTCATGAACAGCCTGATATGTTAACTAAAGCTGCAATGGATTTTTGTTTAGCAGATGCATTCCATCCTGGTTGTGAAATGACTTGGCCTATGCGTTCCTCTGGAATGTATATGGCTCCGTTTAGAGTGAAACATGCAAAAGCTACTCCCCCTGTAAATAATGTTTATTACGGACCAACAATGAATAGTGATACATTAACCTTGGCAAAAGGTCCAATATTAGGAGGACAAGTTGCTGGTGGAATCACACGTTGGATGGCAATTCCTTGGCAAACGGATACTGCAAGTTGTAGAGATGGATATACTACAACTTATGATCCGTATTTACCTACGTTTTGGCCTGCAAGAGTTCCTAATAATATTTTAGATGAAAAACGATACGATCAAACAATAGATAAAAGCTTAGCTGAAGAAACTCGTATGGAAGCTTTTGCGGATAGAGCCGATTGGCTGAGTGATCTTCCGTTGGATGGCGCTGCTCCAAACTACACGAATCAAATTAACAGCATGGTTAAGTATTTTGATAAACTTGCTGTTGTTCAAAAACGACCTGGAGTTTTAAATGATCCAAATTTCCCAGAAGAAATGCAAGTTGGAATTACGCCTACTCCAGAACAAGAACAAGCTTTACTTAGAGCTACTTTAGATGATTTAATGATTACATCAGGAATTGAAACATTAAATAATGACTCTAAAGATTTACTATTATCTGCAATGGATAATTTGTCTCACAAAAATTTACTGAATGAAGAATTGCTATTAAAACGAACTCAAAATGATTTAATTACTCTAGTGAAAAATGAGTTAACTAAAGACTATACTCAGACACCAAATATTATTCAAATGATAAGCTTACTAGCTTCAAAGTTGCATACTATCAATAGAGTCAAGAGTAATTCTCATCAAGGTATAATTCCTAAGAAAACAACAGTTGGTATTCCTGAAAAAATGACTCGTTTCTCGAGGTTTATTCCAAAATAATGAACAATTGTACTATGAACATAAATCATAATACAGAATTCTTAATTATAGGTGGCGGCATTGCGGGTTGCATTGCTGCCATTTCTTTATCTGAAACCTATAATGTAACATTAATAGATAAACTAAAAGAACCAGTAAATAAAGTTGGAGAATCTTTGGCTCCAGCTACACACCGTATTTTTAATGCTCTTGGATTTTCTTTAAATGATAATCAATATAAAAACTTATTTCTAAATAATTTAGGAATGCAATCCTACTGGGGAAGTGATCAATTACAAATACTTGATCATTTGAGAAACCCAGATGGATTATCTAAAAGTGTTGACCGCAAAAAATTAGGCAAATTTCTAAGAGAAAAAGTCTTGGAAAAAGGTGTAAATGGATTTTGGGGATATCGATTATTCAGCAGTGAGTATTCTAACCAAAAATGGAAGATTATTTGTAAAAAGGATAATCCTAAAAACAGAACATCAATTACTATTGATGCTAATTTTGTATTAGATGCTACAGGCAGAAATTCTCATTTTGCTAGAAGTTTAAGTATAAAAAGAACACATTTTGATTCTTTAATATCTTGTTGGTTAACAGTACCAAATACTTCTAAAAACACTATGAGTTCTATTATAAGTGATGAATTTGGCTGGTGGTATTCTGCGGTTTTACCGGAAAACAAACGGGTAATTTCTTATCAAACAGATTCAGATATATTTGATAAAAAAGTATTCAAAAACTTTAACTCATTTTCGCAGCTTTTACGAAAGAACAATACTATTAATAAACTAGTAGAGCATGATACTGACGAAGTTGAATTTCATGGTGTGGTAAGTGCTAATTCTACAAAACTAAATACGGTAGTTGGTCAAAAATGGTTGGCATTAGGTGATGCTGCTATAAGTTTTGATCCTTTGTCTTCTCAAGGAATGTTTAATGCCATGGCTAATGCCATGCAAGTTTCTGAATTATTGAAAACATATCAACTTTCCGATTTATCCGACTCTGAAAAAATGGATCAATTTTCAAAACAATATAATTCACAAATAGAATCCGTTTGGGCGCACTATTTAAAACATAAGAATATTTTTTATGGAGCAGAAACACGTTGGATAAATTCGATTTTTTGGAAAAGAAGGCTCGAAAATGATTTCGTATTATAAAATCTGCTATTTTTGTTGCCCTTTTTTCTTTAAAATAAAAACATGAATACACACGAAGAATATATGAGCGAAGCAGTAAAAGCTGCTTTAAGAGGAATGCAAAACAATGAAGGTGGTCCGTTTGGATGTATTATTGTTAAAGACGGAGAAATTGTTGGTCGCGGAAATAATAAAGTTACATCAACAAATGATCCTACAGCACATGCAGAAGTTACTGCCATTAGAGATGCTTGTAAAAACTTAGGAACTTTTCAATTAGACGGTTGTATTGTATATACCTCTTGTGAACCTTGTCCGATGTGTTTAGGAGCAATTTACTGGGCAAGACCAGATAAGGTTTATTATGGAAGTAATCAAGTGGATGCTGCCAATATTGGATTTGATGATGAATTCATTTATAAAGAAATTCCTTTACCATACGAGAAAAGAAGTATTCCTTTTGAACAAATAGGAAGAGATATCGCATTAGAGCCATTTCAAAAGTGGTCAGAAAAAGACGATAAAATCGAATATTAAAATTTATAATCCTTACCTTATTGGTAAGGATTTTTTATTTCAAAGAAAAAGAAATGATTGTATTAGAAAACGATAAAATTAAAGCAAATATCGCATTATTTGGAGCAGAATTAACTAAACTTTATTCAAAAGAAACTCAATTAGATTATCTATGGCTCGGGGATCCTAAGTTCTGGAAACGCCACGCTCCTATTCTATTTCCTATTGTTGGAAAATTAAAAGATCATACCTATTATGTTGCAAATAAAGAATATCATTTACCACAACATGGATTTGCTCGCGATAACAAATTTGTAATTATTTCTCAGTCTGAGAATAAAGCACTGTTTGAATTAGCTTTTTCTGAAAAAACCTTAGAAATATATCCTTATAAATTTAAGCTACAAATTACCTATGAATTGAAGGCAAATATTTTGGAAATAACCTATCAAGTTATAAATATTGATAAACAGTCTATATTCTTTTCAATCGGAGCACATCCAGCTTTTAAATGTCCAATAGTAAATGATACTTCATTTGCTGATTATTATATAGAATTTCAATATCAAGAGAAACCTCTTCAATATTCATTAAATAAAGAAAATGGATTACGAATAGAAAAGCCCGCATCTATAGAATTACCTACTCAACTTTCTCTTGATTATACTTTATTTGAAGATGATGCTTTAATCTATAAGAATATTAAATCGAATATCATTTCATTACAATCTTCGAGACATAAGCATGGAATTAACTTTCATTGCTCAAACTGGGAATACTTTGCCTTTTGGACAAAAAAAGATGCGCCGTTTATTTGTTTTGAGCCATGGATGGGAGCAGCTGATTTAGAAAATACGAATCAAGACTTTACCAATAAAGACGGAATTATTGAATTACCTGTAAATAAAGAATTTAAGCAGCATTATGCTATTGAGTTATTTTAATATTTTATGATATTTGAAATTAATCTTTAATGAAACTTGTTTCGGTTTCTCCATCTGGTGATATATCAAGAAAATTACGATTTATCCAAAGAACACCATTACCTTGTTTTTCAAAATTATTTCCTAACTCGTTATAATTATACCATTCACTAAATTCTAAAATACAACTATTCTCAATTCGTTTCCAATTGCCTATATGTTTCAATTCAATGTCTTTCTCCCTATAAATATGTTCAAATGTTCCATCCTTGTTCAATAACAAAAAATTCTCAGCATCTAGATTGTTTTCACATTTATATATCCCATATACTTCATTAGTACAATCCCTTAAGTCAAGACAACCTGACATAGGAAAAATTAGAATCAAAAAGAGTAAGTATTTAAATCTCAAAATATGACAACTTTATAAATAACGCTCTTTTACAACATTTAAATGGTGTTGTTGATGACCAGCCAGAACCATTCCTAAGGCTCTCACAGAAATCTTATTTCCTGAACCTGTTCCTGTTTTTAGTAAATCATCGTGAGTAAAACTTTTAAATAATTGAATAGTTCCTTTTCTTAAAACATCCATTTCATCTAACAATTCGTTATAATCTCTTTGCTGTGCAACAGAATTAACAACAAATAAGTCCTGGTCAAAACCCGGTAAATCTTGTTGATCATTTCTTGCAAAACTCAGTGCACGATAACAAAAAACACGTTCAGTATCAATAATATGCTGAATAAGTTCTTTTATAGTCCATTTTCCCTCAGCATAAGCAAAGTTCTCTTTTTCTTTTGAAATGTTTCTAAGTGTGTTTTCAAAATCAGTTTGTGCTGCTTCTAAATTCTCTATAATTGAATTTTATTCTGGTAATAATGAAATAAATGGTGTGTAATACGGTACGTATTCTGTAGTTGGTATCATTTAAAAATATTTGTTCCAACTAAATTAATCAATTTCCCAAGATTACAATTAAAATTCCAGCTATTCCTAGAAATACACACAAAGGCGAAAAATACTTTGAATCATTCTTAGCAAATTTTGTTCCTTTTATTTTTTTAAAGAAGCCCACATATTTAAAATCACCTATAGCTCTAATAATAAAAATTGAGGAAAAAATAATTACCCCAAATTCTTTCAAAAACTTTGGTAGAAAAGAAACCTTATAAACTTTAGCGGCGTCTGCATAAACCAATGCAACTAAGAATAGAAATACAGCTACTAAAAAAGTTAAGAAAGGTGGTGCTTTGAAAACTTTATTTTCATTTTGTGCTGTAGGAATAACTCCACCTAAAGCATAAACCCCTCCAAAAGCCCAATACACATGCAAAAGTGATAAGACTAAAAATATGAAACCACTTGTAATCCCTAGAAAAAATACCATAATAATTCGTTTTTTAATGTAAGTTTGTCTTTACTCAAAGTTAAAAAGCTTTTATGGTAACAATATTGACAAATATCAAGGAATTAATTCAGGTTAGAGAAAGTAATATTCAGAAAGTCTCTGGTGAAGATATGAAGAGTCTTCCAACTCTTAAAAATGCGTTTTTAGTAATTGAAAATGATAGAATTGCTGATTATGGTACAATGAACAAAATTCCTTCTTATCAAAGTGCTATGATTGTTGATTGTAAAGGAAAAATGGTATTTCCTTCTTGGTGTGATAGTCATACACATATTGTTTATGCTGGAAATAGAGAACAGGAATTCGTCGATAGAATTGATGGATTGACTTACGAAGAAATTGCCAATCGCGGTGGTGGTATTTTAAATTCAGCAAAAAAACTACAAGAAACTTCAGAAGAAGAATTGTATGAGCAATCGAGTAAAAGACTAAAAGAAATCATAAGTTTAGGAACTGGTGCAGTTGAAATTAAATCTGGTTATGGTTTAACTGTTGAAGCTGAACTAAAAATACTTCGCGTAATTAGAAAGTTAAGAGAAACTTTTTCTTTACCCATAAAAGCAACATTTTTAGGAGCACATGCCTTTCCATCTGAGTACAAAGAAAATAAAGAAGCCTATATTGATTTAATTATTAACGAAATGCTACCTGAAATAGCTAAGGAGAAATTGGCTGATTTCATTGATGCTTTTTGTGAAACTGGATATTTTTCAGTGGAACAAACAGGAAGAGTAATTGATGCGGGTAAAAAATACGGATTAATTCCAAAAATTCATGTGAATCAGTTTACCTCTATTGGAGGATTACAAGTAAGTGTTGCTAAAGGAGCTTTATCTGTTGATCATTTAGAAATAATGACTGAAAGTGATATTGAAGCTTTAAAAGGAAGTGATACAATGCCTGTAGCGCTACCTTCTTGCTCTTACTTTCTGAGTATTCCTTATACTCCAGCAAGAGAAATAATGAATGCTGATTTACCATTAGCTTTAGCAACGGATTATAATCCTGGTTCAACTCCTTCTGGTAATATGAATTTTGTAGTTTCTACGGCTTGTATAAAAATGAAAATGACTCCGGAAGAAGCAATTAATGCAGCAACTATAAACGGAGCATATGCAATGGACTTATCTAACGAAGTTGGTTCTATCACAAAAGGAAAAAAAGCAAATTTCTTTATCACGAAAGAAATTCCTTCATATGGATATTTACCATACAGCTTCGGTTCTAATGTAATTGAATCTGTATATCTTAACGGAAAACGTATCTAATCATGTTACAAACTTTTTCTCAAGAAAATATTAATGAGTTTGTTTCCACTAGAAATGGAGAAACAAAATTGGGTGAATATGTTCAATGTATTTCTAATAATAAGAACGTTGAAGACGAATTGAACAGCTCAAATGCCAAATTCGTTATTATTGGTATTCCTGAAGATATCGGTGTGCAGATGAATTATGGAAATCCTGGTGCTCATACAGCATTTATTCCTGCGTTAAAAGCTTTACTGAATACACAACAAAATCAGTTTATAAATGGGACTGAGATTTTGGTACTAGGATATTTGGATTTCTTGAATGAAGTTGCGAATTTTAATCCTTCCGATCGAAAAAAGGGAAATGAACTTGTTGAAGCCATAGATACTGAACTTTCGAAATGGATTAGAATAATTTCTTCAAGCGGAAAAACACCGATTATTATCGGAGGTGGACATAACAATGCTTATGGAAATTTAAAAGGATTATCTGAAGCAAAAAAAGATGCCATAAATGTGGTGAATCTTGATGCACATACTGATTTAAGAAAGTTAGAAGAACGTCATAGTGGGAATGGGTTTTCGTATGCTTTAAAAAATCAATTTCTCGATAAGTATTTCATGTTTGGTTTACATGAAAATTATACTCCACAATATATATTCGAATACATACATGATCATATTAATTTAGATTATAACATGTATGAAGAAATGGAAGTGTATCAAACTACATCTTTTAATAGTGAATTGCAACGAGCTTTAAACTTTGTTTCTGAAAAATCATTTGGTATTGAAATAGACTTAGATTGTATTCAATACTTTCCAAGCAGCGCAATGACTCCGAGTGGTTTTACTCCGAAACAAACAAGACAGTTCGTAAATTACTTTGGAAAACATGAAAACGCATCTTATTTACATATATGTGAAGGAGCGCCATCTGTTTCTAATGAAAATACGGCTACAACTCAAGTTGGGAAATTTATAAGTTACTTAATTACAGATTTTATTAAGGCTACAAACTTTGGACAAAACAAATAGTTTACTGGATGTCAAAATTTTAAAAAGTTCTTTTTTTGAAGTTAATTTTGATAATCAATAAATATTTTGTTACCCTTAAATTAAAAAAACTATAATACTTAAGCATATTTAAAAAAAGCTTACTATATTTAAAATGGTAAGTTTTTTCCCTAAAATTGAAACTTTGCATAGGAAAGTCTTTTTTTTAATTATAATAGTTACTGCTCAGTTTCTATGTACCTCATTATGGTTCGCAGGTAATGGAGTGATGAGTTATTTAATAGATGAATTTAATTTATTAGAAAACTCTTTAGCAAATTTAACTTCAGCTGTTCAACTTGGATTTATTTCTGGCACCTTAATTTTTGCATTACTCAATATTGCAGATCGTTTTTCTCCTTCTAAAGTATTTTTCTTTTGTTCATTAATTGGCGCCTTATTCAATTTAGGTATTATGATTAATTCTAATACTATTGTTAGCTTAATCGTATTACGCTTTTTTACGGGGTTCTTTTTAGCCGGAATTTATCCAATTGGGATGAAAATTGCTGCAGATCATTTTAAAAAACAACTTGGGAAATCTTTAGGTTTTTTAGTTGGTGCTTTAGTATTAGGAACTGCTTTTCCTCATTTATTATCCGTTTTAAAAACATCTTTTCCTTGGGAATCAGTAATTGCGAGTACATCAATTCTTGCTGTTTTAGGAGGAGGTGCTATTTTAGCTTTTGTGCCTGATGGTCCTCACCGAAAGAAGAGCTCAAAATTAAAATTAGGTGCAATAATCCAAGTATTTAAAAACAAACCTTTTAGATCTGCCGCTTTCGGATACTTTGGTCATATGTGGGAATTATATACTTTTTGGACATTTGTTCCTATAATTCTTAAGATGTATAATGATTCACATGCTAATGATACAATTAATATTTCCTTGTGGGCATTTATAATCATTTCAATTGGAAGTATTGCATGTGTTAGCGCAGGTTATCTATCCTTAAGATGGAAAGAAAAAAGTATTGCAATGATAGCATTAAGCATCTCTGGAATTTGCTGTTTAGTGTCTCCCTCTATTTTTTACCTAAATAAAGTATCACTGTTAATATTCTTATTAATTTGGGGGTATACTGTGATAATGGATTCTCCCTTATTTTCTACTTTGGTGGCAAAAAACGCGGATTCTGAAATTAAGGGAACTGCCTTGACTATTGTTAATTGTATTGGTTTTTCATTGACAATATTAAGTCTACAAACTATTAATATAATTGGAAATTATATACCTAAAGAATACTTGTTCACTGTGTTAGCAATTGGACCAATATTCGGGTTGATAATGTTATCGAAAAAATTAAATTAAACATAATAACTATAACGTATTTACTATCTTTGAACAAAAAGTATAGTTTAAAGTTAAATTTAGTATTAAAAATGTAAGCTATTTATTTACAACTGATTAAAAAATATAAAATAAAAGCACATCAAGCTAGTCTATTAAATGCTATATTACTAATCGTTTTATCTTCTTGGGGATATTTTTCTTCAGAAACACCTTCTATTACTGCTATTATTCCTGCAATAATTGGAGTAATTTTATTTTTATTAAATAAAGGAGTTAAAAATGAAAACAAAGTAATTGCACACATTGCTGTTTTATTAACTTTATTGATTTTATTCGGTCTAGTAAAACCTCTAACAGGTGCTTTAGATCGTGGAGATAATCTGGCGGTAATCAGAGTTGTAATTATGATTGTAAGTACCATATTTGCAATGGTATTTTTTATAAAGAGCTTTATTGATGCTCGAAAAAATAAAGAAGCATAAAATTTTCTTCTAAAAAAATTAAAAGCCATTGTTTAGCAAGACAATGGCTTTTTTATTCCATTAATCTATCCAATTTTTAAAATCTTTTACTCGCTCTCTACTAACTATAATTTCTTGTTCATCATAAGAATGCAAAACAAGTTTTAATCTAGAATTACTATAAGCTACAATATCTTTTATAGCATTAATATGAACAATAAATGTTCTATTTACTCTAAAGAATACCTCTGGGTTAAGCTGATCATGCCAATGTTCTAAAGAATGATCTATAAGGTAGTTTCTATTTTCACTTGTATGAATGTAAGTAGATTTATTTTCAGAATACAAACATTCTATATTATCAGTGTGTATAATTTTAATATGTTGTCCGATTTTAATAGTAAAACGTTTCTTATACTTTCTATCAATCGGATTTATTAAAAGCTTACGAATTTCATCAATGTTCACTTGTAAACTACTTTCCGTAGGCTGTTGCTGCTTATACTTATCAACAGCAACTTTTAACTCATCGTCGTCGATGGGTTTTAATAAATAATCAATAGAATTTAGTTTAAACGCTTTTAACGCATATTCATCATAAGCAGTGGTAAAAATAATTGCCGACTTCACAGGAATTTCTTCAAAAATCTCAAATGACAAACCATCTGATAATTGAATATCTAAGAATATCAAATCTGGATGTTCATTAGATTCGAACCAATTTAATGCTTCCTCAACAGAATGCAACATGGTATTCACCTCAATATCAAGATGATTTAACATTCTATTTAATCGTCTTGCTGCTGGCTTCTCGTCTTCAATGATAAGTACATTCATGATAATCTGTTTTGTAGTAAGCTTTTTTAAAACTATAAAATTTTATCTAATTTTATTTATTTGTTTTTCAATTTGTCTTTCCTCCCAATCTTTTCCAAGAAAAAAATTCATTCCAAATAATTTAAACGCTTGAATTACAATTGCAATTCCCCAAAAAAACCATACCGTATAGATATTCAAATCATATATAGGTAATTCAACGGTTTCTCCGTTTGAGAGGTTTTTAGAAATTTTTAAAATTGATATCATCAAGTTAACAGCTGCATAAACAATTAGATGTTTATAAAACTTCTTAAGATCTTCTAATCGATTTTTTGCAAGTAAATACTGAGTTTCTTCTATATGATTTTCTGCAAACATAAATTATTTCTTTAGTAATTTTTGATCTCTTCTATTGTCTACTTCCATCAACTCTCTGATTTTCCTTTCTTCCCAGTCCTTAGAAATTACATTTCCAAAACCAAAAACCCCTAACCAATGAAAACACAAACCTATTCCCCAAAATATCCATGTTGAATATGCTCCAAAATGTGTAATAGAATCTATAAAACTATTTCCATCTTTCATTAATCCGAAAACAATAATTGCTGTTAAAAAGATATTTACGCCAACATATGAAGCTAAATGTCCGTAAAATCCTTTAATATCTTTCACTCTTTTTTTCGCTTTCAAATAGCGTTGTTCTTCTGAATAATTTGATTTCATTATTGATTATTTTTGTTCATTAATTCACGAATCTTCTTTTCTTCCCAATCTTTCCCTAAAAGGTTTTCATTAAATGCTAAAAACCCATGAATTCCTATAGCAGCACCCCATCCTAATACCGAAAACCAAAACCATTGAAACTGTGGTGATGTTAGTAAGTTTACCGCAATAATTATCGGAGTATTTAAAAGGAAAAGTGTTAAGTGAATATAAAAACCTTTAATTTCTTTGACTTTCTTTTTTGCTTTTAAATATTTATGTTCTTCTATGTATTTATTTTCCATTTCTATAATCTTGTTCCTTTAATTCTTTAATTTTTATCTCTTCCCAATCTTTTCCTTAAAAGATTTTATATCCTTCAAAAGTTTGAAGTGCATGCAGTGCTTAACCTTCTCCCCATCCTATTATTAAAAACCAAAACCAGTGTTGCTTAGATGTGAATTTTAAATTGATTCCTATGATTACTGCAATATTCACTACGTAAACGAAAAGGTGACTATAAAAGTCTTTGATTTTCTTTACTCTTTTTTTGTGCTCTAATATATCTCAACTCATCTTCTTCCCTTCTCATCACTAGAATTTATCTTTCCTCATTAATTCTTTGATCTTCTTTTCTTCCCAGTCTTTTCCTAAGAACAAGCTATAGTTATAAGCTTCTAATCCGTGGAATAAAACTCCGATTCCCCATCCAATAATTGGAAAATAAAACCAATGAAATTGTGGTGAAAAACGTAAGTTAATGAAGATGAATATTGGAATAAATATCAAGTACGTAATTAAGTTTTGATAAAATTCTTTCATCTTTTCTACTTTCTCAACTGCTTTTATATATCTACTATTTTCAAAATCGTCTATAATTTTCATTGTATTGTTTGTTTTAAGTAACAGTGGCAAACTCACCGTAAATATTTTGTTGTTATTTTCAATATGCACCTCTTCTTCAGAAATCAAACCATATCTATCAGCAATATTTTGTAATCCAACTTTGGTGCTTTTCTTGCCAATAGCTTCTTTTGGGTTGACATTATTTTGAATTTTTAAATATCCTCGATCTTCAAATATTGAAATCTTCAATGGTTTTGAACTGGAAACTACATTGTGCTTTACAGCGTTTTCTAGTAATAACTGCAACGATAACGGAACTATTTTCAACTCACTATTACTCACCGAACTTGGAACCTCAAATTCTAGTGCATCTTCAAAACGCATTTGCAATAATTCCATATATGTTTTCGCAAATTTCAGTTCCTCGGAAATAGGAATTAACTCTTTATTTCTCTGTTCTAAAACGTATCGATAAACTTTAGAAAGTTTTGTTGTAAACTTCTCAGCTTGCATTGGATTCTCTCCAATTAAGGAAGTCAATACATTCAAACTATTGAATAAGAAATGTGGATCAATTTGACTCTTTAATGTTTCAAACTTTGCGGTCTCAGTTTTTGCTACAATTTGTTGTTGTGTTGTTTCCTGATTCAATGTTTTTTTCCATTCATTCATGAAACTTTTCGCATGGAAAAACGCTGCAACACCAAGAGAAAGAACTATCGCGAATAAGTGAGCAAATAATAGTCTATCACTGAATAAAACATTAAAATCATTATTAAAAACTAAGACATACTGGATATAATGAATTAAGAAAACTCCTAAAGTTGTATAAATTACTGTTGCAATAATTCCTGCCCAAACTCTACTATTTGTTTGTTTGACCCAATCCCATTTTCCATTTAAAAATTCATTTATAACACCATTACCTAAACCCAGAATAAAAGAGTATAAAGCTGAAAACAAAAAGACTATACTTGCTCCTCTTACACTAAACTGTCTGTTAATTAGAGTGAATAAAACCCCAAAAAATAAAGTCATTTTTAAACAAACAATTAAGTCTTTTTTAAACTCACTTCTAAAGTAATTTGCTATACTCATATTCCAGCTTTAAAATTCTATTATAATCTAATATCTAAAGATACATCTTTATCAGAAACTGTAAATTTTGCATCATCATATCTTGGAGGCCCAAAGTTCATAACATTGTTTGATGCTCCATAAGCTTCCATAGGCATTCCATTTGGTTGAAAATCCATTTTACCATTTTCATTTTTATCATGAAAACAAGTAATTGCATACTCTCCTTCTGGAACATTCTTAAATACGATTTTACACTTTCCGTTTTCAATTTTACTTTCTGCGACTAGAAGAGGTTTTTTAACCATAAATGTTTCTTTATTATGCAAACCAAATTTAATTGATCCTTTATCAGAAGTTGCGTTTGAAATAGTTACTGTAATAGTTTTTGTGTCTTGCATTACGTTCGTAAACAATGTTGTTAATGCTATAGTTAATGTGACTAAAATTTTCATTTGTTATTAATTTTAAGTTTAATTACACAACAAAGATGCGTACATATTGTAGCATCTAAAACTAAATGGTACCGAGTTGTAATTTTTTCATGACGAATTGTATTTTTTTCAAATTAAAGTTTTGTGTATCCATTTTTTTTATATTTTTGAAACATGCATTTAAACAATAAGACAAATCAAATTTACATTCGCCGACGCCGCCCCGTGCGACGCAGCTAGTTATTCTGACTCAAGAATCAAGTAATATTTGAACCATCTTATAAATCCAATTATGCATTTTACAACTACATTTTACACTTTACCTTTAGAAGTTATCACAACAGATAACACCATTATTGTACGACGCTTTTTCCCACGCCCGTAAGGGCAATTCTACTTTTAGAACTTAGGTGAGTCCGGTTCTCTTTCAAACCCACAATTAAGAAAAACAAAATAATTAAACATCAAAAATAATGGAGATCATTATTGCCGATATTTCACATAGTGTTTATGCACAAGAAATCTGCGAAACTATTGAAAATGCTGCTAAAATCAGAGGAACCGGTATTGCCAAAAGAAAACCAGAATATGTTATTTCGAAAATGAAAGAAGGAAATGCTGTAATCGCTTTAGATGGTAAAAAATTTGCCGGATTTTGTTATATCGAATCTTGGAGTCACGGAAAATTTGTAGCCAATTCTGGATTAATAGTACATCCGAACTACAGAGGTCATGGTTTATCTATAAAAATCAAACAAAAGATTTTTGATCATTCTAGGATGAAATTTCCAGAAGCTAAAGTATTTAGTATTACAACAGGATTAGCTGTAATGAAACTAAATAGTAATTTAGGTTATAAACCCGTTACCTTCTCCGAACTTACTACAGATGAAACCTTTTGGAATGGATGCAAAACTTGTGTGAATTATGATGTTTTAAGAAGAACGAATCAAAAAATGTGTTTATGTACTGGAATGTTATATGATCCAGCTACAGAAAATAATAGTCAGCCTAAAAGAAGAATTAAAGAAAAAACATTCTCTAGGTTGAAAAGCATCAAACAACATTTATTCTTAAAAAAAGAGAAAAAATGAAAAAATTAGTATTAGCATATAGTGGAGGATTAGATACCTCGTATTGCGCTGTTCATTTATCAAAAGATAAAAACTTTGAAGTGCATGCTGTTAGTGTAAATACAGGAGGATTTACTCAAAACGAAATACAAAATATAGAAAATAAAGCATATGAATTAGGTGTAAAAACCTACAAAAACATAAATGCTATTGATAATTACTACGAGAAAGTAATTAAATATTTGATCTTTGGTAATGTTTTAAAAAACAACGCCTACCCTTTATCTGTAAGTGCAGAAAGAATTATTCAAGCCATTGAAATCATCAATTATGCAAAGAGCATTGGAGCTCAATATATTGCTCATGGAAGTACAGGTGCAGGAAATGATCAAGTTAGATTCGACTTAATTTTTAATACACTGGCTCCAGAAATTAAAATCATTACACCAATTAGAGATCAAAAATTAAGTAGACAAGCTGAAATTGAATACTTAAAAAGTCATGGTGTTGAGATGAAATGGGAAAAAGCAAAATATTCTATTAATAAAGGCTTGTGGGGAACTAGTGTTGGTGGAGATGAAACCTTAACCTCTCACCTACCTTTACCAAATGAAGCTTTTCCATCTCAACTAGAAACCACAACTGAACAATCCATTTCAATTAGATTTAAAAATGGAGAACCAATCGCTTTAAATTCTAAAGAAGGGGATCCATCAACAATTATTGAAGAACTAAATAAACTCGCTTCTAAATTTGCAATTGGTAGAGATATTCATGTTGGAGATACTATTCTTGGAATAAAAGGTAGAGTCGGTTTTGAGGCTCCTGGAGCGTTAGTACTTATAAAAGCACATCATTTATTAGAAAAACACGTGCTAACAAAATGGCAATTACAACATAAAGATTATATCGCGAATTGGTATGGAACACATCTCCATGAAGGATTATACTTAGATCCTGTTATGAGAGATTTAGAAGCCTTATTAGGTAGCAGTCAAAAACATGTTACAGGTGAAGTATTTATTACTTTAAAGCCATATCATTTTTCTTTAGATGGAATTACTTCTCAAAACGATTTATTACAATCAAAATTCGGAAGTTATGGTGAAATGAATAATGCTTGGACTGCTGAAGATGCTAAAGGATTCATAAACATCTATGGAAATCAAACTAAAATCTTTCAAAACACCGTAAATCATGATTAAAGTTGGAATTATAGGTGGTGCTGGCTATACGGCTGGAGAATTAATAAGATTATTAATACATCACAAAGAAGTAGAAATAGATTTTGTTTTTAGTACTTCCAATGCCGGAAATAAAATTAGCCACATACATCAAGATTTAGTGGGAACTACAGAGCAAAAGTTCACAGATTCAGTAAATACACAAGCAGATGTTGTTTTCTTATGTTTAGGACATGGAAATTCAGGGAAATTCTTAGCACAATATGAATTTTCGAACAACACTAAAATCATTGATTTGAGTAATGAGTTCAGATTGGTAAACGACTCGGAATTCCAAGGAAATTCGTACATCTACGGTTTGCCTGAACTTCACAAAACTGAAATTCAAAAAGCAAAGTATATTGCGAATCCTGGTTGTTTTGCTACTGCAATTCAACTGGCTATTATTCCATTAGCTCATCACAAGTTAATCAAAACAGACGTTCATATAAACGCTGTTACAGGAGCAACGGGCGCTGGAACAAGTTTATCTAAAACAACACATTATACTTGGAGAGATAATAATTTTTCATATTACAAACCTTTTACACATCAACATTTAGGTGAGATTTATCAAACTATTGAGCACTTAAATGGAAACAATAATAATAAGGTATATTTCTTACCTAATAGAGGAAACTTTTCAAGAGGAATATTTGCTACGGTGTACACCAAATTTGATGATTCTTTAGATACAGCAATTGAACTCTACAAAGACTTTTATAAAGATGCCGCTTTTACTTTTGTTTGTGATGATTTTCTTCATCTCAAACAGGTTGTAAACACCAATAAATGCTTACTTCATTTACATAAACATGAAGATCAATTATTAATTACAAGTTGTATTGATAATTTATTAAAAGGTGCCTCTGGACAGGCGATTCAAAATATGAATTTGATGTTTGGGTTTGTGGAATCAGAAGGATTACAACTAAAAGCTAACTTTTTCTAAACTATTGAATTATGAAAATAGCAATCATAGGAACAGGAAATTTAGGAAAATCAATAGCCAAAGGTTTAATTATTAATAATGCTATTACAACCCTATATCTAACTAAAAAGAATATTCAAGAAATAGAGGAATTCAATGGATATGGAAATGTTACGGTAACAACTAATAATCTGGAAGCAGTTCAAAATTCTGATATTTTAATCTTTGCCGTTCAGCCAAAACACTTTGAAAGTATTTTGAATAGCAGCAAAGATTCGCTAACGGATAAACATGTTATTATTTCTACAATTACTGGATTTTCAATTGAAAAGATTGAAGCTGTTGTAGGTCAAGATCATCATATCATTAGAGCAATGCCAAATACTGCCATTGCGGTTGGAAAGTCAATGACTTGTTTATGTGCAAATGCAAAAGGAAACAATCGTATTGAATTGGCCAAAGCTATTTTTAATAGACTCGGAAATTCAATGGCAATCTCAGAAAACTTAATGCAATCGGCAACTGTTGTTTGTGCAAGTGGAATAGCTTTCTGGATGCGTTTGATAAGAGCTACAACACAAGCTGCAATCCAATTAGGTTTTGATGCGAAAGAAGCTCAAGAATTGGCCATGTTTACAAGTGAAGGTGCAGCTAATTTACTTATAGAATCTGGAAATCATCCTGAACAGGAAATAGATAGAGTTACTACTCCTAAAGGATGCACTATTGAAGGACTAAATGAAATGGAACACAAAGGTTTAAGTTCCTCATTAATTCAAGGGATGGTAGCATCATACAATAAAATTAACACGATTAAAAAAGAACAAATATGAGTTTATTTAATGTTTACCCATTATTCGATATTACACCTGTAAAAGCTAATGATGTTTACGTGTACGATGAAAACGGAACACAGTATTTAGACTTATATGGTGGACATGCTGTAATTTCAATTGGTCATTCACATCCTACTTATGTTGAAAAGTTAACCAAACAGCTTTCCAATATTGGTTTCTATAGTAACTCAATTCAAAACCCGTTACAACAGGAACTAGCAAATAGATTGACTGTACTTTCTAATTGTGAATCTTACGAATTATTCTTGTGTAATTCAGGTGCCGAAGCAAACGAAAATGCAATTAAATTAGCTTCTTTTCATACAGGAAAACACAAAATTGTTGCTTTTAAAAATGCGTTTCATGGTAGAACTTCTGCTGCAGTTGCCGCAACTGATAATACTAAAATTGTAGCACCCGTAAATGCGCAACAAGCGGTAGAATTTATTGAATATGGAGATGTCGCTTCTCTGCATGATGTATTGGCTAAAGGAGATGTTTGTGCCGTAATTACCGAAATTATTCAAGGTGTTGGTGGATTAGATGAGGCAACTACTGAATTCTATAAGACAGTTACAACTTTATGCAACACATATGGAAGTTTATTTATTGCAGATGAAGTTCAATCTGGATTCGGAAGAACAGGAGATTTCTTCGCTTTTCAAAAGCACGGAATTGAACCAGACATTATTTCTATAGCTAAAGGAATGGGCAACGGATTTCCTGTTGGAGGAATACTTATTCATCCGAAAATTAAAGCCTCTTTTGGTTTGTTAGGAACAACTTTCGGTGGAAACCATTTAGCATGTGCTGCTTCATTAAGTGTTTTAGAAACCATAGAAAAAGAAAACTTATTAGAAAACGTAAAAGAAATTTCATCTTATTTTATAAATAAGGTTCAACAAATATCAGAAATCAGAAACATAAAAGGTCGGGGATTAATGCTTGGATTGGAGTTTGACTTTCCAATAGCAGAACTACGGAAAGATTTGATTTTTAATCATCATATCTTCACGGGAAGCTCAAAAAATCCGAACCTACTGCGTATTCTTCCTTCATTAACAGTTAAGAAAGAACATGTAGATGTATTTATAAATGCATTAATAAAAGCATTGACCAATATCACTTCTAATATACCCAAGAAGTAGATATTTCTAAAGATTAACCGTCATTGCGAGGAGGCAATGACACTAACCATTAATCATTTGGACATGAAAAAATATACTGATATAAATGATATAATCAACATATCGCAAACTATAAACGAAGCAATTCAAATTAAAAAAACTCCTTTTAAACATAAAGGTTTAGGAGTTAATAAAACACTAGTCATGTTATTTTTCAATGCTAGTTTAAGAACTAGACTAAGCACTGAAAAAGCAGCTAAAAACCTTGGAATGGATGTAATGTGTTTGCAAATAAATAATTCTTGGAATTTAGAATTTGAAGACGGAACTATTATGAATCTTACTACTTCTGAACATATTAAGGAAGCGGCAAAAGTTATTGCTCAATATGCAGATATTATTGCTGTAAGAGCTTTTCCTACCTTAAAAAACAAAGATCAAGATTACGCAGAAACAATCATTACAAGTTTTACGAAGTATTCTGAAATTCCTGTTGTGAATTTAGAAAGTGCAACGGCTCATCCTTTACAAGCCTTGGCTGATGCTATCACTATTAACGAATTTGCTAAAGACAAAAAGCCTAAAGTAGTTCTTTCTTGGGCTCCACATCCGAAAGCGTTACCTCAATCAGTTGCGAATTCTTTTGTAAATATGATGCAACAATTAAATGTTGATTTTTCTATAACACATCCTGAAGGTTATGAACTAAATTCAGATATTACTAAGAATACAACAGTAAATTACAATCAAGAAGAAGCTTTAAAAGATGCCGATTTTGTGTATGTAAAAAACTGGAGTGCTTATGGCGATTATGGTAAAATACTTACTCAAGATGACAATTGGATGATTACCCAAAAGAAACTCAATGATGCTAAGTTTATGCATTGTTTGCCTGTAAGAAGAAATGTGGTTGTTGAGGATGCTGTCTTAGATTCAGAAAACTCAATTGTTATTGATCAAGCGAATAATAGAACTTACGCAGCACAAGTAGTTCTGAAAAACATTCTTGAAAACTTATAATATGAAGTCTCTAAAAATTATAAAAATTGGTGGAAATATCATCAACAATAAAATTCTCTTGAACGAATTTTTGGATGACTTTGCTAAACTCAATTCACCAAAACTATTGGTTCATGGAGGAGGAAAATCAGCCTCCGAACTTTCCATTAAAATGGGAATTGAACCTAAAATGATAAATGGTAGGCGGATTACAGATAACGAAACATTGGACATAATCACAATGGTTTATGGTGGAAAAATCAATAAAAACATCGTTGCTCAATTACAAGCAAGAAATTCAAATTCAGTTGGTTTTTCGGGTGCTGATGGAAACAGTATAGTTGCGATTAAACGTCCAGTTAAAGATATTGATTATGGTTTTGCAGGTGATGTCACTCATGTAAACACGCAAACAATTACTATTTTATTACAAAACGATATTTCACCTATTTTTTGTGCAATTACTCATAATAAAAACGGACAGTTATTAAATACAAATGCAGACACCATTGCATCGGAATTGGCTATTGCTCTATCCAAAGACTATAAAGTTTCTCTTTATTACTGCTTTGAGAAAAATGGAGTTTTAAAAAGTATTGAAGACGATGATTCGGTTATCGAACACATTAACAATCAAAAATTTGAACAATTAAAAAAAGAAGGTATTATACATGACGGAATGTTACCAAAAATACACAATTGCTTACAATCCATACAAAAAGGAGTAGCAACTGTACATATTGGAAACAATAAAATGCCTTTTGAACAGGATATAAAATGTACAACATTTCAACAATAATGACACAGAAAGAACTTACCTATAGTGCTATTGATTTACTGAAGAAACTCATAGAGATTCCTTCATTTTCTTCGAAAGAAGATAAAACAGGTGATTTATTAGCCTATTGGTGTACTATTCATAATATTGAATATAACAGAAGTAAGAATAATGTTTGGGCAGTAAATAAATACTTTGATGAAAGTAAACCCACAATTCTTTTAAACTCGCATCATGATACGGTGTATCCAAATAATGGATATACTAAGGATCCTTTTAAAGCCATTGTTGAAGATGGAAAATTATATGGATTAGGAAGTAATGATGCTGGAGGATGTTTAGTTGCTCTTTTGGCGACGTTTAGTTATTTCTATCATCAAGAAAATTTAAAATACAATTTAGTGTTTGTTGGTTCTGCCGAAGAAGAAAGTAGCGGGCCAGATGGTTTAAATAGTATGTTATCAATTATTCCTAAGATTGATGTTGCAATAGTTGGTGAGCCAACGCAAATGCAACTCGCTATTGCAGAAAAAGGATTAATCGTTTTTGATGGAAAAGTTAATGGAACTCCTAGTCATGCTGCTCATCCAAATTCTGATAATCCAATTTACAATACTATTGAAGTTTTAGAATGGTTCAAAAAATATCAGTTTGATAAAACTTCAGAAGTTTTAGGTGATGTTAAAATGACAGTTACTCAAATTAATGCTGGAAAACAACACAATGCAGTTCCTTCCGCAGTTGATTTAGTTATAGATGTTAGAGTAAACGATAAATATTCTAATCAAGAAATCGCTGACATTCTAGAAAAAGAGGCTCCTTGTGAAATGAAGCCTAGGAGTTTACGATTAAATTCATCATCAATAGACAAGAATCATCCATTGATTAAAGCTGGAATAGCAATTGGTAGAACAACATATGGTTCTCCTACCCTTTCGGATCAATCGGTATTAAGTTGTCAATCTGTAAAATTAGGCCCGGGAGATAGTACGCGTTCACATACTGCTGATGAATTCATTTATATGGATGAAATTAAAGAAGGAATTGATATTTATATCAAAATTTTAGAACGAGTAATAAAGTAAATTAACGTCATTCTATATGAAGAATGAATGAAGGAATCTAAAGATTGCTTCAAGTTTAAAACTTTCGTAATGACTAACACATATAACAAATGAAACTTTGGAAAAAAGAATTTTCTTTGGACAAAGCCATTGAAAACTTTACTGTTGGAAACGATAGAGAAATCGATATCCATATAGCAAAATACGATGTAATAGCTTCAAAAGCTCATGCAAAGATGTTAGCATCTGTAGGTATTATTTCATCGGAAGAATCAGAAGCTCTGATTAAAGAACTTAATTTGATTTTACAACAAATTGAAAACAATGAATTTATCATAGAACAAGATTTTGAAGATGTTCATTCTAAAATTGAATTTGAACTCACTAAAAAACTCGGAGAAACTGGTAAAAAAATTCATACTGCAAGATCGAGAAATGATCAGGTTTTAGTGGCTTTACAATTATATTATAAAAATGAATTATTAGCTATTATTGAACAAGTTAAAACACTTTTCAACACACTTATTTCATTAGCTGAACAATATAAGAACAAGTTACTTCCAGGTTATACTCATTTACAAGTAGCAATGCCATCTTCTTTTGGTTTATGGTTTTCAGGGTATGCAGAAACGCTGTTAGATGATATAGAATTACTAAAATCCTCACTTAAAATTGTTGATCAAAATCCGTTAGGCTCAGCTGCCGGTTATGGTAGTTCTTTTCCTATTGATAGATATATGACGACGGAAGAACTTGAATTTGCAGGGTTAAAATATAACGTAATTGCCGCTCAAATGGCAAGAGGAAAAAACGAAAGAATTATTGCTAATTCTTTAGGAAACTTAGGGAATACCTTGAGCAAATTTTCTATGGATATTTGTTTGTATATGAGTCAGAATTTTGGCTTTATTACATTCCCTGATGAATTAACCACCGGAAGTAGCATAATGCCTCACAAGAAAAATCCAGATGTATTTGAATTGGTTAGAGGAAAATGTAATCAAATTCAAGCTTTACAAACAGAAATGCTCTTACTTACTAATAATCTACCAAGTGGTTATCACAGAGATTATCAATTGCTTAAGGAAAATATGATGAATGCTTTTGAAAATATGAAGACTATTTTAGACATTTTCAATTATAGTATTAATCAAGTAATTGTAAAAGATGTTGATATGAATGATGAGAAATACAAATACCTTTACACCGTTGATAATATCAATACATTAGTTACAAATGGCATGACTTTTAGAGATGCTTATTTAAAAGTAAGCAGTGAAGTAGAAAATGGAACTTATGTACCTGATGCTTCAGAAGATCACAGTCATATAGGTAGTATTCATAATTTATCCCTAGATAAAATAAAGAAAAAGCTAGCTGCTAAATTTTAGTTAAAGTTATTTATCTGAATATTTCGTCAACATATTTAAATGTACTTTGGGAAAAATCAACAATCATGAAATCGATCATCTCAGGGTACATTTTTTTATTCCCTTTCATATGCTTTTCTCAAACAGAGAAGGTTCTTCCTATAGACGAGTCTTTTAAGCAATTTATTAGCTGTAGAGATTTTACACTTTCATCAAACGGTAATGAAGCCTATTTTACAATTCAAAATTTAAATGAAAGCAAAGGAGCGATTGTAAAAGCTAAAAAAATAAATAATACTTGGACCAATTTTGAAATTGTTTCTTTCTCTGGAACTTATAGAGATATTGAACCATTTCTTTCTCCAGATAACCTAAGACTATATTTTTCTTCGAATCGTCCTCATGGAAAAGACAATCAGCAAACGGATTATGACATTTGGTTTGTTGAACGAACATCAGTTAACTCAAAATGGTCTCAACCTAAAAATATTGGAGCTCCCATAAATACGAAACACAATGAATTCTTTCCATCATTAAGTACGAATAATAATTTATACTATACTTCAGATCAATTTACAGTTACGACAAAAGATGATATTCTTTATGCAAAATGGAATAACATAAAATATGAAGAACCTTTAAAACTAAATGAAAATGTAAACGGAAAAGGTTATGAATTCAATTCATTTATTTCTCCTGATGAAAATTTCTTAATTTATACAGTTTATAAAGCTAAAGATGGAGTTGGTAGTGGGGATTTGTACGTGAGCTTTAAGGATAAAAACGGACAATTTACTGAACGACAAAACCTTGGCAAAACAATCAACTCCTCTAGAATGGATTACTCTCCTTTTTATGATGCAACTTCAGAAACACTTTACTTTACCAGTAAAAGAGATAATACGAAGGATATTAAAACCGCTGACTTCAAAAGCTTTCAAGAAATGGCAGAAAGTTATATGAACGGACAAAGTAGAATTTATAAAGTGAAAATTAACCTTAAATTATTAACAGAAGACTAATCTTTCTTCTTAAACATTTCAATTAAAAATATATTTCCAAATAACATTGTAAATGCATAACCAATATCTTCTATGGGAATTGTTACTAGACGAATTCCTAAATTTTCATCATTATTATACCAAACCACAGGCTCTTCCAGCCCGGTTCCTGTTAAAACTCCATTTACAATGAAAAAAGGTATTAATATGATTAAAAATGCAATGTAGAATCGTCTTAAATGTTCAATTCCATAAAAAAGGCTTATAATTAATAAAGCTATAAGAAATAAATAATTCACTGTAGTATACGCCTTTCCAAAATTGTATATTAAAATTGGAATAAGAATTACAATTATTGTTATAGTAATTGCTCTTGTAATTTTGGATGGAATTAAAAGTTTGGGTTTAAAATACTCAAGTGAATAATGAATGAAAATACTTGCATATGGAATACAAAAAAAGAACATCCACTCTTCTATTGGCATTCCAAATAGTAAATAAGGTAAGTGATAATCTGGATTAAACCCCCAAACTCCATTCTGAGTAAATATGGCATCCCAAATTAAAAATACTGTAGCTACAATTGTTAATGATAATAAAACAGCCTTCCAATGCTTGATAAAGCGCATATTTTTTTCAAAAGAATACAGTAAAGGAATGCTTAAAGAACCTAAATTAAGAAGTAAATACAGGTATATCACTATTTTAAATATTCTTTAAAATACTTCATAGGAACATACAACATCCCAAAACATTGACTTTCGTGTTTACCCATATTTTTGTGGTGGATTTTATGAGCCTTACGTAAAGCTTTAAAATACCAATTATCAGTTTTATCGAACCACTTAAACCTTCTGTGGATTAACACATCATGAATAAGAAAATATGCTACGCCGTAGCATAATATACCTAAACCAATGAAAAATAAAAAGTTTAATTCTGGTCTAATTCCAAAGAAAAACAACATCATACTCGGAATAGCAAAAACAATAAAGAATGCGTCATTTTTTTCAAAAACATGAGGATAGCCTGGTTGATGATGATCTTCATGTAAAAACCATCCGAAACCATGCATTACGTATTTGTGTGTACACCAGGTGATTCCTTCCATTAAAATAAATGTACCTAATGTAACTAATGCAAAAACAATCATTAAATAAGATTTAGTTTATATTTTACATAACTTCTTGCCAACAAATTTATCTTCATTGGATTAGAAATCCTAATTCTTGTATCCATAATTTTAGAAGAAGGAGTTGCTTTTAATTTAACCAATAACTTTTTGTAATATCTATAAGCCATATACACTCCGAACTTTGCTTCCACTGGTAATTGTAAAATTCCATTAGAAAAGGCGAATTCAAAATCAGCTTCTATTTCTTTAACAATTTCTTGTTTGGATGCATTATCCAACTCTTTTAAATCTATATTTGGAAAGTACGAACGATTTAATAATTCTACATCGTCTTTTAAATCTCTAAGAAAATTAACCTTTTGAAAGGCAGAACCTAGGCGCATTGCTGGTTCTTTTAACTTATTATATTTCTCCTCATCACCTTTTACAAAAACTCTTAAGCACATTAAACCTACAACATCTGCTGATCCATAAATGTATTGATTATACTCTTCTTGTGTTTTATATTCAGTTTTTGATAAATCAGCTCGCATACTGCGCAAAAAAGCTTGTACCAAATCATCAGTGATATTGTTTTCTTTTACAGTATGGATAAAAGAATTCAAGATTGGATTTAAGCTTATTCCTTGATGTAATGATAAATAATAATCTTTCTCAAAACGATCTAACAATCCCTCCTTATCATAATCATGAAATGTATCTACTATCTCATCTGCAAAACGAACAAATCCATAAATATTATAAATATGATCCCTAATAGATGGAGCTAACATTCTTGTTGCCAAAGAAAACGAAGTACTGTAGCTAGTTGTCACCAACTTGCTGCATTTGTAAGAAACATTGTCGAAAATACTTTTCATTAGAGGGAAGTTTTAAGAATTAAATCTGACGCTATTTTACCAGAAATCAATGATGGTGGAACGCCGGGCCCAGGAACTGTTAATTGTCCCGTAAAATATAAATTTTTAACCTTTTTACTTTTTATCTTAGGTCTTAGGAAAGCAGTTTGGGTTAATATATTTGCCAATCCATATGCATTTCCTTTGAATGAGTTGTAATCCTTTATAAAATCATTTACACAATAACTCTCTTTAAAGATAATATTTTCTTTGACATTTTGGTCTGTTAATCGCTCTAATCTTTCAATTATAATATTGAAATACCTTTCTCTCAACTCGTCCGTATCTTCTAAACCAGGTGCCAAAGGAATCAGAAATGTGGCTGCTTCTTTTCCTTTCGGAGCTAGTATATCATCTGTGATACTTGGGAAACTGGCATAAAATAATGGTTTTTCAGGCCAAGTAATTGTATCATAAATGGATTGTGCATGAACATCGAAATCTGTATCAAAAAATAAAGTGTGATGCTCTACATTTTTAAGCTTTTTATCAAAACCAACATAAAATAATAATGAAGAGGGCGCGAAAACTCGATTGTTCCAATAATCAGTTGTATATTGTCTAAATTTTTGTGGTAATAGCGTTTCTGTATGTGCATAATCTGCTCCACTAAGAACCAAATTCAGTTCGATATTTTTTCCATTAACAATCAATCCTTCAACCTTATCCTGAGAATTGACAACTATTTCCTCAACATTAGCATTACTAACAAAATTTACACCTAATTGCTTTGCAAGACTTACCATTCCTTCAACAACTTTGTACATCCCTCCTTTTGGATGCCAAGTTCCCAGACCGAAATCTGCATAGTTCATAAAGTTGTAAAAAGCGGGCGTATTACTAGGCTTTGCTCCTAAAAATAAAACAGGGAATTCTAAAATTTGTATGAGCTTTTTACTTTTAATATTTTTTCGAACTTCCTTTCTTATAGTAGAAAAGAATTGGCCTACTCTAACAGCAGTTTTTGGGGTAACTAATTCTAAAGGAGAAACACCTGGTCTATATACAATGTCCTTCACAGCAATATCATAATTATCTTTTGCCGCTTTTATAAATTTTCTCAAATGTTTTGAACTCCCCGGTTCTTCTTGTTCGAAAACTTCACAAATTTCTTCAAAGTCACCTGGAATTGTAACACTATCATTATCTCCAAAATAAACTTGATATGCTGGATCTAGTTTTTCTAATTGATAATAATCGGAGGGTTTCTTACCAAAATCTGCAAAAAACTTTTCGAAAACATCTGGCATCCAATACCAGGTTGGTCCTATATCAAAAGTAAAACCATCATTAATATACTGTCGAGCTCTACCACCGAAATTTTGATTTTTTTCGTAGACAGTTACTTCATATCCAGCTTTAGCCATATAACTTGCAGCTGATAGGGATGAAAAACCGGATCCTATTATTGCTATTTTGTTATTCAAGAGAAAAAAATTTTACAATATAAAAGTAAACAAAAAATATAAATGTTTAATGTTTTTAACTAATATTTAAACAAAATAAATTAAAAATTCTCTATCATCTCAATAACCGACTGATATAAAGTAATATTTGAATTAAATTCTGTGGATTGAAGTTCTGTTGTTTTCTTACCAACCGCTATTAACTTATGCTCGGTCCCATTAAGAATATCATCTATTTCGGCGAAGTATTCATCAATTTTATCTTCATACGGTTTAACTGTCATGGAGGTAATAAAGCAAACCTTTAATTCGCCTTCAAAAAAGTAGTTCAAATTATCTAAAGGAAGACTTTGCCCAAGGTATATTGTCTGACAACCACGAAGTACCAATTCATAATTTAAATACATTAATCCAATTTCATGTATTTCTCCATCAGGTAAAAATAGAACATATGTGTAATCTTCATTCGTAGCTGCATACTCCAATTTTTCAGTGTTTAGCTGAATTTTTTGAATAATTAAGTTTGAAATAAAATGTTCGTGAGCCGGCATCAAAGTATTTGTTTGCCACAGCAAACCAATGTGATTTAAAAAAGGTAGAAAGACTTCTTTAAAAATTTGTCTGAATGTTTTTTTGTGTAGTAATTTATTGTATGTGTTGTTAAATAAAACTTTATCAAATTGAAACATCGACATTTTGAAAGCATTTATTGCTTCATCATTCACTGCATATTTAAACGCTAACTGTCTTGCACTAATATCGATTTGTTCGTCAGACATCTCAGCGATTTTCGAAATCTTAAAATTGTGCTTGTTCAAAAGAGCAACATTTAATAATTTCAATAAACTGCTAGACGAATAATAACGGATGTTTGTATCTGTTCTATTTGGTTTAAGCAAATTATAGCGTTTTTCCCATATCCTAATGGTGTGAGCCTTGATTCCTGATATGTTTTCAAGGTCTCGAATGGTAAAAACTGTTTTTATATTGTTCAACTTTACATACTTTTTATTAAACAAATATACTAAATTTCTAGCTTTTTAATAAATTTTAAGTGTTAATATGTAACATTTTATATATTCGGGCTACTTATTGTTTAAACTAACCTGAGAAAATAGTGTCAGAAAGTCTTGAAGACAAATTTTTAAATGACTTTGAAACTAATCAAAATATAGTTCATAAAATTTGTAGAATTTATACTACAAATGCCAATGATCACAACGATTTGTTTCAAGAAATCACGATTCAAGTTTGGAAAAACTACTCCAAATTTAGAGGTGATGCCAAGTTTAGTACATGGATGTACAGAGTAGCGTTAAATACTGCCATTTCGTTGTATCGAAAATCGACTAAAAGTGTAAGAACTCAGGATATTTCCGACATAGCTTTTAAGATTAAATCTGTTGATTATGACGATACAGAAGAACAGCAGTTAAAAGCATTGTATAAGGCTATCCAAAACTTGAATGATATTGATAAAGCATTGGTTTTCCTCTATTTGGAGAATAAATCATATCGTGAAATTTCTGAAACCTTAGGTATTAGTGAAGTTAATGCTCGTGTTAAGATGAATAGAGCAAAAGATAAATTAAAAAAAATATTAAACCCATAACGAGTCCTATGGATTTATTAGACCAGTATAAAAAAGCTTGGGAAAATCAACCTGAGAATGACAAAAAAGTATCCAAAATGGATATTTATAGAATGACGAAATTACGTTCCTCTTCAATTATAAAATGGATTTTTTTAATTGGAATTATGGAATTTGTTTTTTGGGGAATTTTAAATTGGTTGATTTCAAAAACAAAGTATATAGACGTGTATAGTGAATTAAACATGTTAACTCTATTAAACTATACTTACTATATAAATTTAGCTGTTGTGGTAGTTTTCCTATATCTATTTTACAAAAATTTTACCTCAATTAATACTTCCGACAATACAAAAAGTTTAATGGTTAAAATTATTCAAACCAGAAAAACTGTTAAATACTATGTTTATTATAATATAATTGGTGGAATATTATTGATGATTATTTTCAATATTGTAATCTTAAATACACCAAATGGTGTTGAAATGCTAATGAACAGTGAAGAATTGAATATTACTGATCCATCAAAATTAGTTACAATGTTTTTAATTTCTCAAGGAATTCTGATAATTTTTATGGTAGGTTTCTTAAGTTTATTCTATTATTTACTTTATGGTATTTTACTTAAAAAACTTAACAAAAACTACAAATATTTAGCTAAATTAGAATCTGAAGAATAATGAAAAAAGCTTTCTTATTAATATTCGTATCTCTTTCTTTTTATGGATTTTCTCAAGATAAAAGTTCGACAAAATTTTGGGACAATGTAAGGTTTGGAGGAGCTTTTGGTTTAGGGTTTGGTAATAACACAACAAATATTGCCATTATTCCATCTGCAATCTATGATTTTAATGAATACGTTTCTTTAGGAGTAAGTTTAGGATATCAATATGCAAAAAGAGATAATGCAAAGTCTAATGTTTATAGTGCTGGACTACTTAGTTTCTTTAAACCCATTAATCAAATTCAACTATCCGCAGAATTTGAACAATTATTTGTGAATACTAGTTTTGGAAATCTAAATGAAAAATACAACTATCCATCACTTAACTTAGGTGCCGCCTATCAAGTAAGTAAAGGAATTGCTATTGGTTTAAGATATGATGTTTTATTCAACGGAAATAAAAGTATTTATGTTTCTGCCTTCTCCCCTATTGTCAGGATTTTCTTTTAAAAACCCTTTAATTCATTTAGGAGTTTATCATGCATTTCATCCGTATAATCCAAATGTGTAACAATTCTAATTTTTCCCTCACCCATTGGTGTTAAAAGAATTCCTTTACTTTTCATTTTTTCAATGAATTCCATTGGATTTAACCCATCTTTTACATAGAAAATAATAATATTTGTCTCTACTGGCTCTACTTTTTTAACATATTGTAAATCAGATAAAATCGTCTCTATTTCTTTTGCCTTTTTATGATCCTCTGCTAATCTTTCAACATGATTATCCAAGGCATAATTTGCTGCTTCAGCTAAATATCCAGCTTGACGCATACCACCTCCAAATAGTTTTCTAATGCGTAGTGCTTTTTCCATATGTTCTTTACTTCCAATTAAAATAGAACCAATTGGTGCTCCTAATCCTTTCGATAAACAAATGGAAATAGTATCAAACAATTCTCCATATTGCTTTGGCGTTTCGTTTTTTGCTACAAGTGCATTAAATAATCTTGCACCATCTAAGTGATAAGCTAAATTAAACTCTCTAGATACCTTCTGTATTTTCTGAAGTTCTTCAAAATCCCAACAAGCTCCTCCTCCTTTATTTGTAGTATTTTCAATACAAACTAATCTTGAATATGGAACGTGAATATCAGATCTTCCTTCAGCAGAATAGCGTAGTTGATCTGCCGTAAACATCCCACGATTTCCATCAATTAACTTACAAGAAACTCCAGAGTTAAAAGCTGCCCCTCCACCTTCATAATTGTAAACATGAGCCCATTTATCACAAAATAACTTATCTCCAGGCTGGGTGTGTAACTTTATTGCTGTTTGATTTGCCATGGTTCCAGATGGGAAAAATAATGCGTCTTCCATACCGAACATATCTGCCACTTTTTCTTGTAACATATTCACCGTAGGGTCTCCTTTAAAAACATCATCTCCAACGTTAGCATTCATCATTGCCTTCAACATTCCTTCAGTTGGCTTTGTAACAGTATCGCTTATTAAGTTTATTTCCATTAGTAGACTTTCTTCTTTAAATTTTTAGTTGATTTATTTATTCTAATTTGAACCTATTGGAGAACCATCAGGCATTTTTAATATTTCTGATTTCTTCTTATACTTTGAAGGGTTTTCTTTGAAATCCTTCATTAATAGTAAAAATTCATTATTAACTGGATTTCTATTCTTTAATAGATACTTTTCTAACTCATTTAAACTTTCACTAACAATCGCTTTTCCCTCGAAATAAATAGAACTATTGTGCAAATAAAATAAATTTAAAATGATTTCTTTTGATACAATTGTATTCAGTGAATTATAATAAGAGTTCTTAAATTTCTTCTTGAAAGAAGCATCAATTAAAGAAGTTATAATTTCTTGTAAGCCCAATTGTTTAGAATCTAAACTATGATGCTGTAAAACTCTATTTACACGTTGCGGATGCAATAAATAACTTAATGTATAAGCTACATTAGTTTCAACAGCTCCATATGGATCAAAAGCTACACCCGTTTTACTTTTAAAACTCTCTCGACTTCTTGAATATCCATAAGCTCTTGGTGGAAAAAGCTTTAACAACTTGGGTGGTATCGCAATTTCATTTACATCTATTGTATTCAAAAGAGCTTTTAATGCATTTCTTTCTGTTTTACCATCAATTCTCTTAACAATTAAATCTTTCTGACCTTTTACCGCGTACGTATAATCTAAACCTCCTATAAGTTTTGATGTTGCATCCGTTTGATATCTATGAAAAAAATACAATGGAACAAAAACATCTTCCAAAACAGAATAAGGCTCATTACTTTTAATGTTATCAGTAGAAAATTTACTTATTGCTAATTTTCGTATTGCTAAAACATTATTTAATTCTTCTGAAGCTTCTTTTCCATTATCCCATAAATGTGCGTAGGCATGTGCACTTCCTTTCGGCCTCGCATCGGCATCTGAAATAAATCGTAATCCTTGATCAGAAGCTTCTTTCAAAATTTGCGTCAATCCTTCTTCTTCATTACTAGGAAAATCCTGATAAGCGTAGGCAACGGTAATTTTATCCCAATCTCCAATCTTTATATCATAGGCTTGAGAAAAATCTATTTTGCCATTTTTTATCGACAATTGTGGATGTGGATAATCCATTACAGAAGATCTATTGTTTGTGCTTGCAGCAAAATTATGTGCAAAACCTAGGGTATGTCCGATTTCATGAGCTGATAATTGACGAATTCTTGCTAACGCCATTTCTAAAGCAAACTTATCATTAGCTTCTCCATTCTTATATGGAGCTTGCAAAGCTTGAGCTATTAAAAAATCTTGACGAATTCTTAACGATCCTAAACTAACATGACCTTTTAAAATTTCACCTGTTCTAGGATCCGAAATATTTCCACCATAACTCCAACCTCTTGTTGATCGATGAACCCACTGAATAACATTATATCTAACATCTAGGGGATCTGCTCCTTCCGGTAACATCTTAACTTGAAAAGCGTCTTTGTAACCAATTGCTTCGAATGCTTGATTCCACCATCTTCCACCTTCTAAAAGAGCAGAACGAACAGGTTCGGGTGTTCCTCTATCCAAATAATAAATAATTGGTTCAACCGCTTCACTAACTTCTGCATTGGGATTTTTCTTTTCTAAACGATGCCTATATATAAATCTCTTTCGAATTGGTTCGTCAACTGGAGTTGCATAATCTAAATATGTCATTTGCCAAGAACCACAACGAGGATCGTATTTTCTTGGTACATATTTATTATCTGGTAATTCTACAAAAGAATGATGTTGATTTACTGTTACTAAAGAAGCATTAGGGGTTACGCTTTTAATGTTATATCCTTTTGGTTGCCCCTTGAAAGTAAGCATGATATCAAACTCTACATTTTTGGGAAACGCTTTTGTTCTATCCAAATTAAACGCGCTTTTACTTTTATCCAAACGATAATTACCTTGATTGTTCGATGCTAACCTTCCAATTACTCCATGTGCATCTCTCATTAAAAAATCTGTTGCATTTACTAAGAAATTACCATTCTTTTCTGTTTTAATTATAAAACCATGTAATACTGATTTTGCAAATGCTTCTTTAACAGACTGCTTTTCCTCTTTATTATTCGTTACAGCTCTGTAATCTTGATTTGGTTGAATTAATAACAACTTATCTCCTGCTTTTATAAACTTAACTATTACACCTCCACCAAGTTGACCTCTATCCAAACCAATATCATTTGAACCTAAACCCTCAGATAAAGCATTTACATATAGGAATTCTTTATTTATCTCTTTGATTTCAAGGAAAACCTCATCGGTCTTTTCGTTATAATAAAAAGGAATGAATCCATCATATTTTGTGACTTTTTTCTCTCCTTCGAAAAACTGAGCATACGCTGAAAAAATAAAAAAACAGCAAAAAATGTATAGCAGATTTCTCATGAATTTATTTGGTTTAGATTTAAAGGTTGATAAAAATAGTAAATCTTTTTTTTACCTTATTTTTGCCCTTATGATAACATTCGACCAATTAAAAAATATAAAAAAACGCGTAGAAAAGCTCAGAGGATATTTAGATATCGATCAAAAATTGATTGAGATTTCTAATGAGGAAGAAAAAACGGCTGATCCTAACTTTTGGAATAATCCAAAAGAGGCAGAAACTTTAATGAAATCTCTGCGCTTAAAAAAAAAGTGGGTTAATGATTATGAAGAAATTGTGACTTTAAGTGAAGACTTAAATGTACTTTATGATTTTTATAAAGAAGGCGATGTAGAAGAAACTGAAATTGCCGAACAATTCGAAAAAACAAATTCCTTTCTTGAAGATATAGAATTTAAAAACATGCTTTCCGAAGAAGGTGATAGTTTAAGCGCTGTTGTTCAAATCACCGCTGGTGCTGGTGGAACGGAAAGTTGTGACTGGACGGAAATGCTCACTAGAATGTATACAATGTGGGCTGAGAAGCAAGGATTTAAAGTAAAAACATTAAATTTTCAAGAAGGTGATGTGGCTGGAATAAAAACGGTTACCTTAGAATTTGACGGAGATTTTGCTTTTGGATGGCTAAAAGGTGAAAATGGAGTTCATCGTTTAGTTCGAATTTCTCCTTTCGATAGCAATGCAAAACGTCATACTTCATTCTCTTCCGTTTATGTCTATCCGGTTGCTGACGATTCTATTGAAATAGAAATAAATCCCGCGGATATAGAAATAACTACTGCAAGATCTAGTGGAGCGGGTGGACAAAATGTAAACAAAGTTGAAACGAAAGTTCAGCTATTACATAAACCAACTGGAATTCAAATACAATGTTCAAATTCAAGATCACAACATGATAACAGAGCAACAGCCTTACAAATGTTAAAATCTCAATTATACGAAATTGAACTTCAAAAAAGACAAGCAGCAAGAGCTGATATTGAGGCAAACAAAATGAAAAACGAATGGGGAAGTCAAATACGAAATTATGTTATGCATCCTTATAAGCTTGTAAAAGACGTTAGAACTAGTCATGAAACAGGAAACGTAGATGCAGTTATGGACGGAAACATCAACCCGTTTTTAAAATCTTACTTAATGATGATGGGACAAAAAGATAATTAACCTAAAAACTAAAGAAATGATTAAGATATACCATAATCCAAGATGTTCAAAATCGAGACAAGCATTAGCTATTCTAGAAGAAAGTGGAAAAGAATTTGAAGTAATTAAATATTTGGACTATAATTTAAGTGAAAAAGATTTAACAAACATTATAGAATCCCTAAACATCACTCCTATTCAACTAGTTAGAACAAATGAAAAAATTTGGAAGGAAAATTATAAAGGAAAAAAGTTATCTGACAAGGATATTATCAAGGCTATGATAGATAACCCAAAGTTAATTGAAAGACCAATTGTAGTAAACGGAGAACAAGCCATTGTAGGTCGCCCACCAGAGAATATCAACTCAATTATATAAATCAATTTTAAAACATTAACACTTATTAACATTGAAAGTTATTTGTTAAATAACTTTCAATGTATATTCGTAATTGTTAAATCTTTTTATACTATGAAAAAATTTCTAAAATTATTAATTATTGCTTTATTAACTTCCCAAGTTACTATTGCACAATCAACCAAAAAAATACCAAATGATCCTTCCGTTAAAACAGGAATACTTTCAAATGGTTTAACTTACTTTATCAAGCAAAACCCTAAACCAGCCGATAAAGTTGAACTTCGTTTAGCTATAAAAGCTGGTTCGGTGTTAGAAGATGAGGATCAATTGGGACTAGCTCACTTTATGGAGCATATGAACTTTAATGGGACTAAAAACTTTAAAAGAAACGAATTAGTAGATTATTTGCAGTCTATCGGTGTAAAGTTTGGAGCCCATTTGAATGCTTACACTGGTTTTGACCAAACTGTGTATATTTTACCAATACCAAGTGATGATGAAGCCAAATTAGAAAAAGGTTTCCAAATTATTGAAGATTGGGCTGGAGGAGCTTTATTAGAAGCAAAAGACATTGATGAAGAACGTGGAGTTGTATTAGAAGAATTTCGTTCTCGTAGAGATGCAAACTCTCGTATGATGGAAAATTACTTAGATAAAGTAGCCTACGGATCTAAGTATGCAAAAAGGCTTCCTATTGGAACAAAAGAAAACATTGAAAATTTTAAGTATGAAAGTATCAGACGTTTTCATAAAGACTGGTATCGTCCTGATTTAATGGCCGTAATAGCTGTTGGTGATGTTGATGTAGCCACGTTAGAAAAGAAAATTAAAGATCATTTTGGAAAAATTCCTGCGGTTAAAAACCCTAGAAAAGTTCCAAATTATACTTTAAAAAATCACAAAGAAACTTTTATTGCTATTGAAGCTGATAAAGAAGCTGCTTTTTCAAGAGTACAATTAATGTACAAAGATTACGAGGATAAGAAGCCTAACACAACTGTAAACGATTACAGAAATTCTTTAATCAACAATCTATTCGATCAAATGATCAACAATAGATTTGATGAATTAGCAAATTCTGAGAATCCTCCTTTCGTATATGGTTATAGTTACTATGGAGGTACGTACGCTAAAAACAGAAGAGCTTTTCAATCTGTAGCAAGTACAAGTGCTGACGGACAACTAGATGGTTTTAAAGCATTATTAACTGAAAACGAAAGAGTCAAAAGATTCGGTTTTCGAGCAGGAGAATTTGAGAGAGCAAAAAAGAATATTGTTTCTCGAATGGAGAAGGCTTTTAAAGATAAAGATAAAAGAGAATCTGAAAGAATTACTGGTGGTTTAGTTTCAGGATTTTTAAGTAATCGTCCTATTCCGAGTGTAGAATGGAGCTATAAAGCTACTTTAAGCTTGTTACCAACCATTAGATTAGATGAAGTTAATGGATTAATTAAAAACTTCTTACATGATGATAACAGAGTTGTTGTAATTACAGGTCCGAAAAAAGTAGTGACTCAAGCAGAAGTGACAAAAGCATTAAACGATGTTAAAACTATGGAATTAAAGCCATATGAAGACAAAGTTGTGGCTTCTTCCATGATAACAAAAATGCCGACTCCTGGTACAGTTATAAAAGTGACTAAAAATGAAAAATTAGGAACTAAAACTTTGGAGTTAAGCAACGGAGCTAAGGTTACATTTAAGAAGACAGACTTTAAAAACGATGAAGTTTTATTCACCTCATTTAGTTATGGAGGTACATCTCTATATTCAGATGAAGAATTACAGGCAACTTCATTTGCAAATGGAGGTTTAAGTGAAGCTGGAATCAATGGTTTCAATTTAAATGACATGAATAAAATGATGTCAGGAAAAATTGCCCGAGTTAACCCTTACATCAGAAGTTATAGCGAAGGATTTAATGGTTCTGCTTCTCCAAAATATTTAGAAGAGCTATTCCAAATGGTTCATTTATATTTTACAGCCTTAAACAAGGATGAAAAAGCGTATAATTCATTTGTTAATAAACAAAAGAGTTTCTTAGGAAATTTATTAGCGAATCCTAATTTCTTCTTCCAAAAAGAGATGAGTGATTTCACAAATAAAGGAAACCCACGTTACACTGGATTCCCATCTCCTGAAAAGTATGAAAAGGCCGATTATAATCTAGCTTATAAAAAATATCAAGAACGTTTTGCTGATGCTGGAGACTTCAACTTCTATTTTGTAGGAAATATTGATGAAGCTAAATTAACAAAGTTAGCTACTACATATATTGCGAGTTTACCAGGAAAAAATTCTAATGAGTCCTATAAAGTAAGTTCTTTCCGTCCTTTATCTGGAATGCATAAAAAAGTAGTTGAAAAAGGTAAAGATCCGAAAAGTATGGTACGTATCATGTATCAAGGAGAAGCTGATTACAACGCCAAAGATGCTTTAACTTTCGACTTTATTGGAGAAGTTGTTAGCATTAAGTTAATTGAAAAATTACGTGAAAAAGAAGGAGGAGTTTATTCTGCTGGTGCTAGAGGTAACATGCGTAAACTTCCTTATGGTCGATTTGGCTTAACCATTTCATTCCCTTGTGCTCCTGAAAATGTTGAAAAGCTTAAAAATATTTCAGTTGCAGAAGTAGAAAATGTAATCAAAAATGGTCCGTCTGGAGAAGATCTATCAAAAGCTAAAAAGGCAATGATTAATGACCATAAAGAAGATATTAAAACAAATAGATTCTGGTTAAATACAATTCAAAACATGGATTATTCAAAAGGTAATCCTGATAATTTATTAAGTTTTGAAGAAAGAGTGAATGCAATCACAGTTAAAGACATTCAAAAGGTAGCAAAGAAATATCTTTCTAGTGGATATATTTTAGGAATCATGAATCCTGAAAAATAAAATTCACCTTATTATTATATAAAAAGCTCGCCAATGGCGAGCTTTTCTAATTTATATATCTTGTAATTGGCTAGTTTTTGTCTTAGTTCGACCATAATAATAAATATAAATATAGCACATCATTATTAATACAAATGCTAATTTAAATCCTAACCCATCAACCAACATTCCAAATAACGGTGGTATAACCGCTCCTCCAAAAATAGCAGTACACAAAATTCCAGAAGCTTGAGGTTTAAGATCTTCTAATCCCTCTAGACTTAAAGAAAAAATGGTTGGAAACATAATTGAATTGAACAAACCAACAGCTAAAATTGCCCACATTGACATTAATCCAGTTGTTGAAACAGAAATAATAATCATTAAAATTGCTAAAGAAGCAAACAAGCCTAGTACTTTTACAGGAGATAAAATCTTGGTCAAATACGCACCAACAAAACGTCCAATCATTGCACCTCCCCAATAAAAGACAACAAATACACCTAATAAAGATTTTGGATCTGAATTTGTAAATGTTTTATTAAATAATGTAGCAATTTTATTCGCTATAGACATCATTGTTTCATTAGATGAAATTAAGGGAGCCAAATTCATTTCCATAAAATAACTCACTAAATAACTTCCAATTGAAACTTCTGCACCAACGTAAACAAATATTGCAATAGCTCCCATAACAAGTGATTTTTTACTCAGCAAAGCTTTATATCCTTTGTTAGGAATTTTCTCCATTATGGTTGGAAGCTTTACAAATATAAATGTGACTGCTAAAAGAACAACGAAAAAAGCTATACTTAAAAATGGTGACTGAACTGCGGAAGCTTCCGAAACAAAATATGCTTCTTTTTCTGCAGCTGCTAAAGATGCTATTTCCTCTTTTGTTTTAACCTTATCACTTAATATTAACATAGCTCCAATAGCGGGAGCAATAGTTGTTCCTAATGAATTAAATGCCTGAGATAAATTCAATCGACTACTTGCTCCTTCCTCAGAACCTAAGACTGCAACATAAGGATTAGCAGCTACCTGAAGTATTGTCATTCCTCCGGCTAACACAAAATAAGCTAACATAAAAATTCCGAAAATTCTGTAAGAAGCTGCTGGATAAAATAATAAGCAACCCAATGCCATTGTTACTAATCCTAATACAATTCCTTTCTTGTAACCAATTTTCGCTAAAATATTACCTGCTGGAATTGAAAGTATGAAATAAGCACCAAAAAAAGCAAACTGTACTAACCCAGCTTGAAAATAAGATAAAGTAAATACTTCCTTTAATCTTGGAATTAAAGAATCAACTAACACCGTAATAAATCCCCAAAGGAAAAATAACGATGTTAGAAAGATAAAAGCTGTTTTGTAGGATTTATTGGTTGTTGTCATAAAGTATTATTTAGTTTTTAAATAAAAATCTGATTTTATATTTTTTGTTTCTCCGTTTTTAAAAATGTTATAACTGAACCATTCGTGAATAGAATAACTACCAACTTCACCTTGTTTATTTAAAGCAATATAACACACTTGAAAATCTTTAAAATTACTATTTGGTTTACTAACAATTCTGCGAATTGCTTCTTCACAAGCTTCTTGTGGTGATTTTCCTTGTCTCATTAATTCAACAATTAGAAAACTACCGACAGTTTTTAAAACTTCTTCTCCCAAACCAGTTGCAACAGCACCGCCAACTTCATTATCTATAAATAAACCTGAACCAATGATTGGGGAATCTCCAATTCTTCCTGCCATTTTATAAGCCAATCCACTAGTTGTACAAGCTCCTGAAATATTTCCCTCCTCATCTAAAGCTAACATTCCGATGGTATCATGGTTTTCAATATTAATAATTGGTTTGTATTCAGACTTTATTTTCCATTCTTCCCAAGCTTTCTTAGAATCTTGTGTTAACAAATCTTCCTTTACGAAACCATTAGCCTGCGCAAACTTTTCAGCTCCTTCTCCTGCTAAAATTGCATGGGGTGTTTCTTCCATCACCTTCCTTGCCAAAGAAATTACGTGCTTTATTTTTTTTACTCCAACTACAGCTCCGTAATCACCTTTATGATTCATAACACAAGCATCTAAAGTAACATCTCCATCTCTATCAGGTAAACCTCCAATTCCTACAGTTTGGTTTTTAGGATTAGCTTCTTCCTTTTTACAACCTTCAACAACTGCATCTAAAGCCGTCCCTCCATTTTTCAAAACTGTTGCGGCTGCATTAATTGCATCTGGAAAATTCCACGTTCCGATGGCAATTGGCGAAACTTTAGTAGAACTGATAGCTTTCTCTAATTCTGTTTTTGAATCTGACTTTTCATTAGCACAGCCGAAAAAGCTGAGAAACGAAAGTAAACATAGATTAAATAAAAGTATACTTTTTATAATTTTTCTTCCTTTCATTCTATTATTTTATCATTATTTCGTCTATAAAAATCCATGATCGTCCATCATGAGGATACCCCATATGCCATTCTGGCAACTTTCCTAGTTTCTTTGCAACTACCTTAATATATTTTGCTTTAATCTTTTGAGAAGCAATAACACTTGATATTTCCACATCATCCGTGTTAAAAGGTTTTGGCGCTTTCCAATCTTTAATTTTTCGAAATCTTTTTCCATCTATAGAATAATGAATTTCAACATTGGTTGGTAAGAAAATCCAAGAACGCTGATCTCTTAAAAAGTTAACTTGAATATTAGAAACAGTTTTAATTTTGCCTAAATCAACTATTGCTTCTACATCTTCATTCCAGTATCCTTGCCATGTTCCTGTTCTAAAATCTTCTGTTCCTAGAATTCCATCAATTAATGCATTGTCGCCTCCGGCATTATACTGATTCGCATATTTTGTCTTTAATTCAATTTTAATATTTGGATCAATTTTATAGAAATCTGTAGTGATTACTGAGCTTTTAATATTTCCTTTTTGAGAATAAACCTGCAGTGTTGACTTTTCTTCGATGCTAAAAGGGCTCTTATATTCTTGAAATGCATTTCCGTTTAATGAATAATAGGTACTTACATCTTTTTCTACGTTAGATAATACAACTTCTGTATTTCCTTTAAAAGCAACTTCTCCTTTTTCAATAAAAGGTGCAGGAACTATTATATGTTCATCAATATTTGTTAGAGGAAGTTCTTCTTCTTTTGTTCCCCAATCAGAAGGAGAATTTGCCATTTCAAAAACTAAAGATCCTCCATTAATAATTTCTTCATGAGTGATATACGTTCTATTCAAAGATTCTCCATTTAGGAATGCTTCTTTTATATAAATGTTACCATCAATAAGATTCTTAGCTTGAATCGTAAATACTTTACCATTTTCCAAATTAATTGAAGCTTTCTCAAACAATGGTTTTCCTATGATATATTGATTTGATCCAGGAGTTACTGGATAAAACCCTAAAGAACTAAAAATATACCAAGCACTCATTTGTCCACAATCTTCATTTCCTGAAATTCCATCTGGTGAATTTGTATATTGTTCAGTTAAAATTTGTTGAATCTTTTCTTGAGTTTTATATGGTTTTCCAACAAAATTGTACAAATATGCCATGTGGTGACTTGGTTCATTTCCATGAGCATACTGACCAATCAAACCTGTAATATCAACTTGATGACGACCAGAGGTTTCTGCTTCTGCTTTAAATAGCGTATCCAAATTCTTTTCTAAGACAGACTTTCCTCCCAGTAATTTCAAATACCCAGAAATATCTTGCGGAACATAATTACTATACTGCCAAGCATTGGCTTCTGTATAATTAAAATTTACTTCGTAAGGATCAAATGGAGCAAACCAAGTATTTCTAAATCGACCTCTCATAAATTGAGATTTAGGATCAAAGATATTCTTATAGTTTTGAGCTCTTTCTATGTAAGTTTTATAATCATCAGACTTATTCATTGCTTTTGCCATTTGAGCAATAGTCCAATCATCGTATGCATATTCTAAAGTTTTAGAAACCGATTCACTTTCTTTCTCCACAGGAATATAACCAAGACTCTTATACGATTCTAATCCGAGCTTATCTCTAGTTGCAGAATGTTTCATGGCTTGTAATGCTTTTTCTTCGTCATATCCTTGAATTCCTTTTAAATAGGCATCAGCTATTACAGGTACTGCATGATAACCAATCATACAACCTGTATAATTTCCAGATAAATCCCAAATTGGCATTATTCCACCTTCATCATACTTCGCTAAAAATGTGTTGATAAAATCATTCGTTCGTTCTTGTTCAATAATTGTGTATAAAGGATGTGTAGCTCTGTATGTATCCCAAAGTGAGAAAACAGTGTAGTAATTAAAATCTGTAGTTTCATGAATTTTCAAATCCATTCCTCTATATCTTCCATCAACATCTTGATAGATATTTGGAGCAATCATTGCATGATACATGCTTGAGTAGAAATTGGTTTTATAATCTTCATTATTACTTTCTACTACAATTTTTTCTAATTGTTTTGACCAAGCTTTTTTGGCCTCATTTTTAATATCTTCAAAAGATTTATTACCTATTTCTTGCTCTAAATTATTTTTAGCTCCTTCAATATCCACCGCAGAAATTCCAATTTTAACATAAACAGGCTCGTTGTTTGGATTTTCAAAAACATACCCAGCAATTTGTTCTCTATTTTTTGGAACTTGATGATCTAGTTTACCTTCAATTGAATGCGAAAATTTAATATAATAGAATAATTTCTGATTGGTGGCCCATGCTTTTGAAAATCGATATCCAGATATTTCTTTATCAGAAATCATATTAATAACTCCATCTAATAATTCATCACGGTGAATTAAATCGAGAATTACAACTTGGTTTTCACTAGAAGGAAACTGATATTTATGCACTCCACTTCTTTCCGAAACCGTTAATTCAACATCAATATTTGTATCATCTAAATGAACTTTATAATAACCTGCCTTTGCAACTTCTTTCTCATGAGAAAACTTTGATCGATAGCCTATTTTTCCGTTTGCCCCATTATTAAAAATAATATCGTTAGTAGGCATTAATAAAACATCACCATAATCAGAAACTCCAGTTCCGCTTAAATGTGTATGAGAAAAACCATAAATATATTTATCGGAATAATGATAACCAGAACATCCATCCCATCCATCTAATCGAGTATCAGGACTTAATTGCATCATTCCAAATGGCATTGTTGCTCCAGGATATGTATGTCCGTGGCCACCCGTTCCAATAAACGGATTCACATAAGAAATTAAAGGTTTGGTAATTTTTGCAGGAGTAATTATTTCTTTTTTACAACTATACAGTAATAATCCTATTAAGAAAAGGAATATTGTTTTAAGTTTCATTTGGTTTAGATTCTTATTTTTAAATTTCTAATATACTAAAATGAAAATTCTAAACTACATCTTACCAGTTCTATTTCTATTAACATTCTTTCAATGCAAAAAAGAGCAGAGAAGAACTCTTGACCCAGCAGTGATACCAATACCAGCATATCAAGAAATTAAAAATGGTTTTTTTATCCTTTCAAATGAAACTTTTATTTCAGGTGATGACAACTTATTAAAAGTAATTAATTATTTCAAATCATATTTAGAAACTAATCTTCACATAAAACCAAATACTAGTTCTGAAAATAACTCTATCAATTTTATAATAGATAAAGCAATAAAGAACAACGAAGAATATCATTTATCAATAACAGAAAAAGACATTCAAATAAAGTCTAAAACTGCTAAAGGAGCTTTTTATGGAGTACAAACGTTACTTCAGTTGCTTCCTTCAAAAAGCAATTCTAAAGAAATTGCTATACAAAGTATAAAAATTAAAGATAAACCAGAATTTGCTTATCGAGGAATGCATTTAGACGTTGCTAGACATATGTTTCCTGTAGCTTTCATTAAAAAATATATAGATGTAATCGCCTCATTAAAATATAACACTTTTCATTGGCACTTAACGGAAGATCAAGGTTGGAGAATTGAAATAAAAAAATATCCGAAATTACAGGAAATTGCTGCTTTCAGGGGTGAAACTTTAATAGGACATTACAATGATCAACCACAAGAATACGATGGAAAAAGATATGGTGGTTATTATACTCAAGAAGAAATAAAGGAAATTGTACAATATGCATCTGAACGCTATGTAGAAATTATTCCCGAAATAGAAATGCCAGGACATTCGCAAGCTGCAATTACCGCTTATCCAGAATTGGGATGCACTGGAGAAAAAGTTGAAGTTGCTACTAAATGGGGCGTTTTTGATGAAGTTTATTGTCCTTCAGAGACAACTTTTAAGTTTCTTGAGGATGTAATTGATGAAGTTGTTGAACTATTTCCTGGAAAATACATTCATATTGGTGGTGATGAAACTCCGAAAACAAAGTGGAAAAACTCAGCTTTCTGTCAACAATTAATCAAACAAAAAAATCTAAAAAATGAACATGGTTTACAAAGCTATTTTATTAAGAGAATGGAAAAATATATTAACTCTAAAGGAAAACAAATCATCGGTTGGGATGAAATTTTAGAAGGTGGATTAGCTCCTAATGCAACAGTAATGTCTTGGCGTGGAACTGAAGGCGCAGTTCAAGCTGCAAAAGAACATCATAATGTCATATTAACACCATTATCTCATTGTTATTTTGATTATTATCAATCAGAAAACGAAAATGAACCACTAGCTATTGGTGGTTTTTTACCACTTGAGAAAGTCTACAGTTTTAATCCTATACCCGAAGAATTAACCGAAGAAGAATCTAAATATGTTTTAGGTGCTCAAGGAAATGTTTGGACTGAGTATATAAAAACTCCCGAAAAAGTTGAATATATGGCTTTCCCTAGAGCGATTGCACTCGCAGAAGTCCTATGGTCTAAACCTGAACATAAAAATTTTATTGATTTTAAAAATAGATTAATTCAATTTCAAGAAAGATTAAGATTGAATAGTGTCAATTTCGCTAATCATTTATATGAAATAACAGGAAACTTCGCAAGAAATGATGATAATAAGCTCATGTATTCTCTTTCATCTGCAACAAAAGACGCTGAAATTAGATATACTTTAAATGATAAAAATCCAACTGGAAAATCAACTATTTATACCAAGCCTATAAATATTAGTAAAACAACAAAAATAAAGGCTGCAAGCTTTCATGGAGGAAATCAAATAAGTCATATTCATCAAAACAAAATTAACTTACACAAAGCTGTTGGTAAAACCATTGCACTAAGCGTAGAACCCAACGAATCCTATAATGCTGGAGGAAAACAAGCCTTAATTAATGGAATTTCAGGAAGTAATAAACGCTATGGAGATAAAGAATGGCTTGGTTTTTTTGGGAATGATGTAACTATTACTATAGATTTAGATAGTGTAACAACAATCAACTCAATTAAAACAAGATTTTATAACGGAAATGGTCAATGGATTTATGCGCCTAAACAGCTGACTATAAAATTTGATAATACGGAAAAACAAACATTCAATATTACTAATGAAGGATTGTTAGTAAATTTCCATGCCAACTTTGAGAATGCGAAAACCAAAACGATTAAAATTGAGATTCCTAATTTTGGTGTTATTCCTAAAGGAAAACAAGGTGGTGGTTACCGAGCTTGGACCTTTATTGATGAAATACTTATTGAATAATGAAATTAGAAATTTGTGCAAATTCATATCAATCGGCATTAAATGCAGAACAAGCTGGAGCTCATCGAATAGAATTGTGTTCTGAATTAAATTCCGGTGGAATTACACCTTCTTATGGATTGATTAAAAAAGTGATTTCAGAACTATCGATAGAAACATTTGTTCTAATTCGACCAAGAAGTGGAAATTTTGTGTATTCCAAAGCTGAATTCGATATTATGAAACAAGATATAATTAAGTGTAAATCGTTAGGTGTAAACGGTATTGTTTCAGGGGTTTTAAAAGATAATAACACAATTGATGAAAAAAGAAGTAAAGAATTGATTTCATTAGCTTATCCGCTTCCTTTTACTTTTCACAGAGCTTTTGATTTGATTACAAATCCAATTGAAGGAATACAGCAGTTAATTAATTTAAACGTAAATCGAGTATTAACTTCGGGTCAAAAAAACAAAGCCTTAGAAGGATTAACGTTATTAAAAGATTTACAAAAAGAATATAGTAATCAGATTATTATTCTCCCAGGATCTGGTATAAACTCAAAAAACGTTGGTAAATTGAAAAAATCTGGTTTTATCGAAGTTCACGCATCAGCTTCAATTAATGTAGAAGAAAGCTCGGCTTCAAACTTTGATAACATACCTCAAACGGTTTCTGACTCAGAAGAAATAAGGAAAATTTTAAACGTTATAACTTCTTCATAAAATTCTTATAAATCAAAAATGTAATTACTGCAAAGATATTTTATCGTCATTGCGAATGAAGTATGACGAAATGAAGCAATCTGCAAATCAAAAGTAAGATTACATCGTCGCTATTTTCTCGTGATGACATGTGGTTTTGATTTGTTATAATTTAAACATTATTCAGAACTCTTAAATAAAAAGGACTTCAAAAATCCTAATCCATATCCATAAAATTGAGTGAGCGTCGTTATAATACTTAAATGAGCCACTTTAATACTTTTATTTTGTAATAAAGAATCTGAGAACAACACAACAAAATATACTATGTAGAACAGTAAAAATTGCCAATAACCGAATAAAGCTAATATTAAAGACACATCTATTCCCAAAATAAAAACACTGGGAAACCAATAAGTAATTTTCTTTGTATTTGGGAATCTTCTATTTAATTCAGGACGAGCAGTTCCAAAACTAAAGGTTTGTTTGAAAAATTGTTTGACACTTGTTCTTCGTTTGTGATAAACATAAGCATCAGAAATTAGTTGCGTTTCGTAACCTTCTCCCCATAATCGGAAAGATAGATCAATATCCTCTCCTACTTTATAAGGATTAAACCCTTTTGTTTTGTTGAAAGCTTCTTTGGAAATTCCCATATTGAAACTTCTAGGTTGGAATTTACCAACACTTTTGTTCTTTCCTCTAATTCCTCCTGTAGTAAAAAAAGAAGTCATAGAATAATTAATTGCCTTTTGTAAAGGAGTAAAGCTTTCATGAGCTTTATCCGGCCCACCAAAAGCATCCGTAAAGTTTTGTATCAAAGCCTTCTTTACACTTCTCAAATAAGTATCTGGTAAAATAACATCAGAATCTAAAATAATGAAGTAGTTTCCTGTTGCTCTTTCCATTCCAAAATTACGCGACATCCCAGCTCCTGAATTCTCCTTGTAATAATATTTGATATTTAAATCTGAAGTGTACTTATCAACTATTTCTTTAGCAGAATAATAGGAACCATCTTCCACAATTATAATTTCATAGGCATCTTCAAAATTTTGTTGAGTCAAACTAAATAGCAGCTCATCAATCTCCTTAGGACGATTATAAACGGGTACAATTATGGAAAATGTTAAATTCATTTATACCAATGTAGACTCATTTATTTCCTGAGTAATTCCATTCCAAAGGTGAATTCTCATTTTAAGTGCTTTTTTAGCATAAAATAACACATCTTCCCACTTCTGTTGATCTTCTCCACATAATTCTTCCATCATTTCCAATGATAATGGACCATGATCATCTCCATCTAGTTCAATATGCCTTTTTAAATAATAAGTTAACTTACTGTAATGAACATTACTCTCTTCTTCTGTATTCTTTACAATTTCCAAGAACATATCAGGAATTAAATCTTCACGACCGAAGGTAAAAACTGATGCTATTAAATGAGCTTCATGTGTTTTAATTACTTCAAAAGTAAAAGAAATAAAATCTTTAACAGCCTCATTTATATCACTTTTTTGAAGAGCTTCTTCTATAAATGTTCCATCATAAACTTCAGAAATAAAATTAGCTATTGGTGAAGTACTTGCACCAATCTGCTTCATTGCATCAACATACATTTCGAAGTGACTTCTTGGCTCTCCTAATTCATTTACATCAGTTTCCTCTGCTAAAACAATTTCATTTATAAATCGAGCAGTTTTTGTATTTACTTTAGGAAACCATGGTAAACTAACACATGTCAGTTCTCTTTGCAATGCTTTCAAAAGAGACATGAAATCCCAAACTGCAAAAACGTGAGACTCCATAAATATTTTTACGTCATCTAAATTTTGAAGTGATGCATATAACTTATGTTCTCTTAACTCTATTCTTAAATCTTCTAACTCCTCTTCTATGTAAGAAATACTACTCATAAAATACAAACAATAAAAAATGCAAATCTAAAGATTTGCATTCTTGTATTTCATTTCTTTCGATAATAAATATTTATTCTTCAATAAACCGTTCCATTACTGCATCACTAACTCCCATGTTTGAGAACCCTCCATCATGAAATAAATTTTGCAATGTTACTTTTTTAGTCAAGTCAGAAAATAGTGAAATAGTGTAATCTGCACATTCCAAGGCTGTAGCGTTTCCTAATGGAGACATTTTTTCTGCGTAACTAATAAATCCGTCAAATCCTTTAACTCCTTGACCAGCTGTCGTTGGTGTTGGTGACTGAGAAATTGTATTTACACGAACTTTGTGATCTCTTCCGAAGAAATAACCAAAACTTCGAGCAATAGATTCTAAATATGCTTTGTTATCAGCCATATCATTATAATCTGGGAAAACTCTTTGCGCTGCCATATAAGTTAAAGCTACAATACTTCCCCAATCATTCATTGCTTGTTTGTTGTATAAAACATTCATTGTTTTGTGAAACGATACAGCCGAAACATCCCAACCTTTTGTTGTGAAATCGTATTTAGGATCTGTATAATGTTTACCCTTACGAACATTTACAGACATTCCTATTGAGTGTAAAACAAAGTCTAATTTACCTCCTAAAATTTCCATAGATTTTTCAACTAAATTAGTTAAATCTTCCATAGATGTAGCATCAGCAGGAATCACTTGCGATCCAGTTTTCTCAGCTAATTCATTTAATTGCCCCATTCTAAGAGCTATTGGTGCATTAGTTAATACAAACTCTGCTCCTTCTTCATGAGCTCTTTCTGCAACTTTCCAAGCGATTGAATTTTGATCTAAGGCTCCGAAAATAATTCCTTTCTTACCTTTTAATAAGTTATACATGTTTTAGTGTTTATTTTCCTATTGGTTAATTAATCTCAAGCGCTGTATTAGGCTCATTTTTCTTTTTACCCTATTAACAGACGCATATATCGAGTCTAAAGTTTTGTTGTTTAGTGTTTCTTGAATCGCCAATTTATAATATTTATGAGCACTCTTTAAATCTTTCTTTAATTCAAAAGCTTGTCCCATTTTGTTATAAATTGTTGATTTATCTACAACAGAACTATTTATGACCTTGTTGCCAAATGTAATCATTTCATCATTAAGATTCATATCAATTAATAAATATGCATAATTACTATAAGCCGCATGATAATCTGGCGCGAACTTAATGGCTAATTCTAAATGTTTTTTTGCTTTTGGATAATTATTAAACTTCAAATTATATAACCATCCTAAATGATTGTGAGCTCTTCCATAATCAGGAAACTCTTCCAATAAATCATATAATCTTTCTTTAGCCTCAACTATTTGGTTTTCCTCAATCATTTGATCTGCTTCAAAAAATAAATCCTCCGCTCTGTTATCACTCATAACCTGTTAATTTAATAGTTCTTTCGCATGTGTTAATGCACTTTCTGAAAAATCCTTTCCACTCAACATTTCAGCAATTTCAATTATTCTCTCATCTGTTGAAAGTAATTTTAAATTAGATGCGGTTTTACCGTTTTTATCTTCTTTAAATACTTTGTAATGAGATTTTCCTTTTGAGGCTATTTGAGGTAAATGCGTAATCGCTATTACCTGCATATATTGACTCATTTGTTGCATTATGTTAGCTATTTTATTAGAAACTTCACCGGAAACTCCAGTGTCTATTTCATCAAAAATAATGGTTGGCAGTTTTATATTTTCTGATAGAATTTTCTTGATAGAAAGCATAATTCTGGATAATTCACCTCCAGAGGCAACTTTTTTCAGCTCTCCAAAATTCCCTCCTTTATTTGCTGAAAATAAAAATGCCAATTCGTCCTTACCGTTGTTAAAATATTGTTCTGAAGGATTTACTGCAATAGAAAAGCGAGCATTTGGCATTCCTAATTCTGACAATAAAAACTCTAATTCTTTCTTTAATTTAGGAACTGCCTTATTTCTCTGATTTGAGATTAATAATGCAACTTCATCTAATTTTTTAGCAACATCATCTACTTCTTGTTGCTTTTTATTAATAATGTCAGAAGCATTTTCTACACCGCTTACTTTGTCCGCTAATTCTTGATGAATTGTTGATAATTCTTTCAACGAAGAAATCTGGTGCTTTTTTTGTAAAGAATAAATTAATTGCAATCGTTCGTTAACAATCTCTAATTCATTCGGATTGAAATCAACCGTTTCGTTAGAGCGTTCGAGCTCAACAACAACATCATCTAATTCTATTTTAATGCTTGCAACACGATTATACAATTCTTGATAATCTTTCGAAAATGCACTTACCTTGTGTAAAGTATTTTCAAGAGAATACAATAAATTTTGAGCTCCAACTTCTTCATTAGTCGTTATTTGCAATGCTTCCGATAAACTAGTTTTTATATCCTCCACATTATTTAAAACATCTAGCTTTCCTTCTAAAACTTCTTGTTCATTCTCTTTAAAATTAGCCTCCTCTAACTCTTTGAATAAATGTAAATTGTATTCGTATTGCTGTTTCTCATTCTCCTGATTTTCTTTTAATAAACGTAGTTCCTTTAAAAGTTTATTGTATTTCTTCAATCCTCTTTTATATGAGGCCACTCTTTTATCATTTTTTGCTAAAGCATCAATAACAGAAAACTGAAACAACGCATCCGAAATTTGTAATGTTTGATGTTGCGAATGAATATCTACTAATTTCGATTTTAACTCACTTAATGAACTTAAATTTACAGGAGTATCATTTACGAATGCCCTTGATTTACCAGAAGGTAAAATTTCTCTTCTAATGATTGTTTTATCTTCATAATCCAAATCATTTGCTTCAAAAAAATCTTGAAGTACGTATGCCGTTAAATCAAATTCGGCTTCAATTATACATTTTGAATCGTTATTCTTTAAAGAGCCTAGATCTGCTCTATTACCCAGAACTAATCCTAAAGCTCCTAAAAGAATTGACTTTCCCGAGCCTGTTTCTCCAGTAATTATAGACAATCCATCAGAAAAATCGATAGATAATTCATCTATTAAGGCGTAATTTTGTATTGATAAATGATGTAACAAAAGCTATCTTTTATAGCCCGTAAAAATAAGGAATTTTGTAAAAATAAAAAGTATACAATTTGATTTACGTAAAAACTTTAAACTAGTAACTATAGCTTAATTTCTTTCCACTTACTGTTTTGCGTAGGTGCAATGCGTTCTAAGGTTTCTTTTAATTTTAATTCGCTACCAGAAGATTTTCCGTTCGAAAAAATATTAACAACTTCATCGGATTTGGCATCTAGGAAAATACGAATCATATAATTACCTACTGTAATATTAAAAAGCTTCTCTAATTCTATCAAACTATCAGCAATGACTTTCTTTGCTTGAGCTTCTTTCTCTGTAAAAGTATCCATTCCTTTACGATGGTAATTGTAATAAATGGTTCTTAAAACACTAAACTTAGAAGATAACAAGTTGTCTATCAACGTAAATCTATTTTGTTCACCAACATCATTCTGCCATGCCGCATCACCACTTTGTTGAGCTTGAAGCATTACATTTTGAGCTTGTTTCAAATAGTTATCACCACCTTTTAAAGCAAAAGTATCAGCATCCACTCCTAAGATTGTATATACATAAAATACAATTACTGAAACTAAATTAGAATCAAAACTGTTTGGATTAAAAATTAATGGTTCAAACTCGTTGTACTGAAAACTAAAATTTGTGTCATTAATATTTAATAACGTAGTTTCATAAGAAGCATTATAAACTGGTCTTGCCGATTGTACTTGAATACTTCCTGTGAAATTATTCCCATTTTGTTCATTTATAATAATCGTAAAAGCACAATTTATTCTCTCTTGTGGAAGTACTTTCTTATTGGTCCATCTAGTTTGATTGATGAATTCTGTTATTGATTGTTCCAAAGTAGTATAAACCTGTTTGTTTGTGCTTTGAACTCTATCTGCATTAACAACTACAACAGCATTCAACTCTTCCTGAGCAATACTAATTTGCATGGATCCAAGTAAAACAAAAATAAAAAAGGCTAATTTACGCATTGATTCTTTTAATTATTTCATTAATAATATCCACAGCTACATCGCTTTTTGATTTCAAAGTATACACTGTTTCATTAAAATCCGAATCAATAATAGTGATTTTATTTGTATCTCCTGCAAAACCAGCTCCTTTATCTCTTAAAGAATTAAGAACAATAATGTCTAGATTTTTACTTTCAATTTTCTTTTTAGCGTTAGAAACTTCATCATTTGTTTCTAGAGCAAAACCGACTAGAAATTGATTCTTTTTTACCTTCCCTAAAGATTTTAAAATATCTTTAGTTGGCTCTAATTCTATAACTAACGAAGCATCTTTCTTTTTTATTTTCTGATCTGCAATATTTTTTGGTCTATAATCAGAAACGGCTGCTGATAGTATTGCAATATCAACATCATTATAATATTCATAACAGGCATCATACATTTGTTCCGCAGAAGTTACATCAATTCTGTGAATTAAAGAATGATTTACACTTTGATGAGATGGTCCTGAAATCAAAAATACTTCTGCTCCCAAATTTGCAGCAACCTTTGCTATTTCAAATCCCATTTTACCAGAAGAATGATTACCGATAAAACGGACAGGATCAATTGCTTCAAAAGTAGGACCAGCTGTTAATAATAGTTTCTTCCCTTTCAATGGTAATTTTGAAAGCATATCTCTTTCAATAAAACTAATAATATCCTCAGGTTCCTCCATTCTTCCCTCACCGACTAATCCACTAGCTAATTCCCCAGAGGTTGCAGGAATCATGATATTACCAAAACTTTGTAAACTTTCTAAACTGTTTTTCGTTGACTGATGTTTATACATGTCCAAATCCATAGCAGGAGCAAAATAAACAGGACATTTCGATGACAAATAGGTTGCTAACAATAAGTTATCACAAACACCATTTGTCATTTTAGATAACGTATTCGCTGTAGCTGGGGCAATTAACATGAAATCTGCCCAAAGACCTAATTCAACATGATTATTCCAAAGTTCATTTTCATCCTCTTGATCATAAAAAGCAGAAAGAACAGGATTTTTTGAGAGTGTAGAAAGTGTTAGAGGTGTTATAAAATCTTTAGACGCAGGAGTCATAATTACTTTGACTTCTGCGCCTGATTTTATAAATAAACGTACTAAACTAGCCGTTTTATAAGCCGCAATACCAGCTGTAATACCTAGTAGTACTTTTTTTCCTTGAAGTACAGACATTTAATTACTTATTGTCTGGAGACCTATGATAAACTCTTTCGTTTAACCATTCCTCAACAGCGATTGCCGTTGGCTTTGGTAAACGCTCATAAAATTTAGAAACTTCAATTTGTTCTTTATTTTCGAAAACTTCTTCTAAACTATCGTTATAGGTAGCAAATTCATCAAGCTTATCAACTAGTTCTTTTTTTAAATCAGAATTGATTTGAGTTGCTCTCTTTGCTATAATAGAAATCGCTTCGTAAATGTTATTAGTCGATGCTTCTATGGCTTCTCTATCATAAGTTACCGTTGTAGCAGCTGCTTTCGTTTCTTTATAATTCATATTTAACTTTTACTATTAACTATTAATTGCTTTAATTTATCTTGCTCTGTATTAAGAGTAGAAACCATTCCTTCAGTTTCCTTTCCGTACTTCGTTTCTGGAAAATTACGTTTTAATTTTTCGTATGCTTTTAAAGCATTTTTAATACGTTCTTCTTTTCTTCTTACTTTACTTTTCACAGCTAAATCGTGTGCTGCCTTGAATCGTAAATACAAAGCTTCCTCTTTGTAACGAGTACCTAAATAATCCGTCAATAAATTATCGAAAGCTGTTATTGCCGCTCTATAATTTCTTGGATCTGTTTGTGCAGTTCTGTAATAACCTTTTGCTATCTCAAAGGCTTTGGTTTCTAATTTATACTGCAACTCGTTATAGTATTTATTCGCTTCACTTAAACGAGGAGAATCAGGATACGCATCAATGAAAGATTGAAAAGATTCAATGGCTTTGTTTGTATCTGTGGGATCCTTACTGTAAACTGGTGCAGCCTTATAATAACTTAGTGCAGATAAAAAGTCAGCTTCCTCTTTTTTACTACTTTTTGGATAGTTTTGAGAAAAACGATTAAAATAGTATCCTGCTATACTGTAATTCTTTTCATTAAAGTTTGAATTAGCTACCATATACTGTATCCTTTCCATTTGAGGTTTATTACGGTATGCTGGAGTAACTTTTTCAAATAAGCGTAATGCTTTACTATACTTCTTCGCTTCGTACATTTTCACAGCCATCTTATACTGCTCTTCGATTGTACCTTTGTTCAATACTTTTTGGTACTCTCCACAAGAAGCAAGTACAAGTAAAGTTAAAACGAAATATATATTTCTATTCATTTTTTGCATTTTGCAAAATTAGTAATTAATTATGTATTATTAAAATGAATTCGTTCGTGCGAGTTCGTGTACAAGAACGCATAATTAAAGCTAAAATGTTATAAAACTTTTGTTAAATGTTTATTGCGGAGCATTTTCTTGACCTACCAGTTGCTTGACATCATTATCAAACAAGTATAATCCTCCTTTATCATCTCCAATTAAATTAATCTTATCCAAAATTGTTCGAGCTAAAGCTTCTTCTTCAATTTGCTCAGCAACATACCACTGTAAAAAGTTATGTGTCGCGTAATCTCTTTCTTGCAATGTAACATGTACTAAATCATTAATTGACTTGGAAACCATTACTTCGTGATCAAATAAATTTTGAAACATGTCTTTAAAAGAACCAAACTTAGGTGATGGAGCTTCTAAAGCAGGAACCATAGCATGCCCACCTCTTTCATTTATAAACTTTACTAACTTCAACATGTGCATACGTTCTTCATCTGAGTGCGCATACATAAACTGTGACACTCCCTCAAAACCCTGAACTTCAGCCCATGACGCCATTGCCAAATATACTTGTGATGATTGTGCTTCTATTTGTACTTGTTTGTTTAAAGCAGACTCTATTTTTTCTGATAACATAATTCTAAATTTACTATAACAAAGATGCAAAAAAGCTCATAATTCTAGACTATGAGCTTAATATATTTTCTTATGATACAAATGTATTTACTGATGGTCAATAAAATCTGAAATTTGTGTTTGTAATTCTTCCGAAGCCTTCACTAATGGTAATCTTACCTCATCTTCACAAATCCCTAACTTTTGCAGCATAGATTTTATTCCTGCAGGATTTCCTTCATCAAAAATCAAATCAATACTATCAGCAACTTTGTAATGAAACTCATAAGCCTCGTAAGGCTTTCCTTGTAAACCAAGTTGTATTAGCTTAGAGAACTTTTCAGGTAAACCTTGTGCAATTACACTTATTACTCCTGCTCCACCTGCTAAAACCATTGGAAGAGCGATCATATCATCCCCTGATATGACTAAAAAGTCTTTTGGAGCATGCTGAATTATTTTCATTGCTTGTACCATATCACCTTTTGCCTCTTTCACTGCAATAACGTTATCGAAATCTTTTGCTAAACGAACAACTACCTCAGGTGACATATTTGAAGATGTTCTACCTGGTACATTGTATAATATGATCGGTTTATCGGTTGACTCTGCCACAACCTTAAAATGCTGATAAATTCCTTCTTGAGTTGGTTTATTATAATACGGAGAAACTGAAAGAATAGCATCAAAACTTGACAAATCTGTAGTTTTAATCTCTTCAACAACAGCAGCTGTATTATTCCCTCCAATACCTAACACTAATGGTAATCTACCGTTATTCACTTCAACTATTTTTGTCTTTACAGCTTCTTTCTCTTCTCTAGTTAAAGTTGCTGGCTCTCCTGTGGTTCCTAACACAACTAAATAATTTATACCATTATCAATTTGATAATTTACTAATCTCTCTAATCCATCAAAATCAATAGAACCATTTTCCAAAAAAGGAGTTACCAATGCAACTCCTGTCCCTTTAAATTTTTGCATTACTCTTTTATAATTTGAGGATAAAATTACTGCTTTATTTCAGAAGTAATTATGTTTGTTTAGAGAATATACATTTTTTTTTATACTGTTAAATTTTATTGATTTTATTCATTTCGCTAAATAATCATGATAACTTTTCTTTCTTCTATAATATCGTATTTTAGCCATATAATTCTCAACAAATATTACAATTAATGAAAAAAATACTTTTTTCTTTTTGCCTACTTTTCCTTTTCAACTGTGAAGAAGCGAAAAAGTCATTGGTAAAAATTACAGCGAAATCAATTAAAGTTGATTCTACTTTATCCCCAGATAATAGTATTGAAAATATAATTGCTCCTTTTAGAGATAAAATGGAAACGTCTATTAACACCGTAATTACTTATACTAAAAAAGACTTAGTTAGAACCGATGGTGAATTAGAAAGTAGTTTAGGAAATCTAATGGCAGACTTGTCCTTCGAAAGAGCAAATCCTATTTTCAATAAAAAAACAAATAAAAACATAGATTTTGCAATGTTTAATTACGGAGGAATTCGTGCCGGAATTCCTGCGGGTGAAGTAACGAATAAACATGCTTTTGAGTTAATGCCTTTTGAAAATAGTTTAGTTGTTGTTGAACTTAAACCAGAAAAAATAAAAGAATTAGTGACCTATCTGATTAAAAATAATAAAGCTCATCCTTTATCAAAACAAATAAAGCTTAGTGTAAAAAACGAAAATTATTCATTATCAATAAATGGTGATTCTTTTGATAACAGCCGTAATTATTTCGTTTTAACTTCGGACTATTTACAAAGTGGTGGTGATAAAATGGATTTCTTTAAAAATCCAGTGACCTTGCACAAACTCGATTATAAAGTTAGAAATGCAATTATCGATTATTTTAAGAGTAAAGATACATTAATAAGTAATTTAAACGAACGATTTAAAAAACAGTAAAATGGATAGAAGAAAATTTTTAAAACAAACTACTGCTGCTTCTGCATTCACTGCTCTAGGAGGATTAACTCTACCTAGTTTCACGACTAAAAAGCAAACGAAAATCACCATTTTACATACAAACGACACACATAGTCACATTGACCCTTTTGAGGGCTCTCATTACAAATACGCAAATCAAGGTGGTGTAGCTCGAAGAGCTTCCGTTGTAACTGAAATTAGAAAAAACAACCCGAATACTTTACTACTAGATGCTGGAGATATTTTTCAGGGAACACCATATTTCAATTATTTCGGTGGTGAATTAGAGTTCAAGTTGATGAGTATGATGAAATATGATGCGGCAACAATCGGAAATCATGATTTTGATAATAGTATCGATGGATTATACAAACAATTACCTCACGCGAAGTTTAGTTTTTTATCTGCGAATTACGACTTTAAAAACACTGTTTTAGACACTCACGTAAAACCTTACGAAATTTTTGTTCGTGATGGAATTAAAATTGGTGTTTTTGGTTTAGGAGTGGAGTTAACTGGCTTAGTTGACCCAAAAATGTTTAAAGAAACTACTTATTTAGATCCAGTTGAAATTGCTCAAGATATGAGTAGAGTTTTAAAGGAAGAAAAGCAATGTGATTTAGTTATTTGTTTATCTCACTTAGGTTATTATTACAAAAGAAACCCAGAAAAAATTTCAGACTTAAATTTAGCTAAATCAACAAAAAATATTGATTTAATTATTGGAGGACATACGCATACATTTTTACCAAAACCAACTTTAGTAAAGAATCTCAATAATGAAAATGTATTGGTGAATCAGGTAGGTGCTTACGGTGTAAATCTTGGTAGAATTGATTTCTATTTTGATGCTGACAAAAATAAATCTTCAGATGGAAAAGTGATTATAGTGTAAGTTAGATAGGTTTCAGAATCTACATTTTTACATAATATTGGCATTAAAAAAATTAATACGAACTCCTAAAATTAATCATCGTAGTCATTGTTTTTAAAACTTTATTCTTAAAGTTTTCTGGACACAAAGAAATTTTGATTTATTTACAGAAGTCGCTTAGGAAAGAGAACAGTTAATGCAAATTAGAATGGGAATTTTAAACCAACTTCTCAAATCGTATTAATTATTCCCAAAGGAGTTTGGTTAAGAACTGATTTAACCGTTGGTTTAATGAGTGGAGCTATTTTTTCTCATTTGACCATAATTGGAATTTAACACAATAATGATGATGGTTTACTTTTCATTATGGCTGTAATTACTTTATTAGCTGGAGGGATTTATAATTTCAAGATAGAAATACAATTCCTTTTTTAAATTTATAATTCAGAATTCAAGGATTTAGAAATTATGGCTTTACAAATAAAATACTGGGCAACAATATAAGTAATCATAATAATCATTCCTAAATCTGCCTGAATCAAATAAAACTTATTTATAGCAATTGTGCTATCAGATAAAATAAAAATTATAGCACCAATAAACAACCAAAGATTTTCGGTTGCTTTATTCTTTAAATAGTTAATCAAAGCAAAAGTTCCGAATGATGAAATCACTAAACCATAGACAATAACAGGAATAAGTAATTCATTCAAATTATCTTTAATAAAAAATACAATTGCTCCAAAATAAACCAAAAAGATAATACCATACTTCATAAATGTGATAATAGATAACTTTTGTAAAAAACCTTTTATAACCTTAATGTAAATAAGGTGTGTGATTAAAAAAGAAACTAACCCTAATACAAAGAATTTTTCAGGAAAAAGCAACAATAGATCGCCCCAAAAAGAGAAGAATAAGGCAGAAAGATATAAAAAACTTGGTTTCTTAACAGAAACTAAATAGAAAGCCGCCAATGAAACCATTAACAATGGTTTAAAAATGAACTCTAAAACTATTTTTTTCTGATAAACTCCAGTAAGTTCCAATACAGAAACTAAGAAGAATAAAATTGAAAAAACTAATACTTTTTTACTGTTATGTTGATTTACCTGTACCATTAATCTATTAATTTTTCTTCTCTTAAAATAAACGACTTATAAAATAAAAAACATGAAATTAACCATATTGATAATGATACTAAGTCGTAATAAATATTTGATATGTTAAAAATTACCACTGCATAAATACAGTCGGATATAACTCTAATACATATTGTATAAAATAGTAATCCATTTGCATAAATCATTTTAAACTTGAAATTCAATAACCCGACAGTGAATAATAGAGAAGTTGTTATTCCATAAAAAAGTATAGAAAAATAACAATCACCTTTATCCTGAATTACGAATACAAATACAATTAAAAATAAAATAACAGACAAAACAAAATAAGCTGGGACTTCCTTCTTACCTTGCTTAGATAATGTTTCTAACATCATTTTAACTAATAACAAATTACTGATTCCATAAATAAATATTGCTAACCAAAACAAGTCTAAAGCAGAACTAATAATATCTGCAATAACAATCAAAAGAAACATAGAGGTAATCAAAGAGTCTCTTTTATTACTGCTAAAACTATACATTAGTAATAAAACAATAATAGGAATTGGCTTTGTCGAATTTCTCAAAATATTATTACTAGTTTCCACTGTACCAATCATGTACAAATACAGGAAACTTGTAAAAACAAAACCTAACAATAATACTATTTTATAGAATAATCTCAATAATGCTAAAAATTAATTAAACCCATGGCGGTTATTTTATTCCATCAAAAAAATCAGTAACTTTTTGTTCATTGAACAGGAAACCACGGTAAAACATAAAGTTTGATATCAATAAAGTACTCAATGAGAAAATATCAAAATAAACATCTGTTTTACTGAATAAAACAATCGCGTAAATAGAATCTGAAATGATACGGAAACCTATTGCAATTAACAATAAAAAATTAGCGTGTTCCATATTTTCAATATAATTAATAAGAATGAAAGATGTTACCAAACAAATACAAATACCGTAAAATATAATTGGCAGCATAGAGTTTCCCGGATCATTTAGCACAAATATGTAAACAACTGAAAACAAAAATCCAAAAAGTATCAGATAAGAAAAGAGCATCTTATACGTTTCTTTTTTTAGGTATTTTCGAATTTCATTTGCCAATAAAAGATAGGAAATTCCGTAAATTATAATACCAAGATTAAAACCATGTGAAATAGACGTTAAAACATCACCTATTAAACTCAACAGTAAAAAACCAATATAAGTTAATGTATATTTCTTTGTTTCAACCGAGTATAATGTAAACAAAATTAAAGTTGGAAACGGCTTAATTTCAAACTTATATTTATGATTAATAATAATTAAATAGAAGCTTAGTATACATATAAATCCATATAGTACAAAAAGTGAATATTTTATATTTTTAAACTTCAACAAGCTTATTATTTAATCATATTAATAAAGTCGTCTTCTGAAACAATATCAATTCCTAAATTCTGAGCTTTTGTTAATTTACTAGGTCCCATATTATCTCCAGCTACAATAAACGAAGTTTTCTTTGAAATAGAACTACCCACCTTTCCACCATTATCTTCAATGTTTTTTTTAAGTTCACTTCTACTCATCTGATGAAATACTCCTGATACAACAATAGTTTTTCCCTCTAATTTATTAGTCTGGTTTTGTAACTGTTCTTGTGATATTTCTAATTGAATTCCATAACATTTTAAACGTTCAATTATTGCCAAACTCTTTTCATCTTTTGAAAAGATCAATACACTTTCAGCTATTTTCTCTCCAATCTCATCAACAGCAATTAATGTGTCAAAGTTAGCATTCAGCAAATTATCAATTGATTTAAAGTGCTTTGCTAATTTTTTTGCAACGGTTTCTCCTACGAATCTAATTCCCAAGGCAAATAAAACCTTTTCAAAAGGTATCTTTTTTGATTTAGCAATTCCATCAATCATATTCTGTGCTGATTTCTCAGCCATTCTCTCTAATGGAATAATTTGTCCCACTTTCAGCTCGTATAAATCAGCAAAATTCTCAACCAATCCTTCTTTATAAAGTAATTCTACTGTTTCACCACCTAAACCATCTATGTTCATAGCCTTACGACTAATATAATGTTGAATTCTTCCTGTGATTTGCGGTGCACAACCAAATTCATTCGGACAATAATGTTTAGCATCTCCTTCATTACGAACTAATTCTGTTCCACATTCTGGGCAATGAGTTGCATATTGAGTCGGCTCAGAATCTGAAGGTCTCAATGTTAAATCAACTCCCATAATCTTAGGAATAATTTCTCCTCCTTTTTCCACATAAACCGTATCACCAACTCTAACATCTAATTTCTCAATTTGATCTGAGTTATGCAAAGATGCTCTTTTGACAATTGTTCCTGCTAAATGAACTGGCTCCAAGTTGGCAACCGGAGTAATTGCTCCTGTTCTTCCGACTTGATAGGTTATTTCATTTAATACAGTTGAAACTTGCTCTGCTTTAAACTTATAGGCAATTGCCCATCTTGGAAATTTTGAAGTATATCCTAATTCATCTTGTTGTTGTAAAGAATTCACCTTAACAACCACACCGTCAGTTTCATATGGTAAATCATGTCGTTTTTCATCCCAACGATTTATAAAATCTAAAACTTCATCGATCGATTTTGCTAATTCTATCGTATGCGGAACTTTAAAGCCAAATTTTCTAGCAGCTTCTAAACTTTCAAAATGAGTTTTATATTTTCTTTCGTTAGTAACCACCTGATAAAGTAAACAGTCTAACGGTCGTTTTGCCACTTCTCCACTATCCTGTAACTTTAAGCTACCACTAGCGGTGTTTCTTGGATTTCTGTATGGTTCTTCTCCATTTAACACTCTTTCTTCATTCATTAAATTGAAGCCTTCTAGAGGAAGAATTATCTCTCCTCGCATTTCAAAATCAGCAACAAAATCCTCTGACAAAACTAAAGGAATAGACTTTATAGTTCTAATATTTGTAGTTACTTCATCACCTTGAACACCATCTCCTCTTGTTACTGCACGAACGAATTTTCCGTTTTCATAAGTCAGATTTATTGAAGCTCCATCATACTTTAACTCGCAAGTGTATTCAATATCTGTAGTACCCAACATTTTTTGAATACGTTTTTCCCAATCTAATAAATCTTCCTTAGAATAAGAGTTATCTAAAGAATACATTCTATTCTTATGCGCAATGGTATTAAAGTTTTTAGTGATTTGACCTCCCACTCTTTGTGTAGGAGAATTCTCATCAAAAAATTCTGGATGCTGTTCTTCTAATTTTTGGAGTTCTTTCAATTTTATATCAAACTCATAATCAGAAATTGTAGCACTATCTAATACGTAATAATTATAATTATGTTTGTTTAGCTCTTCTCTTAAAGCTAATACCTTTTCTTCCACTGTCATTATTTTCTCAATTTACCTGTAAACACACTAACTCCTTTTGGAAATGGATTTCCTGATGATCGTCTGAAAGAAACAATCTGTCCGCAATGCCACAAAGCATCGGCAATCGGACCATTAATTGCATTCCAAAAAGGATATGCTTTGTCTCCAAAAATTATTTTAAATTCTGCTAAATCTGTTTGTATCTTTAAAATATCACTTGCCTTTTTCAAATTATTAAGAATCTTAACTCTTTTTTCTGCAAAAGACAATTCTAATTGTTTAGCACCATTTGGTCTATTTTCAGCCGCATTTAAAATCACTTGTGATAAACCTAATATATGATCAATTGTTTCTCTTGAAGATCTAGATTTTGAGGTTGGTTTAAACTGTAAATCCTTTTCTGTTAAACCTTCAGAAGCCCAATAAAATCTAAAACCTAACCCATCAATCATTCTACTCGCTACTGCTCCGGCAGAATAATTCTCCGAACTTTCCGGAATTTCATAATAAGGTAAATCTTGGGCTTTAACCTGATTAAACATAAACAAAAATGCAATTACAGATACAAAGGACTTCATCATTTTAGCTTATAAAATTTGAAGTGCAATTTACTACTTTTAAACAAAAAAAATCCGAAGTTAACACCTCGGATTTTGAAAGTTGAAATACTAGTTGTCTACTAATAATAGGTATATCGACGAACTTTTGCTATGTGCTTAGCCAAACGCATCACTTGGTGAGAATAACCGTATTCGTTATCATACCAAACGTAAATTACAATTGTATCTCCATCTACAATCGTAGCTTTACTATCAAAAATAGAAGGAGCTGTTGTACCAAGAATGTCAGAGGATACCAATTCATTGCTTAATGAATATTTAATTTGCTCCACTAAATCTCCCTCTAAAGCATATTGCTTCATTATTGCATTAACTGCTTCAACAGTAGTTTCTGAATTTAACTGTAAATTTAAAACAGCTAGCGAACCGTTAGGAACGGGCACTCTAATTGCATTAGAAGTTAATTTTCCTTCTAATGCAGGTAATGCCTTAGAAACTGCTTTCCCAGCTCCTGTTTCAGTGATTACCATATTTAAAGCTGCCGCCCTACCTCTACGGTATTTTTTATGCATATTATCCACTAAGTTTTGATCGTTCGTATATGCATGAATAGTTTCTAAATGTCCTTTCTTAATTCCGAAATTATCTTCTAATACTTTTAAAACTGGTGTTATTGCATTTGTAGTACAAGATGCAGCAGAGAAAATATCTATTAAATCTGGATTATTTTCTAAATGGTTTACTCCATGAACAATATTTGGAACTCCCTTACCTGGGGCAGTTAATAAAACTTTACTCGCTCCTTTAGCTTGTAAATGACGACTTAAAGCTTCCTTATCTCTAAAAGCTCCTGTATTATCAATAATTAAAGCATCATTAATTCCATATTCTGTATAATCAATATCTTCAGGCCCTACAGCAGAAATCATATGCACTGTAGTTCCATTGATAACCAGAGAATTGTTATCTGCATCAATCTGAACGGTTCCTAAGAAATCTCCATGAACAGAATCAATACTTAAAAGTGATGCTCTTTTTTCTAATACCGACTGATCAATTTTGCCACGAGTAACAATAGCTCTTAACCTTAATTGAGAACCTTTGCCCATTTTAGAACTTAATTCTCTTGCTAATAAACGACCGATGCGACCAAAACCGTAAAGTACAACGTCTTTTGGTTGAATAGCATTTGCATCAGTTGCATCTTTTAACTGATTCTTTACAAAATCAATAGTATCTACGTCAGTATTTTCGATTAGATAATACTCATATGCTAATTTTCCGATATCTAATTTAGAAGCTGGTAAGTCAATTGATTGAATAGCCTTTGCGATGTTTAAAGCATCTTCTATTGTAATGGGCTTTGTAACAAACTCCTTAGCGTAATTGATCAAGTTTAAAACTTCACTAGCTCTTTTATCCACTAATGGGTTTCTAAACAACACTAATTCAATTGATTTATCATACCATAAATCGTTTACAATATTAATAAATTCAGTAGTAGCTCTTCGAACCTGAGCTTGATTTACCACTTCTTTTTCGTAATTTGTTATTGTTGACATAGTTGTGTTAACTAAATTTTTAAAAATTTGGTGCAAAAATAGTTATTTCAAACGATTTCGTAACCTAAAAAACCTAAAAAAACTCGATAGTAATATTATCGAGTTTTTGATTCTTCTAATTTTTTAAAATTTATATCTTTCTATTTCTCCGTCTAAATTCAGAATCTCTAAATACATTCTATTCATCGAAACTCCATATTTGTTTAGTATATTCACAGCTTCTGATGCATTTTCAATATTTTCACCATTAATTTTAACTATAATGTATCCTTTCCCTACATTATAATATTCAAAGGCTTTATTATCAGTTACTACAATTTTAGCTCCACCTTTAATGTCGTATTTCTTCTTATCATCATTTGTTACATCCTTTAACACTACACCAAAATTAGCAGATAAATATGTATCTCTTTTACTTAATACAACGGTCTTAATCAATGGCTCCCCATTTCTATTGACAGTTATATTTACTGACTCCCCAGGTCTTTTAGCTGTTAATTGGCCTTTTAAATCAGAGAACTTGGTAATTTTAACATTGTTTATTTTAGTTATAATATCTCCAGCTTTTATTCCAGCCTTAAAAGCTCCACTATCCTCATTAACAACTTTTACTTTCACACCTTCAATTTCTTTAGACTTCTTGTAATCAGGTTCAAAACCGATCAATGCCTCTTGAACATTACCAAATTCTAATAAGTCATCTATTATTTTCTTTGCAATATTTGAAGGTACAGCAAAAGAATATCCAATAAAAGACCCTGTTCTTGAACTAATTGCTGTATTGATTCCTATTAACTCTCCTCTGGTATTTACTAGTGCTCCTCCACTATTTCCAGAATTCACTGCAGCATCCGTTTGAATAAAAGCATCTATATTTGAATTTCCTTGCAAATCTCTTCCTTTGGCACTCACGATCCCAGCTGTTACAGTCGAATTTAAATTATAAGGATTTCCAACTGCTAAAACCCATTCACCTATTTTGGCGTTATCTGAATTACCGAATGTTATATATGGTAAATCAATTTCAGATTCAATTTTTAATAATGCAATATCATTTTTATCATCCGAGCCAATTAACTGAGCTTTGTATTTCTTTTTATTATTAAGTGTAACTTCTAATTCTGTTGCTCCTTCAATTACGTGGTTATTAGTAACGATATAACCATCAGATGATATAATTACTCCACTTCCAGTTCCAATTCTTTCTTGTTTCCTTTTACCATTTCCTGTTCCAAAAAACTCTTCAAAAGGATTATAAACTTCTTTAATAGCTGTATTTTTTACATGAACTACAGTATTCACTGTTTTTTCCGCAGCTTCCGTAAAATCTGTTGGAACCGAAGATGAATTTAATACAGCCGGTGTATAATTAGAATTCACTGTTTGAAGTTCCGGCTCGACAGTTCTCTCAACAATAACTTGTGGTTTTTCAATAAAAGCTTTGTAAGCTCCGAGTGATGAAACTCCTCCCAAAAATGCAATAGTCAATATTCCTAAAACTCTTTTCATAATTATTAAATTTTTAAGCTAATCAAATATACAATTTTAACATTTTAACACAATCTGTTTAACTTCTCTTTAACGGACTTTAACCGCCATTTAACAATCCTATTTTCCTATGTAAATACGTATATTTGCTCTAATGAATTTAGAGTTTTATAAGTACCAAGGAACTGGTAATGATTTTGTAATGATTGATAATAGAACTTCTTTTTTCCCAAAGGAAAAGAAGGAGCTTATCAACAAATTGTGTGATCGTAATTTTGGAGTAGGTGGGGATGGATTAATCTTACTGGAAAATGACGAGCATACTGACTTTAGAATGGTGTATTTCAATGCAGATGGTAACCAAAGTACCATGTGTGGAAATGGTGGGCGATGTATTGTCGCTTTTGCAAAGCAATTAAACATTATTGAAAACCAAACTACTTTTATTGCAATTGATGGTTTGCATCATGCAACTATTAAGAACGGAATTGTTTCATTACAAATGGTTGATGTGAATGATGTTAAAAATGAGAACGGATTTGTTTTTACTGACACAGGGTCTCCTCATCATGTCGAAATTGTAGAACACATCGGTTCTTTCGATGTTTATGAAAAAGGAAAACAAATTCGTAATGATATTTATGGCTCAGAAGGTAGTAATGTTAATTTTGTTGAACAACTCAATTCTAATTCGTTTAGAATAAGAACATATGAACGTGGAGTTGAAGACGAAACTTTAGCATGCGGAACCGGAGCTACGGCTGCAGCAATTGCAATGCATAAAACCAATAGAACGAAAGCTACCGATATTAACATTCAAGTAGAAGGTGGACAACTTGCTATATCTTTTGATGTAGAAAACAACGTGTATAAAAACGTATTTTTAAAAGGTCCAGCAGAATTAGTTTTTAAAGGACAAATTAAGATTTAATGCGAACATTAGTTGGGCAAAACATAAGTTTGAGAGCTATTGAACCTGAGGATTTAGATTTTCTTTTTCAAATTGAAAACAACGAACTCTTTTGGGAGGTTAGTCATACACAAACTCCTTTTTCAAAATTTTTATTGAAACAATATATCGAAAATTGCCATTTGGACATTTACGAGGCGAAACAATTAAGATTAGTTATCGAAGACTCATCTAATAAACAACCAATTGGTTTAATTGATTTATTTGATTTTAATCCACAACACAAAAGAGCTGGAATTGGAATTGTAATTCATGAAAATTATCAGCACAATGGTTTTGCTAGTGAAGCTTTGAAGATCTTACTAAATTATAGTTTTACAAATCTTAATTTACACCAATTATTTGCTAATATTGCTATTGATAATAAAAAAAGCATATCGCTATTTAAAAAACATAACTTTAAACAGGTTGGAGTTAAAAAAGACTGGTTATTTTCAAAAGGATACTTTAAAGACGAAATATTATTTCAATTCATCAATGAAAAATAAAATCATCATTATACTTGGAATCTTACTTTTTACATCTGGAGTAGTAGGAATTTATTTTTACAACAAAATTTTTTCAAATGCAGTAAAAAAAGAAACTTCAATATTTATTAAATCAAACAGTACAATGAATGATTTAAAAACCTCATTAGAAGGAGTTATAAATAATTACGAAGATTTTCTTTGGGTGGCAGATTTGAAAAAATTCAACAAACCTAAAGGAGGAATGTATGTTGTTAAAAAAGGAATGAATATGAATGAATTAGTTAATCTTTTTCGTTCTGGAAATCAAACAGCAATCAAAGTAACATTTAATAACCAAGATACATTAGAAAAATTTGCTGGAAGAATTGCTCAACAAATAGAAGCAGATAGTATTTCTTTATTAAATGTATTTAGAGAACCAAAATTTCTACAAGAAAATGATTTTACGGATAAATCTGTTCTTGGAATGTACATCCCTAATCAATATGAAATTTACTGGAACACCTCTCCTGAGAATTTCAGAAAGAAAATGCTCAATCAATACAACAAGTTTTGGAATAAATCGAGATTAGATAAAGCTAGCAAACTTGGTTTATCAGAAGATCAAGTAATTACTTTAGCTTCAATCGTTCAAAAAGAAACCGCACAAGTTTCAGAACGACCTATGGTTGCAGGCTTATATTTAAATCGTTTTAAAAATAAATGGCCTTTAGAAGCTGATCCAACAGTAATTTATGCGTTAAAACAAATTAACGGACAAGACTTTATGGTAAAACGTGTATTATTTAGAGATATTGAGAACACCAAAAACTCTCCATATAATACTTATAAGAAAGTGGGCTTACCTCCTGCTCCAATATCAATGCCTGATATATCATCAATTGAAGCTGTTTTAAACCCAGTCGAGCACGACTACTATTTTATGTGTGCTAGTGTGGATAAAATTGGTTTTCATGAATTCGCTAAAACCTTAGGGCAACATAACAGAAATGCTAAAAAATATCAGCGATGGATTAATAATCAAGGAATTAAGCGATAATTTTAACAAAAAATTATCTCTAATTTATAGACCTGAATTAAGATAATTTAACAATAAACTCTTTATCTCTGTTATTTTATCTTCAAAATTTACTCTTTAAAAATATAAATTCAATAAAACCTATAATTATACGAAATTTCAACTTTTGTTTTAGAGCGTATTTTTGTCATATATTTGCGCCCGCTAAACAGAAAGTATATTAATTATCAGAAAATTAGGGGCATTTTTAATTTTTATAACACTATTCAGTTTTACAGATAAAAAGGGAAAAACATCTGAAAAAACGAAGCCAATAAACTACAACACTACTGTTACCAATACAGAGCTATTAATCCTTGAAAAGAATTTCATAGGTTTTAAAGAAGCATTAGCTTTCAAAGAATCACAAGGAAGATATACAGTAGTTAATACATTAGGGTATTTAGGGAAGTATCAATTTGGAAAAGGAACATTACGCCGTTTTAAAATTTATGATACACAAAAATTCCTGAAAAACCCTGAACTACAAGAAAAGGCTTTCACTGCTCTTTGTAAGGTGAATAAATGGATTTTAAGAAGGGATATTTCCCGTTTCGTTGGAAAACGTATTAAAGGAATTTCCATTACTGAGTCTGGAATACTTGCAGCGGCGCATTTAGCCGGCGCGGGAAATGTTAAAAAGTTTTTACGTTCTTACGGTAATTTTGAGTTTAAAGACTCCTATGGAACTTCAATTGAATCCTATTTAAAGAAATTTGCAGGATACGATGTATCTCACATCAAGGCTGACAAAAAAGCTACTGTTTAAAAATAGAAAATTACTTATTAATGAATAATATTAGGCCTGTATGATGAAAATCGCGGGCCTTTTGTGTAAGTCTGGATTTTCTGATTTCCATTTTGAAACAGGTAATGTTTTAATGTATTCTGAAGGCAATGTAATATCACAAGCCACACACAATCTTGTATTTGCTTGTAATGTAGCTCTTAAATCATCCAACATTTTTCCATTACGATAAGGAGTTTCTATAAATATTTGGGACTGCTTTTTATCTCTAGACAATCTTTCAAGTTCTTTAATTGCTTTTTTCTTGTCTGATTTATCAATTGGTAAATAACCGTTAAAAGCAAAATTCTGTCCGTTCATTCCAGAAGCCATCATAGCTAATAAAATTGAAGAAGGACCTACTAAAGGAATCACCTGAATTCCTTTCTCATGAGCTTGTTTCACAATAGTTGCTCCTGGATCCGCTACTCCAGGAACCCCAGCCTCAGATAAAACTCCCACAGAAACTCCTTCCTGGCAAACATCAAGATAATTTCTTGTTTCTAATTCATGTGAAAATTTATCAATTTTCATGAAATGTAACTCTGCTTGCACTTTACTAGGTGTGATTCTTTTAATATATCTTCTCGCCGTTTTCTCATTTTCAACAATAAAATGATCTAAGGTCTCTATTACTTTCTTTACAGAAATTGGCATAACCTCTAAAGGTTCAGTATCTCCTAAAGTTGTTGGAATTAAATAAAGTTTACCTAACATAAATTATCTATTGAATTTTTGAAGCTATAATTGTACAAGCTTCATCAAGCATTCTAAAAACATTATCAAAGCCTTTGTCTCCTCCATAATATGGATCAGGAACATCTAAGTTTTCTCCAGGATTTGATTCATTCAAAATCATTTTAACTTTAGATTCATCGTCGCTATTTCTCGCAATATCTAAAATATTTTGATAGTTACTTTGATCCATAACATAAATTAAATCAAAATTATCAAAATCATCAACTTTGAATTTACGTGATCTTTGATCTGTAATGTCTATTCCGTTTAATTTTGCTACAGCAATTGATCTTAGATCAGGTAATTCGCCTTCATGTAAACCTGAAGTTCCTGCTGAATCAATGCTTGTAGCACTAGTTAAAATTTTGGATCTTAGAATACCTTCTGCCAATGGCGAACGACAAATATTCCCCAAGCATACCATAAGTATTCTCATATAAATACGTGTTTTATTAGAATGTTAATTTCTTAGTTAAGTCTTCAACGTACTTTCTAAATTGCTTATCAGTTTCAGTTAAATTATCAACTGTTTTACAAGCATGTAATACTGTCGCGTGATCTCTTTGTCCTATTTGACTTCCAATACTAGCCAAAGAAGATTTTGTCATACGTTTTGCAAAATACATTGCTAATTGTCGAGCCTGAACAACATGACGTTTTCTTGTTTTTGATTGAAGCGTTGCAACATCCATATCAAAATACTTAGAAACTACCTTTTGAATATAATCTATAGAAACTTCTTTCTTCGTATTCTTAACAAACTTATCTACAATTTGCCTTGCTAACTCTAAAGTAAATTCTTTTCTATTAAAAGAAGCTTGTGCAATCATAGAAATAATTACACCTTCCAATTCTCTAACATTGGATTTTACATTCTTAGCAATATATTCAACTATATCTTCTGGCATTTCTACACCATCTCTAAACAACTTACGCTGTAAAATTGAAATACGTGTTTCATAATCCGGATTTTGCAATTCTGCAGACAATCCCCATTTGAAACGAGATAATAAACGTTGCTCAATATCTTGCATATCAACAGGTGCTTTATCTGAAGTTAAAATTACCTGTTTTCCATTTTGATGTAAATGATTGAAAATATGGAAGAACACATCTTGTGTCCCTGCTTTACCCGATAAAAACTGAACATCATCAATAATTAAAACATCAATCATTTGATAAAAATGAATAAAATCATTTCTGGTATTTGACTTTACAGAATCAATAAACTGCTGTGTAAACTTTTCAGATGAAATATAAAGAACGGTTTTATCTGGATACTTATCTTTTATATCAACACCAATTGCATGTGCTAGGTGTGTCTTCCCTAATCCAACTCCACCATAAATTAATAATGGATTAAATGAAGTTCCTCCTGGTTTATTCGCAACAGCAATTCCTGCTGAACGTGCAAGTCTATTTGAATCTCCTTCCACAAAATTCTCAAAATTGTAATTAGGATTTAATTGTGATTCAATTTTAACTTTTTGTAAACCTGGTATTATAAACGGATTTTTAAGTTCTCTTTTAGATTCTAAGGGAACCGTAACTTTTTGAGGTTTTAAAGGGTTTCTGTTAGAACTAGGAATCTTTACTGTTTGAGGACTATTACTACTGTAAGTATTCTCCATACGAACATCGTAAATTAACTTAGCATGCTCCCCCAACTCTTTTATAAGAGCAACTCTTAATAACTTAATATAGTGTTCTTCTAACCACTCATAAAAAAACTTACTAGGAACTTGTACAGTTAATGCCTCTCCAGACAACTTAACAGGTTTTATAGGTTCGAACCATGTTTTGTAAGCCTGAGGTTTAATATTGTCTTTTATAAAAGACAAGCAATTGAACCAAACTAATTCAGCAGATTTATTCATTTAAGTTTTTAAGAAAAAAAATTACGTTCGCAACAATAATAATTGCAAAAAAAATATATTATTTACCCTCCCTACGGGTAAACAAAAGTGTGAATAAAATTCAGTAAAAAAAAATCAAATTGGTATTGATTATTATTTTTTTTTTACGTAAGATTCGCATAAAACATTAAATGAAAATTACACACAATTCAATTGTAAGGGTTCGATATGGCGAGACTGATCAGATGGGGGTAGTTTATCACGGAAATTATGCACAATACTTTGAAATTGGTCGAACAGAATGGCTCCGCTCCCTCGGAATTACATACAAATATATGGAAAAAACAGGAATTATACTTCCCGTAATTTCATTGAATTGTAACTTTAAAAAATCAGCATATTACGATGATGAATTAACCATTTCAACCATACTAAAAAACAACCCAAGTGTTAAAATAGAATTTGATTATGAAATTAAAAATCAATATCAAGAAATAGTATGCACTGGAAGTACGATTTTAGCATTTCTTAACGGTGAAACGATGAGACCTATGAGATGTCCTGAATTTATTCTAGAAAAGCTAAAAGTTTCTTAAACTTAGAGTACATAATGAAGAAAATTAATATCTTCATCTAACGTTAATAAAGATCAAACGAAATTAATGAAAATTTATACAAAAACTGGTGATAAAGGAACTACAGGTTTATTTGGAGGAACAAGAGTTCCTAAATATCATTTGAGAATAGAAAGCTATGGAACCGTTGATGAATTAAATTCTTACGTAGGGCTTATTAGAGATCAAGATATTGATGATATTTCTAAAAGCGCTTTGATTAAAATTCAAGACGAATTATTCACTCTTGGAGCTATGCTTGCAACTCCTCCAGAAAAAGAAATTTTAAAAAATGGAAAAGAAAGATTAAACATTCCTAAAATCGATATAAGTTCAATAGAATTTCTTGAACAAGAAATGGACACTATGAACGAACAGCTTCCGCAAATGACCCACTTCATTTTACCTGGCGGTCATCAAACCGTGTCATTCTGTCACATAGCACGCTGTGTATGTAGAAGAGCAGAGCGTTTAAGCGTTTCCTTAAATGAAGAAGAACCTATTGATGGAAGTATTTTAATATACCTTAACCGACTTTCTGACTATCTTTTTGTGTTGGCACGAAAGTTGACTCTGCTTTTAAAAGCGGACGAGGTAAAATGGATTCCTAAGAAGCTTTAAAGTTCTTTTTTTATTAACTCTTACATTTTCAAAAAAAAACTTGACTTTTTCAGTTTAAATTTTATTTTTGCAAAACACTAAAAACATTTAGAAATGTATTGGACACTTGAATTAGCATCTTATTTAGCAGATGCACCTTGGCCAGCTACTAAAGATGAGTTAATCGATTACGCAATTCGTACCGGTGCTCCGTTAGAGGTGGTAGAGAATCTACAGGATATCGAAGATGAAGGTGAGATTTACGATTCCATCATAGAAATTTGGCCAGATTATCCTACCGAGGAGGATTATCTTTGGAACGAAGATGAATATTAAAAACATAAATTCAAAAAGCCTCTAATAGAGGCTTTTTTTTTGCTTACTTTTAAGCACTAAATAACTAATTTACACACTGAATTAATTCAGATTAAAACATACTCAAAATGAGCATTTTAAATTCTTTTATTAAACTATTTGTTGGAGACAAACAACAGAAAGATTTAAAATCACTACAACCAATTGTGGATAAAGTGAAGTCTTTTGAAGATCAAATAGCCAGTCTTACCAACGATCAACTAAGAGATAAAACAATTGAATTCAAATCAAAAATTAAAGAGGCAACTCAACAATTTGATGATGAAATTTCAAAACTAGAAGAGGAAGTTAAGACTGCTGATATTGATCGTCAAGAAGCAATTTACAGCGAAATTGACAAACTAAAAGACGACGCTTACAATGCTTCAGAAATAGTTTTATCTGATATTATGCCAGAAGCATTTGCAGTAATTAAAGAAACTGCTAAGCGATTCGCGCAAAATGAAGAAATTGAAGTAACAGCAACCCCTTTTGATCGTGAATTATCTGGATCGAGACCACATATTACGTTAGAGGATGACAAAGCTTATTGGGCAAATTCATGGGACGCTTCAGGTAAAGAAGTTACTTGGGATATGATACATTACGACGTTCAGTTAATTGGTGGTTCTGTTTTACATCAAGGTAAAATTGCAGAGATGATGACTGGAGAAGGGAAAACTTTAGTTTCAACTCTACCTGTTTATTTAAATGCTCTCTCTGGAAAAGGAGTTCATGTTGTTACCGTAAATGATTACTTAGCAAAACGTGACCGTGCATGGATGGCTCCTATCTTCGAGTTCCATGGTTTATCAACCGACTGTATTGATTTTCATCAACCAAATTCTGAAGAAAGAAGAAAAGCTTACAATGCAGATATTACATACGGAACAAATAATGAGTTTGGTTTCGACTATTTGAGGGATAATATGGCTTCTTCTAAAGAAGACTTAGTTCAAAGAGCTCCAAATTACGCAATTATAGATGAGGTTGATTCTGTATTGATTGATGATGCTCGTACTCCGTTAATTATTTCAGGTCCAGTACCGCAAGGTGACCTTCATGAATTTAATGAACTAAAGCCTTTAGTATCCGATTTAGTTTCACTACAAAATAAATATTTAGTCGGTGTTTTAGCCGAGGCTAAGAAACTTTTAAAAGAAGGTAACACAAAAGATGGTGGATTTCTATTGTTGCGGGTTTATAGAGGATTACCAAAAAATAAAGCGTTAATTAAATTCTTATCTCAGGAAGGAATTAAACAAGTTCTTCAAAAAACTGAAAACTTCTACATGCAGGATAATAATAAGTTAATGCCCGAAGTAGATGCCGATCTTTGGTTTACTATTGAAGAAAAAAATAATCAAATAAACTTAACAGATAAAGGTGTTGCTCATTTATCTGACAAAACTCAAAACAGCACCTTTTTTGTATTACCAGATATTAGCATCAAGGTTGCTGAAATTGAGAACGCAGAAAGCACACCTGAAAAAAAAGCAGAACTTAAAGAAGATTTATATAGAGATTTTAGCGTAAAAAGTGAAAGAATTCATACTATGAATCAGCTTTTAAAAGCTTACACACTATTTGAGATAGATGTTGAGTATGTTGTTGTTGATAATAAAGTAATGATTGTTGATGAGCAGACTGGTCGTATTATGGACGGACGTCGTTATTCTGATGGTTTACATCAAGCAATTGAAGCAAAAGAAAATGTAAAAATTGAAGATGCTACTCAAACTTTCGCTACTGTAACTTTACAAAATTACTTTAGAATGTATCGTAAACTTTCTGGAATGACTGGTACTGCAATTACGGAAGCTGGAGAATTCTGGGAAATTTATAAGTTAGATGTGGTTGAAATTCCAACAAATAAACCTATTGCTCGTGATGATCGAGAAGATTTATTATACAAAACTACTCGTGAAAAGTATAACGCTGTAATTGATGAAATTGTAAAACTTGTAGGTGAAAATAGACCAGTATTAGTAGGTACAACTTCAGTTGAAATTTCAGAATTATTAGGAAGAATGTTAGCAATGCGCAAAATTCCTCATAATATCTTAAATGCGAAATTACACAAGAAAGAAGCCGACGTTGTTGCAGAAGCAGGAAAACCAGGACAAGTAACTATCGCAACGAACATGGCTGGTCGTGGTACTGATATTAAATTATCAGACGAAGTTAAAGCTGCAGGTGGTTTAGCTATCATTGGTACAGAGCGACATGATTCTCGTCGTGTTGACCGTCAGTTACGCGGTCGTGCTGGTCGTCAAGGAGATGTCGGTTCTTCTCAATTCTTCGTTGCTTTAGATGATAACTTAATGCGTTTATTCGGTTCGGAAAGAATTGCAAAAATGATGGATAGATTAGGATTAAAAGAAGGAGAAGTAATTCAAGATCGTTTAATCACAAAATCAATCGAAAGAGCTCAAAAGAAAGTTGAAGAAAATAACTTCGGAATTCGTAAGCGTTTATTAGAATATGATGATGTAATGAATTCTCAACGTGAGTTTGTTTATAAACGTCGTCGTCATGCTTTAGATGGTAAGAAACTTCAATTAGACATCGCAAATATGATTTATGATACTTGTGATGCTGTTGTTCGTCAAAATAAATTAAATAAGGATTTCCAAAACTTCGAATTTGAATTAATTCGTTTTTCATCAATGACTTCCCCTTTCTCCGAAGATGAATTCAATAGCAAAGATGAACAAGTTTTAGTAGATGAGTTATATAAAATAGTTTCGGCAAACTATAAAAAAGACGCTGATAGAAATGCAGTTCAGGCATTCCCTGTTATTAAGAATGTTTTCGAAAATGAAGGGGATCGATATGAGAGAATTGTAGTTCCTTTTACAGATGGCACTAAAACTATTCGTGTCGTAACTAATTTAAAAGAAGCGTACGAAACAGAAGCTAAATCTTTAGTTAATGATTTTGAAAAGAATATCACATTAGCAATTATTGATGAGAACTGGAAAGATCATTTACGTAAAATGGATGAATTAAAACAGACAGTTCAAAATGCTACATACGAACAAAAAGATCCTTTATTGGTTTATAAATTCGAAGCTTTCGAACTTTTCCAAGAAACTATTGATAAAATCAACAAAGAGGTTCTTTCGTTCTTATTCAAAGGAAAACTTCCTACTGAAGATGAATCTCAGATTTCTGAAGCTCGTGAACAACAAAGAGAAAAATTAAATTTACGTAAAGACGAAGTTCAAAACTCAACTCAGCAAGCATTTAGTAATGCTCGTAATCAACAAACACAAGAACAACAAGTTGTTGAAACAGTTGTAAGAGAACAACCTAAAATCGGACGTAACGAACGCGTTACTATTAAAAATGTAATGTCTGGTGAAGAGAAAGAAGTTAAATATAAACAAGCACTTCCTTTGATAGCAAAAGGAACTTGGGTTTTACACAACAAATAAAATCAAAATATATTAAATTATAAAAGCTCGGATAAAAATCCGAGCTTTTTATTTACACATAATTTACAAAACTTACATTCTCTTCAGTTTTATATAACAATCTATTAATTAAATCTTTACCAATCCATTAAACTATAAACATACTTTAGTACAAATTAATTACCCAAATAATGTTTTCAAGCTAAACCGTGATTAACTCAAATTGAAGACATGTAGAACTAAAGAATGAAAAAAAGTAAAAAACGTAAGCTAGATATTGTTGTAATATCGGATGTTCATTTAGGAACTTTTGGTTGTAGAGCAACAGAACTTCACAATTATTTAAAAACCATTAATCCGAAAACTTTAATTCTTAATGGTGATATTATAGATATCTGGCAATTCAATAAGCGTTACTTTCCAAAAGCTCATATGAAAGTGATTAAACAATTAATGTCTTTTATTACTTCTGGAACTAAGGTTTATTACATCACAGGAAATCATGATGAAATGTTACGAAAATTCAAAGGTTTTCGATTGGGGAGTTTTGAAATCGTGAACAAAGTTGTACTCGATATAGATGGTAAAAAAGGATGGTTTTTCCATGGAGATATTTTTGATGTTACCATGCAACATTCAAAATGGTTAGCAAAACTTGGAGGAATCGGTTATGATTCTCTAATAATGTTAAACACTGGTGTTAACTGGATTAGTGAAGCTTTAGGATACAATCGTTTATCATTTAGTAAAAAGATTAAAAACAGTGTTAAAAGTGCTGTTAAGTTTATCAATAATTTCGAGACTACCGCTTCTGATATTGCAATTGATAATGGTTATGAATATGTTGTTTGTGGTCATATTCATCAGCCAGAAATGCGAGTTATAAAAAATGAACAAGGAAAAACATTGTATTTAAATTCAGGTGATTGGATTGAAAATTTGACTGCGTTAGAATACAGCAATAAAGAATGGAAATTATATGAATATGAAAAAGATGAATTAGCAAAAAGAGTCCCTGAAACTATTGAAGTATCGAACGTAGAATTTGTAAAAGATGAACAAACTAATAGTCAGCTTTTTGAAGATTTACTTATGGAATTCAATATTAAAAAATCCTTCAAATAATGAGAATACTATACGCAATCCAAGGAACAGGAAATGGACACGCAAGTAGAGCGTTAGAAATTGTTCCGTATTTACAAAAACGGGCTGATGTTGACATTTTAGTCAGTGGATATCAATGTGAATTAAAATTTCCGTTTGAGATAAAATACAAACTTTATGGTTTGAGTTTTATTTTCGGTAAAAAAGGCGGTGTAGATTTGTGGGAAACTCTGAAAAAGACAAAATTCAGAAAACTTTGGAAAGAAATTAAATCTTTACCTATTAAGGAATATGATTTAGTAATTAATGATTTTGAGCCTGTTTCTGCTTGGGCTTGTAAACTGAGGAATGTTCCTATTATTTCATTGAGCCATCAAAACGCAGTAGCCGATGAAAAAGCTCCTAAATATGGAAGTTTCAAGTTTGAAAAGCTAATCTTGAAATATTACGCCCCAGCTAGAAATAAATTCGGTTTTCACTTTAAAACGTATTCTTCTGCGACTTTCTTACCTATTATCAGGAAAGAAATCCGACATAAGAATATTACAAAAAAAGAACATTACACCGTGTATTTACCTGCTTACGGTGACAAAAAGCTAATTAAGATACTTTCTCAATTCAAAAAAGTAAAATGGGAAGTGTTCTCAAAACACACCAATCAATTTCAGTTACATAATAATGTAATTATTCGTCCGATTGACGGAAAAGAATTCATAAAAAGTATTGCCTCCTCACGTGGCATATTCTGTGGCGCAGGATTTGAAACACCGGCAGAGGCTTTGTTTTTACGTAAAAAACTAATGGTTATTCCAATGAAAAACCAATATGAACAACAATGCAATGCTTTGGCTTTAAAAGAAATGGGAGTTCCTGTATTAAAAAAACTCAACAAAAAACAATTACCAAAAATTGAGAAATGGATAAAGTCTGATAAAATAGTAGAAGTAAATTATCCTGATGTAACAGAAGATATATTAGATGCGATTACACTGCCCTATTATAATCAAACAATTTTACCTCAAATTGCAATGGAATAAAATTCAAAACTAAATTTTCTTATTACCAAAATAACATTTCTTATACCCAAAAAATACACTCTCATAGTTTTGAAGAATAACTTTCTTTTGTGAAATCAATAAGTTTGATTGAATTTAAAAGTCCATCAAAATGAAATCAACTATTAGTATTTTCACATTTTACTGCTTTTTGTTTTTGTGTTTTTTTAATGTACAATCACAAAACAATTACGACGTAAATAAAACTGGATATATAAGTTTAAGTATCGCGAACAGTACATTACCTCATAAAAGTAAACAACAAATTTCATTGTATGGTTGTAACACCAGCATTATCATCGATAGTGGTAAAATTGTTAGCCCGAGATATAAAGACGGTATAATTTCAGTAAAAAAACAGAATGGTTTTAGCTGGAATACCAAAAACCAAGAAGTCTCTGGAATTCCTTTTGGACATCAAAAAAATAAATCTAAAAAAAAGAAGTTTAAAGACTTTTACGTTTCTAAATATTATATCTCGTCTCCTCCAGTTGTGAAAAAATCGAAGACTGGTAATAAAGATAACGATATATATGATATTGGATTAATTACTCCTGACAACTTCACTTTTGACGGTTTAAATCCTAATCAACTTGTGTACCTAGATTATTCCATACTTAAAGAAACCCATATTGATTACATTCCTGTTCATTATGATGATTCATTCGATAAGTTAAACGTTTATTTAATTCCATTTAAAGTGGAATCTCCTGACTTTCCTTGGAGGAACACTAGGATCATTAAAAACGCAAAAGGTGCTTCTGGAGTTGGAGCTTTGAATAAAAAAGATAACATCAATAAATTATTCTTACCCTATAATTACATCAATAAAGAAAAGAAGCATTTACAATTCAACGTAACTATTTTGAACGATATCTTACTTGATCATAAAATATTCTTCATGGTTGATGGTAAAAAAAGAGAAACTCTCAACTTGAATGAATACTACAAAAAGTACGGTAAAAAGAAAATAGTTTTAAAGGTAGTAAGACGCAAAAAGCCACCATGTGGATGTTTACCTCCAAAAGCTAAAAAACACTAATACTTTACCAATTTATAACCGATATTTTTTTGCGAGACAAGATCTCATTGGTTTGCGAAAAATGTTTATTTCCAAACCAGTAACCTCGATTTGCACTTAAAGGCGAAGGATGCCCTGAAGTTAACACATAATGTTTTTTCTTGTCAATCTTCGCTCCTTTTTTCTTCGCATAACCTCCCCAAAGTAAAAACACTACATCTTCTTTTTGCTGAGAAATAGAAGCGATTACTGCGTCTGTAAATTGCTCCCAACCTTTCTTTTGATGACTTCCCGCTTCATGAGCTTTTACAGTTAAGGTTGCATTAAGTAATAAAACTCCTTGTTTTGCCCAACGAGATAAATCTCCAGATTCTGGATATGCAATTCCCAAATCAGTTTCAATCTCTTTAAAAATATTAATTAAAGAAGGTGGATGTGAGATTCCATCATGAACTGAAAAACAAAGTCCATTTGCTTGACCAACTCCGTGATAAGGATCTTGCCCGATGATAACCACTTTCACATCGTCAAATGAACAGAAATTAAAAGCAGCAAATACATTCGATTTATCAGGATAACAAGTAAAATTTGCATACTCTTCATTAACAAATTCTGTTAAGTTTTGAAAATAAGGCTTTTCAAATTCTGGTTGTAAAATATGTTTCCAACTTTCCGCGATATTTCCTTGCATTCTTGTTATTTTTGTTCTTCTCAAAAATAGGAAATTGAAAAAAAATATATCAGAAAAAACATTACAAGATTTAGAGTTTGCAACCGTTTTAGAACAAGTAAGTGAGTTTTGTATTTCAGAACTTGGTAGAAATGCCGTTTCTAATATTGCACCGTATGGAGATACTGAAGAATTGTTTTTTGAATTACAGCTAGTTAATGAATATTTGGCATCATTTCAAAATGAGAATAGAATTCCAAATCATGGTTTTGACAACATTACAGAATCTATTAAAAGACTCAATATTGAAAATAGTTATCTCGAACCAGAAGCTTACTTAAAAATCGCTTCTGTTTCAGAAACTGTGAATGAACAGAAGAAATTCTTAAAAAAATTCAAAGAATATTATCCTTCTCTTTTCAATTTAAGTGAAGAAATTGAATTCACAACTTTCGTTTCGGATGCTATTGGAAAAATCATCACTTCTTATGGAGAAATAGCAGATAACGCCTCTCCTACTCTAAAACAGATTAGAAAAAATATTAATTCTGTAAGAGGAAAAATATCAGGTAGTTTTTCTAAAGCTTTAGGAAGTAGTTTAGCAAGTGGATATTTAGATGACATTAAAGAATCAATCATTGATAATCAGCGTGTTTTAGCTGTTTTGGCGATGCATCGTAGAAAAGTAAAAGGAAGTTTATTAGGATCTTCGAAATCAGGAAACATAGTTTATATAGCTCCGCAAGCAACTCTCTCTTTTAGTCGAGAATTACAAAATCTACTTTATGAGGAAAAACAAGAAGTTATTAAGATTTTAAGGACTTTAGCAGAAGAAATTAGACCATTTACACCTTTATTAGAAGAATATATTTCATTTCTAATTCATTTAGATCTAGCCGCCGCCAAAGCAAAATATGCACAAGCTATCAATGGATTATTGCCTAAAATTACAAAAGAGAAGAAAATCTATTTCCGAGATGCATATCATCCAATATTATGGAGAAAGAATAACGAGCAAGGAATTGATACTATTTCTCAAACGTTAGCTTTAAATGAAAAACAGCAAATCATTGTAATTTCCGGCCCAAATGCTGGAGGAAAAAGTATTACATTAAAAACCATTGGATTATTACAAGTAATGCTTCAAAGTGGAATATTGATTCCAGTTCACGAAAGAAGTGAAACTAGTTTGTTCAATACTATATTAACAGATATTGGAGATAACCAATCTATAGAAAACCAATTAAGTACTTATAGTTATCGATTGAAAAACATGCGTTATTTCTTAAGAAAATGTAACGATCGAACGTTATTCTTAATTGATGAGTTCGGAACTGGTTCTGATCCTGAATTAGGAGGAGCTTTGGCTGAAATATTTTTAGAAGAGTTTTATGAGAAAAAATCTTTCGGAATTATAACTACGCATTATGCCAATCTAAAAGTATTAGCAAATGAATTGGAAAATGTAACGAATGCCAATATGCAATTTAATGAACGAACATTAGAACCAATGTATAAACTGTTTATTGGTCAAGCTGGAAGTTCGTTTACTTTTGAAGTTGCTCAGAAAAACGGAATTCCATTTAGCTTAATTAATAGAGCAAAAAAGCGAGTTGAAAGTGAAAAAGTTCGTTTAGATAAAACCATTTCTAAGCTTCAGAAAGAACGAAATAGGTTACAGAAAACTTCCGATACTCTGGAGAAGCAAAAATCTAAAGAACAAGAACATTTAGAAAGTTTACAAGAAAAAGAACTTAAGATTAGAGAAAAACTAGAAGGTTTCCAAGAGTTATATGATAACAACCAACGTATGTTATCTTTAGGAAGAAGACTCAACGAATTGTTGAATAAATACTTCCAAACGAATAATAAAAAGGAATTATCTACAAATTTCTTTAAATGGGTAGCTGCTGAAAAAACGAAATACACGAAACGTAATCCGCCTAAAAAGAAAACGAAAACAGAGAAAGTAAAAGAAAAAGAAATCGCTGAAAAACAAAAAGAAGCGATTAAAAAAGTAGAACAAGAAGTTTTACAAAAAGTTGTAAAAGTAAGAGAGGAGAAAAAACAAGAAGCGAAGAAAATCGCAAAGGCAAAAGCAGAATACGTTTTTAAAACTGGTGATCGTGTGCGCTTAGTAGATGGAAATGCTGTTGGTACAATTGATAAAATTGAAAAGAAAAACGCATTTATCAATTACGGTTTATTCACTACAAAAACTTCAATTGAAAAATTAGAATTAGTTCAGAGAGCGAAATAAGTTTATAATAAAGAATAAGAAACTATGGGAATTGATTTAGATTTATATGTTGATGTTGATAGTATCGAAAGTTCATATTTATCTTGACGATTTTTGGAAGAAATAATATTTGACTATTATCTCAAGTTTTCTTCATTTTTGAGTAAAAGTGAAATAGAAATTATTACTCCAAATTCTTATGGGGAAATCATTATTAACAGCGATAAATCAATTCCTACCAAAGAAAAAAGTAAAATTTTAAATCAAATCTCTGATTTACTCACGGGAAAATCCAATAAAAGAAGCTTTGATGAGTTAATTTCGAAATTTGTTAAAAAAAGTGAAAAACTAGAAGACAGAGAAAGAAACCCATTAAAGCTTAAAAACGTATTGCAAAAAGTAGAAAATCAATTAATATCTGAATACCACAAACTACCTTTAGTGCATTTACTTTACGATGAAAATGATTTAGAGAATGAAATTTTATCTATAAAAATTAATGACATTGAAGCTTCAATTGAAGGTGATTTATACTTTGAAGATAATTACGAATTTCTAAGAGAGAAAATTCAAATAAAAAGCTATTCAGAGGATTATGGAAAAATAGACTTGTTATTAGATGTTACTCCGACAGTGGAAATAAACAATAAAAATTACATTATAAAAACACTATCTAAAGCAGAACAATTTAAATCTGAATTTCAACTTTGTTATACGTTTTTAAATGAAGCTATTTCTAATCGGAAAAAAATTCTTTGGGAATTTGAATAAAAAAAGCTGCCCTATTTGGGCAGCTACTTAGGCCTGAGTTTTCATTAATTCAAATAAATAAACCAATATTTTTAGTTTATAAGTTATAAACAAACCTAAATGTTATAAATCGGGGTTGGATGAATGTTTCAGAACTAAATACTGAAATGTTATTCGCACTATTTCGCACCTGGGAATCAATATCTAATAAGTTGGTGGCTTTGATTTCATATTCCCATTTTGCGTCTCTATCTTTCCTGTACGATATGGTTGCATCCCAATTTTGGAATGACTGTGAGTTTCCGTCTCCTAAATCTTGATTTGTATACGTATAATTTGTTCTAAACGTTACAGATTTCCATAAATAAGCATCAAATTCAACCGATGGAGCGTTTGTTATAAAAGTAGTTTTTCTGCTTCCTTGGTTATTATTAGTAACGCTATATCTATATCTAAAACTTACATTTGGAGCTTCTAAATAATTTGTTCTTACTCCTGGTGTATATGTTTGTGTAAATCCTTCATTTAAAGACTGAATTCCTTGAATAAACTGATTAATTTTGCTGTAGTTCAAATTAACATTCAAACTTGTTCTAAATTTTCCAAATGTTCTTTGAACTCTACCAAAAAGATTAACATTTTCATCTGCAAAATTTGAATTGAAAAATGTACTGGTTCGAATTACATTTTCGAATGTAGTTAAACTTCTAATTTGATCGATATTACTTGAATAGGAAGCTCTAGCAAATACGTTTGTATAATTGAACAAATTAAAACTACTGTAAAATAAACTTAAATTGTGAGATAATGCATTCTGCAATTCTGGCTCTCCAAACTGAATACTATTGAAGTTATTAAAAACCAAAGCTTCAGCTAAACGAGTTACATCAGTAAACTGATTTCTCATCTCGTATCTAAAAGTTAAAGCTTCGCTTTTCTTAAATTGAATTCTTGTTTCAAAATCTGGTAAAATTCTAAAGAAATCTTCTCCAAATTCCTGACCAAATTGTGTATTTTGATTTCCATAAGCGTGCAATGAAAATCCTGAAGTTATGGTAAATTTTCCGGCTTTCAATCGGTAATGAACTCCTAAATAAATATCACTGAAATTGTATTCAATATCGTTAACAATTTTAGAGTCATTAATTATTGGAGTTGGATTAAAAGCAGTACCGTCGTTCAAAAATTGAAAGATATTAGAATTGAATTTTTGACTACTAATAATGGTTCCAAGTGTTAGGTTGATATTACTTTTTGTATTAATCAAATTATAGTAATCTAATTTCGCGTCCAATTGGTTCGATTTTATTCTTCTATTTTGATTAATGTTATAATTATCCTGAGTAGTATCCAATCCTAAAGCATCCGCAGTGGAATCAAAAGGATCTGTGTTTCCTGCTGTATTAGTCAAAACCGCATTATAGAAAGGGTCTTCATTTTTGATTAAATGTTGAGCTTCAAAAGCGAAAATATTGGTTTCATCTAATGTATAGTAATAATTCAAGTTTTGATTTATACTGTAAGGCGTTACCTCATCTAATTGAGCTGTTGTACCTATGACAGATGAAAATAAATTTTGATCTTGGGTATCTTTTGAAATTCTACCAATTATATCATAATCAACTTGATTGTTTACATTTGGTTTATAAGAAGCACTTAACTTCACTAAACCTTGGTCTGATCTCTCTGTACTCGATTGATCTGTTCGTTCATCAGGAATACCAAGTTCTTGATTCGTGTATTGAACAAAACTGGTTTCTCTAGATAAAATCTTACTGTTGTTGTAAATAACAAATCCGCTTAAGTCTAATGTTGATTTGGGAGAATAACTAAAGTTTGCAGTTGCTAAGTTATTCTCAATCTTTAATGCATTATTCTGACTTGTAAGAAAGTTTAGACTGTTATCCCCAAGATTAATACTTGTTCCACTGCTTCTACTAGGAGCTCTGAATCCACCTCCGAATCCACGAATATCACGTCTATTTAAAGCTACTTCACCAATATTATTTACATCTCCAATAAAATTAATACTGTATTTCGGGCTATAATAAAAGAGTTTTGGTTGTACTAGGTATAATCCCTCATCTGGAGAAGAACCTCCCCCAACAGTAACATTTCCAAACCAAAAGTTTTCTTTTCCTTTTTTTAACTTGATATTTAATGCAACATTATCTTGATTATTACGTACGCTACTTAATTGTCCAACTTCAGCATAATTTCGAAGGACTTGAATTTTATCTACAGCATTTGAAGGAATATTTTTAGTGGCTAGTTTTGTATCACCGTCGAAAAAATCTTTACCATTTACCATAAGTTTATTTACAACTTTTCCTTCTACCTCAACTTGTCCATCTTCATTAATTTCAACTCCAGGTAATTTTTCAAGCACATCTTCAAGTTTTCGCTCTGTCCCGTTTTTGAAAGAATCTGCATTATAAATTAACGTGTCACCTTTAATCGTTACTGGCATTTCATAAGTTATCTCAACCTCGTCTAATGAATTATCTGGCTGTAGTATAAAATCTTTTGTAAGATTATTTTCTTTAACAGAAATAACCTGTTCATAAGTTTTCATTCCTATAAAACTTATTTGAATCTTGTAACTGTTATTCTTTTTAAGTTTTAAAGAATAGGTGCCTTTTTCATCAGTAATTCCGTAGGATTCTAAGGCACTTGTTTCTTGGTTTATGGCGATAATATTGGCTAAATCTAATGGATTTTTCAGTGTATCTCTAACCACTCCTTTCATTGTTATCTGACAGAAAATACTGTTCATTGCAAGAAGGAAAAGTAGCAACGTAATTTTTTTCATATTGATTAATTTGATTTGATGAGTCCGAGTTTTAACTACTTGTTATCTTCTTCTTCTACCTCGGTTATTTCTCATTTCAATCATCTTTCCTTTGATAACTTCTTGATATGCTACTTTTGTTATTTCTTTACCTTTCTCAGGTGCTATAATTTCAATTTTATCTTTTGGATTAATCACCACCTTAGAACATAACATAACTCGATTACCTGCAGTAACTTCCAATATTAATCCTGGTAATCCCCAATATTCGCCTGGACCATGACTTACAGGTATTTGTGGAGTATACCAAGCCTCTACAGTAGTCATTTCAATTTTTGGCTTAATATCATTTCCTAAAGAATCTTTTTTCACTTCTGCTTTTCTAAGATCGCTCCATGAAAAGTCATACCATGTTAATTCTTTCGTAGGTAAAACCGCAGTTGCCTTAAAGCACAAATAGTTTCCTATTTTTTTTGATTCTTTTTCAATTTTCCAATTAATTTTTTGCAAGGCATCTTTAACTAAAAAGCGTTTGCCATAAAATTCTTGACTCTGTACCAATTCATTATCTTGTACATTTTTATATTGGTCTCCTTGAGAAAAGTTCTTCCCCCATGAATCAGTTGCTCCCGAAATTGCATCAATTTTTTCTTCTTCCTTGAAAAAAGACTCTTTTTTGTTGAAGTTTAAAACGTATTCTTTCTCCAACCTGTTTTTTAAACGAGCTTTGATCTGTTTTTTTTGCGCTTCACTCATTCTTGCTCCCCATCTGCCTAACTCCATTTTAGCTTTTGAAAAATAAATAGCCATACCCTGAAATTGTTGTACTTCTTCTGGTTTTGTGAACCCTAAAACAAGTAGAACCGCAAGGGATTTTAATAGTAAAGATTTCATAATTTGTTAGTTTTGTTTAACAAATATATGTATTAAGTGAACAAAAATAGATTTTTTATTAAAGTTTTAACATTCCCTTGATTAAAGTATATAGTTTTAATCCTCCTTAAAAAAATTATATTCGCAAAAACAATCAACCAATGGAAAACTCTGAAAAAGCTAAATCTAAGCTATGGCTACAACGTTTAAAAGACGAAAGTTGGGAAGCTGAATTATTAGTATCTGCCGTAGCAGTATTCGGGACTTTCAAGTTATTTGTAATTATTAATTGGATAACAAATGTTTTTATAAACATTCTTAACCCTAAATTATATTCTTTTGCTTTCTTAATTGTATTTTTTGGGCTATTTGGAATAAGCATATTAGCGGCAATGTTTGTAATTCACTTTTGCCTAAGAGCTTATTGGATAGGGTTGGTTGGTTTAAATTCTGTATTTCCTGACTATAGTATTGAAGATAGCGCGTATTCTAAAATTTACACTGAAAAAATTGTATCTGTTTTACCTAAAGTGAAGGACTCAATTGAAAAAGTTGATGAGTTATGTAGTGTAATATTTTCGGTAGCATTTACTTTTCTTTTAATTTACACAAATACTGCAATCATATTTAGTATTTACTTATTTGTTTACAATGGCTTGATCGATTCAGTTCCTTCTTATTTATTATTGATACCTATATATGCATTTATTGCTATTTTAATAATACAAACAGTTATTGGCATTCTTGCAAATCTTAAGATCAACCATAATAAAGCTAAACTTCAAATAATAGCTTTTAAAACAAATAAAATAGCTTCAATTATTATGTTCGGACCGTTAAATAAATCTATACTTCAAATTAGTATGGTTTTTGGCTCTAACTTTAAAAAGAAAAAAAAACTTGTATATCTTTTAATAGTGTTTTTAATTTTTGGAAGTTTAGTTGCAAGTTACCAAATGAAGAATACCAATATTGATTACATGGCAAATAATTCTAGATATTTTAAGAAAACCATTATCTCACCTACTTTCTACAAAACAAATAATGAGAATAATGATTATTTGCTTAATCCAGAAATTGATGCTGATATCATTACTAAAAAACTGCTGAAAGTTTTCATTCCAATATTTAAATATGAACATAAAACATTGGCTAAGCTTTGTGGTCACGATAATAAAAAATTAAGTAAAGCAGAAAGTAATGAAGCTAATAGAATTTGCTACACCGAATATTTGACCGTAAAGGTTAACGAGAACACTATTTCACCTGATTATTTAACTGTTAAACATGAAAGAACCAATCAATTAGGAGCAGTTTTTTATCTTAAAACTGAAAAATTTAAAGGTGGTAAAAATATAATTTCAATTTCAAAAAAAGAAAACCCTTTCTGGGAATTCCCATTCTTTTTAGAAAAATAGACAACATGTCTATTTTTTATTGCTCATTTCACTATGAAAAGAGATTTCAGAAAATATTTTACTAATACGGTTTCTAATCTATTCTAATTCAATTAATATAACCCTTAAAAAATTACTTGTTGTAATTTCTTCTACTGAAATAAATAGAACTAATTTGTAAAATCTCTAAAATTAAAACAAGATATTTGTTTGGTGTATTAACATTACAGTCCTACTCTATTTTTTTAGTATTTATTTTAATTAGTGGGAATAACAAGTTTATCATACTCCAACAAAACAAAGATTTTCCAATTTTTAAAAAGTATTACCAGAAGAGATTATTACTTTCTGGAACTAAAAAATCTTCCAAGTATGGCAAATAAATGGAGGGACCTGTACGGAGTGTTTTTAATGCGGTAAATAAAATTAAAAATATAAACCAATCTCTAATTACTGGAGGAAAAGTGAGCGAAAAAAGAAAAGTTAGATTGTAAAAATCTAATCTTTTTATTTATTCAAGACCTTCCATTTCTAAGTCATAAAACTTTCCTGCCTGTTCTATCAAACTTTCAAGCTCATTTGCTAATTCTTGTTCATTCTCTCCTTCTAAGTCCTCAAACCATTCTACTGAATCATCTTTCAAATTGATTAAAAACCTCGGATATTCAGTATGTAATACAAAAATATCTTCTGGATGATTGCTATTATCAGCTAATAAAAATTTAGGTAAGTTCATTATGTTTAGTATTAATCAATTTTTTTGTTAAATAATTAAAGCGCAAAAATAGTAATATTGATGCAGATGTTAATCCCGCTAAAAGTCCTAACCAAATTCCAAAGCTTCCATAAGCATCTTCTTTTCCTAAGAAATAACTCACAGGAAACCCTATCAGCCAATAAGCAATTAATGTAATTACTGTTGGAATAGCAACATCTTGTAATCCTCTTAAAGCTCCCAGCACCATTACTTGTATACTATCACTAATTTGAAAAAAGGCTGCAGCTATGAGAAGTTTGGCAGCAATCTTTACAACTTCCATATTGTCAACAAAATTTTTAGCATCACTTAAGTCAACATATATATTTGGTAAATTTTTATGAAATAAAAAGAAAATTATTGCAAATCCTATTGCTAGTAGCACACCTAGAAAAAAAATCGAAAAAGCAATTCGTCTTAATTCAATATAATTTTGGAGTCCTTTTTGATTTCCAACTCTAACCATTGCTGCTACACTCAATCCCATAGCTACCATAAATGTCATCGAAGATAAGTTTAATGCTATTTGATTAGCTGCTTGTGGATTTTTTCCTAACAATCCACTTAACCAAATTGCAGCAGTAAAAATAGCCACTTCAAAAAACATTTGCATAGCGCTCGGTGCTCCTAAGTTTATAATCTTTTTGAGCATCTTACTATCTAGAACGAATATTTTAATGTTTGTTACCAACTTTTGAATTCTCTCTTTCTTTGTTAGTAACCACCATAAGTATAAAATCATTATAAATCGAGACAATAATGTTCCGTAAGCTGCACCAACAATTCCTAATTTTGGAAAGCCGAATTTTCCAAAAATCAAAAGATAGTTTAATATGACGTTGGCTACGTTTGCTACAATAGTAGCATACATTGGATAACGTGTCATCGACATTCCATCACTAAACTGTTTAAAAGCTTGAAATACTATTAAAGGAATTAGAGAAAAAGCTACCAAATTCAGATAAGGAATGGCTAACTCAACAACTTCATCAGGTTGCTTCATAAAATACAACAATGGTTTAGAAAATAATACCATTAAAAACATAAGAATCCCTAATGTTGTACATAAAAACAAACCATGTTTAAATGTAGATTTTGCTTCTTTAAAATTTTCTCCAGCATCTGCAGCTGCAATTAACGGGGTAATTGCTGTAGAAAAACCAATACCTAAAGACATTGCTATGAACATAAAACTATTACCCAAAGAAACTGCAGCTAATTGAGCTGTTCCTAGTTGACCAACCATAATGTTATCAATAAAACTCACAAAAGTATGTCCTAACATTCCCAACATTACTGGAGCTGCCAATTGCCAATTATACTTAAATTCGGATGTGTAATTTGTTAAATTCACAGAATAGTTCATTCAATTTAATAAGTAAGCGAAGATAGGCTAAAGTTGATATATTTTGGTTATTTTTGAGAGGAATAAAAAATCAAAAAACATGGCTACAGTAACACTCCAAGGGAGTAAAAGTAATACAAATGGAACATTACCAAACGTAAATTCCAAAGCTCCAGATTTTAATTTAGTTGCTACTGATTTATCCGTAAAATCATTAAGAGATTACAAAGGAAAAAAATTAGTCTTAAATATTTTTCCGAGTGTTGATACGGGTACGTGTGCAACTTCAGTTAGAAAATTCAATAAAGAAGCGGCTGAATTAGAAAACACAAAAGTACTTTGTATTTCTAGAGATTTACCTTTCGCACAAGGTCGTTTTTGTGGAGCCGAAGGAATCGAAAATGTTGAAATGCTATCTGACTTTGTTTCTGGAGACTTCGGTAAAAGTTATGGATTAGAATTTATTGACGGTCCATTAAACGGCTTACATTCTCGTTGTATTGTTGTAATTAATGAAAATGGTGAAATTACTCATACAGAACAAGTTCCCGAAATTGTTGATGAACCTAATTATGAAGAAGCTTTAAAAGCTTTATAAATGAATGAATACAAAGATGGTTTTATAAAAAGAAGACTTAAAGGAGTTAAATATGCTCTCAAAGGAATTCTTATTCTTGCAACCACTGAAGATAGTATTAAAGCCCAATTTTTTATTGGGCTTTTTGCCATTATCCTGGGATTTATTTGTAATATTTCGGCTACAGAATGGATGATTCAATTAACCGTTACGGGACTTGTTTTAGTTGCAGAAGCTTTAAATACGGCTGTTGAAAAAATTGCCGATTTTATTCATCCTGAGTATCATAACAAAATTGGAACTATAAAAGATGTTGCTGCAGGAGCAGCTGGCTTTGCGGCAATAATTTCCTTAATTGTGGGTTCTATGATATACATTCCAAAAATAATCGCGTTATTTTTGTAATATTTCTATATTTACCAGTCTAATTTTTTTTCAATTAAATGGCTAAAAAAAGCGTTTCAAAAAAGACAAAAAAAGTAACAAAACCATCTGTTTTTAAACAAATTTTAGATTTTTTTAAAAACAGGCAAACACAAACGATATTAGGAGCATTTTTCATTTTGTTTGCTGCTTTTTTGTGTATTGCTTTTATTTCTTTTTTCTTTTCATGGGAAGATGATCAAAGTATTCTTACTGAATTTTCTAACAAACAAATAAAAGCTAAAAATCTTTTAGGTAAAATTGGTTCTAGTTTAAGTCATATATTTATTTATAATGGTTTTGGTTTAGCAGCATTTATTCTACCTTTTCTTATTTTTTTGACCGGATTAAGCTTTTTATTCCAGACAGGAATTAAGAGTATTTTGTCTAAATGGAATTGGGGACTTTTTAATATGCTTTGGGTTTCTGTTGCTATAGGTTTTGTTGAGAAGAAATACGCACTTCTTTCTGGAGTTGTTGGTTTTGAATTAAATGAATATATCAGAACTTTTATCGGAAAAACTGGATTGGCTATTGTTTTAGCCTTCTTTTTGATTATGTATTTAGTTGTTCGCTTTAAACTAACTCCAGAAGGAATTAGTGAACGATTAAAACATAGAGAAAATGAAGAAATTGAAAACACTAAACAAAACGATAATACGACCATTATTGAAGCATCTGTAAAGGAAAATATAACTACAGAAAAAACTTTAGAAGATAAATCTGAATTCGAGTTATCTGTAGAAAATATGCAGCCAACTATCAGTGATCATTCAAATATTCCTAACAAAAAAGAAAATATAGAAAAAGGAGAAGATGTTTTACTTGATATCAAGAAAACTGAAAAATCTAAAGAAGAAGAAAGAGAGGTAACCATTGCAATTGAGCATATTGCTGAAGAAAAAAGTGTTACAGAAAATTTATCTGATCAATTGGTTAAAGATTTTGGAGAATTTGATCCAACGCTTGAATTAGGACAATTCAGGTTTCCTACGTTTAATTTACTAAAACAGTATAACGATAGTATTTCAATTGACCCAGAAGAATTAGAAGCTAATAAAAATCAAATTGTTGAAACTTTAAAGAATTATAAAATTGGAATTGATCAGATTAAAGCAACCGTTGGACCAACAATTACACTATATGAAATAGTACCAGAAGCTGGGGTTAGAATTTCTAAAATTAAAAACTTAGAAGATGATATTGCTCTGTCTCTTTCAGCTTTAGGAATTCGTATCATTGCACCAATTCCAGGTAAAGGAACCATTGGTATTGAAGTTCCAAATAAAAAATCCACAATAGTTTCAATGCATTCGGCGATTACTTCTAAAAAGTTTCAAGAAAGTCAAATGCAATTACCTTTAGCATTAGGAAAAACAATTTCGAACGAAACATTTGTAGTTGATTTGGCAAAAATGCCTCACCTATTAATGGCCGGAGCAACTGGTCAAGGTAAATCTGTTGGTTTAAATGCAATTTTAACTTCACTTTTATATAGAAAGCATCCTGCTGAAGTTAAGTTTGTTTTAGTTGATCCAAAGAAAGTCGAACTTACTTTATTTAATAAAATTGAGCGTCATTATTTAGCTAAACTTCCTGATAGCGAAGAAGCTATTATTACTGATACTTCAAAAGTTGTTAATACTTTGAACTCTTTATGTATTGAAATGGATAATCGTTACGACTTGTTAAAATCGGCAATGGTTCGAAACATAAAAGAATATAACACAAAGTTCAGAGCAAGAAAATTAAATCCTGAAAACGGACATCAATTTTTACCATATATAGTTTTGGTAATTGATGAGTTCGCTGATTTAATTATGACAGCGGGTAAAGAGGTAGAAACACCGATTGCACGCTTAGCGCAATTAGCTAGAGCAATTGGAATACATTTGATTGTTGCAACTCAACGTCCTTCTGTAAATGTAATTACGGGTATTATTAAAGCAAACTTTCCTGCTCGTATCGCCTTTCGAGTAACTTCTAAAATTGATAGTAGAACTATTTTAGATGCTCCTGGAGCAGATCAGTTAATTGGACGCGGAGATATGCTTTATTCAGGAGGAAATGATATTACACGCATTCAATGTGCATTTGTAGATACACCAGAAGTTGAAAAAATAACCGATTTCATTGGTTCTCAAAGAGCTTACCCTGAAGCACACTTATTACCTGAATATGTTGGTGAAGATAGTGGCACAAATCTTGATATAGACATTGCAGATCGTGATAAACTGTTTAATCAAGCAGCTGAAGTTATCGTTACAGCACAGCAAGGTTCGGCCTCTTTATTACAGAGAAAGCTAAAATTAGGTTATAATAGAGCTGGTAGATTAATAGATCAATTAGAAGCAGCAGGTATTGTGGGTCCATTTGAAGGAAGTAAAGCAAGACAAGTTTTAGTTCCTGATTTATTAGCTTTAGAACAATTATTAGAAAACGAGAAAACTAAATAGACCATTTTAACGAAAGGAAAATACATATGAGAAAAATAGGATTATTATTAATCGTACTGTTTGTAGGAATAAATGTAACAGCACAAGACACTTCAGCAAGAGCTAAAACGTTATTAGATGAAGTCTCTTCTAAAATGGGAGCATATAAAAATATGACAATTGGCTTTACCTCTACTCTAGTTAATGAAGAAGCTGGAATTACAAACGATCCACCAATTCGAGGTAGTATTATAATTGCTGGAGAAAAATATAATTTAGATTATTTAGGAAACAACTTCGTATTTAATGGTAAAAAACTTGTTGTTATTAATAAAGAAGAAAAGGAAGTTACAATTACCGATGGAGATTTAGAAGAGGAAGACGGATTTATTTACCCTTCTAAATTATTAACTTTTTATAAAGAAGGTTATAGCTATACAATGGGAACAACTCGAAATAATAAAGGTCGTAAAGTACAATATGTTGATCTCACACCTATTGATAGTAATTCAGACATTATAAAAGTCCAGTTAGGTGTTGATGCTAAAACCAAACACATTTATAAATTAATTCAAATTGGTTCAAATGGTGCGGTGACAACCTTTACAATAAACAAATTTAAAAGTGATCAGCCAATTTCAGAAAATTTGTTTTCTTTTAATAAATCGAAATACGAAAAACTAGGTTATTTAATAGATTAGCCATTTAAATAATATGTTTACAAAGTTTTGTTGATAGCTTTTTAGGCAATTAACAAAACTTTTGTGTTTATTATAATTAAGCTCATTACCTTTGTAATCGTGAAGCGACTCGATAAGTATATTTTAAAAAGTTTTTTAATTCCTTTCTTAGCAACCTTCTTTATCATACTTTTTGTTTTGGTAATGCAAGCACTTTGGCTAGCTTTCGATGATTTGGCCGGAAAAGGAATTAGTATAGGAATTATTCTAAAATTTTTATGGTACACCACACTTATTGTTGCGCCTCAAGCACTTCCAATTGGTGTTTTACTATCTTCAATTATGACATTGGGAAGCTTATCTGAAAACTATGAGTTCGCAGCAGCCAAATCAGCTGGTGTTTCTTTACAAAGAATGGTTCGTCCGCTTGTTTTCTTTGCCCTTATCATGAGTGGATTAAACTTTGTTTTCTTAAACTATGTTTATCCCTACGCAATTTTGAAACAAATTAATCTTAAAATTAATATTCGTAAAAAGCAACCGGCACTGGCTCTAGTTCCTGGGAGTTTTAATGCTGATATTCCTAACTATCAAATAAAATTTGATGAAAAGTATGGTAAAGAAAATAACCTACTAAAAAAAGTTTTAATTTATGATTTATCTGCAAAAAAGGGAAATAACAAAATCATTACTGCTGAAAACGGGGAATTAGTTTCTGAGGAAGGAAGCCGCTATATGACGTTAAAACTATATAATGGTCATTTTTATGAGCATCACGTAAATAATAAAACAGCTTATAAAGAACGCTTTAGAATGAAAGCTTCTTATGCTGATTTTGACGAGTATGAAATGAATATAGATATGGCATCTCTTCAAGATGATGACTTATTAAAAATTAAACATACTAGAAACTTTAATATGCTGAGTCTGAAGCAGCTTAAAGACACTCTACCGAGTTTAAAAGTTAGTTATGATGATTATGTGAGTTCTAGAGCAAAAAGTTTATACCGAAATAGTGAAGCAGAAAATCTCCGTCGATTACCTGATTCCTTAATTAATAAAAAACTTTCGAGCAATATTCTAGAGAATTTTGAACTACTAAAACAACGAGATGTTATTAATTCTGCCATTTCGAAAATTGATAGAACCATTAATAATTTTACTGCCAACAAGAACTCTTTTAAATACAGAAGAAAAGTATTGAATTTATATGATATTGAATTTTATAATCGAGTCGCATTTTCATTATCCTGTTTAATTCTTTTCTTTATTGGAGCTCCTTTAGGTTCCATTATTAGAAAAGGTGGAATGGGATTACCTATGATACTCGCCATTGGTATTTATGTTTTGTATTTCTTCACAAATACGTTTGGAAGAAATATGGCAGAAGAAAGTACATTATCTGCCATTGCAGGATCTTGGTTAGCTGTGACTATTATGTTACCTTTGGCATTAATCTTAACAATAAGAGCAACACAGGATAAAGGATTATTCGATATCAATGGTTTATTCCTAAAAATAAAAAGCTTTTTTATAAAAATACTTCCTAATAAAAGGAAAACATCATAAAAATCCATGACAACACAAACTAAGCAAAAGATTCAATTAAACACCATTGAAGAAGCAATCAATGATATTAGAGCTGGTAAAGTAATTATTGTAGTTGATGATGAAGATAGAGAAAATGAAGGAGACTTTTTAGCCGCAGCTGAAAAAGTAACTCCAGAAATGATCAACTTTATGGCAACTCATGGTAGAGGATTAATTTGTACACCTCTCACAGAAAAAAGATGTAAGGAATTGGAGCTAGGTATGATGGTTAACAACAATACCGATCCTATGGAAACTGCATTTACAGTTTCTATTGATTTAAGAGGAAGCGGTGTTACTACAGGAATTTCCGCCTCTGATAGATCTAAAACTATAGAAGCTTTAGTAAATAAAGACACGAAGCCTTTTGATTTAGCTCGACCTGGACATATTTTTCCATTAAAAGCTAAAGAAGGTGGTGTTTTACGTAGAACTGGACATACGGAAGCTGCCATCGACTTTGCTCGTTTAGCTGGGTTACAACCTGCTGGTGTTATTGTAGAAATCATGAATGAAGATGGAACAATGGCTCGTTTACCACAGTTGATTGAAGTTGCCAAAAAGTTTGATTTAAAAATTGTTTCCATTGAAGATTTAGTTGCCTATAGAATGGAACATGATTCTTTAATTGAAAAGAAAGAAGACTTTAATGTTCAAACACGTTTTGGTGAATTTAGACTAAGAGCGTATCAACAAACAACAAACAATCAAATTCATATTGCTTTAACCAAAGGTGCTTGGAGCAATAATGAACCTATTTTCACAAGAGTAAACTCTAATTTGGTTAATAATGACATCTTAGGAACTTTAACTAATGATGCTGACAAAAAGCTCGACAGAATGTTTAATGTGATTAACGAAGAAGGTCGCGGTGCAATTTTATTTATAAATCAGCAAAATCAATCCTTAAATCTTTTAAATAGATTAAAAGGACTGAAAGAAAATCAAGAAAACGGTGAAATGAAAGCTCCTGGAATTGCATTTGACAATAAGGATTTCGGTATTGGAGCTCAAATTTTACATGACTTAAATATCCACAAACTAAAACTCGTATCAAATACCAAACAAGAAAAACGTGTTGGTATGATTGGGTATGGATTAGAAATTGTAGATTATGTCAACTTTTAAATATAAAAAAAGAGCTTCGAATGAAGCTCTTTTTTTATAATAGACTTTTAACATCTTTATAATCAGAGATAATTTCTTCTAACACTTGTTTAGCAGGTTTTATTTTATGAATTAAACCCGCAACTTGTCCGATTTCTAATTCACCCTCTTCTAAATCTCCTTCAAACATTCCTCTCTTTGCTCTGGCTCTTCCCAGTAAAGTTTTAAGATCTTCTACCGATGAACCTTTTTGATATAACTCTTGCACATCATTGAAAAACTTATTTTTTACTAAACGTACTGGAGCTAATTCTTTTAATGTAAGATATGTATCTCCATCTTTTACTTTTACAATTGTATCCTTGAAAAGATCATGTGCAGAAGATTCTTCTGTGGCAGCAAATCTGCTTCCTATTTGAACTCCATCAGCTCCTAAAACCATTGCTGCTAGCATTCCTCTTCCCGTTCCTATTCCTCCAGCTGCGATAACAGGTATCTTTACTTGTTCTTTCACCATTGGTATTAAAGTAAACGTAGTCGTTTCTTCTCGACCATTATGACCTCCAGCTTCAAATCCTTCACAAACGACTGCATCCACTCCTGCTGCTTCGGCTTTTAAAGCAAACTTTACAGAACTCACCACATGAACAACTGTAATTCCTTTTTCTTTTAAAAAACTTGTCCAAGTTTTAGGATTACCAGCGGATGTAAAGACAATCTTTACTCCTTCCTCAACTATAATATCCATTATTTGTTCAATATCTGGATATAACATGGGTACATTAACCCCAAAAGGCTTTTTTGTTGCTCTTTTACATTTTTGAATATGCTCGCGAAGAACATCTGGATACATAGATCCTGCTCCAATTAATCCTAATCCACCTGCATTTGAAACCGCCGATGCTAATTTCCATCCTGATACCCAAATCATTCCACCCTGAACAACTGGATATTCAATATTAAAAAGTTCTGTGATTTTATTACTCAATGTTCAAATTTTAATGAATTAAATATAAAAAAAGTAACAGAACTGACAGAGATAAAAAGCAGAATATAAATATCGGTACTTGTACTATTTTAAACGAAAAATTGACAAAGCTCTCTAAAGTATCTGAAACCGAATTAATTGTATTAACATAAGAACTTAACACTTCATTCTTTGGATGATCTGGATTATTAACAAAATCATTAATCTTATCCTCTGAAAATTTTAATCGATCAGAAATCACAATTAATATTCGTTTGATTACACTACTTATTATAAATCCTATTAATGGAATTCGTCTTGCTATAACTTCACAAAATAATGGAATGGTAACAATATGTATAACACCTTTAAATAATAAAGAGAGAACTTCTTTTTTATTTTCCTCATTAATTTGGCTATTCACTTTGGATACATCTGATATAGATTGCTTTAAAATATCAAGAGAATAATCTGTTATTCCCCAAATATCCTTTTTCATTTTAAAAATTAGCAATACCAATCCAAATGAAATGCCAAAAAATAGAAAAAGAACAAAACCAATAGTTGCATATATAACATATTCGACATGAGCTAAATCAAAAATTTTAAAACCACTGAAATAAATAAACAGAATAAAAATTATTGGACGGATTACCCATGAAACTACATATTGAGGCAACAATATTAGTTCTGCAAAATTCTCCGCTACTTCTTCATTTCTATACTCACTTACATCAATACCAAGTTCATTCTTTATTTTTTCTTGTAATGCAGCTACATCTTTTTTACTTCTAACCTTCATAACTCTCCTTCACAGAAAACTTTAATTTACTAGTAATTCTAAACACCAAATATCTTAATAATTATCTTTTAATAAGCTTTATCACCTTTTTACTATTTCCATTCGATAAACTCAACAGATAAATTCCACCATTAAGTGAAGAAACATTTATTACGTTAGTTTGAGTATTATGAAACTTTAATACTTCTTTTCCTAAAATGTTATAAATTAAAATTCTGTAATCTTGTATGTTACTATTGGCTATATTAATAGTTAGATTATCTCCTGCAGGATTCGGAAAAATTGAAAAACCATCTAATTCAAATTCATCCGCAGAAAGTGTTACATTAAATGCAGCCTCAAAATCTGGAACACCATATCCGTATTGATCTGTAGGATTTGAATATCTATCAGCAGATTTTCTAACAATATCCATTATTTCCATATTTGTTTTATTAGGAAAAGCTTGCCAAAAACAAGCAATGACACCAGTCATTACTGGAGAAGAAAATGAAGTACCATTTGACAATGCATTACTTCCAGAGATATAATTTACAATATAAACGTTTTGTCCTTGACCTAATACATCAGGTTTTACCCGGCCATCAGCTGTTGGACCATACGAACTAAATGAAGCAATAGTTTCAACAGAATTTACAGCTCCAACAGTAAATACAGAATTGGCATCGGCTGGTGCACTTATGTATTTCCAGGGACTGTTTCCTGAATTACCGGCAGAAGTTACCAATAACATTCCTCTACTCGATCCAATCTCAGCTCCTCTAGTGATAAATGTAGTTTCACCATTCATATCGCTGTAAGAATAATTATAATTTGAGTTATCAAAAGTTGTATAACCTAATGACGTATTTATGATATCAACACCTAAACTATCTGATCTTTCCGCTGCTTCTACCCATAAGGTTTCTTCCAATGGTGTTTCACTAGCTGCATCTTCCGTTCTAAATAAATAAAAAGATGCATCTGGAGCAGTTCCAATAAAATCGTTCTCTTTATAAGCAGCTATATCAGACAGCACATGTGTTCCATGAGAATTACCCGTGTAAAAATTAGTACTTCTATTTACAAAATCGTAACCACCTAAAATTTGATTATTCTTTCGTAAACCTGAAAAAGCTCCAAGTGTATTTACATTCGGAAAACCTGCATCAATAACTGCGATATGAATTCCTGCACCTGTGTATCCATTTTCATGTAAGAAATCTCCACCTAGCATTTCTATTTGGTTAGTAGCATCACCATAATTATATGTTGGCTTTCCACTTTGGAATTTACTTTTATGATTGTTAAGTACTTGCTTTTGCTTTTTGAAATTTACAGTTCCTTTTGCATTTAAAGAACGATTTGCAAAATCAATCCTATCAATAAATGTAAAACTCGTGTTTAAATTATTAATATCGTTAATTTGACCAATTACATGAATAGCGTTAAGCCATTTTGATTTTCCTAATACAGTAATTCCTGTTGCGGATTTTATTTGATTGTAGTAAGAAGCTTCAATAGGAACATCTTTATTGTCGAGTGAAATTCCTTGTTTAGTTCGTCGATCTAATGCTCTTTGAGATAACATTGTTAATGGTGACGCAATATACGTTGCCTCACTTGGTTTATCTTTTAAATAAACCCAAGCATGTTCCTGAGCAAATAAGTTTGTACTTAATAGTAGTGGTAAAAAAAACAGTAACTTCTTCATGATTGAAAGTTACTGTTTTTATTTAATTATTAAATCAAAAGTTCTTATGAAATCACTCCTGATCCTAAAAGTTCTTCATTATTGTACCAAGCAACGAATTGCCCTTCTTGAATGGCTGATTGAGGATTTTCAAACTCCACAAACAATCCATTTTCTACTTTATGTAATATTGCTTTTTCTAAAGGCTGACGATAACGAATTCTTGCTTCAACTTCCATTGTTTCATCATTAGCTAAAGCTAAATCTTCACGAACCCAATGCAGTTCTTCATTGGAAACAAACAATACGTTTCTATATAACCCTCTGTGATTTTTTCCTTCTCCTGTAAAAATTACGTTTTCTTCTACATCTGTTTCAATTACAAACAAAGGTTCCTTAGTTCCTCCTACTGCAAGTCCTTTTCTTTGTCCTTTTGTAAAATAATGAGCTCCTTGATGCTTTCCTACAACTTTTCCATCAGCAACATCATATTCGAACTTTTTTGACTTGTACGTTAATTCTGCCTGTTTATTTTCAAAACGTGGTAATGGTTTATTATATGCCTCCAAAGAATCTGGAACTTGAACGATCACTCCTTCTTTCGGTTGAAGTTTTTGTTGAAGAAAATCTGGTAAACGAACTTTACCAATAAAACATAATCCTTGAGAATCTTTTTTCTCAGCAGTAATTAAATCTGCTTCTTTTGCAATTTCTCTTACTTCAGGTTTTGTTAATTCTCCAACCGGAAATAAAGCTTTGGATAATTGCTCTTGAGATAACTGACACAAGAAATAAGATTGGTCTTTATTTCCATCTTTCCCAGCTAATAATTTATAAACTGGTTTTCCGTCTATAATTTCCTCTTCTTTTCTGCAATAATGTCCAGTAGCAACGTAGTCTGCTCCCAAACCAAGTGCAATGTCCATAAAAACATCAAACTTAATCTCACGATTACATAGAACATCTGGATTTGGAGTTCTTCCTTTTTCGTATTCATCAAACATATAATCAACAATACGTTCTTTGTATTGTTCACTTAAATCGACAGTTTGAAATGGAATTCCTAATTTTTCAGCAACAATCATAGCATCATTGCTATCTTCTAACCAAGGACATTCGTCAGAAATAGTAACAGAATCGTCATGCCAATTCTTCATAAAAAGGCCAATAACTTCATATCCTTGTTTTTGCAATAAATAAGCGGTTACACTGCTATCTACTCCTCCTGAAAGTCCGACCACTACTCTTTTCATATTTTGCCAAATTTAGACAGCAAATTTACGAATAAGAATCTGTTTCTTTAATGGGAAAAATTGATAAGTATATAAAATGAATTTATAAAAGAAAATTACTACTCTTCCTCCTCTTGTTTTGGTTTAGCATCATCTTTTAGCATGCTTTTTCTCGGTCTTCCTTTTGCAGAAACCTCACCATCGATGTAATATTCCCATTTCCCTTTTCTTGCACCATTTTCATATATTCCTTTCTCTTTGATAACACCTTTTAAGTCGTAATATTTACCTAAACCATTCAGTTTTCCATCAACATAAATTACATCTTCAATTAAAATCCCTTCTTCTGTATAAATTTTTGAAGTTCCGTGTTTCCTTCCTTCTTCATAGAAAGTTTCTTCAGTTACATTACCATTATCATAGTAATTTTTAACCACTCCATCTAGAAGTCCGTTCTCATAATTTTCTTCGGAAAAAATTCTTTGACCATCTGCGAAGTAATAAATCCATTTACCAACACGTTTTTTACCCACCATTTTACCTTTGGTTTTTACACGTGTTTTATTGTAAAATTTTACTGAAGCTGTGTCTGAAGTATTAGAAAAAATCTTCACAATTTCTGGATACGATGAGCCTTGATTATAAAAAGAAAACGTTCCTATTTCTTTTCCATTTTTAAATTCTCCTTCGTATCTAATATCACCGTTTTCATAATATTTCTTCCAAATTCCTGTTCTTCTTCCTTGAGAATCTAACTTATTTATTTTTTGACCAAATGCAGTAAAAGAAGCTACTACAAAACTTAAGACAAGTATCACGTTAACTTTGCTCATTGTTTCTCTCTTTTGTCCTTATATTTAGTTTTATAATTGTAAAAGTACACAAACCCTACTAATATGAGTATCGATTTTTTAATTTCTGTATTAAACAATATTGAAAACCCTAAAAAAGTAAATCGTATTAAAGCTGCAAATATTGTATTGAAACAACCAGAATTAATAGAACTACTGGTAGATTTAACATTTAAAGTGGATAATCCTATTTCGGTTAAAGCTAGCTGGATTTTAGAATGGATTTGTACACATCATGGAATTAATCATGTTTTACCATATTTAGATACTTTCACAAAAGGACTATCTCACTTATATTTTGATGGTTCTATAAGAACCTGCGCTAAAATTTGTGAGCACTTAGCTAATAACTTTTCAAATAAGGAAGAAAATAGAACTAAACAGCTTCTCACCAACGATCATATCACGAGAATCATAGAAACTGGATTTGACTGGTTAATGACTGATAAAAAAATTGCTGTAAAAGCTTACACTATGACTACTTTATATGTTTTCGGTAAATATCAAGATTGGGTTCATCCTGAATTAAAATATATTATTAGAAGTAAAGTTATTCATGAAGGAAAAGGATGTACAGCACGTGGTAGAAAAATTCTTGAATTACTTGACATGGATGCACAATTGGAAAAATAAACAAATCAGAAACTCTCTGCTACATTTCAGAAAATATTACAATCTCAGATATTACTTTGGAGATACTTTTACAGTATTAACCAAAAATTTTAAAATCATGTCAAAAAACATTTTAAACTTAATCGATATTCAGCAATTAAGTACTGAAGAACAAAAGGCAATTAACGGCGGTCATTTAGATGGTATTATCGACGATAACCCTAATGTTTCATTTAAGTGTTATAGAAATAACTCTGGTAACAGATTCTTTATTTCACCAATAGATTTAAGTTCGCCTACAACCGTTTGTTTTCCATTTAATCCAAATTACCAATTTGATGATTCAATTTCTGATCCTTTAGGACCGGTATTAAATTAAAATTTGGGCGAACTACATAGTTCGCCTTTTTTATTTATACTCTTAAAAAATAAATACGTCCTTTTATAAACTAAAACGACAGTTTCGGAAAATATTAATTTACTTAAGGCTGGCGTTTCGATAACTTTAAAATATTAACCTAAAAATAAAATCAATCATGTTAAAAAGAATTTTAAAGTTAGATGGAGTACAAGAATTGACCAAAAATGAAACCGAAGCTGTGAAAGGAAAAGGTGGAAGAGGTTCTGGAACAAGTTCTACCGTTTCTGTTGGTTCAACGCTAAGTGAGGACGATAAAGATTATTGGACCCCTGGTGGTAAGTTCGCATGTTACACAAGATATCAAAATCCGAATAGTTTTAGTCATATTTCTTATTATGACGAAACTGGTAGTGTATATATCTGTTGGCCATATTAATTCCTGAAAATTATCACTCTAAAATTTAGCGAACTTTAAAAAGTTCGCTTTTTTTATGCTGTTTTTGTATATTTCATTAAAATTTGAAAATGAAAAAATTGCTATTCATAGGATTTGTTTTAGTCTTATTATCATGTTCTCAAAAAGTTTCAAAAAAAGATTTGGAGGGAAGTTGGAAATCAAATCCAATTTATGATTCTGAACATGAAGAAAATTACCCATTTTTTAATCAAATCAATTTCAAAGGGAATAATGCTATACTAATCGATTATTTCGGTTTCTCATTACCCGGTACATTTGAAATAAGAAAAGATTCAATAAATATTTTTTTTAAAGACTCGCTAGAATATAATTTCAATTTTTATAAATGTGATTCAATATTAGAATTTGATAGTAATACATATGAAAAGTATCAATCTTCATTAAAAAATGAGTTGAATTATAACTTAATTGACCTAGAATCTGATATTAAAATGTCTGCCAAAGAATTAAAAAGCTACATCAATACTTTTCATTTATTAGACAAATCCTTCAAGCCAACTTACTATATGTATAATGAATATTTACCCTTAAATGAAATTTTTCATCATAATTCAATTCATTTTGAAAAAGGTGGTTGGAATGTATTTTTAAGTGACAAAATATCAAACTTAAAACTATTGAAATCATTCTATATTGATATGGCAAAACACAACGCTCTTAAAGTAAACTTCATAACTAAGGTTGATATTAGTAAGAAAACATATGATATTTATACTTGCTATGCAGATGTTTGGAATGAAGAAATTCCTCCAATCCAAAAAGAGGAAAAAATAAATCCGCCTCCAAGTTTAATTCAATATGAAAACAAAAAAGCTTATATAAAATACTTCAAACCTAAATTGCTTCAATTAAAATCTGAAAGAGATTTTGAAAAATTAGATAACATTGAAATAAATTCTAATTATTTAATAAGTATCAATATTGATATTCCAATTAAGAAATACTTCAAACTAATCCATAAAATCAACAATATTCGAACAAACAAAAACATAAAAATTAGAACAGAGTTAATTGAGATAAAAAACTAAATCAAAAGAAAAAGATATCATGAAACAAATAATTGTAGTAATACTTTCTTTATTCATATTATCATGCTCTCAAAAAGTTTCAAAAAAAGATTTGGAAGGTGTTTGGTGGTTTTATGATGGAACTGGTGATGGTGAACTCACATTTAAGAACGACTCTATTACAATAGACAATGGTTATGGCCTTCCAAATAAAGCGAGATATAAACTTAAAAAAGATAGTATTTTAATATCTTTTGAAGGAAACACTAAAACTGACTTTTTAAAATATAATTATAAAGATTCAATACTTTCATACAAAAACGCTAGATACTACAAGAGATTCAACGCTGCAGATTCATCCGGCATCGTTCATAAAAAATTTGATCTCATAAATATTAAATCAACTAAAACAATGCATTCTGACAGTCTAAATTTAAGTCACTCCAGTATTTTTCGAGCATTTAAAAACGGAAGAAATGAATTAAAACTAGTACTAAATGACGCAACAACATCGGTCGAAGATTTATCTTCCTTTCTTCTTGTAACTAATTGCTTTGGTGACAACCATATAAATCATCCTCCTTATTTACTGTTAGGAGAAAAAATTAACTTAGAAGATTTAAAAGAAATTTATATCTATTCGAATGTTGTTAATTATGATAGCATTCATATTTTGACTCATTACGATTTTCTAAATCGGTTATTTCATTCGTATAAAGTAAATATTGAGATTTTTAGAGAACAGACTTTAGAACTTGTTCCTCATACCAAAAAAGATATTTATCGAAAAGACTATATCAATAAATTCAAACCAGAAAACGTTGTCATAAAATCTAAAGAAGATTTTGTAAAACTAGATACTCTAAAAACTGACTTAAACTATTTAATAAGTATTGATTTAGATTTACCTATTGAGGAGTATTTACATTTAAATCAGAAAATTAACACTCTTCGTAAAAAGCAAAATGGCAATATTAGAACAGAGTTAATTGAGACAAAAAACTAATTAAAAAGAAAAAGCTATCATGAAACAAATAATTGTAGTAGTACTCTCTTTATCTATATTATCATGCTCTCAAAAAGTTTCAAAAAAAGATTTGGAGGGTAGTTGGAAATTTAATCCAATTTATAATTCTGAAAATGGAGTAAATTATCCATTTTTTAATCAAATTATCTTCAAAGGAAATAATGCCAAACTAATAGATTATTTTGGCTATTCATTTCAAGGTACATATAAAATTAAAAAAGATACAATATGTATTTCTTTTAAAGACTCGCTAGAATATAATTTCAATTTTTATAAATGTGATTCAATATTAGAATTTGATAGTAATACATATGAAAAGTATCAATCTTCATTAAAAAATGAGTTGAATTATAACTTAATTGACCTAGAATCTGATATTAAAATGTCTACTAAAGAATTAAATAGCTACATCAATACTTTTCATCTATTGGATAACTCTTTCAAACCAACTTATTATATGGTAGATGAATATTTACCCTTAACTGAAATTTTACATCAATATTTAACTGATTTCGATAAAGGTGGTTGGAATGTCTTTTTAAGTTCTGAAATATCAAATTTAAAGCAATTGAAATCATTCTTTATTGATATGGCAAAACACAACGCTCTTAAAGTAAACTTCATAACTAAGGTTGATATTAGTAAGAAAACATATGATATTTATACTTGCTATGCAGATGTTTGGAATGAAGAAATTCCTCCAATCCAAAAAGAGGAAAAAATAAATCCGCCTCCAAGTTTAATTCAATATGAAAACAAAAAAGCTTATATAAAATACTTCAAACCTAAATTGCTTCAATTAAAATCTGAAAGAGATTTTGAAAAATTAGATAACATTGAAATAAATTCTAATTATTTAATAAGTATCAATATTGATATTCCAATTAAGAAATACTTCAAACTAATCCATAAAATCAACAATATTCGAACAAACAAAAACATAAAAATTAGAACAGAGTTAATTGAGATAAAAAACTAAATCAAAAGAAAAAGACATCATGAAACAAATAATTGTAGTAATACTCTCTTTATCCATATTATCATGCTCTCAAAAAGTTTCAGAAAAAGATTTGGAAGGTGTTTGGCGGAATTATGAGAATTCTAGTGACTATCAAATCAAGTTTATTAAGGACTCTATTATAATAAATAACAGTTTAGGATTCAGCTCATATGGAAAGTTTAAATTAAAAGAAGATTCTATTTCCATAATTATTAATAATGAAATCTATGAAGAATATTTAAAATACAATACTAAAGACTCTTCACTCCTTTTAAATAACTACACTTACTTTAAGTTATCATATAATGTAAACGAAGTCTACGAGAAAATAGATTTTATAAATATTAAATCAAAAAAACTAGTTCATTCTGATAGTATAGATCATTATTCATCTATCTCTTTTAAATTATTTAAGAATGAAGAAAATGAGCTAAAAGTTATATTAAATGATAAAATTACAACTATTGAAGATATTCCTCTTTTTTTAAACTCTACAACGTGCAGTGGAGGAAAACCAGTACACTATAGACCATATTTAATTTTAGGACAAAATTTAACAACCAAAGATTTATCAAAAATCTTCCCTTATTTAGATGCTATGAATCATAATGTCATAACACTTGTTACACAATATGATTTTCAAAATAGACTATTCCATTTTTACGACATTAGAATTGAGTTATTTAAGGAGCAACTTTTAAAAAATGGACCACCTCCAAGAGAATCTGATATTACTAGAACAGATTATATAAACGAATTCAAACCAGAAATCGTTGTTATAAAATCTAAAGATCATTTCGCAAAACTAGATACTCTAAAAACTGACTTAAACTATTTAATAAGTATTGATTTAGATTTATCTATTGAAGATTATTTACATTTAAATCAGAAGATAAATTCCACTCGTAAAAAACAAAAAATCAATATTAGAACAGAGTTAATTCACCTATAAATTCATTTTTTATACCTAAAATTTTTAGCGATAAATACTATAATAATTAAGGCAAATTCCTTGTCTATGCTTTTTTAATCTGCACTAATTTGCAACCAATATTAATTAAAAAATTAAATCATGAAAAAAAGCATTTTAAATGTAAAGGGAGTGGAAAAAATTCCAGCAAAAGATCAAAAAAGAATTAACGGTGGTGGTGGTTTTGGAAATCCTTATAATTCAACCCCAATAAATCCAGGGGATCCAGACGGTCCTGTAACACCGAATTGGCAATTTATGTGCTACTCAGCAAGCACAGCGTCTTACAACCACGTGCAGTATTTTAAATCTGAAACAGATTTAAGTTTGACAGATAGAAGATATAAGTGTTTTAGAATCTAACAAAAAAGCGAGCAAAAATGCTCGCTTTTTTATTATTATAACTTTTCCAAGTTCGTCGGTTTTCGATATCCCTGAAACGGTTGTTTTAATAATTCTGCCAAGTTTGAATTTTTTACTTCATCTGGGAATGTATCAACTCCATATACGATTTTATCCCTATCTAGCTCCATGTAAGTTCCTAATAATCGATCCCAAATAGAAAAGATATTTCCAAAGTTCGAGTCGGTATAAGGCAACAAATTATGATGATGCACTTTGTGCATATCAGGAGAAACTATTACATAACTTAATACCTTATCTAATGTTCTTGGCATTTTTATATTCGCATGAGTAAATTGTGTAAATATTAAAGATAAAGACTGATATAACATAATAATATAAAAAGGAGTGCCTACTAAAAAGACACCTAATAATGTAAACGCAAAACGAATTACGCTTTCTATAGGATGATGTCTGTTTGCTGTTGTCGTATCAACTTTATGATCTGAATGATGAACTAAATGAACCATCCATAATGGAATAAACTTATGCTCTACTAAATGAGCTAAATACGCTCCGAAAAAATCTAAGAATAAAACACCTATTGCAATGTAAGCCCATAAAGGCATTTCTGGTAGCCAATTAATTAAACCGAATTGATTTTCTTCTACCCAAAAAGAAGTTTGTAATAAAAGAAACGCGAGTGCAAAATTGATAATTACTGTAGTTCCTGTAAAAAATAAATTCGGCCAAGCATGTTTCCATTTGTTATAGCCAAATTTAAATAAAGGTACTCCACTCTCTATGAGCCAAAAAAATGAAATTCCTCCAACCAATAGCATACTCCTATGTAGCGTTGGCATGTTTTCAAAATAGGTCTTAATTACTTCCATGTTATGTTTATTTACATAACAAGTTTACTAAAAAAGGTGCGGATTATTCCTATAACTACGTTAATAAAATTAAGAAATCGGTAATTTTTTCTTTAATTCTTCAATAATTCTATAAGTAGCAGGACAAATTTCTGTGTTTTTGATAGTTAAATTAGCTAATTGTATGAATTTCTTACGATTGGTATGTGGATATTCAGCACAAGCTTTAGGACGAACGTTATAAATAAAACAAGAATTATCGTTTAAGTCTAAAAACGGACATGGAGAGGTTTGTAATACATGAAAATCATCTTCATCAATACGTAAATATTGAGAAACAAAAGCTGAAACTTTCATTTTTAAATGCTTCGAAATACGCTCAATATCTTTATAGGTAAACATTGGACTTGTAGTTTTACAACAATTCCCACAATTCAAGCAATCCGTTCGTTCAAATTCCTCTTCATGAATTTCCTGTACAATTAAATCAAGGCGCTTTGGTGTTCGCTTTTTCAGTTTTTGAAAATATTTCTTGTTTTCAGCAAGTTTCTCTTGTGATAATTCTTTAAGATTTTCAAGGTCTTTATCCATATTGCAAAGCTACGGGAATATGAATAGAATTCGGCTATATAAACCAATAAAATTGTGTAATTTTGCTACTCGATTTAAATGAAATAAGTCAACTAATGAGCATACAATCGTTACTAGAAGCGAACGTTAAAGAAGGGTTTAAAAAATTATACGATACAGAAATCCCATCTGTAGAATTTCAAGCAACAAGAAAAGATTTTGAAGGAGATATTACTGTAGTAATTTTTCCACTACTTCGATACAAGAAAGGAAATCCAGTACAAATTGGTGAAGATTTAGGAAACTACTTGGTAGAAAACATTCAAGAAGTGTCTAAATTTAATGTAGTAAAAGGATTCCTAAATTTAGTTATTGATGATAGTTTTTACATTAACTTCTTCAATGAAATTTCATCAAACAAATCATACGGATTTGTAAGCTCAGAATCGGATGCGAGAATGGTTGAATATTCTTCTCCGAATACAAACAAACCATTGCACTTAGGACACGTTAGAAATGTTTTATTAGGATATTCGGTTTCTGAAATTTTAAAAGCGGCGGGACATAAAGTATATAAAACACAAATTATTAACGATCGTGGAATTCATATTTGTAAGTCAATGTTGGCTTGGAAACGTTTTGGACACGGAGAAACTCCACAATCTACAGGATTAAAAGGAGATAAATTAGTTGGTAATTACTACGTAAAATTCGATAAAGAATACAAGAAAGAAATTTCAGAATTAGTTGAACGAGGAATTTCTGAGGATGATGCTAAAAAGCAAGCTCCAATTTTTGTAGAAGCTCAAGAAATGTTACGTAAATGGGAATCTGGAGATTCAGAGACTGTTGAACTTTGGAAAACAATGAACGGTTGGGTGTATGAAGGATTTGACGTAACATACGACAACATTGGTGTAAACTTCGATAAGTTATATTATGAAAGTGACACCTATTTATTAGGTAAAGATGTTATTGAACAAGGATTAAAAGATGGTGTTTTCTTCAAAAAAGAAGATGGATCTGTTTGGTGTGATTTAACTGAAGATGGTTTAGATGAGAAATTAGTATTACGTTCAGATGGTACTGCAGTATATATGACTCAAGATATTGGTACGGCTATTCAACGTGCTAAAGACTTTACAGATTTAAACGGAATGGTTTATACTGTGGGTAATGAGCAAGATTATCACTTTAAAGTATTATTCTTAATCTTAAAGAAGTTAGGATATAACTGGGCTGATCAATTATATCACTTAAGTTACGGAATGGTAGATTTACCTTCTGGTAAAATGAAATCACGTGAAGGAACAGTGGTAGATGCTGATGACTTAATGGATGAAATGACGAATACTGCTCGTGAGATTTCTCAAGAATTAGGAAAATTAGAAGGATACTCTGATGAAGAAAAGGAGTCTTTATATAAAATCATTGGATTAGGCGCTTTAAAATATTTCATTTTAAAGGTAGATCCTAAAAAGAGAATCCTATTCGATCCTCAAGCTTCTGTAGATTTCCAAGGAAATACTGGACCTTTTGTGCAATATACGTATGCTAGAATCCAATCTATTTTAAGAAAAGCTGATTTTAATTACAATTCTTCTGTTTCATCTGTTGATTTACATGATAAGGAGAAAGAATTAATTAAGCAATTAGAATTATATCCAGAAGTGATTCAACAAGCAGCTAAGAGCTATTCTCCTGCTGTAGTTGCAAATTACACGTACGATTTAGTAAAAGAATTCAACTCTTTTTACCAGAATGTTTCAATTTTAGGTGAAGAGAATCAAGATAAAAAAGTATTTAGAGTTCAGTTATCTAAAAAGGTGGCGGATACTATTAAATCAGCATTTAGTTTATTAGGAATTAATGTTCCTGATAGAATGTAAAGAGTAGTGCAAAAAATCTTAATTAAAAATACAATCAAATTAATTATTGGCGGGATAGCCATAGGATTATTGTACCAATACGGTTTATTATTAGCCATATTATTGATCTTAAAGATTGCACACTCATTCTACAAAAACATAAAAAAACAAACCTTGAGCATTGCCCTTGTTATTGGTTTTGTAGTAACTGGAATTATTGGAATTGCTGTTGAACATGCTGGAACATCCAATGGATACTGGGAATATCATGATATTTCAAGACAAGTTCCTTTATGGATTTTCTTTGCTTGGGGTGGCGCTTTTATTTTGATGTATCAAATTGAAAATCAAATTTATAAATCTACCCCTGACCTCTCTGATAGTTCAAAAAAACACTTAACATTATTCATGGTAGCCTTTTTTCCTACGTTAGGTGAAATAATTGCCATAAATTTGGGGACGTGGAAGTATTATGTTTCTTATCAAATTTTAGAAATCCCTTTGGCTGCCATTGCAGCTTTAATAATAATTCACAGTTCGACAAATGCCTTTTTAGGTGTTACGAGCAAAAAATTCGGAATTAAAGACATGGTTTTTAATCCACAAAAAATGTAAATAAACAACTAATAGATAAATACAAATTATGAAATACGACATCATAGTGATTGGTTCAGGACCTGGAGGATATGTTACGGCTATTAGAGCTTCTCAATTAGGTTTTAAAACGGCTGTAATTGAGAAAGAAAGTTTAGGTGGTATTTGCTTAAACTGGGGGTGTATTCCAACGAAAGCATTATTAAAATCGGCTCAGGTATACGACTATTTAAAACATGTTGATGAATATGGTTTAAAAGCAGAAGCTATTGATAAAGACTTTGAAGCTGTAATCAAAAGAAGTCGTGGTGTAGCTGAAGGAATGAGTAAAGGTGTTCAATTCTTAATGAAGAAAAATAAGATTGATGTTATCAATGGTTTTGGAAAAATTAAAACAGGAAAAAAAGTTGATGTTACTGTTGAAGACGGAACAATAACGGAATATTCTGCCGATCATATTATAATTGCAACTGGAGCTAGATCTCGTGAATTACCAAGCTTACCTCAAGATGGTAAAAAGGTAATTGGATATCGTAAAGCAATGACGTTGCCAACTCAGCCTAAATCTTTAATTGTTGTAGGTTCTGGTGCTATTGGAGTTGAGTTTGCTCATTTCTACAATTCTATGGGAACTGAAGTTACTATTGTAGAATATATGCCAAATATTGTTCCTGTTGAAGATAAAGATGTTTCTAAGCAAATGGAGCGTTCTTTCAAAAAAGCAGGAATAAAAGTTATGACAAACGCTTCTGTAGAATCGGTTGATACCTCTGGAGAAGGAGTTAAAGCTACTGTTAAAACTAAAAAAGGTGAACAAATTTTAGAAGCAGACATCCTATTATCAGCAGTAGGAATTAAAACAAACATTGAAAACATTGGATTAGAAGATGTTGGAATTGTAACAGATAGAGATAAGATTTTAGTAAACGATTGGTATCAAACAAATATCCCAGGATATTATGCCATTGGAGATGTAACTCCCGGACCAGCTTTAGCACATGTTGCTTCTGCTGAAGGAATTACCTGTGTTGAAAAAATCGCCGGATTACATACAGAAACTATTGATTACGGTAATATTCCTGGTTGTACCTATGCTACTCCAGAAATTGCGTCTGTAGGATTGACTGAAGAAAAAGCTAAAGAAGCTGGTTACGATATTAAAGTTGGTAAATTTCCATTCTCTGCATCAGGTAAAGCAAAAGCTGCTGGAACTCCAGAAGGATTTGTAAAAGTAATTTTTGATGCAAAGTATGGTGAATGGTTAGGATGTCATATGATTGGAGCTGGTGTTACAGATATGATCGCAGAAGCTGTGTTAGGTAGAAAATTAGAAACTACTGGTCACGAAGTATTAAAAGCAATTCACCCTCACCCAACAATGAGTGAAGCGGTTATGGAAGCTGTAGCTGATGCTTACGATGAAGTGATTCACCTATAGAACATAACATATATAAATTTAAAGGCCATCATAAAAATGATGGCCTTTTTTTATGTAATTCTAAATAAAAAAGAATTGTATAATGTTCATTCCGAATGAAATGAAGGAATATATTAAAATGTTTACTCTTAAGGCTCAGATTACTTCAAAATTAAAATTTTTCGTAATGTCGTTCTCTAGAAGAGGAACATGACAAACTTATAAAAAACATCCAATTATAATCTATTGTTAATTATGCAAACACTTCACTAAAACTGACGTTTTTGGTATCATTCTTGCACTATCTTGGACTTAACCATATAAATAAATTTAAAATCAAAAATTATGAAAAAAACACTATTAACTTTATTGCTATTATGTGCTACAATTAGTACAACATTTGCTCAAGGAGAAGGAAAAAGACAAGAAGTTGGAATTGACTTTTCTTCATTAAACTCCTTTGGTTTAACTTACAGAACAGGTACAGCAACAAATTTATGGCGATTTAACATCTTAACTTTGAATGCCGCAAAAACTAATACATCTAGCGATTCTTCTGAGACAGACCAAACAAATATTGGTGGTAGTATTAGTATCGGTAAAGAATTTAGAAAAGAGATTACCAAAAATCTTGAATTGCGTTATGGTGCTGATTTAGCATTTGAATATAATCACTATAACCAAGAAAGTGAAAATAGCACTGATATTTCTGAAACTAATAGGAACACTTATTCCCCTTCAGTTGCTGGTGTAATAGGTTTAAACTATGTTTTTAATTCTAATTTAGCTTTTGGTGTAGAACTACTTCCAAGGTTTACCTATACTACTGGTAAGAGTGTATCAACTTTAAATTCAGTTGAAATAGAATCTAAAATATCAAGCTATTCTTTCGGATTAACTAATAACTTCGCAAGATTATCATTAGTATACCGATTCTAAAAAACGAAAATAATAACCAAGAAGAAACAAGAAAACCTCACAAATTGCGAGGTTTTTTTAATATATTTAAAACAAATAAAATTTTTACAATATGAAATCAAAATATCAAAGTGTTTTAAACCTAGGTGAACAATTAGAAATTCAAAACGGAGATGTAAAAGAAGAAAATGGAGTTTTACATGTCTCAGGAATTGCAAAGAATCAGTATGAGAAAAATCTTTTATGGGATGAAATAAAAAAAATTGGAGGAGAAAATCCAAGTGATATCGTAGCTGACATTACTGTTGCTGATACATCTATTTTTGCCAATCATACTGTAAAAAGTGGAGAGACTCTGGGAAAAATTGCAAAACACTATTATGGAGATGCAATGAAGTATAAAGAAATTTTCGAGGCTAACACGAATATTTTAAAGTCTGCAGATTTAATTCATCCAGGACAAGAATTGGTAATTCCAAATCTTTAGTATCAAGTTTAAAACTATCTACTATATAAAAAAACCTCGCAAATTGCGAGGTTTTTAAATTTTGAGGACTATCCATTAATTAAATATGCATACTCTTCCTCCCCATCCTGTCCAACTATTTCTACATGAAACGTCTCCAGGTCCTAAGAAAGGATAAGCATTCCAGCAATCTCTGTTTGTTCTACAAGGTATGTTTCCGAAACCACCTTCTACTTGCTTTTGTTCTTTTTTACTAAGGGACTTTCCTAAATTTTCAATGTTTTTTAACATAATAATAAATTTTTAGATTTTTATTTGGTATAATAAAATTTAATTACTCTAAATGTATGAATCTATTTTTAAATACTGAAAAAGTTTTAGAAAAATTTTGAATTTCGTATTAAAAACTAGGATTATCAAAAAAAAGAGAATGTAAAGGATGTTAATAAAAATTTTTAACATTATAACTAAATTATTCTTTAATAAAAATCGAATATTTTAACAATTATATAATTTAAACCTTTTTCGGCATCATTATTGTTATTTTTTATTCAACGAAAAAACTACTATTATGCAATTATCAATTACTTTTAAAGGAAAGTTGATGGGGAAGTTGCTATAAATGAAAAAGGAAGGTTACAAAACCAAAAAAACCGAAACATGCTAGTTTCGGTTTTTTTAGTTTCTATGTAATTATCAAACTCACATTCTATGAAAAAAACTATAGGTCATTGCAAATGAAACGAAGTGAAATGAAGTAATCTGTAAAAGCGATAGTGGGATTACTTCGGCTAGTTATCAAAACAAATTTGGCACATCCCTCGTAATGACGGTAACAAAACGTCATTGCGAACGTAGTGAAGCAATCTTAACATTTCGAACTCAGAATAGAAAGATTACTTCGTTATTTCATTCCTCGTAATGACGAGAACAAAACGTCATTGCGAATGCAGTGAAGCAATCTCAACATTTAGAACTCAAAAAATAAAAGATTACTTCGTCATTTCATTCCTCGTAATGACGGGAACAAAACGTCATTGCGAATGCAGTGAAGCAATCTCAACATTTCGAGCTCAAATTAAAAAGATTACTTCGTCATTTCATTCCTCGTAATGACGGGTACAAAAGGTGTTAAGAAAAACCCAACGTCATTGCGAATGCAGTGAAGCAATCTCAACATTTAGAACTCAAAAAATAAAAGATTACTTCGTAATTTCATCCCTAGTAATGACGGGAACGAAACGTCATTGCTAACCTAGTGAAGTAATCTTAATATCTTGAACTCAAAAAAAAAAATTACTTCGTCGATTCCTCCTCGTAATTACGGGAGCAAAAGGTATAAAGAAAAAACTAACGTCATTGCGAATGCAGTGAAGGAATCTGTAAATCGATAGTGAGATTACTTCGGCTAGTTACCAAAACAAATTTGGCACATACCTCTTAATAACGGGAGCGAAACATCGTGTAGCAATCTCAACATTATAACCCTAAAATAAAAAAACTACCTCAATTATTTAAATTAAGATCGTCTACTTATACTGTTTTGCTAAGCTGATACGGTACTCGATACAATCGAGCACTAGCCGTTGCTTTTATTTGTTCGAGCGCGAGCGGGTGGCTATTTAGTTATTATTGGAAAAACCGCATAATCAAAATAATCATAAGTCTGTTCTTCGAAGAATCTATTAGCCTTATTAACTATAAAAATACCCCTATCAGAGGATAAATTATTATCACAAACAATGGAAATTTTACCGTTTTTTAATCTTAAAAAAATGATTTTATCATTATCTAAATAATTGCCATTATTTGTTATACTTTTTTGAAATGACTCTATTAAAATCTTAAATTTTGCTATTAAATCAATAGATACCTTTTCGTTTTTATAATATAACTTAAACAAATCACTATATTGTGATAGTTTCTTTCTGTCTTTTAAATCACTATATTTTTTCAAACCACATATATCGTATCCCCATTTATTTTGAAATAACTGATAAATTACAATATTTGAATTCCACATTTTTAAATATTCCTTAATACCAAAATCTTTGATTTCTTTTAAAGAAATTAAATTTTTAGAATTATTCCTATTTATGGATACTTTAGTAGTTTTTTCAAATTGATCATATGTTACGTTTATATCATAATTAAAATGATTCTCAGTTGTTTTATTAATGTATTTTAATAATGGAATAATATCACTTTTATTTTTAGGAAAAAAATCTGCTTTATTTATAATTTCTCCTGTTAACATGTAAGTAAATTCTTTATTCTCTCGTTTTAGTCTTTCAACAAAATCTTTTTTACTTTTAAAATCAAAATAAAAAAAGATAACAATCACTATTAAACTAAATAAAAAAAATTTTCTTCCCATTATTAGTTTTTAAGTTTTTCTTGTCCTTTAAAATACTCTTGTAATATAGTGTTCTCATTTCTACCATTAATGTAATCTTCTGCAAAATGAAAATCTTTATTAGTTTTAAAAGTTATCCACAAAACCCCTATCTCTTTTCTATCGTAATTAGTAAAATTAAAACCTCTTCTTGATTTTCCTTGATCTGCATATAAGGCACTGTCTCCAGTAAATCCTTCTCTACCATTCAACCTTGGCCTCAGATGATTTATATATCTTTCATCTGATATAGTTAAAGTAACCGATAATGTAACCTCAAACTCTACACCCGATATCATTATTGTATCTTCCCAATCTCCTCCTAGGAATTCCAAATCAGCAAAAGATACTGCTTTAAAATGAGGGTATGAACTTCCTTCGCCATACTCTCTTTCTAGCATATCTGCTCTTGAGGATTTCAAAAGATTCTATATCAAAGGACTATAATGTGTTTTAAAATAATCTGACATATCCACAGTATAATTCGCAAATCCTAATAATCTACTCAATGGATTAAATTGATTTATATAATTTTTAGTAGCTTCAGCTAATGTTTTTCCTCCATATATAAGTCCTTTAGAAACAGCATCTTTTTCAGAGTTAATACTTAGATCATAATAAAAACGATTACTCCCATCTTTTCTAACCCAATCATCAGTACTTCCTCCATCAGGATCAATTTTATTTAACGGATTATTTGCCATTCCCAAATACAGTGAGGCAAATTCATGTTTTGGGTCAGTCGTCAACCATCTACCAATTCTCGCATCCCATAAACCTAATTGAAAGGCCTCTTTCTCAGTTTCTTGGTCAACTTCTTGTCCTTGGTAACCGTAGCGATAAACTTCTCCATCCTGAGTTATTCTACCAGGCATTGGCATACCAAATGTATAATAATCGGTAGTACTTGTTAATGCCATTGCGCTTGTTCCTTGCTTAGCAATTACCGCACGTACATTTCCTAAATGATCTGTTAACTGGTAAACACTTGTTGCCGAGTTTTTATTATAAATACCTAATCTACTCTTTCCATAAATAGGATGCTCAACATCTGCATCTTCTATTGTTTGTCCTACTTCTGGTGTAACAATAGCCATTGGATTACCAGAAGCATCACGTACATAATACGTTGGTTTGGTATACGTTCCTGCAATATTAGATTCTTTCTTTATTCGCTGACCTTTATCATCATAATAAATGGCTACATTTGGTTCGGTAAGTATAGCTACTTGTTCATTATCTAAATAAAACTTTACTTGTTCACCAGAACTTAATATCCCACTTATCTCTACGGTAACTCTATTAGTACTTGACACTGGTGTAATATTAAAAGTAACTGGCTTATGTGAAAACTGTTGCCTTGATTTAATTAATTTTTACCTGATTTTATCATGGAAATTACAAAGCAAAATACCGAATGTTACAATCATCGAGAATTACAACAAAAAACTACCTGAGTTTAACTAAATTCAGTTAACTTAATTATTCTTTTTGAAAAATCTTAATAATCGAATTCTATTCTTGCTTTTTTTCGTTTTTCTAATTCTTCAATTGGGTTTCTGACACTCTTATTTAGACACAACTCTCCTTCTTCAACTAATCCAACAATGTCTGTACCCCTCAATTCATCAACATTCCAACAAAAAGAAGCTACATCATATTGAAAAACTTGAAGTTCAGAGGTATTTATATCTTGAATCACCTTACCTTTTTTATACACCAAAATATGTGATTGATTATTATCTTTTGTTTGTAAGTAAAATGCTTCTCCTTGTTTTAATTGCTCTACTATTTTAGTATTAGCTACAAATTTTATCTGTGTAATTAATGTAAGTTCAGGATTGTAATACAAATACCTTTTAACCTTAGTATTATATTGTTTTTCCTCTATTTGATCTACAACACTAATTTTATCATTGATTTTAAACTCAAAATATTTGGGCTTAAACTCTAAAGAATCAACGAAATTAACTATTTGTTTTTTCGTAGTAGTTTTTAAAAAGTTGTTGTAACTCTTGAAGTTTTGTTTATCGAAACTTTTCGCAGAAAAATCCAGCTTAATCGGAGTTAAATAAGTGGGTATACCAGAAACTTCGAAACCATTTTTTCTTACAGTTTTCTTTTGTTCTCCAATAACTCCTAGATCAACTGAATTATAAGCTTGATAAAATTTAGTTTTTTGCGGCAATGTATAGCACGAAACTATTAATACGCTAAGTATTAAGTAGAAATATTTTTTCATAAACAATTTTTTTTCCGTTAAAATTATTAGAGTTCAAAAATATACATTTTTTTCAAAATGAAATGATTCAAAAAAAATGATTTACTTTTCAAATATTAACAACATATTAATAAGGTATTCAAGCCTATATATTTAGAATACTCTATACTGTTGAGTCTTTTGAAAAACAGCAGATAATATTTTTTGCTCTATTTCATCATACTCTATATTTCTTCTTTTCATAACTACCTCAGCAACTTCATTTACTTTATTCATTTTATATTCTGTGAACCCAGATGCTCCGCCCCAACTAAATGATGGAACAAAGTTTCTAGGAAATCCACTTCCAAAAATATTAGATGAAACTCCTATTACTGTTCCTGTATTAAACATCGTATTAATTCCACATTTCGAATGATCTCCCATCATTAAACCACAAAACTGTAATCCCGTTTTAGCAAACCTTCCAGTTTCATAATTCCATAGTCTTACTTCTGCATAATTATTTTTAAGATTTGAATTATTAGTGTCCGCACCGAGATTACACCATTCACCTAACACAGAATTTCCCAAAAAGCCATCGTGACCTTTATTGGAGTATCCAAAAAGGACTGAATTATTTACTTCTCCTCCAACTTTACAATATGGACCTAAAGTTGTTGCTCCATAAATTTTCGCTCCGAGCTTCAAAACTGAATTGTCACACATAGCAAGTGCTCCACGCACAACAACACCTTCCATTATTTCCGCATTTTTACCAATATAAATTGGACCTGTTGTTGCATTTAAAGTTGCAAAAGTCAATTTAGCACCTTCTTCTATAAATATTTGCTCTCTTCCAACACAGTTAACTGTTTCTGGAATTAGTTGTGATTCTCTACCTTCTGTTAATAAATTAAAATCTTGACGAATAGCAAGATCATTTTTTGAAAAAATATCCCACGTATTTTTAATTTGAACAATATCTTCTTCAAATTCAATTTGAGAATAAGAATCAAAATCTACTTCATCCTGATCTTGAGTTGTATAAAAAGCAATGACATCTTCTCCTTTAAAAATTGCTTCATTTTGTTTTAATTTTTTTATCCTTTCCACTAATTCTGGTGTTGGTAAAAACGAAGCATTAAGCATAACATTCTCTTCCATTTCAACCATAGGAAACTTTTCTTCCAAATATTCTTCGGTAATTGTTGTTGTAGTTAAACCAAGGTACTTTTCCCATTTTTCTCTAATCGTCAAAATTCCAACTCTAATATCGGCTACAGGTCGTGTAAAGGTAAATGGTAAAAGAGATGCTCTTACATCTCCATCGAATAAAATATAGTTCATTTTAGATTTTTTTGAAGCAAAACAAACATACAACAAAAAACCGATTACCTTGAGACAATCGGTTATTGAGTAAGGATTTTTTTACACTATTTAAGAACAATCATCTTGCTACCAGTTTTATTTTCAGAACTCACCTTAATGAGTATATCCTGCTTTCTTTTTCATCAGTATTAAAATTAATTTCACTGAATAAACTCCCTTGTTTTATTCTTACCAATCTTCCAGTGAATTCATAGCATATTAATTCCGCAATTTTAACAGAAGTTGATAACTGAATATTTACATTATTTAAATATCGATTTGGGCATACTTCAATATCTGACGTCTTAAACTTTTTATTATTTAAAGTTACTCTTAATGAAGTTGCATTTCGATTTTTACCTCTACTGCAATCATGATAATTGAACTTCCAAATACCCAAATAACATTAATACTACGATCAGAAATACTAAAAATAAAATCATTAGCATCTCCATAATTATTGAGTCTTTTCAATACTTTAATTCTAAATTTACCGAAAACAGTTTTTGAAATTAAATTCTAATATAGACTTAAAGATTCCATAACCAACTATTTTTTAACTATTGTTGCATCGGTAATCGTAGAATCATTTATCCTTAAGAAATCAACACTACAAAATATATTTTTTGCCCTATTGTCAAGTCCAACTACAAACTATGTACTTAATGGATCGTTTAATGTTAATTTGGTTTTAGTATCTTCAATTTCAAAATTGATATTTAAATTATCTTTTAAGATTTAGATTCCTATTGAAAATACTTGTCCTGATAAAGAAGAACTCATGAAAATGAGTATGAACTTTTTAACCATAATTTTAGACTTTAATTAAGGTTCGTATTTTTTTACTATTTAAATTAGCATAATTTTTGCTGTATTTTTTCTATTATTATTGAAGTCAAATTTTGCTCCAAATTCTGTCATAAACACAACTAATTCATATGAATTAAATACTATTACATAGTGTCATGCAATTTTGCTATTTGCATATACCAATCCAATATTTCTTCATCGTTGAAGCCATAAAAGCAATTCCATAACCATTATTAACATTTATATTATATACTTTTTGAACAATATGCTTAAAAACTTACACATTAATTTAACAGCAAGCCAAAGTAAGTGAGTTATAACAATCATCATTTGGATATCTATCAAGATAGAATAAGATTTTAATAACTCTTTGAGTTCTTGCAAAGAGCTTTTCCTGACAATATCAAAATTTTAATTCGCTTTAATTTGGTGGGCAATTACTAAGAGACGAACAACAAATATCATTTAAGCCTTTTTTTTGAATTCATAATGTTTATGGTTTAGCGGGTTTACACTTTTGAAAATAACATCATAACGTAGAATATATTATTAGATAAAGTAATTGAAAAATAAAAAAGTAATCTCTAGAAGTAAAAGTCATCATAAAAAATTAGCAAGTTTTCTTTTTGACTTTAAGATTATTTTAAAAATTCCTAACTTCGTACAATACAATTAAATTGTAATTTTATCTTATGAAAAAAATACTTGCTATAATTCTTACATCGATCTTACTATTAGCAACCATTTATTATACGTTTATATATTTCGCAACTTTTAGCGAAGGCGAAAGGTCTGGTGAACTTATTAAATTCAGTCGGAAAGGAATTTTATTTAAAACATGGGAAGGAGAAATTAGCCAAGGAATTTCAGGAGCTCAAATTTTTAAGTTTTCCGTAGAAGACAAACAGAAAAAAGCAATTGAAAATTTGAAAAAACTACAAGGTAGATACGTAAAACTAACATACTTTGAACGATTTAATAAAATTGTTTGGCTGGGTGACTCGAAATATTTTATAAATAAAGTTGAAGAAGAAACCTCTCCTCACTTCAACCAAATTGAAAATAAAACAATTGGAAAATAACTTTGTATATGTAGAAGATACCAAAATTACCATATCTGAACTTATGCTTCCATCACATGCAAATTTCAGCGGCAAAATCCATGGAGGTTATATATTAAATTTGATGGATCAAATTGCTTTCTCTTGTGCCGCAAAACATTCAAGAACTTATTGTGTTACAGCATCTGTTGATACGGTTGATTTTTTAAATCCTATTGAAGTTGGTGAATTGGTTACAATGAAGGCATCCATAAATTATGTTGGTAGAACTTCCATGGTTGTTGGTATTCGAGTAGAATCTCAAAATATTCAAACTGGAAAGGTAAATCATTGTAATTCATCGTATTTTACAATGGTTGCGAAAAATGATCAAGGAAAATCAATTCTTGTTCCAGGCTTAATTGTTACAAACGATCTCGAAATAAGAAGATTTTTAAAAGCGATAAAACGTTTGGAAATGAAAAGAAAGAGAACTGCTGAATTCGATAGTGAACATTTTACTCCAGAGACTTACTTGAAAGAATTAGAAAATCAAAATGTAAAAGTTGAATTGAATAACTGAAAAATTGATTTAAATAACAACGTTTATAATAGATTGTCTGCTTTTAAGAGTTCATGACAGGAAATTAGATAATTCAAATAACGCATGAATATGGAGAAAATGAACTCAATGCTAACTTCAAAACTTTTGCTCTTTATAAATTATAATCGGAAAAATACATTAGAGCTAGTTTGGAAATCTGCTATCATTTAACAACATGATAAAAACCCCAATCTATTAAGGTTATGCTTTATACTTTCTTCTAATTAATTTATCTCATATAATATTGGAGTACTCGATCTAAATAAATGATTCTAAAAGAACCTTGTAGAAAGGTTATTAAGAATAAAAGGAGATAATACTTTAACTTAAATGAATCATTTAAAAACTATTTAAACAGGTGATTGACAAAAGCTCTAAAAATTTCAGCTAAATGGATTAGTTGGCCTATATCACAAAAAAATTTTGGCTTCAGTGTTAAAAGAATATGTTTAGAAGTTAAAAAGTTTCTTGTAAAGCGACAAATCAAATTGTGTTACATCAGGTTATTCCCAATTTTAAGAAATAATAAATTTAAATAACCTTGTACTGGTAGTAGTAGATTTCAATTTATCCGATTACATTATAAAATTAAATGAGTAACAGACTTTTCTGTTGGAGCTGTTATGATTTTTAAAAATAAAAAAGCCGAAGCAAATACTTCGACTTTTATTTTATATCCTAGTGTTACTACCAACGAATAACCACAGATCCCCAAGTGAATCCACTACCAAACGCTGCTAAAACAACTAAATCATTATCCTTAATTTTTCCTTCTTCCCAAGCTTCCGTTAATGCGATAATAATCGATGCTGCGGTTGTATTACCATAACGCATAATATTATTATAAACTTTCTCATTCGGTAGTTGGAATTTCTTTTGAATAAATTGAGCAATTCTCAAATTTGCCTGATGCGGAATTAACATGTCAATATCATCCTTTTCTAGTCCATTTGCCTGTAAACCTTCTATGATTGCCTCTGAAAAACGAACAACGGCATGTTTAAATACAAATTGACCATTCATATGTGGGAAATAAGAAGTATCCTCTGGATCGTTGGCTTCGATTATTTCAGGGACCCAACGATTTGTAGATGGACCTATTAAAGCCAACTCTTCTGCATGCTTTCCTTCCGAATGTAAATGAGACGATAAAATACCCTTTCCTTCTTCTTCACACCTTGAAAGTACAGCTGCTCCTGCTCCGTCTCCAAAAATTACAGTTACACCTCTTCCTCTTGTAGATCTTTCTAATCCTCCAGAATGATTTTCAGCACCAATTACCAAAATGTTTTTATACATTCCAGTTTTTATGAACTGATCCGCAACAGATAAAGAATAAATAAAACCAGAACACTGATTACGTACATCTAACGCTCCTATTGTAGGCATATCTAGCATATCTTGAATTTGTACTCCTCCGCCTGGGAAATACATATCAGGACTTAATGTTGCAAATACTATAAAATCAATATCATCTTTAGTTAAACCTGCTCTTTCAATTGCTATTTTAGCTGCCTTTGCACCCATAACAGCAGTTGTATCGCCTGATTTAGGATCAATCCAACGACGTTCTTTGATTCCTGTTCTTTCCTGAATCCATTCATCACTTGTCTCCATCCACTGAGTCAAATCATCGTTAGTAACCACATTTTCAGGAACATAATATCCTAAACCAGTAATTTTTGAACTATACATAATATATATCGGTTATAATTTAGTTGTTTTCAAAATAAAAGCCTGTAAAAGTATGAATTTTATCATTTTTGTACAAAAATGCCTTATAATAAAATGAGATAAATGTCATGATGTCATAATATCTTCTTAAAGTTAAAATTTACAATTTTAAACTACTGAATTACAATTATTTTTTCATCTAACAATTACAAGAATAAAAATAATTTTTAGATCTAACCTAAAAATACTTACCTTTTCTCGAAATTTGAACTTAACAACTAAATCCTAAATCTCAAACTAAAAGTCTTTAAACTGGCTACATGAATTACAAAAGAGCTCTTCAAATTACTTTTTTAATTTTAGCTGCAGAAATTATTTATGCCCTACCTTTTGTTTTGGTTAGAATATTTCGTCCTACATTTTTAAGTGCTTTCGATATTACTAATAGGGATATTGGATTTTGTTACACGTTGTATGGCATCACAGGAATGATATCTTACTTTCTTGGAGGTTTAATAGCAGACAAATATCCTACAAAATACTTGATGGGAATAGCTTTATTTCTAACAAGTATTGGTGGTTTTACTTGGGTAATGTATCCTTCCTTATCAACTTTATATATGTTATACATTTATTGGGGATTTACAACTATTATGCTTTTCTGGTCTCCATTAATTAAAGCAACAAGATTATGGGGAGGTAACAAACAAATTTTTGCATTCGGAATATTAGAAGGTGGTCGTGGATTGGTCGCTGCTATAATCGGGACCATTGGAGTTTACATTATTTCCTCGATTTCTTCAGTTGATAATTTTTCTAAAGTAGTCATCCAAAATGCAATGAATCAGGTATATTTAATTACTTCGATTTTGACTATGCTAATGGCTTTTATTGTTTTATTTCTTCCTGATTTCTCTAAATCACCTAGAGCAATATCGAAATCTTCTATTCGAAGAAATATTAAAAAAGCCTTAGGTTACCCAGTAGTTTGGATATTAATGATTATTATTTTTACGTCCTATGTTGGGTATAGAGTTGCAGATATTTTTACTCAATATGCTAGTGAAATTTATGGTTACAATTCAAAAGAATCAGCAGAACTTGGTACTTATTTCTCGTATTTAAGACCTATAATATGTATGCTTGTTTTCTTCTTTGCTAAAAATTCTAATCCTTCAAAATGGCTCATCATTGGGTTTTCAATGATGACTTTAGGAAGTTTACTGTTTATCTTTAATATTGATTTTTTGAATATTTCGCTATTAATTCCTTTAGTAAGTTCATTAATTGGAGCATACACATTAAGAGTATTATATTTTACTGTACTTGAACAAGCTAAAATTCCTATTACCATTACTGGAACCGTGGTTGGTATCGTTTCTGTAATTGGATTTTCACCAGATATATTTCTAGGTGCAATTGAAGGCTATTATTTGGATGAAGTTGGCGGTGCTGTAGGATATCAATATTTATTTATTTTCTTTTTAGTAAGTTCTTTGATAGGTTTATTAGCTTCTATAGTTTTCAATAATTCTGTAAAAACTAAAAAGAGAACTCTGACATCCTGACACTTTTTAAACTTTTGGTATTTTTTTTGACCAAGAAAAAGCCGAACATTGACTAAAAATTAAATTATAATATTATGAGTAAAGGAAGTATTAATGTATCGGTTGAAAATATTTTCCCACTAATTAAAAAGTTCTTGTATTCTGATCACGAAATATTTCTTCGTGAATTAATTTCGAATGCTACAGACGCAACTACAAAGTTAAAACACCTTATTTCTATTGGTGAAGCCAAAGTTGAGTATGGAAATCCACAAATAGAAATAAAAATTGATAAAGAAAACAAAACACTTCATATCACCGATCAAGGTTTAGGTATGACGGCTGATGAAGTTGAAAAATATATTAACCAAATTGCCTTTTCAGGTGCTGAAGAATTTTTAGAAAAGTATAAAGATTCTAACAATGAAACAGGTGTAATTGGTCACTTTGGATTAGGATTTTACTCAGCTTTTATGGTTGCTGATAAAGTAGAAATCATTACTAAATCATATAAAGAAGAACCGGCAGCTCATTGGACTTGTGATGGTTCCCCTGAGTATACATTAGAAGCGCATAATAAAACAGAAAGAGGAACTGAAATTATTTTACATATTTCAGAAGACGAAAAAGATTTCTTAGAAGATTCAAAAGTTTCTGGATTATTATCAAAATACAATCGTTTCAACCAAATTCCAATTAAATTTGGAACTAAAACTGAAACTTTACCTCTTCCAGAAGATGCAGCAGAAGATGCAAAACCAGAAACACAAGAAGTAGATAATATTATTAATAATACTACTCCTGCTTGGACTAAAAAACCAGCTGATTTAGAAGGAGAGGATTATTCAAAATTCTATAGAGAATTGTATCCAATGCAGTTCGAAGAGCCTTTATTCCATATACATCTAAATGTCGATTATCCATTTAATTTAACTGGGATTTTATACTTCCCTCGTTTAACTCAAAACATGGATATTCAAAAAGATAAAATTCAATTATACCAAAACCAAGTTTTTGTAACTGATAATGTGGAAGGAATTGTTCCTGACTTCTTACAAATGTTGAAAGGTGTAATCGATTCTCCAGATATTCCATTAAACGTGTCTCGTTCTTATTTACAAGCAGATGGAGCTGTAAAGAAAATATCAGGATACATCACTAAAAAAGTTGCTGATAAATTGGCTTCTTTATTCAAAAAAGATCGTGCTGACTTTGAACAAAAATGGAATGATATCAAAGTTATTATCGAGTACGGAATGTTATCTGAAGAGAAATTTTTCGATAAGGCTAAAAAATTCGCTTTATATCCAACTGTTAACGACACCTTTTTTACGTTTGACGAATTAGTTGAAAAAACTAAAGAAGCTCAAACCGATAAAGATGGAAATCACGTGATTTTGTATGCAGCTAATAAAGATGCACAGCATAGTTATATTGAAGATGCTAAAGCGAAAGGATACGAAGTATTATTGCTAGATACACCAATAGTTCCTCACTTAATGCAAAAATTAGAGATGGAATCTGGTGATGCTAAAATTCAATTCAAACGTGTTGATGCTGACCATATTGACAATCTAATTAAGAAAGACGACACGATTATTTCTAAACTTTCTGAAGGAGAAAAAGAAAAACTAAAACCAGTTATTGAAGGAGCTGTAAACAATTCTAGTTATACAGTCCAGTTAGAAGCAATGGATTCTTCAAGTTCTCCGTTTTTAATAACTGTTCCGGAATTCATGCGCAGAATGAAAGAAATGCAGGCTACTGGTGGTGGAATGATGGGAATGGGTAATATGCCAGAAATGTACAATCTTGTTGTAAATACAAACCACGAACTAGTTTCTGATATTTTAAATGCTGACGAGGATAAACAAAAGCAATTAATTTCTCAAGCTTTTGACTTAGCTAAATTATCTCAAAACCTACTTCATGGTGAAGAATTAACAAACTTTATTAAACGTTCTTACGATTTGATTAAGTAAGGTTAAAACTTTTATAAATTTTTAAGAATCTCTTTGTTATACGCAAAGAGATTTTTTTATTGAGAAAAAATATAAAATGAAAAGATTTCAACTAGTAATAGTATTCATCATAATTACCTCTTTTAAAACAAAAAATGATTTCGTCCATCAAGACTTTTCTATTGTTGAAAATTATGGAAACATAACTACAAGAATAAAAACTGGCTTTCAATATGAGGAAATTAAAAAAGTAGAATTCATCGGAAAATATGCTGAAAAACTTTGTAAAAGAATCAACTTCAAAAAAAACATTCTTTTAGATTTTGATCATTTTTATGTTGATTATTGTGAACCTGACTATTTTATATCAAAAGGAAAAAAGACTTTAAATTACCTCAAGGGACAAGAAAAGGATTTTTTAGAAAATAATATTGACGAGGAAATTGTTGTCATCAGACAAATTCGGAGGAAATTCAACATAACAAATACTCTTAAACTTATTGAGTATGCAGCAGCCAATGACAATAACATTGTTAAAAATCACAAACTTTACAATTACAAAAAAAATTACAGCGATCTAAAAACTTATTCAATTGATACTTTAAAAGTTAACACTATTATTAATACTAAAGTCTCAAATAACATACTTAAAGTTATTAGTGCTAAAATCACCCGCGAAGAAACAATTAAGAATAAATATATATCAATTAGATACTTTTCAAAGAATGGTAAGTTTACTATTTATTATTATTTAAACAAAAAGCGGGAAGCATTAATTCTTGAAGATGTTTATGATTTTAAAAGAACTAATAGCTCAAAAGCATTAATATTTGACACAGATTCAAGCTTTTACTACATTGGACCAAAACTAAAAAATCATCCAGAAAAATTCATAATTAAGAATTTAAAAAACTGTTATCGTCCTTTTATTGTTAATAAAATAGATAACAAAAGAATTTCAATCCAACCCAAGCTTTATGCTCAAAAAGACAGGACACTAATTTACGATTCCGAATCTCAAATCTTAATTCAAAATTTTGATGATATTTTTAAAAAACACCAAAGACTAGAAAAATAATTATTAAACCAAATTTAGAAAGTATCAAACAATCATCTTAAGTCATTCATACAAACCGATAAATTAATCTAAATTTTAAACTCTTCATTCCCACGTATATTTGAAACAAAACAATAGCAAATAGCAAATAGCAAATAGCAAATAGCAAATTAGCTCTAGTAATTAAAGATAAGAAACCATTTCGTTCATTTTCGAAGTGGTTTTTTGTACTTTTATTTTAACCAAATAATTCATAATGAAAAAAACACTTGCTTTAATATTCTTCCCAATAATATCATGGGCACAAACAAATACAGAGATTTACTTATTTGATATCAAATCTGAAAATGAAAAACTAAAAGTCGTCAATGGAAAAAATATTTCTAATAATGATGGATACGATAGTCAGCCTCATTTTTACAATGACAATTTAGTTCTGTTTGCTTCAGCAAAAAATAGCCAAACAGATATTGGAAAATACAGTATTAAAGATGGTAAATTATCCTACATAAATAACACACCACAGGGTGGAGAATATTCACCGCAAAGAATTCCAAATTCTAAAAATGTTTCAGCTGTTAGACTTGATAATGATGGTAAACAAAGGTTTTATGAATATAATTTCAAAAACGGAAAAAACACAGAATTAATTAAAGATTTAGTAGTTGCATACCCGATGTGGTACAACAAAAACACATTAATTTCCTCTGTTATTGTAAATGATAGTTTACAATTATGCATTAGTGATGTAAAAAAGAAAACAAACACAATAATCGCTAAAAATGTAGGTCGATCTTTTCATAAAATTCCGAATTCATCTTTAGTTAGTTTTATGAAAAAAAATGAAGAAAACTGGGAAGTTTGGTCTTTAAATCCTCAAACTAAAGAAACCAAATTTATTACAATTACTGGACAAGCACAAGATATTTGCTGGTTGCCAAATGGTACTATTTTAATTCCAAATGAAAATACTATCTATAAATTCCATCCTACTAAGGACAAAGGCTGGAGTGTATTCCATCAATTTCAAGATGAAAATATAAATAAAATCTCAAGAATAACAGTAAACGATAATGCTAGTAAGTTAGCAATCACGGCGGAAGTATCACCAAGATATTTAGCTGAAGAACAATTAGAAGCTTATAATAATAGAGACATTGAAGCATTTTTAAAGCCATTCGCTAAAAATGTAAAGGTTTACACATTTCCTAATACATTAAACTATCAAGGTATTGATGAAATGAGAAAACGTTATACTCCTTTTTTCGAGAGCACACCTGATTTAAACTGTAAGGTTTTGAGGAGAATCGTAAATGGAAATAGAATTATTGACGAAGAGTATCTTACCATGAATGGCAACAACTTCAAAGCAGTAGCAATTTATGAAGTAGCCAACGGAAAAATAAGCAGTGTATACTTTTTTAGATAAATAAAAAAACACCGAATAAAAGTTAATTTATTCGGTGTTTTATTAGGTTAAAATCCTATTATCTTGAAGCTTTAATTCCTCTCAATTCTCTTTCTTTCGAAAGAACATCTGACTGTAATTTAAAAATATTATCGTGTTGTTTTTTTATCCTTTTATCCATCTTTGAAACCTTTTCCATTTTCTTTGTGTATTCTTCTTCCGAAATCTTATTACTTTCTTTTAAGGTTTCGAGTTTCTTCATAACTTTTTGTACTCTATCCATAGAAACAGCATTTCTCTTTTCTAGCAATAATAATTGACTCTTTCTCTTTTTTAATTTTTCAGAAATTGAAAATTCAACATGCTCCTCTTTCTCTTTTTTTGTTTCTTTTACCTCTTGTGCATTTGTAACTCCTACAAAACTAACAAGCATTACAACTAATACAAATTTAAATAATTTCATGATTTTGAGTTTTATAGGTTATCTAATTCTTTTAACTCCTCTTCAATCTCTTTAGCTTCTTTTTCTAAAGACTCCAAATCCTTTTCAACTTCTTTACTCACTTCTTCAATTTTTTGATCTATTTCAATAACAGCTTTTTTTTCTTCTTTAGCCTTTGTATTTACACAAGAAAAACCAATTAAAGAAAACAAGAGTAGCGATAAAATACTTCTTTTCATTTGGTATTTGTAATTTATAATTAAGTTCAAAAGTTACTAAATTTAAATACATAACAATAACTTTTGCATTGAATTATTCATAAATCATGAATTTAAATCTTTTTCGAAACGATTTTTAAAAAGATAAATTTGAATAAAAATTAATAACGTAAAAAAGAAACAAGCCGTTAACATGGTATTTGAAACCGTAATTCCTTGAAATAAATCCGGAAATTCAATTTTGGTTGAAATTTTAAACTTCTCAGGGATTTTCCAACTAGAAAAAATAGACTTTCCTTTTGATACATAAACCATACAAATAGTTAATAAAGAAAATAATAAAACCCAAACTTTTTTAGAAATTAAAGGAGTGGTTTTATAAACTGAACTCATTTCTACTTCCTTTATTTTGTGCATTACACTTGAAGTAAAATCAAATGTTGGCAACTCTTGTTCTACATCTTTCACATACTTTTTTGCAAAAGCATCTAATTCTTCTATGTGTTTATTTTCTCCCATAATGATTAATCAATTCTGGTTCTACATTTTGTTCAACTACTCTTAATAATCTTTTTCTAGCTCTATGTAATTTGACTTTTAAGTTAGATTCTGAATATTCGGTTACTTCAATTATCTCTTTCAAACTAAGCTCATCATAATAAAACATCCAAAGTAAAGTTCTTTCTTCTTCTGGAAGTCTATTTAAACATTCCTTCATTAAAATAGCTCTTTCATTCCTCGAAATGTCTTCAAGAATATTGTCGGTACTATTAATTTTATCAATCGTTATTTCATCAATAGTACTTGTTTGATACTTTTCTTTATTCTTCTTTAAATTATCTAAACAATTTCGATAGGCTATTTTATATATCCAAGTAGAAAATTTAGAATCTCCTTTAAATTTAGACAAATTTTTATAAGCTTTTATAAAAGTATCTTGTGAAACTTCTTCTGCTTCTTCCCTACTTTTCAACATTTTCATAGATAAACTAAATACCATTACTTTATACTTTTCTACTAAATGAGAAAAAGCATTAGTATCGCCTTTAATTGTTTTTTCTATGTAAGTTTGATCGTTGATAGTTGTCATTTTATACTATGACAATGCATTCTTTTAAAAGGTTACAAAAAAATCAAAAAAATATTTTTTTCAAAAAAAGTGTAACCTATTTGAAAAGTATCCTGTCATACTTGAAAACACATTAAAAATAATATTTAAAAAACGATAATATGGAAGTAGCAATTGTATTTATGTTCTTATTCGCAGTAATTTTTGGAATATTTTATCTTTTTTATTCAACTAGAAACAAAGAAAGGTTAGCATTAATTGAAAAAGGAGCAGATGCTAAAATATTTATGCAAGGAGAAAAGAAAAAGTCAACATTAACAGGAAGAATGATTGTTCTAAACTTTTCATTATTATTAATGGGAATTGGTTTAGGTGTTTTCTTAGCTTTATTATTAACAACTTACACAAGATTAGATGAAGAAGCTGTGTATCCAGCGATGATATTTTTTGTAGGTGGTTTAGGATTGTTTTCTGGATTTTTTCTTACTAAAAAACTGGAAAAAGAAAGTTAATAATTGATAACATATCTAAAATATAACGAACCGCTTTTATTTAAAGGCGGTTTTGTTATTTTTGGGTTATCCAAATATTTCTAACAACTTTTTTATGAGTAGTAACTTTAAAACTAAAAAGTTTCAAGAACTTTTAGATCGTTTACAACAGGATAGTTGGCAACTGGAATTAATTATTTCTGGTTTTGCCATATTTGGTTTATTTACTGCTTTACCCGAAATAAAACTAGCCTTAACTATAGCAGAAAACGATAAGCAAATTGTAACTTTTGTAGTTTCAATCGTAGCATTGCTTGCTTGTTATATACTTATTTTTAACTTGCTATTTCATGTTACCTTAAGAGGTCTTTGGATTGGTGCTCTTGGTTTACGCTATGTTTCTGGAGATATAGACTTCGAAACTCTCAACTACCACCCTAGATTTAGCAACTATTTAAAGAAAAAAATTGTTTCTTTCGACAGGTACGTGGCTATTTTAGAAAACTACTGTAGTGTTCTTTTTGCTATCTCTTTCTTATTAATTTTCTATGTCATTGCTATTACTTTAACAATTGTACTATTAATTACAGTTATTAACTATTTAATGAATAATGAATCTTTCTCAAAAGGTTGGAGAGTTTTCGTAGGAATTTCTTTTATAACTTTTATAGGAATCGGATCATTTTTGACTTTTATTGATTTTGTCACACAAGGTTATTTAAAAAAGAAAAGAATTTTATCTAAAATATATTTTCCTTTCTATTGGGTTTTTAGTTTTATTACATTATCCTTTTTATATCGTCCTCTTGTTTATAATTTTTTAGATAATAAATTCACCAAAAGAATCAGTGTATTATTAATTCCAATATATTTCTTAATAGCTTTCATCGGCTCTATAAAATTTCAAACTTCAAATTATATCGAGAGTACTAAACGTAATTCAAACATTTATTTGAATAACAAGGAATATGAAGATTTACTAATAAAAGAAAATGATTTGGTAGATAACGCGACTATCCAATCAAAGGTAATTACTGAACCATACATAAATCTATTTAAAGTATTTAGTGAAAACTTAGAAAATAGAATCTACAATTATCATCCTTCGCTTAAACCTGAAAATGATCGAAGGGGTTTTCAAACTGGTGTAAAATTCACAAATAGAAAAAATAATATTTCTACTAAAAAAAGAGACAGTTTAGCGAGAAAATACGTTGAAGTTTTTAACGAAATGTATGAGGTTAACATTGATTCAGTAACCATTGATACCGATTTTTTAATAACTAAAAACACCAAAAATCAAATAGGTTTTCAAACATTCATTCCTACAAAAAATTTAAAGGATGGTAAACATGTTTTGAGGCTTAAAAGAAAGCTTATTCGTAAGAAAGATACTTTAAAAAGAATCGATGTTATTATACCATTTTGGTATTTTAAAGATTAATTTGAAATATTTCATAAATTCTTACGTCCAATACTCACGATATCAAATAATATCTTATGAAACGAATCATTTATATAATACCTATTCTATTAATTCCACTACTTGGCTTTTCTCAAACAGATACTAAAATTTATGATATTATAAACAGTATTTCTGCTGATGGAATTCAAAGTGATATTGAAACTCTTGCGAATTTTGGGACAAGACATACTTTAAGTGATACTATTTCTGAAACACGTGGAATCGGAGCTGCTCGTAGATGGATAAAAAAGGAGTTTGATAAAATTTCAAGAGAGTGTAATAATTGTTTAGAAGTTTTTTATCAGAAAGATTTAGTTAAAAAAGGAACGAATAAAAGGATAACGAAGGATGTTTGGGTTGTAAATGTAGTTGCTATTCAAAGAGGAACTAAAAATCCAAATAGTTTTATTGCTATGAGTGGAGATATCGACTCAAGAATCACAGATCCAAATAATTTTACAGATGATGCTCCTGGCGCAAATGATAATGCTACAGGAATGGCAGGAGCTTTGGAAGCAGCTAGAGTTTTAAGTAATTATAAATTTGATAATAGTATTATTTATGTGGGCTTATCTGGTGAAGAACAAGGACTATTTGGAGGAAAAGGTTTGGCAAACTTTGCTATTGAAAAAAATTGGAACATTATCGGTGTTATGAATAATGATATGATTGGCAATATAAAAGGTGTGGATGGAATTATTGATAATAGAACTTTTAGAATTTTCTCTGAACCTACTCCTCCGACTGAAACAGCAAACCAAAGACGCGCTAGACGTTTTTATGGTGGTGAAGTTGATGGAATCTCAAGACAATTGGCTCGTTACATTTATAAAACAACGAAAACTTATATGCCAGAAATGAACCCTAAAATGATTTACAGATTAGATCGTTTTGGTCGTGGAGGTCATCATCGTCCGTTTAATGATGTAGGATTTGCTGGTATAAGAATAATGGAAGCTCATGAAAATTACACACAACAACACCAAGACATTCGTACTGAAAATGGAATAGAATATGGTGATAAACTAAAATTCGTGAACTTCGAGTATACCAAAAAATTAACGGCTGTTAATGCTATTAACTTAGCTAGTATCGCTTCTGCTCCACTCGCTCCAAAAAATGTGGGAATTGGAGGAATTGTTCAAGCTTCTGCAAAGTTATCTTGGCAACCAGTTAAAGAAGCTAAAGGATATAAAATTTATTGGCGGGATACTACATCTCCCACTTGGGATCATTTTAAATATGTAGAAGATATTACTGAATTTACATTAGACGGAATTATTCTTGACAATTATTTTTTCGGTGTGAGTGCCATTGGTAAAAATGGTCATGAAAGTATTGTGAGTTTTCCGACAAAAATAATTCGCTAGTATGCAGTTAAGAGTATTTATAATTATCGCTATTGTATTATGCAGTTATTTAAATGCTCAAAAAAAGCCAAGTTATCTCTTTTTTGAAATTAACAATAATAAAACTAAAGTTTTTGCTCATAACAAACTTGGCTGTCCAACGCATGTTAAAGTTTTACATAACACAACAAAATCTTTAAAAAGCTATAATGTAAAAGCTTATGAGAAAAAGAATATCCTTAGTTTCGATGGAAAAGACACAATAACTTTTTTAAAAGACTATCAATTCAAAATGCGATACGGACCAGTAAAGTATATCAGTAATTATGATACACTCTATAATTACGCATTACCATTTTTAAAAGGAAAACGATACAAAATAATTCAAGGACATAATACAAAATTTACACACAATGGTTTATCTAAATACGCCATTGACTTTAGAATGAATGTGGGACAAACTATTTGTGCAATGAGAGATGGTGTTGTTGTAGGATTAAAAAAAGATTCGAACAAAGGAGGAAGAAATAAAAAATATCGAAGCGATGGTAACTACATTCTTCTCTATCATGAAGATGGATTATTCACACAATACATTCATTTGAAAAAAAATGGTGTTTTAGTAAAAAATGGTGATTCTGTAAAAAAAAATCAACCAATTGGTTATTCAGGAAATACTGGGTATAGTACAGAACCCCACTTACATTTCGGTGTTTTTAAAATAACAAAAGAAGGGTTTACATCAATTCCCTATCTCCTTGATTCCATTCCTTCTAAAAAATATAGAAAAGGAAAGTATGCATATAAAAGGTAAATCTGATGGTATTTTGATCGAAATATTGAACGGTATTAACGGTATTAGTGGTTAGTAAATAATCATGATAAATTCAATTTTGTATGTCTTATTATTCATATAATGATAAGGAAATACTTTCCACGAATTGGTCAGTAGCGGCAAAAGTTGCTTTTTTAGAGCCGGATAAATTTAACATTTAAAAGTTTAGGTAATGAAACAATTATATTTCTAAATAAGAAAATCTAAAAGTGCTTACAGGAAATAAAATATATGTTATAAAATTACTTTTTGGAAATTTAATTTAATAAGGTGAATTAAATTCAAATGATCCCTAAAAATTAAATGAAATACATGAAACCTTTCATAAGGTAATAAACTAGTCTTGACTTAAATATTGATGTTAGTATTTCTAGAGCAGAATATTATAAAGCATTTATAAATAAACTATTAGCTAAAATAAGGATCTATTATCCCAATTATCTCCAACAATAATAAATGAAATAAATTTCTATCTCTTTTTATACACTAGAAGAATAAATTTATTTATTAAATCGTTAACATTCTTCTTAATGAAATAATAATAACTTCACATATTATTAAAAAATTTTAAAACCATTTTAACATGTTCACTAAACGACCAAGATTGGTCTTAACCGCATTCTTGGCGCTTTTTATGTTAAGTATTACTGATGTAAATGCGCAAAGAAGAAAAAAGAAAAAAGAAAAAGATTCTAAGGCAAAAACTGAAATACCCAAAAAAAAGAAAAAACCAAAAAAGACTATTGCTGATTTAACTAAAAAGAGTAATAAGATTGAAGGACTTTTTACAGTTTATCAAGACTCCATTACTGGTGATGTAAAATTATTAGTTAAAAAAGATCAATTAAATAAAGATTTCATTTACTTCTCTCAAATCGCAGATGGTGTAACTGAAGCAAACGCATTTAGAGGTTCTTACAGAGGCTCTACTGTTTTCCACATTAAAAAACATTTTAATAAAATTGAGTTCGTAGCCCCGAATACTTCATTCTACTTTGATAAAAACAATGCTATTTCTCGATCATCAGTTGCAAATACGAGTGATGCATTAATTGAAAGCTCTAAGATTTTAGCAACAGATGAAGAAAAAGGAGAATACTTAATCAATGCTAACGGATTATTTTTATCTGAAGCATTAACTAGAGTAAAACAACCAAGTTTTCCTGGTAGATCTCCTTTCTCATTTAAATTAGGTCGTTTTGATAAAAACAAATCGAAGATTAATAGTATTAAAAACTATCCTGAAAACACCAATATTAAAACAGAATATGTTTATAATAATCCAACTGTTTTAAATAGAGGTTCTAGAGCAATTAAAGATGGAAGATACGTGTCTATAAAAGTTTTCCATACGTTCATGAACATGCCAGAAGATGGATACGAAGTTCGTTTTGATGATCCTCGTGTTGGTTTCTTTACAACAGAAGTTAATGATATGACAAGTACAGAAACTATTAATTATAGAGATTTAGTTCACCGTTGGAGATTAGTTAAAAAAGACCCTTCGTCAGCAGTTTCAGAACCTGTGACTCCAATTACTTGGTGGATTGAAAATTCTACACCTTTAGAATGGAGACAAACCATTACAGAAGGAGTTTTAGCTTGGAATGAAGCTTTTGAGAAAGCAGGGTTTAAAAATGCTATGATTGTAAAAGTACAGCCAGATAATGCAAATTGGGATGCAGGCGACGTTCGTTACAATGTTTTACGTTGGACTTCTTCTCCAAATCCTCCTTTTGGTGGATACGGACCAAGTTTTGTAAACCCAAGAACTGGAGAAATTTTAGGAGCTGACATTATGCTTGAATTTGTACATTTTACCAATAGGGTACAATTGGATAAAATTATAAATAGTGTTTCAAGCTTCGAAAACAAAGAAGAAACAATTGAATATGCTTTCTTAAATAAAGATAACCATATGTTTTGCTCTGCTGGACATTTAATGCATGAAAATACTTTGTTTGGACAAACTGTGCTAGCTGCAACTGGAGCAACTGATATGGAGATGGAAGGAATGAAAAAAGAAGCGATGAAATCGTTAATAATGCATGAAGTTGGACATACTCTAGGATTAAATCATAATATGAAAGCCAGTCAATTATTTAGTCCTGCCGAATTAGCAGATGCTAAATTAATTGAAGGAAAATGTTTAACTGGTTCTGTTATGGATTATGCCGGAATTAACCTAACACTTGACAGAACTAAGCAAGGTCAGTATTACGATATGGCGGTTGGACCATATGATATTTGGGCTATTCAGTTTGGTTATACTCCATTTAATAATAAAACTGAAATGGATGCTCTTTTAGCACAATCGACAAAACCAGAATTAATCTTTGGTAATGATGCTGACGATATGCGTTCTCCAGGAAAAGCAATTGATCCAAGAGTTATGACTGGTGATTTATCGAATGACCAGATTGGTTATTCAGTTGATCGATTTAAAATCGTAAACAATATGATGAAAAAATTGAAGTCGAGCATGACATCAAATGGAGAATCATATGAAGAATTGCGCAACGCTTATTATATATTAAATGGACAAACAGCTCGTGCCGCTGATGTAATTTCGAGATTTATTGGTGGAGTTTACGTAGATAGAGCAATGCACGGACAAGAAGGAGCTACAAAACCCTACACTCCTGTTAGTTATGCTGATCAAAAGAGAGCTATGAATGCTTTAAAAACATATATTTTCGCACCAAATGCCTTTAAAGCACCACAAGATTTATACAACTATCTAGCAAGACAAAGAAGAGGATATAACTTCTTTAGTGGACCAGAAGATCCGAAAATTCATGCACAAGTGTTAGGATATCAAAGAAGAGTATTACGTCATATTTTACACCCGAATACGTTGCAAAGAATCTCTGATTCTGAATTATACGGAAATAAATACAAGTTATCAGAATTTATGACTGATTTAAACAATGCTATTTTCAAAAATGATATTTATGCTTCTGTAAATTCTTTCCGTCAAAACCTTCAAACTGACTACACCAAAATGCTTTTAAACATGATCGATGGAAAAAACAAAAATCGATTTACCAATGCTTCAAAAGCAATGGCTTTATACAACTTAAAAAGAATTAAAACTTGGGTTGGAAACGCAACTGGAGATGTTATGACAAAAGCTCATAAGAACCAATTAAAAACTTTAATCACGAATACTTTAAAAGACGTGAAATAAGTTTAATTTACTATAAATAATTAGAAAATCGTGATGAAAATTCATCACGGTTTTTTTATTTTTATAATATGGCAAAAATCTTAATTACAGGAGGAACCGGATTAATTGGAGAAGTTCTTGAAAATAAACTAATTCAAAAGAATCATGAGGTACAAATTTTAACGAGAAACCCAAGAAAGGAAAATCATTTTAAATGGGATATTAAGAACAATTACATTGATGAAAAAGTCTTCGAAAATCTCGATTATATAATACATTTGGCAGGTGCAGGCATTGCCGATAAAAAATGGACTAAAACTAGAAAAAAGGAATTAATTGATAGTAGAGTAGAATCAGCTAACCTCTTATTTTCAAAAGTAACAGAATTAAAAGTGCCTTTAAAACGTTTTATTAGTTCTTCTGGAATTGGATTTTATGGAGCTATTACTACAGAAAATATTTTTACGGAAGAAGATAAACCTGCCTCTGACTTTATTTCTGAAATATGTATTAAGTGGGAAAATGCTGCCCAACAGTTTCAAGATTTGGATATTCCTGTTACTATTTTAAGAACTGGAGTTGTACTGAGTAAAGACGGTGGAGCTTTACAAAAAATGAATACACCTCTATTATTATCAGCACTAGGACATGGAAAACAATATGTTCCTTGGATTCACATTGAAGATTTATGTAATTTATATGTTAAGGCTACAGAAGATGATACGTTTATTGGAATCTATAATGGTATTGCCCCAGATCATCAAACCAATTCAACCTTTACCAAAGCTTTAGGCAAGGCACTCAAGAAAATAGTTACACCAATTAATGTTCCTGGTTTCATCTTAAAAACAGTATTAGGTGAATTAGCAGTAATTGTTTTAGAAGGTAGTCGAATTTCAACAGTAAAAACTGAAGAAGAATATAATTTTAAATTTAAAACACTTAAAAGTGCTTTCGAAGATATTTATAATAAAAAAAACTGTCTAAAGTAAACTTTAGACAGTTTTAAATTGATCTATTTATCTTTTTAGAATAAAGATACTCCTGATCCTAAACCTTCACAATCTTTTTTACATTGAGCTACATCGATTGGATCAAACTCACAAGCTGATTTACATCGCTCTACTACAGTTGAATCACTCAATCCTATTCCTCCTTTAACATTTTTTTGTTCTTTACTTGATAATTTCTTACCTAAATTTAATACGTTTTTCATTTTTAAAGTTTTAAATTATTTTTCTTCTTGTTTTATAGATAAAGAAGATATATATCTACTCTTCGCGAATGAGATTTTAGTTACAGCTAATATATAATGTGAAAAAGCAACTTTAAATTTGTACTCTTAATTTGTGACGAAATCATTTAATATGATACATGAAATAACTAATCAATCACGATTTTAATAGAGTTATTGGGATGAAATGAATGCATTTGGGACAAAAAAAGATATCAAGAAAATTAAGATTACATATACTTTAAGCTGAAATCCGCTTCAAGTTATCTGCATAAGTTTTACTAACTGGGATCGCATTATTAAAAATATATACTTCCTTATTTCCTTTTATCTCAGATATTTTATCCATTCTAACATAATAAGAACGATGTACTTTAGTAAATTCAATTGAATCTGGTAAATCTTTATAAAAATCATCTAGTTTTTTTCTTACTAAATACTTTTTATCCTGAGTAAAAATCTCTATGTAATTTCTAGACGACTTAAAATAACCAATTTTATTTGAGAAAAGTTTAACTATTTTTCCATTACTTTTGATATTGACGTAAAGATGCTGTTCTTTTGATCGTAGTCTATTTAAAAGTGCCTTATATATTATTTTTAACTGATAATTTCTAAATACTAATACTTGAAATTTAAAAAAGATATAAATTAAAACTCCTACACACGAAGCAATAAGGAGGAAAAACCAAGATGTCTTCCAAAATGGAGGATATACAATAATCGACTTTTCTATTGATTCTAACCATTTTCCATTTGTACTTTTAACTTGCAAAATAAGTTGATATTTTCCAAAGGCTAAATGTGATAAATCTATAGATTCACTCTTAGTATAATACCAAGGTTCATTTGATTTTAGTTTATAACGGTATTCATTATTCCCTTCACTTTTAAACGATATCGCTTTAAAGTGTATTTTACTATTTTTTTTGAAAGGTTCTATTTCAATAATATCTTTAACCGAATAATGTTTTTGGTTAGTGACTATCTTGTCTATATGTAGCCATTTCCTATACTTTTTCCTTATTCTATCAAATATATTTTTAGGAAAACTAAATAACCCTTCTCTTGAAGCGATCCAAACTTGCTTATCAATAATTTCAATATCTAGAATTTCACTACATACAAGCCCCTCTTTAGAAGATATTGAATCTATATCAAATGTGTTATTCTTATATAATGTTATACGATTAATTCCTCTATTGGTTCCCACCCAAAATGTATAAGGATCTTCTACGTAAATCTCGGTACAAATATCACTTAGTAACCCTTCTTTTTTATTAATATTTAAAATAGTATCTTCTTGTTTTATAACGATACCTCTTCCCATCGTGGCGATATATGCTTTGTCATTTTTAATATCTATATCTGAAATACGATGCCTGAATAAATCTGACTCACCTTTTAATGATTTTAATTTCGAATTATTATATTGATAAAGACCATTCTGTGTTCCAATTAATATATAATTTTCCTTTTTTGAAATGTCATAAATTCGTTCAGGTACTTTTATCTCTTTTTTAGTATCATTCTTGTAAATTTTAACATAACTTTTCCCGAAGCTATCTGTAAAAATCTCATCATCAGAAATACCATAAACCTGATCATTATTAATTTTCATTCTACTATTGTTAATCTTAGGAGAATTCAACTCTTCTATATATAATTGATTAACACTTTTATCATGACCTATGAATACAGGAAACATATTATTTGAGTTGTATAAAATCTCAAAATCACCTTCTTCATTTTCTTTAGTTTTGACCTCACCGTTATGAAAAGCAACAACTAAATTGTCATCATTATCTTTTGCTAATTCCGTAGGAAAACTAGAACAAGAGTGATAATCTATTAAAGGTTCTTTACAATAAAAAACTCCTGAATTTAAGGTACTTACCCAAACACCTCCTTCGTGATCTTTAAAAACTTTTGTAACAGATTTATCCTTAAGAAAATGTTGTTTTATATCCCCATTTAAATCCATTATTATAGCTCCTCCATACTGATATCCAATCCATAATAAATCATCCTCAATTTTACCTGCTTTGATGGCTACTTTTTCCTTGTAAAAAGGAACTTCTCTTTTTTCAACATCATTATTTGGATAAATTATGAAATACCAGTTTCTAATATAGACACATCGTATATTGTTAGTTTTATTGTAGTTCACTATTCCATTAAAGCTTGGACCGGCTATTCCTGTTAATAAATCCTCTATTGTTAGCGCCCCTTTAGTATTAAAAACATCATGTCTATCCACAAAAACGACACCAGCTTTATCTTGAAGAATCTTTATGTTGACTAGTTTATTTTCACTTACTTGTCTGACTGGTCTGTTGAGAACATTACCTTTCCTATCAATTTCTAAGAATAGATCTAAATTATTAAACGTGAGTAGGAGCTCCTTTTCTTCAGTTATCACTAGATTATTAATAACCCTATTATTGGAAATATTTTTAGATAAAATTTCATTGTATTTGTAAAGATTAAAACCATCCTTTTCATTCTTGAAGTAGAAAATTTTGTGGTTCATCGTTGAACACCATATTGTTCCATCTGGTTGCTCGTAAAAATTAAGAATGGTATTATCAGGTAATCCTTCAGAAATTGTGTAACGTTTAAAGTTTTTACCATCAAAACGGGTTAAACCTCTATCTGTGGCAAACCAAATATACCCTAAATTATCTTGGGTAATATCATACACTTCCGAACTAGATAAACCATCTATTGCTGTATAGTTCTTGAATAGACCATTTTTATAAGATGAGTAGGTATGACTACTAATAAAAAGCATAAAAAGACATATGAATTTCGTATGTCCATAATTATCTTGTATCATATAGTTTGGGTTTAGTTAAAAAAATATCCATCGTTATATAGATGAATGAATTCAGATTCTTCATTTAAAAATCAACTTGACTAAGTTTGATAACATAAATACCATTTATTCTCTAGCTTAACTGCATTTTATGTATGATTCGGATAATTAATTTCGTCAATAATAATTGAAGAGTTTCTTCCATATCTATTAATCAACATACACTCAATTCCAGCTATAAAATCCATTTTTTGTAACAAATAAGCATATTCAGTAAAAACAGTTTTTTTGCTTTCTAGTAATTGTTTAAATATAGTTTTTCTATAATCGATATTCCATTTGATGAATTTTTCTGAATTATATTTATAGGTTTCTCTTTTTAGGTTGATACGTCTATAAGTTTCATAATCGTAATCTATATTTTTACATATCCAAAGATAAATTACGTGAAATTTTTCAACTTTTGTTTGAAGTTCGTCTGTTAATTTATGAGTTAAAGTTAAAATGTTTTTAAGGCTTTCTCCTTTGTGGAATCTGACGTTTTTATTAACTTTTTTAAAACTAATATGTTTAAGATCTGAAACCTGAGCTCCAACTTTAAATGTTATTAGAAAAACTACTAAGATTAATTTATTTTTCATTTTTTGAATTTCTTTTAGATTTAAAAGGCTTTTTAACAATAACTTCTCCTAAAAATAATAATCATGCCATTTCAATATTTACCTTTAGTTCAATATTTGAAATAGATGTGTCATTTTCAATTTTAATGTTTTGAGTATCCATTCCAACAAAACTAAAGATGAGTATATCTCCTTTTTTTAGTTTTTGTGAGAAAACAAATTTTCCATCAAAGCCAGATTCAGTTCATAAGATTGATTTTCTAATTGTACAGAAACACCTGATAAAGGTCCTGATTCATCGGAAACAATCCCTGAAACGGTGAATCTATGTTCAGTATTTTTCTTTTTAAATTTGTTATGCTTTAATTGTAATGTTTCAACTTTTGGACAGCTTTTTTGTGCATTAGCAGTATTTAAAGAAAATAAGGATCATGCTATGCCAATATGTTTAAAGATACTAAGGCGTTTAATTTTAGTTGGTTTGGCGTAAGTTCCCAACTGATAATCATTGAATCGACCACACGTTTTTTGGTTGCTATTATTATTGAAGTAATTAATAATATCATGAAAACTCCAACCTGTAAAAGCTACAACTTCTTTTTGATAAGAACCGCAAAATCCATCAAGTTCAGCTTTTTTAAAACCGCTGAATTTTTCAGAGCATGGTTTGTTAATTTCTAGAGTAAATTTACTTTTCATAATTTAATTTTTAATGTTGATTTGATTCAAACATACAGAGTAATGAAAAAATTTAAAATCTAGAATGAGTTAACGTGTTGTATTAATGAGTGAATGAGTCGAAGAAAATAACGTCCCAGTTTTCTTCAATTTTTTCATAAAACTAACTAAAGAAGAATTCGGAATTGTATGAAAAGATCGACCTACATTTTTAGCGATTATTGTGTTTGTTTTCTTTTTTAAATCATTAATACATAATTGTAGACTATCATTTACAATAACAGAGGAAATTAATATGTTTTTGTTGTACCACATCGGGTACACAACTACGAAATCTTTAATTAACTATGTGTCTTTTCCGTTTTTGAAATTATATTCATAAAACCTTTGTTTACCATCATTATCAAGTCTAACAGCTGAAATATTTTTAGAATTTGGATATTCCTATTACTATTTTAAGTACTGGAGTTGCACTAAGTAAAGACGGTGGAGCTTTACAAAAAATGAATACACCTCTATTTTTATCAGTACTAGAAAATGGAAAACAATATGTTCCTTGTATTAACATCGAAGATTTATGCAATTTATATGTTAAAGCTACAGAAAATGATACGTTTATTGGAATCTATAATGGTATAGCCTCAGATCATCAAAGCAATTCAACTTTTACCAAAGCTTTAGGGAAGGCACTCAAGAAAATACTTACACCAATTAATATTCCTGGTATCATCTTAAAAACAGTTTTAGGTGAATTAGCTCTAATTGTTTTAGAAGGTAGTCGAGTTTCATCAGCAAAAACAAAAAAAACATGATTATGAATATACAGAGTTGGGACATGCTTTAAAAGAAGTATATGAATAAAAAAGACCTAGCTTCATACTAAGTTTTTCCTTAATTTATGCTTTCCGTATAACGTTAAATCTTCTTTATGCTAATATCAGATTTTGTTTTCATATTTACCCCCATCATACTAACATCAATATTCATTGTCATAGTACTCGGTAAACCTGATTTTCTATCTATCTTTAACTTTCCTGTAATTATAGCGCCAGTTAAAACACTAGATTTTCCTGTTATATCTGCAAAAACAAAATCCTTCTCAATCTTAGTAACCTTATATGTTAATTCCATATCAGCACCATTTGACTTTTGAACATTTACCCAAGTAGAACCTATACCTACAGCATCTTCAGGATAAGTAACTGAACTTATTTGATCCTTTAATTGAGTAACTTCTGGAACGTCTGGCACTAATTTTATTAACTCACTTTTACCTAACCTATCCATATTTAAATAGATTGAAGTTTCTAAAATCGGTTTCATCTTATCTGCAAACTTTTTATCTTGTGGCGTTAACTCTTCTTCTTTCATGTTAGAATTGTAGTTAATTTTAATTGCTCCATGCTTATTTAAAGCAGATAAATATGTAAAGTTGTTCTTAACTTCATAGTTAATAGATTTCTTCGCTTCAACTAACATCTCCATTTTCATTTCCATTTCCATTATCGTTGGTTCTGTGACTTGATTTATTTTCATGTGAGTTTGATACTTCTCTCCTTTATTCAAATTAAGACGTAACTTAACTTTTTCTTGTCCAAAACTTATTGTTGAACCCAACAATAACCCTATAACTGCTAATTTTTTCATTATAATTTGTTTTTTATTTTGGTATATAAAGATATAAAAGAAAAGGCTCAAGTAAACCTTGAGCCTTTAATATAATTTTATATTTAATCTTAGAAGTCTTGATTCACATCCCAAGCTTCAATAATGTCTTTAAACGTTTTTATAAACATTCCTCCTAAAGCACCATTCACAACTCTATGATCATAAGAATGAGATACAATCATTTTATGACGAATTCCAATTAAATCTCCCTCTGGAGTTTCAATTACAGCTGGTTTCTTAACAATCGCTCCAAGCGCTAAAATAGCAACTTGAGGTTGATTGATAATTGGAGTTCCTGTAATACTACCAAAACTACCAACATTTGTTACTGTATATGTTCCGCCTTGAATTTCATCGGGTTTTAATTTATTAGCTCTAGATCTTTGAGCTAAATCATTCACCTGCTTTGTCATTCCTACAAGACTTAATTGATCAGCATTTTTTATTACTGGTACAATTAAATTTCCATCAGGCAGTGCTGCAGCCATTCCTAAATTGATATTTCCTCTTTTAATGATATTATCACCATCAACTGAAATGTTAATTAATGGATGCTTTTTAATAGTTTGTGCGACAGCTTGCATAAAGATTGGAGTAAATGTTAACTTATCCCCTTCTCTTTGTTGGAATGCCTTTTTAACCTTATTTCTCCAGTTTACAACATTGGTAACATCAATTTCGATAAAAGATTGAACATGAGCCGAAGTCTGAACTGAGGCAACCATGTGCTTTGAAATCAATTTACCCATTCTACTCATTTCAATAATTTCATCGTTTCCAGAAATTGAAACAGGTGTAGAAACTTCTTGCTTAGGTTTAGCAATATTCGTCTGCACTGGTACAGACTTTGCTTCTGGTGTTGATTGGGCTCCTCTATTTTCAAGATAACCTAAAATATCACTTTTTGTTACTCTTCCCTCTTTACCAGTACCTTTAATATTTTCAAGTTCAACTACTGAAATCCCTTCAGTTTTTGCTATACTCTTTACCAATGGAGAGTAAAAACGATCGCTACCCGAGGTATCTAAAGATCCTACTGACTCCTTCACTTCAGCTATAGATTCCTCTATCTCTTTAGCTGTAGTAGGAGTTTCGCTGACAACCTCTTTCATAGTTTCTTGGACTACCGCTTCTCCTTCTTCTCCTTCAGTTTCAATTATTGCAATAGTCTGACCAACTTGTACTACATCATCTTTCTCGAATAAAATCTCAACAAGTTTTCCTTCAACTTCACTAGGTACTTCACTATCTACTTTATCAGTAGCTACTTCCACAACGGTATCATCCATTTCCACCATATCTCCTACTTCTTTAATCCAAGAAGTAATTGTTGCTTCTGCAACGCTCTCACCCATTTTAGGAAGTTTTAATTCAAATCTTGCCATAATATTGATTGATTTCTTTTGCTGTGCAAAAATAGTAAATATAATTCATTTATTTATTATGAAATCAGTTACAAAATGATGTTTTTTTTACGAAAATCATAAAAAAAATTATTTTCATCAAGGTTTTTTTATGTATTATTCAAGAAAAACTCAATTTTTAAACAGTTAAAAGACAATGATTTACGCCTATCACTGTCTTTTACTTATTTCATTTTAAGCTAATTAACCTAATTACTTCAAATATGAGTTATATTTGAGTGTATCCAATTCGTAAACTTAGTAACAACCTCATTACATCATCTTATGACATTTTCTTCTTTCGATTTTTCATTAAAACTATGATCTAGTTCAGTGTTAACTTTAAAGGTTTAATTCATTTTTTTCAAAGAAGAAATCCATTGCTTTTTTTGATGCAATTACAAAAGTACGCTTCAATGAAATACTAAAAAAATTAAATGAAAAAGTCCTTCTTCTATACTTTTTACCGTTTTTATCGAAGATCTCATAAAACGGTTTTGAATTTGATCCATGAATAAAAACGAAGAAGCTTTCTTTACTCTTAATTCCATCTTGAGTAAAATATCATAATTGATTGTATCCTTTTTCTCTATTAACTTACAATGTTCATACAAACCATATGTAAAACATGATGAATTTTCTAGAAAAATATAAATTGATGAAATGATAAATATTCAGATTTTCATATTTATCCTATTTTTCATTATCTCTTTTGACTTCTTCTAAGTTTTTTATAGAGTTTTCAAGTTCTCTTTTAGCTCTTTCTAATCTTTCCTCTGCACGTGAAACTGAAATTCCTCCTCTACTAGCAAAATTGTATCTTTTATGTGAAGATATATATTCCTGTATATCCTCTCCTAATCTTTTAATTCTACGATTGAATTTCCCTGTAGACAATTCTTTATCTACAAAAATTGAAAGCCTGTTTTTATTTAATGTACATTCAAATAGAACATCGCCTCCTTGCAAAATTTCCCACTCTAATTTTCTATTTCTTTTTCTCAACTGAATTCCATCTAAAGCCTCTGTAAGTATATTTTCAATTCCTTTTCTTTTAGAAGAATGAAATTTCGCTCGAAACTTATAACTTGTATTTTCATCAGAAACACTCGTTGAACTACTATTTCGTGAAGAAGATGAAGATGAAGAAGATGAGGTTACAACTTCTGTGTGTGAAGAACCAATAGTATTTGGGGGTGTTGGTGGCGTTGGAATACCTGGAGTTTGCGCGCATGCAGTTAATGTAATAAAGAAAAATACGAATGTTGTTTTAATTAATTTCATGATATAGATTTTTTAAATTTATACCTCAAAATTACTTCGAACATTTATTTAAATATAGCTTTTGCAGCTTGTTAACCCTGTATTAACTGTTAACGAAAGGCTATTAACATTCGTTATTTTTTAATCTTAAATTCTAATCCTATTCCTCTTGAACTTTCAATGGAAATATTAGAATCCTTTTTAAAGTATTTACGAAGTCTACTTATAAAAACATCCATACTTCTACCAGAAAAATAATCTTCATTTCCCCAAACTTCTTTTAGTATCTCTTCTCTTTTTAGCATTTGATTTTTGTGTTCAACCAAGAATTTGATCAAGTTGGCTTCCTTTTCTGTTAATTGCTGATTTTCTTCTTTATATAAAAGTTCTAATCTCCTTTGATTAAAAGTATAAGCTCCTATTTCTATACTTTCTTCTTTGATAATTGACTTTACCGAATTTGTAGATCTTTTAATTATATTTTTTAATCTTAGAACTAGTTCATCAGCATCAAACGGTTTTACGATATAATCATCAGCACCAAGTTTTAATCCTTTAATTTTATCTTCTTTCAACTTTCTTGCGGTTAGAAAAACAAAAGGTACTTCTGGGCTTATGTTTATAATATCTTCCGCCAATGTAAATCCATCTTTTTTAGGCATCATAACATCTAAAACACAAACATCGAATGTTGAGCGAGTAAATAACTCTAAAGCTTCTACTCCATCTTTTACCCAAGTAACTGTATAACCCGACATTTGCAGATATTGCTGTAATAAATTACCAAAATCCGGATCATCTTCTGCTAGTAAAATCTGATACTTTTCCATGACTTTTAATTCTTTAAAGGTAATTCAATTGTAAATTTAGTTCCAATTCCTTTTTCACTTTCTACTTTAATAGTTCCCTTATGAGCCATTATGACTTGATGCGTATAATATAAACCAAGACCTAATCCTTTCACATTATGAACATTTTGATTTTCTGCACGAAAAAACTTATTAAATAATAATTTTAGATTTTTTTTATCGATTCCAATACCGTCATCTTCAATAACTAAAATCCACTTATTAGTATCTATATTTTCAGATACAAGAATTTTTGATGCTCCATACTTCACTGCATTCTCAAGAATATTAACAATAGCTGTTGCGGCATAAAACTCATCAATATTTAGAAAGCTTGATGTATTTGATAATTTTCTATTTAATCTAATATTCTCTTCGTGGGTAATATCAAAATCGTTTAAAATTCCGTTTAAAAATTCAGCACTATTTGTTTGCTTTTTATTCAATACCAAATCTTGATAGCCAATGCTATTATTTAAAACTTGATCAATTAAGTTTTGCAATCTTACATTTTGTCTATCTATGGTTCGAATAGTGTTTTCTGTATCTGCTGACATTCCTTCCTGTTGTTTCAGAATTTTTGTAGCTAAAGATAATGTTGATAAAGGTGTTTTTAATTCATGTGTAATATTATTCACAAAATCTGTTTTAATATCAGCTATATTCTTTTGTGTTATTAAGTTTTTGATAGAATAATAAAACAATCCAATGACAAATAAGAAAATACAAAATGAGAAAATTAGTAGACTTCTCATTTCCATTAAAACGATTTTCTCCCAATCATTAATATTCATGTAGTTTGAAGTTTCGAAAATTATATGATAATTTACTTTTTCAGATTTCCCATTATTCACCTCCTCAAATGTTCTGTTAGTTTCCCATGTTGAAGTTCCTAGATGTAAATCGGAATTACTCTGAAAATCGTAACCAATTAATTTCAATCCTTTCTCTTTCTTTTTCCTTTCGAATATCGTATCAGTTTTTAAACTATCTAACATTACTAAATTTTTAAGCTGACGATGATATTTTAAATTGTACCCCAATTTATCAAAATTGACTTCTTTCTCATATTCTTTAATAAATTTTGGATTTAAGGAATCTGATATTGTTTTTAAACGAATTAACAATTGTTCACTTGTAACTTTTCCTAAATTATACTTATCAAGATCCTTAACAAATGTATCTGAAATTGCATCAAAAATAGAATCTATAGGAGAACCATAACTACCAATTTTACTTACCTGACTACTCGCCTTGTCTGTAAAAGCCTCCTTTCTTAAAGAATAGGTGTTTTTTATTAGTCTGGCTTGAATATATGATAATGCCAATAATCCGATGACGGATGCTACAATAAGAAGAATAATTTTTTTCGACATCGTTCAAAAATAATTGGAGTTTTCCAATTTACAGAAATCATTGTTTCCATTAACCTAGTATTAACTTAAAATTTATAGAATTCTTTATTCAATCATATACTTATTTAGTAATTATTGATTTTAATATATTTGACTAAACGAAGAAGATAACTTGGAAGATAAAAATACTACTCGAAAATTTTTCTTATTGTTTACTGGATTATCTGGCGCAGGTAAATCTACAGTAGCAAATGCATTAAAAAGAAAACTTACAGCAAATAATAAAGCAACATATCTCTTAGATGGAGATGTATTAAGAAAAGGAATTAACAAAGATTTGTCATTTTCTCCAGAGGATAGAAAAGAAAATTTAAGAAGAATGGCTGAAATAGCCTCATTATTTTTAGATACTGGTTATATTGTTCTATCGGCCTTTATAGCTCCATATAAAGAAAGTAGAAGCATGATTCAGGATATTATTGGAAAAGAGAATTATTTAGAAATCTTTATGAACACCAGTATAGAAACCTGTATCAAAAGAGATGTAAAAGGTTTATATGAAAAAGCTCGAAAAGGAGAGATTTTAAATATGACAGGAATTAATGCTCCTTATGAAACGCCTGAGCATCCATTTTTAGAAATAAAGGAAGATAGCTCCTTAGAAGAAACAGTAAATCTGATTTTTAACTCCATTAAAAACAAACTATAAAGCTCTGTTTTAAAGATACTCAACTGCTATGTTATTCGAAGATTTATGTTTTACCTTACAATGGAGACCTTATCAAGCAACTGTATTAGAAAACTTTGATGATCATATTGAAGATAATCATTTTCATATTGTCGCTCCACCCGGTTCAGGAAAGACGATATTAGGAATTGAAATTATAAAAAGACTCCATAAAAAAACCCTGGTTTTAGCACCAACTTTAACCATTCGAAATCAATGGGAAAATCGTTTGCAGACATTTTTTGCGGACAATCAAAAATTCAATAATTTATCTTTTAATCTAAAAGAGCCTTCTGATATTACCTTTTCAACTTACCAGGCTCTGCATACGTTTTATAAGACATTTGATAATGAAGAAGACTATTATACTTTTTTCAAAAGACATGAGATAGAAGTATTGTTATTGGATGAAGCACATCATTTAAAAAATGCCTGGTGGAAATGTTTATTTAACTTAAAAGAACAACATTTACAAACTGTTGTAGCGTTAACAGCAACTCCGCCGTATGATAGTGATAAATTGGAAATTATAAAGTACTTTAAACTATGCGGAGAAATTGACGATGAAATTGTAATTCCAGATTTGGTAAAAGAAAAGAATCTTGCCCCACACCAAGACTTAGTCTATCTTTCCAAACCTGAATTAGAGGAATCAATTTACCTTGCAAACTTTAAAGAAAAAATCAAGGAATTCGTGTACTCTTTATTCCATGAAAAGGACTTTCTTAAGCTTATTGAAAATCATCGCTTTTATATTCACCCGCAAAGACATCTTGAGGAAATTTACAAAAATCCAGACTTTTTCTCATCCATCCTAATCTTTTTAAATGCGTTACAACATGAAATTTCGAATGATAAATTAGAACTTCTAGGATTTGATAAAAATGATGAAACAAAATTTCCTGAAGCTTCATATGAATGGATTCAAATATTATTACATGGAATTTTAGTAACAGATAGGGAAAATTTAGAAGAAAGAGAATCATATATAAATTCGCTTGAAAAAAAATTAAGAGAGCTTTCAGCATTTAGCAGAAATAAAGTTGATTTAAATGGCAATGAACTCATATATAAATCTTTAAGTAATAGTCCGAGTAAATTAAAAAGTATTAAAGATATTGTTCGACAAGAACAAAAGAATTTACAAGAAGAATTGAGATGTGTAATTTTAACTGATTATATACGTAAGGAATATTTAAATACTTCGGAAAATAAAATTGATATTATTGATAAAATCGGAGTAATTCCTATTTTTCTTCAACTAAAAAATCAAGTTTTTTTCCCGAAAGCATTAGCCGTTTTATCGGGATCCATTGTCATTATACATCAAACTTTAATTTCAAAAATTGAAGAAATAGATTCTCTTGACAACTACAAATTTTCTTATTTAGAAATAGATAATAACTACGTACTTGTAAATGGTACATCCTCCTCTTCAAAAAATATTGTGGAAGTTATCACAAAGCTATTTGAATTAGGATATATAAAAGTACTTATTGGAACAAAATCCCTATTAGGTGAAGGTTGGGATGCTCCTTCGATTAACAGCTTAGTTTTAGCTTCTTTCGTTGGTTCATTTGTAACCTCGAATCAAATGCGTGGGCGAGCTATTCGTATGAACCCTAAAAACCCGAATAAAGTTGGTTTAATTTGGCATTTAGCTTGTATTGATCCTACAGATGACACCGGAGGGAAAGATCTCAAATTATTATCGCGAAGATTTAATTCTTTTTTAGGAGTTTCTAATGATTCGGATGTGCTTATTCAGAATGGATTATCAAGATTAAATCTACCAGAAAAAATTTTTATTAATGATGTAGAAAGTCTAAATCTAACGACAACGCTTCAATCTGAAAGAAGAGAAAACATTGCCGTAAAGTGGTCTAAATCAATATTTAATGGAAGAAAAATTCATGATGAAATATCTTTAATTAGTCCAAAAAAGAAAGCTACGAAATTAACAAAACTAGATTATTTAAATGCTTTACTTTATAGCTTTAGAGAAACTTCGATGGTAATTGGGATGTTTGTAATATATTTTTTTCTCCTTTTCATTATAGAAGATCCACAGATAACTAAAATTTTATACTTATCTCTTGCCAGCTTATTTGTTTGGTTTTTCTTTAGTATTTACAAAAACACAAAAAGTTATGTAAAGTATGGCTTGTATGATACAAGAATCCACAAAATAGCTAAAGCAGTTATAGACACTTTAATAGACTTAGAAATAATAACAACTTCAAAGAGAAATCTTCAGTTAAAAACTCGTTTAAAAGGGAAAGGTGAAGTTGGAATAACTATTTATGGTGCAAGTAGATTTGAAAGTAAAACTTTTATAAATATCCTGGATGAAATTTTACAACCAATTGATAATCCTAAGTATCTATTACGACAAGACAAAAAATATTGGATCTCCAATAATTTCAAAAAACATAAATATAGTGCCATTCCGGAACTTTTTGCTTCTAACAAAAAACAAGCTAATATTTACTTAGATAACTGGAAAAAGCGATTTGGAATGGCCAATATTGTTTATACAAGAACATTAGATGGCAGAAAACATCTGCTCAAAGCTAGACTACAAAGAATGAGAAACCGAGATAAAATAATTATAAAAAAGAGTGTTATATGGAGATAATGTAATACTTATACCCATTTTTTAGGATTCGCTAAAACTTTTATTAACTTAAACTCTTCTGTTCCTTTTTCGGGAACATGGTTATATTTCCATTGAACAGTTGGTGGCAAACTCATTAAAATACTCTCAATTCTACCATTTGTTTTCAAACCGAACAATGTTCCTCTGTCGTGTACTAAATTAAATTCAACATATCTACCTCTTCTTACTTCTTGCCAATCTTTATGTTCCTTAGCATAACGAGTATCCTTTCTTTTTTCTACAATAGGAACATAACTATTCAAAAAACTATTTCCAACTTCCGTTACAAAATCGTAACGATCTTGCATTGAAAATTCATCAGTTTCCTTTAAATAATCGAAGAATAAACCTCCTACTCCTCTAGCCTCATTCCGATGAGAATTCCAGAAATAATTATCACAAGTCTCTTTAAACTTTGGATAAAAATCTTCATGATGCTTATCACATGCATTCTTACAAATCGTGTGAAAATGTACTGCATCTTCATCGAAAAGATAATACGGAGTCAAATCTTGACCTCCACCAAACCATTGTGTAACGATTTCTCCTTTTTCGTTATACATTTCAAAATAACGCCAATTCGCATGAACTGTAGGCACAAACGGATTTACTGGATGCAATACTAAACTTAAACCACAAGCAAAAAAGTTTCCTGTTTCAACCTTAAACTGTTTTCTAAGTACTTCTGGTAATTCACCATGTACAGCAGAAATATTTACGCCTCCTTTTTGAAATACTTCACCATTTTCAATAACACGAGTTCTTCCTCCTCCACCTTCTGGTCTTTCCCATAAATCTTCTTGAAAAGTAGCTTTTCCATCTATCTTCTCTAACTTGCTAGTTATAGTCTCTTGTAATTGTTGGATATATGCGTAAAATTGGTCTTTCATTCTATTTCTATTGTTCAACAAAAATAAATATAATGGTGCTTTCTAGTGAATTTTTTTCATTGTTTCTGTAGTTGCTGCTGTAACTGAAAAAGGCAGCACTAAAACTACACCAATAACTGGAATTAATAAAAAAAGAATGAAAATCAAACCATTTCCAATAGCTGTTCCTCTATGCCTTTTAACAAAAGTTACACTGTCTTTATAACTATAATGTCTTTCCAATGTATAATCCATATTACCAAATCCTGCATAATAAGCTTGGACAAGTATTAACAAAACAGAAGAGAAAATTCCGATTAATGGTATTAATCCCAAAATTAAGATTACTAACGTTAAAAGTAATTCTCTGATTATATTTCTTGTACTTATTCGAATTCCTCTTGCCAAAGATTCTTGGAATGAAGTTTTTTTATGCATATGTCGGTTTCCATAAAAATGACTTTCAATTTTTTGGGATACTGGCCCCATAAAAGGAGACGACAAGGCTAATACAATATGCTTATATAAAATAAAACCAATTGTAACAATTGCAACACCACTTAAAAAGTTTCCAATAGCTGTAAATGTTTCTTTACCAAATTCCCAAGGCCATAATTTAGCGATATAATACCCTAAATCATCAGCCAAAAAATATGTGATTGATGCTATAATCAAGGCAGTAGCCGCACTAATTATTACCGGAATAAGAAAGTACTTCCATAACTTTAATTTATTAATAATTTCAAATGAATCGAAATATGCTTTTACTGCATTAATAGTTGACGGTATCATAGCTTTGAAAATAAAAAACCTCCTTCAAAGTTAAGAAAGAGGTTTAAATATTTTATAAAAATTTATCTTATTTCAATACTTGTTGGATAAAAGCCTCCAAATCAGAAGCATTTGTTTCATTAGCTTCTTCCCGAGTTACTGTTTTAGAAGGAATAACTGCACCTCTTTTAACATCGACAAATTTTTTAGTTTTATCAATTAAATAGGCTGTAGGATAATCTAATTTATGAACAAATCCACTAATATCTAAATTACCTTTCTCTACTTTATCAGAATCTCCTGCTGGAACTAAAAGAACTCTTGAGTCTACTTTGCTCTTAAATCTTTCAATTTTACCTTTCTTATCCCAAAAAATCATGATAAACTGTATGTCATTATGATAAATATCTACAATTTCATTTAACGCTGGGATTTGCCCAATACAAGGAGCTGACCAACCAGCAGCAGCAAGGATTACAATTGGTCTCTTAATATCTTTAGTACTTATTACTTTACTTTCATCAGTCGTAAAATCATAATTTAATAGATAGCTATCTTTGATACATTTGTCAATTAATTCATCGGATGATTTACCCGCACAGCTATTAACTGCTTGGTTATAGTATTTTTTTTGTGCAAATACACTTGTCACAAGAATAATTAACAGAAATGACAATAATCTTTTCATGGGAATTATTATAATATTTTTATTTATTCAACTTTGTACTCTTTAACAGCATCGATAAATGCTTTTGCGTTTTCAACTGGTATATTAGGCAAAATGCCGTGCCCTAAGTTAACAATATATTTGTCCTTTCCAAAATTGTTGATCATTTCAATGACCATTTTTTTGATTTCAGTTGGTGGAGAAAGTAGTCGTGATGGGTCAAAATTACCTTGTAACGTTACATTTCCACCTGTTAAATATCTTGCATTCCTTGGAGAGCAAGTCCAGTCAACTCCTAAAGCTGATGCATTCGATTTAGCCATTTCTTGTAAAGCAAACCAACATCCTTTACCAAAAGCTATTACTGGTGCATCATCTTTTAATGCTTCAATTATTCTATTGATGTATTGCCAAGAAAACTCTTGATAATCTGTTGGTGATAGCATTCCTCCCCAAGAATCGAAAATTTGGACAGCATTTACACCTGCTTTAACCTTTGCTTTTAAATAAGCAATTGTAGTATCTGTAATCTTCATTAACAATTGATGCGCCAAAACTGGTTGAGTAAAACAAAACTCCTTAGCTTTATCAAAGTTTTTAGAACCTTGACCTTGCACCATATAACATAAAATTGTCCATGGAGAACCAGCAAATCCAATTAAAGGTATGTCATTATTCAATTTTTCTTTTGTTACCTTAATGGCGTCCATTACATAACCTAATTCCTCATTAACATCGGGATTTATGACTTTATCTAAAGACTTTTTATCGCGAATTGGATTTGGTAAATAAGGACCAAAATTTGGCTTCATCTCAACCTCAACATTCATAGCCTGAGGTACAACTAAAATATCTGAGAATAAAATTGCTGCATCCATTCCGTATCTACGAATTGGTTGAACTGTAATTTCTGAAGCTAATTCAGGAGTACGGCAACGTGTAAAGAAATCATATTTTTCTCTTATTTCCATAAACTCAGGCAAGTATCTTCCTGCTTGTCTCATCATCCACACTGGTGGTCTATCAACCGTTTCTCCTTTTAAGGCTCTTAGGAATAAATCGTTCTTTATCATGTTATTTAGTTACAAAAATTATCTTTTTGTTTGTTTTATTAATTACTATTATGTCTATTGGTTGCATTAGTGCCATTGCAACCATATCTGTTGGTTTAGGACCTTTATTAGTAACATTTATGATTAGTTTATCTTTCTCATCTTGGGCCTTAGTTAGCTTAATCGAAAAACCACTAGTACTCCTTACACTATCGACAGCAACTATAACATAATTTTTTGAAAAATCAATTATTGAATTGAACTGTCCTGATATATTATTTACACTATTTATCTTATTCAGAAATGATTCCCAATCTGTAGCAGACTTAATTACTAATGTTCCTTCTGCTAAGCCTTCTTCTCCCGCCCCGTGCAAAGAACCTTGATATAAATCAATAAAATTAATTTGACTAGATTGACTCATTGATTTGTTTGAGCAAGACAATATTATTAAACTAAAAATTAAGGAAATTATAAACTTCATATACTAAAATTATATTTCAGAAACGGCTCTCAATGACTTATCAATAGCCCTCTTAGATTTTTCTAAATCTTTCGAACTTATTGCACTTGATAAAAACCAAGCTTCAAATTGCGATGGAGGTAAGAAAACTCCATTTTTAATCATCTCCCAGAAAAACACTCCAAACTTTTTAGTATCGGAAGATTGCGCATCTTCAAAATTCGTTACGTGTTTACTTGTAAAAAACGGATTAATCATTGAACCGAATCTATTTACTGAAAGTTCAACTCCATATTTTTTCGCAGATGCTAAAAGACTCTCTTCTAACTCAGCAGCAATTTTATTAAAGAATTTATAGGGATTCTGTTTCTTTAATTCTGTTAAGGTTGAAATACCAGCAGCCATAGCAATAGGATTACCACTTAATGTTCCTGCCTGATACATTCCCCCTAATGGTGCTACATTCTCCATTATCTCATTCCGAGCTCCGTAAGCTCCTACAGGAAAACCTCCTCCAATTACCTTACCGAGACAAGTAATATCTGCCTCAACTCCCAATAACTCTTGAGCACCACCAAATTTAGAACGGAAACCTGTCATTACTTCATCTACAATTAAAAGAGCCCCTTTCGATTCTAAATAAGCTTTTAACTCTGTTAAAAATCCATCTTGTGGAACAACAACTCCCATATTACCAGCAATAGGCTCAAGAATAACACCAGCAATATCATCGTGATTCTCAAAATGGGCCTTTACACTATCTAAATCATTGTAATTTGCGATCAAAGTGTTTTTTACTGCTCCTTCAGGAACTCCTTTACTTCCCGGTAAACTTAATGTCGCTAAACCAGATCCAGCAGCCACTAACAACGAATCTTGATGACCGTGGTAGCAACCAGAGAACTTTATAATTTTATCCTTTCCTGTATAAGCTCTTGCCAATCGAATACCGCTTAAAACAGCCTCGGTTCCAGAGTTTACAAAACGTACTTTATCCATTCCAGGAAATGCATCACAAACGATTTTCGCTAATTTAATTTCATTTGCAGTAGAAGCTCCAAAGGAATATCCATTTTTTAATGCTTTTGTAATGGCTTTTTGAACTTTCTTGTGACGGTGACCTAAAATCATTGGTCCGTAAGACAATACTAAATCGATATAAGAATTACCATCAACATCTTTTATTTTACTTCCTTTAGCTTTTTCAATAAATAACGGATTCCCTCCAACTGAAGCAAATGCTCTTACTGGAGAATTTACGGCACCTACTAAATTTACTAATCCTTTATTATATAATTTATGTGATTTTTTAAATTCCATTTTTATTGATTTTGTTCTATAAAAGTTAAACAATCCTCTATTTTTTCATCGTTCACTTTCCAGTTTAAACCTTTATTTTCATAAAGAAAAACTAAAGCTCATAATTCGATTAAATCATAAGCCTTTAATTCAATATTTTCATTCTTGGCTAAAATAAACTCACCACTATATCTAATTTTATATCCTTTTTCAATGATTAAATCATATAACGGAGGTATTACATTTCCAGCTACTGATAACGAATTCATTTACTTTTGAGCTAAAATTTGAGCAGCCTCTTTTGCAAAATATGTAAGGATTATATCTGCTCCTGCTCTTTTTATACTCAACAAACTTTCCATCATTACTTTTTCCCCATCAAGCCACCCTTTCTCAGATGCTGCTTTTAACATTGCATATTCTCCACTAACATTATAGGCTGTAATTGGAACGTTATAGTTATCTTTCAATAATTTGATGATATCTAAATACGCTAAAGCCGGCTTTACCATAATCATATCTGCTCCCTCTGAAATATCTAAATCTGCTTCTACTAAAGCTTCATTCTTGTTAGCAGGATTCATTTGATATGTCTTTTTATCTCCAAATTTAGGTGCTGAATCTAAAGCATCACGAAATGGTCCGTAGAAAGCACTAGCATATTTTGCTGTATAAGACATAATTGAAACATGAGTATATCCAGCTTTATCAAGAATATCTCTAATATAACCTACTCGGCCGTCCATCATATCTGAAGGTCCAAGAATATCTGCTCCTGCTTTGGCTTGAGCCAATGCCATTTTACCTAATATATCTAGAGTTTCATCATTTAGTATTTCTCCATTTTCTACAATTCCGTCATGACCATCACTTGAATAAGGATCCATAGCTATGTCTGTCATTAAAGCAATGTTTGGAAATTTAGTTTTAATCTGCTTTAATGCTGTATTATATAAACTTTCTGGATTATGACCTTCCGTTGCATACTTGTCTTTCTTATCATCACCTAAAGAAGGGAAAACGCAAAAACCTTTAATTCCTAGGTCAACACATTCCTGAATCTCATCCATTAATGAATCCAGAGTATATCGATAAATACCTGGCATAGAAACAATCTCTTCTCTTTTACCTGAACCTTCTATCAAAAACACAGGATAAATAAAATCATTTACAGATAATGTTGTTTCTTCAACCATTGCTCTAATTGCAGCAGATTTTCTGTTTCTTCTTGGTCTTCTGAACATTCTTTATTCTTTTACAAAATGGGTATTCACTAACTCAATAACACTTTCAACAGTTGGTAATTTTGCAATTTTTACTTCTGAAAAATATTTAGAAGCTTCTTTTGCTGTGGTATCACCAATACAAAAAGCGATTTTATCAGTTTTATTTTCTCTCATGTAACTCTCGACGGTGGACGGACTATAAAATAAAACACCATTTACGCTATCATCAACTTTTATTGGACTGTACATGGTTTTATACGCTTCAACTTCGGTAACTGAAATATTATTTTCTTTAAGCTTTATTGGTAATGTATCTAATCGTAAATCACTACAGAAATAAGTTACTTCTTGTCCTGAGATTTCTTCTGCAAGGTACTTTGATAACTTTTCAGCATTTCTTGCAGAAAAAACTACTTTACCAATTTTTTGTTCAATAAGCTTTTTGGTTCTTCTGCCTACACAAAATATTTTTTTAAACTGTATTTGATCAGCTGTAAAATTGTGTAAAAGTGCTTCTACTCCATTTTTACTTGTGATAATTACATTTTCTATTTCTTCCTTTATGAACTTTGGTGCGATTCTATTGAATCTTACTTTTATGAAGTCACTATCTTCAACTTTTACAGTTGTAGGAAGTAATTTTTTCTGCACTTCGGAAAGCTTTCTAGTGGAAAAAATAGAGAATTCTTTCTCTACTCCAAGATCATTTATCATTATCAACTTCCCTCCTCTATCAATAATGTAATTAGCACAATCTTTTGCGACATATTTATGTCTTCCAATTGGTACTTTCTTACTTACCTCAATTTTCTTTTTCCCATCTCTACTCAATAAAACACCTTTAAAAACCAACTCTTTATCAACTTCATTAATATAAGCTAAAGCTCCAATAGGAGCTGTACACCCACCTTCTAAACGATTCAAAAACTCTCTTTCTATAGTTGTACAAGTTTCTGTATCAACATCATTTAATTGATTACAAGCATCTAAAGAAAACTCATCATTAGCGAGAGCTGTAACCATAATTGCACCTTGCGCTGGAGCAGGAATCATCCAAGAAAGATTAACTGCCCCTTTAGGTCTTTTTCCGATACGTTCTAATCCTGCCGCAGCAAAAATAGCTCCGTTCCATTCATTATCTTTAACCTTTTGTAAACGAGTATTTACATTTCCTCTTAAATCTTCAATTTTATGAGTCGGATAACGATTTAACCATTGAGCTCTTCTACGTAAGCTACTTGTTGCGATTACTCCTTCAGCCTGAGCCATAAACTCTTCATTATCTTTCAATACAAGGATATCGTTATAATTTGCACGCTTTAAAACAGCAGCTTGAATTATTCCTTCTGGTAAAACTGTAGGAACATCCTTCATTGAATGTACAGCAATATCAATATCGCCATTTAACATTGCTATATCTAAATTCTTCGTGAAAATTCCTGTTATTCCTAATTCGTAAAGAGGCTTATCTAGAATTATATCACCGGTCGACTTAATCGGAACTATTTCAGTATTGTATTCTAGTTCTTCTAATAATTTTTGAACTTTTTTAGCTTGCCATAAAGCTAACTCGCTTTCACGAGAACCGATTCTAATGATTTTCTGCATCAATTGTTTCTAAATTTGTGCCAAACACTTTTGCCATTACTTGTATGCTCTGATTCACAGAAGTTTCTTCTGTTTTTAAGTGTTTTACAAATTGTGTAGTTATTTTTTGAATAAATCGTGATGTAATTGCCTCCGCTTGATCTACATCAAAATTATCAATCTTTTTTTTATGAAAATTTATTTCATTTCTTTGAATTACCTCAAGAGATTGTTTCAAAGCATTAATTGCTGGTGTAAAACGACGATGATTTAACCATTCGTTAAATTCTTGTTTATGCTCTTGTATAATTTGTTTAGCATAAGGAATTTCATCCTTACGCTTTGCTAATGTTTCATCAGTAACTTTTGAAAGTTCATCAACATTAACCAACTTAACATTCTCGAGATTTTTAATACTTGAATCTACATTTGCAGGAACTGATAAATCTAAGATTAAAAGATTACGATCTAAAGGAATATTTTCTAAAGTAACAGTGGCTTCTGCTGCTCCTGTAGAAACAATTAAAATATCTGCCTTATCAATTTCATTTGTTAAATCTTCAATTTTAGCTTTTTTAATTGATGGATATTCTTTGATAAATGTATCAACCTTCTGTTCCGTTCTATTTATTATAGTAACTTGTTTGTTTTGTGCGTACTCTGTTAAATTCTTACAAGTATGTTTACCCATTTTACCTAATCCATACACCAAAATATTCTTGTTTTGGTAATCGTCTAGATTATCAATCAGGTATTGAACTGCTGCATAAGAAACAGATGTCGTTCCTGAACTCAGTTTTGTTTCGTTCTTAACTCGCTTACTGGCTTGCATTACATTATTAAGTAATCTTTCCATGAAGGCGTTGGTAGTTCCTTGATCTTTAGCAATTTTAAAAGCAGTTCGCAATTGACCGACTATCTCATAATCTCCAAGTATTTGACTATCTAATCCAGTTCCTATATGAAATAAATGTTGAATTGCTTCTTGATTTTTATGCACATAAGATATTTTGGCAAATTCTTCAACGGAGCCGTTTGAATGCTTACATAGCATGCTAATTAATTGAAAAGGATGCTCTGCAAAACCTATAATTTCTGTTCGATTACAAGTAGATAACACAAATACTCCTTCAAAGCCTTTTAACTTTGCCTCATTTAATAAAGCTATTTTATCATCAGCAGCTAAAGAAAACTTACCCCGAGTTTGCGCATCTGCTTTTATGTAGCTTACTCCAATACTGTAAAAATTTTTATGTGTTGTACTTTCCAATATTTTATATTTTACACAAAACCTCGACAAAAATATAAAGTTAGTTTAGATAAAAATATCGCTAGAAGAACTTAAAATGTCGTTTTTGGTTTTTATATGTTATTTTTTCAGAAAACAGTTGATTTTCTTTACTTTTGTAGTATAATCGGGGAATCAGATGTTAATTATCTAGAACTATTCTAAATAAAAGAGTCTTTAAATTAAAAAATCATTATCTTGAAAAATATCGCTGAAAGCACTTTTGTTGAAACCAATTTAGAAAATGGATTTATGCTATTAGAGTTCTCGAACGACACAATGAAAACCCAACGTTTTGAACGAGAAATAGATAGCTCTTTTATCCAATTACATTTTTGTATTCATGGAAATGCGAAATTCCACTTTAATAATGGTAATTATACTTTTGATGTTTTAGAAGAGCATTCAATTTTATTATACAATCCACAACAAAATCTTCCTTTGAATTTAGAGATTCAACCGAAAAGCTCGTTGGTTTCTCTATTAGTTTCTATAAAAAAGTTTCACTCTTTATTTTCTAAAGAAGCAGGTTATATTTCATTCTTAAGTGACGAAAATAAGAACAGAAAGTACTACGATAATGCCACTATCAAACCAACTGTTCTAATTGTATTAAAGCAAATTATTAATGCCAATGTGAATAGTTCGTTACGAGAATTATACATCAAAGGAAAGATATATGAATTATTAAGTCTGTATTTTCAAAAAGACGAATCTATTGAAGGAGACTATTGTCCGTTTTTAGTTGATGAACGTGATGTTTCAAAAATTAGAAAAGCAAAAGACATTATAATTTCTCGCATGGCAGAACCTCCTACTCTACAGGAATTATCGAACGAAACTGGATTAAACTTAAAAAAGCTAAAAGAAGGTTTTAAACAAGTTTATGGTGATACTGTTTATAGCTTTTTATTCGATTATAAAATGGAACACGCACGTAAATTACTGGAGAGTAATCAGTATAATGTGAATGAAGTTGGACTTCAAGTGGGATACAGTACAGCAAGTCATTTTATAGCCGCCTTTAAAAAGAAATTTGGAACTACTCCTAAGCAATACGTTTTATCTTTAAATAGTTAAATGAAACAACTTACACACTACGAAATAGAAAACAACGAAACTAAATTCCCTATCACTATTGTTTGTGATGCAATTCGCACTCCAGAAAATATCGGAATGTGCTTTAGAATTGCGGAAAGTTTTGGTGTTCAAAAAATATATTTACATGAAAGTTCTCCTTCTATGGACAACAGAATTGTAAAAAAAACTGCTAGAAATACTTTGAATCAAATTGAATCAGAACAATACAGTGATTTCAACAACTTGATGAGTACATTAAAAGAAGAAGGCAACACCATAATTGGCATTGAAATTACTGATAAGAGTATAACTATTCAAGATTTTGATTTTAAAAATCATGAAAAATTGGTATTACTTTTAGGTAGTGAAAGAAACGGAATAGAAAACATCGATTTAGTTGACGCAACTGTCTCTATTCCAATGTATGGACGTAATTCTAGTATGAATGTCATTCATAGTTTAGCAATTACATTATACGAAACAACGAATCAGTTAAAATCAAAGTTAGAAGTTAGAAGTTAGAAGTTAGAAGTTAGAAGTTAGAAGTTAGAAGTTAGAAGTTAGAAGTTAGAAGTTAGAATATACATGAAATACCTATTCTTGATATTTTTATTTTTTACGTTAAGTCTTTATAGTCAAAATACTATTAAAGGCAAACTTATTACTTCAGAAAGTTTCAAGGAGCAGTTTCCAGTTATACTAGTTTCAGTAGATGGGTTTTCCGGAAAATCAACAATCGATAAAAAGGGATTATTTGAATTACCTATTGAAAAACAGCAAACAGAATATTTATTAAACTTTTTCATAAATGATAGTTTAGTTAAAAGATATACTTACAAAAACAAATGGAGTCAAAGAAAGAGACCTAAATCAATTTCTTTTCATGGTGAATGTTCTATAACTCAAAAAATGGTAGGTCAAGATTGGAAAAGCGACAAGCTAAAATTGTATGTTTTTCAAGAGTATGAATTATCTCAAAATGATCTTAAATACCAGAAAAAATATAATTTCACTTATAGTTTAGTTAGTAAGAAAGATTCAAAAAACTATGATTGTTATAAAAACTATAATAAGAAAGCTTTAAAATATTTAGTTCTTGTAAAAGAATTATCACTACAAAAATTAAACAAAAACACAATTGGTAAAAATAGATTTAGTATTACAGACAAATCTTGTATCCGATAAATTATAAAAAATGAAAGGAGTTTTATTAGTAAACTTAGGATCACCAGACAGCACAAATCCTAAAGATGTAAAGAAATATTTAGATGAGTTTTTAATGGACGAACGCGTTATTGACGTTCCTTATTGGTTAAGAGCTTTTCTTGTTAGAGGTATCATTTTGAATACACGTCCGAAAAAATCGGCAGCAGCTTATCAAAAAATTTGGTGGGAAGAAGGTTCACCATTGATTGTTCTTTCAGAAAGATTACAAGCAAAAGTTCAAGATCAAACAGAATTACCTGTAGCCTTAGCGATGCGATATGGAAATCCTTCTTTAAAATCTGGCTTACAGGAGCTACATGATAAAGGCGTTAGAGATGTTTTAATGATTCCTTTGTATCCACAATTTGCTATGGCAACTACAGAAACAATTGTTGTGTTGGCAGAAGAATTAAGAAAAGAATTTTTCTCAGACATGAAAATAACAGACGTACCTGCTTTTTACAACAAACCAGAGTATATAAAAGCTCTTTCAAACAGTATAAAAGATTATTTATCTGACAAAGATTATGATCATATTATGTTCTCATATCATGGAGTTCCAGAACGTCATATTCGTAAGTCAGATATTACAAAATCTCACTGTAAAATAGATGGAAGTTGTTGTAATGCACCTTCTAAAGCACACGAATTTTGTTATAGACACCAATGTTTTCAAACTACCAAAAACGTTATTAACGAATTAGGTTTAGCTGAAGATAAAGTTACAACTACCTTTCAATCTCGTTTAGGAGTCGACCCTTGGCTACAACCGTATACAGACAGAACACTAGTTAAAAAAGCGGAAAAAGACGGAATTAAGAAGTTAGCCATTGTTACTCCTGCATTCGTTTCAGACTGTTTAGAAACATTAGAGGAAATAGCTATGGAAGGTAAAGAGGAGTTTATTGAAGCAGGTGGAGAAGAATTCCATACAGTACCTTGTATAAACGATAATGATGAATGGGTAGCTGTTTTAGCGAAATGGATTAACGAGTTTAAAGATAACTAAATATGGATTTTTTATACGTTAAATCACTTCATATTATTTTCGTAGTAACTTGGTTTGCTGGGTTATTTTACATTGTTCGTCTTTTTATTTATCATGCAGAAGCTGAAAAGAAAGAAGAACCTGCAAAGGAAATACTCCAAACACAATATAAATTAATGGAAAAAAGGCTTTGGTATATTATTACTTGGCCCTCTGCTATTTTAGCTAGTATTTTCGCATTTTGGATGCTTATTGAAAACCCAGTTTATTTGGAAATGCCATGGATGCATGTGAAACTATCTTTTGTTTTAGCTCTTTATTTTTATCATGGAAAATGTCATTCTATGTACAAACAATTTCAGAGAAACAAAGTAAAATATGGCTCGCTAAAACTTCGAATTTGGAATGAAGTTGCAACAATCATCCTTTTTGCTGTTGTATTTTTAGTGGTTCTAAAAAATGCAATTAATTGGATTTGGGGTGTTGTTGGAATTATTTTAGTTTCTGTTTTACTTATGATAAGTGTTAGACTTTACAAAAAAATTAGAGCTAAAAAGAGTTGGGATAAGTATGAAAAATCATTAATTGAAAAGAACAAAGAAGATGATGGTAATTTGAGTTAATTATTTATCTTTCCCTTTTTAATTTTTAAATCCCCTAAACATGAAAAAATTCATTTTAATTTCATTTGCACTTATTTCTTTTATCTCTTGTTCTTCTAACAGCTCTTCTGATGGGGGAGATACAACTGATCCTGGACAAACATTAGACCCAATAATTGGTGTCTGGAATTTATCAAAAGAAAACGGTTTCGATGTAAACTCTTGTTCAGCTCAAAGTAGATATATCTTTACGAATGATGGTAAGTTTACCTTTACTCAACATAGTACAATAAATAATGAATGTACTTTAGACTCACAAAACTCTTACAATGGAGAGTGGACTAATAATGATGATGGAACGTACTATATAAAAAGACACGGATTTACATCGGGCACAGATGCTCCAATTAGTTTTACTAATGAAAACCAAGATATGATTATTGGAAAATTTACTTGGGCAAAACAATAAAGTTCAATAAATTAAAATGATCTAAAAGGATAAAGATTCGCAATAATTTTTATCCTTTTATTGATTGTTCAAAAGGTATACGATTAATTATACTTCTACCTAAAGTTACTTCGTCAGCATATTCTAACTCATCTCCCACAGAAATTCCTCTCGCAATTGTAGATGTCGTTATATTATATTTTTCAATTTGTTTATAAATGTAAAAATTCGTGGTATCTCCTTCCATTGTAGAACTCAAGGCAAAGATTAACTCCTTAACTTCACCACTTTTAACTTTATCTACTAAAGACTCTATATTTAAATTTTGAGGTCCTACACCATCTATTGGTGAAATCTTTCCTCCTAACACATGATACAAACCTCGAAACTGTCCTGTGTTTTCAATTGCCATGACATCGCGAATATCTTCAACCACACAAACCAACTCTTCCTTTCTATTAGGATTACTACAAATATCACATATAATTGTATCTGAAATATTATGGCATTTTCTACATGACTTTACATCATTTCGCAATTGCGTAAGTGCTTCAGCTAAATACTTTGTATTATCCTTTGGTTGCTTTAATAAATGTAACACTAATCGCAATGCAGTTCGCTTTCCTATACCCGGTAATCTACTCACCTCGTTCACTGCATTTTCAAGAAGTTTTGAAGAAAAATCCATATTGCGAAATTACAACAATCTACAAGAAGAGAAAAGATAAAACGTACTGTTGTCTTTGTTTGTTACTATCTTAAAATGTACCTTTGATTCGTCAAATAAACTTCAACAAGATGAGCATAGAAATTAAAGATATAGAACCAAAAGTTGTTTGGAATCACTTCGCAGATTTAAACGCTGTTCCTCGCCCTTCTAAAAAAGAAGAACGAGTGATTCAATTTATGGTAGACTTTGGAAAGAAATTAAACCTTGAAACTTTTGTTGACAAAGTTGGAAATGTAATTATCAAAAAACCAGCTACTGCTGGAATGGAAAATAGAAAAACCATTGTAATGCAAAGTCATTTAGATATGGTTCACCAAAAAAACGCAGATACAAATTTTGATTTTAATACTGAAGGAATCAAAATGTTCATAGATGGAGACTGGGTAAAAGCTAAAGGGACTACTTTAGGAGCAGATAATGGTTTAGGAGTTGCATCTATTATGGCAGTTTTATCATCAACTGATATTGCTCATCCGGCAATTGAAGCTTTATTCACAATCGATGAAGAAACTGGAATGACTGGTGCAATGGGACTTGAAGGTGGAATTTTAACAGGAGAAATATTATTAAACTTAGACACGGAAGAAGATGATGAAATTGGGATCGGTTGTGCTGGTGGTGTAGATATTACAGCAACAAGAACTTATGAGCAAGAAAAAACACCTGAAAACACTATCGCATTTGAACTTTCGGTAACTGGATTAAATGGAGGACACTCTGGAATGGATATCCATAAAGGGTTAGGTAATGCCAATAAAATTATGAATCGTTTGTTGTTTGATGGATTTACAAATTATGGTTTACGAATCTCTGAAATTAACGGTGGAAGTTTACGCAATGCTATTCCTCGGGAAAGTTTTGCTACTGTTGTAATTGATACGGTTTCAAAAGAACCTTTCTTGTTTGAATTAAATGAATTAATTAATGATATTACATCAGAATTCTCTTCTTTAGAACCAAACCTATTAATTGAATTTAAAGAAGTTTCATCTCCAGAATTTGTTATGGATTTAGGAGTTCAAATGGGATTAATAAAATCGGTTTACGCAGCTTTAAATGGAGTTTACAGAATGAGCCCTGATATTGCTGATTTAGTTGAAACTTCAAATAATATCGCTAGAGTTATTGTCAAAGACGGAGCAATTAAAATTGGTTGTTTAACTCGTTCTTCATCTGAGACGAACAAATGGGATTTAGCCAACTCTTTACGTTCTACTTTTGAATTAGCTGGATTTGATGTAGAGTTCTCTGGATCATACCCTGGATGGTTACCAAATATGAATTCAGACATTTTAAAAGTTTTAAAAAGTTTATATCTTAAAATGAATAGCGAAGAACCACACGTTGCAGCGTGTCATGCTGGTTTAGAATGTGGTATTTTGGGGCAAAATTATCCAGAGATGGATATGATTTCTTTTGGACCAAATATTCGAGGAGCTCACTCACCAGATGAAAGAGCTCAAATTTCATCAATGCAAAAATTTTGGAAGTTCTTACTTGAAATTCTGAAAAATATACCTAGTGCAAACTAGTGGTATTTCAACTATTACTCATAAAAGCCATTTTATTAAGAAAATGGCTTTTTTTAGTTAAAAAATAATAGTCGTTCTAATTGAGAATTAGTGAAATTCTGAATGAAGTAAAATATTAGCAAAATCTTAGAATTTAACATTTTCTACAAAATTAAATTTTATATTTACCGCCCCCTTACCAAGTTTAATTTAAAAATAACATATAGATGAGAAAATTGCTATCAATCTTGGTATTAGTTTCTTGCCATTTCATATCATTTGCACAAAATCAATCTCTATTCGAGAAATTTGATCAAGCTGTTGGTCAAAATAACACACAACTTAGCTACGGTGTTGTTTATAAGGAACGATATCGTAAAAAAATTAAGAATAACCATAACTTTTATAAAGACGAAAGTTTTAAAAAGGGAAGTCTCATTTACAAAGACCAAGTGTTTGACAACGTAAATATAAAATATGAATTGGTTGATGATTTCATCGTAATAAATCTTAAAAATCAAGATCAACTTATTTCTATTATCCCTGAAAAATCGTTGGTTAATTTATTTGTTATTGACAATTTACGCTTTGTTAATTGTGGTAGTAGGGGTTTTTTACAAGAACTTCTAATACAAGATTTATTTGCAGTTTACAAAAAACATAAAAAATTTAGTAAAGAGAATCGAGATGCCGATTATCGTTATCATACTTTTAGAAAAGAAGAAAGTTTCATCTTAAAGTACAAAGACGAGTATTACCCTATTGATTCTAAAAGAGATTTTAACAAGATTTTCCCTCAAAATAAAAAAGATATCTCAAAATTTTATAAGTCTAATCGATACTTATTAAAAAACAACTACACAAACTTCGTTGCTAAACTAATTACATCTCTATCACAAGAATAACCAAATGAAATCAGCTATTAAAAAAACTATATTATCGCTAATTTTTTTAATTGTTTCTGTAGGTCTTTTCGCTCAAGAAAAAAACGAAACTGTTACTATTAGTGCTGATAATTTAACCAAAGAACAGGTTATTAATCTTATCGAAAGTAAAACTAACTATCGTTTCTACTATCTTAAAAACTGGTTAGATCAGGAAAAAGTAAATTTCAATTTCACTAATGCCAAATTATCACACGTTTTAGATACGCTATTTGGAGGATCTAGTGTAAATTATTTTGTTTTTGAAGAGAACAAAGTAGTACTTACTAATGGTAATTTAATTAAAAAAAGTATTTACGATACAGAAGAAATAACCTCTGATAATATTGAGGATGCTCCAGTTTTAGTAAACTCTAATGGTGCTTCTAGAATTAAAATAGGTAAAGAGGTTACTCACAAAAAAGAATTTTATACTGTAACCGGAATAATAAAAAATGATAAAAACGGAGAGCCTATTGAAGGAGCAACTATTTTTGAGAGAGGAAAAAATATTTATGCTACTTCTAACGAAAAAGGTTTCTTTAAAATTAAACTTCCTTTCGGGGAAAACAGTCTGGAAACGTCATTTGTTGGATTTGACATTGAATATAAAGATGTTATTATTTACAACAACGGAAATTTAAACTTTTCAATAAGTGAAAAATCTGAACAACTAGAAGAAGTAGTAATAAGTGCCAGTAGAACTCGTAATATTCGACAAACAATATCTGGGATTAGTCAAATAAAAGCGAAAGAAATAAAGAAAATTCCGTTGGTGCTAGGGGAAAGAGATATCTTAAAAGTAGCTATTACACTACCCTCTATAAAATCCACAGGTGAAGGATCTGAAGGAGTTAATGTAAGAGGTGGAAAAGTAGATCAAAACCTCTTTCTTTTGGACAATGGAGTTATTTATAATCCAACACATTTCTTAGGATTATTCTCTGCCATTAATCCTTTTACTACCAATGATTTAAAAATATATACTGGAAACATTCCTGCTGAATATGGAGGAAGATTAAGTTCTGTTTTTGATATTAGAACCAAAGACCCAAATACAAAAGAGTTTAAAGGTGAAGCCTCTATTGGACCTGTTACGGGAAATGTGAATATAGACATTCCTGTAGTTAAGGAGAAATCTGGATTAGTTTTAGGTATAAGAAGTACATATTCTGATTGGATTTTAGGATTAGTTAACAACAAAGAAATTGAAAACAGTAGTGTTTCATTCTATGATATTATCGCTAAATACAAACACCAAATTAATGATAATAACGCTATAAGAGCAACTGGATATTTTAGTAAAGATCAATTTCAGATTGCCTCAGATACTATTAATAGATATGGAAATGTGATGGGAGCTTTAAATTGGGAACATGTTTTTAATGATAAGAATAGAGGAAATTTAGGAGTTTCTCATAGTCAGTATTCTTTCGATATAGATTATGAAAATCAAGAAACTAATAGAAGTTTTGACTTAGCCTATAACATTAGTGAAACCGATTTAAAAATTAAATTACAATACGACTATTCAGATAAACACAAATTTGAATATGGTTTGGAATCAAAGTTGTATCAAATTAAACCTGGAACCATTCAACCGAAAGGTAATAACTCAACGGTCGTCCCACTAAATATTCCAGAAGAAAGAGCACTAGAAAATGCATTGTTTATTTCTGATGAATTTACCGTAAACAAGAAACTTAACTTCAATATTGGGCTTCGTTTAAATCAATACCTCGCGCTTGGTCCTTCAAGTCAAAGAGAATATAGAAATGATGCACCAAAAAACGAATCAACAGTTATAAATACAGTTGAATACGACAATAATGAAATTTTCCAAACCTATCACGGATTAAGTTACCGTTTAGCCGGAAGATATGCTCTTAATAATACTTTATCACTAAAAGCAAGTTTTAATAAGTCTTTTCAATATATACATCGCTTAAACAATAACACAACTGCTACACCTATTGACACTTGGAGATTATCAGACACCAATATAAAACCTCAAGAAGGTACTCAAATTTCTCTAGGTTTATTTAAAAACATTAATGGAAATGATTATGAAATTAGTCTCGAAGGATATTATAAAAGATATCAAAATCTGTTAGACTATAAGATTGGGGCTAACTTATTATTAAATGAAAATATTGAGACGGAAGTTTTACAAGGTAAAGGTAAATCTTATGGAGTAGAATTTTTATTAAGAAAGAACAAAGGAAAGTTAAATGGATGGTTAGGATATAGTTATTCAAGATCTTTAATACAATTAAACAGCATGTTTGATGAAGAAACTGTGAATAATGGTGAGTTTTTTCCAACGAATTATGACAAACCTCATGATTTAACAGCAGTTTTAAACTATAAATTCACTGAGCGATATAGTTTCTCAGCTAACTTCACATATCAAACTGGAAGACCCATTACATATCCAACAGGGAAATTTATTTTTAACGGTGCTGAATTTTTAACTTACAGTGATCGTAACCAGTTTAGAATTCCAGATTATTATCGTCTAGACATAGGCATAAATATTGAAGGGAACCATAAAATAAAAAAGTTTGCTCATAGTTTTTGGAATATTTCAGTTTACAATGTTTTGGGAAGAAACAATCCTTACTCGGTATTTTTTCAAACAAATGCTAATGGTAATGTAGAAGCTTATCAAAGCTCTATTTTCTCAGTTCCGATACCAACAATTACTTACAATTTTAGCTTTTAACTGATATGAAAAAGGTTTTAATATATTTAATTTTCATTCTCAGTTCAATCTTAATTAGTAGTTGTATTGAGCCAGTTGAGTTTTCTGCAATTGAAATAAATTCTAACTTAGTAGTAAATGCAAGAATAACAAATGAATTTAAATTTCATACTATAGAATTATCTCGAACAATACCTGTAGATTCATCGAATGTTTCTCCTGAAAGAAATGCAACTGTTTCAATTTTGGATGAATCTGGGCAAATTTATAGTTTCGAAGAGTCGTCACCAGGTATATACAATTCAATCAATGAGTTTGCCGCAGAGGCAAATAAAACATACACTCTAAATATCGAAACTAGTGATGGAAGAAAATATTTATCCTCAGCAGAAACTCTTCCTTCTACTAATGCTTCTATAGGAGATATTAGAACTAGTGTGGAAAATAATGATATTACTGGTATTCCAGAGCTAATAATTAAGGTAAATAGTAATATTTCGGGAGCTGAAGGAAATTATTACAAATACGAATATGATGAGACTTACAAAGTAAAAACTCCTATTTGGAGTACAAAAAAGTTACTCATTATTTCCGATACACCTCCATATCAATTTCAATTAGTTGATAAAACAACTGAAGAAGATGGAATTGGCTTTTGTTATGGAAATCAAAAATCGAAAAACATTTTAGTTACAGAAACACAGTCTTTAGCACAAGATCAAGTTATAGGATTTCCTATTCGACAAATTCCTTTAGATAATTATATTATTGGAATCCGATACAGCATACTCGTAAAACAATATGTTATTAATGAAAATGCATATAATTTCTTTTCTTTGTTAGAAACCTTTTCAAATCCAGATGATATATTTTCTCAAACTCAAGTTGGGAACTTAACAAGTAATATTAAATCTACCGATCAGCCGTACAAAGATAAAGTAATTGGATTTTTCGAAGTTTCCTCCCTTTCAACAAAACGTATTTTCTTAAATAGAAATGAAATAACAGATAATATATTATATACTAATTATAGAAGTCTACTTGGCTGTATTGAAAGAGTAAATCCAGATATCATTGAACCATCTGGTAACTCTCCACTTTTAGTAAGGTTACAAACAGGCTGGATTTATCAAAGTCCACCTGATATGCCAATTATTCCACCAAATAATTTATATCAACTAGTTCGAAAACAGTGTGGTGACTGCTCTCATTTAGGGCCGGTAAATCCTCCAGAATTTTGGATTGAATAAAGAATATAAAAATGAAAAAAAATAAATATTTACGCTATTTTCTGGCTACAATTATCCTTGTAAGTTGTGTTGATTCAATTGATTATTCATCAATCAATTTTAAGAGTAATTTAATTGTAAAAGCCATAATTACCGATGAGTTCAAAAACCATACAGTTGAACTTTCAAAAAGTGTTCCTATTGATTCAGAAGAAATTATCAAAGAAATAAATGCCGTGGTTAAAATCAAGGATGACTCTGGTAATATTTATGATTTTAATGAAACAGAACAAGGAATTTATACTTCTATTTCTCCTTTTAAAGCAGAACCAAATCAAAGTTATACACTTGAAATTCAAACATCAAATGGTGAGAAATATAGCTCTTCAAGCCAACAACTCCCAACCCTAGCGAATATTAATAATTTAACTCCAAGTATTGACAATAATTTGGATAATAACAAAGTTATTGTACTTACTTTAGATGCCTCAGGAAATAGTGCAAATGGAAGTTATTACAGATATGAATATGATGAAACTTATCAAATTAGACCAGTAGTTTGGAATCCAAAACGAATAGAAGTAGTCTCTGATACTCCTCCATATGCTTTCAAAATCGTAGAAAAGGAACCTGAGATCTATGGGAATGGGTTTTGTTATGGAAATAACAAGTCAAAAAAAATTTTATTAGCAGAAACAACGTCTTTATCTTCAGATGAAGTTAAAGGTTATAAAATTAGAGAAATTCCTGTAAGTAGTTATGTCTTGGGAATTAGATATAGCATACTAATTAAACAATATGTGTTAAATCAGAATACGAATAATTATTATCAACTTTTGGATAAATTTTCAAATAATGATAATATTTTTACTCAAACACAAGTAGGAAATATACCGAGTAACATTACTTCAGAAACAAATCCTATCGAGGATAAAGTAATTGGTTATTTTGAAGTATCTTCATTAACTAAAAAAAGATTTTACTTTAACCGTGAAGATATTACCAACTTATCATTTGTTAATTACTTAGGATTAACAGGATGCAACGAATTTCCTAATCCACCACTTGAAGACGATTCAGGAGGCTCTCCTCTGCTTGAATATTTACAAACTCATATTCTTTATGATGAACCACCAGGAGGAATTGGAGGAGGCTCTGATGCCCCTTACGAATTAATTTTAAGAGAATGCGGAGATTGCTCTCAGGCAGGATCAGTTATAAAACCAGATTTCTGGGAAGACTAAAAAAAACATATGATGAAAAGAACACTAACGATAATTTACTCTTTAGTAGCGTTAAATTTATTAGCTCAAACCAGCTCTAGCTTAACTTTTACAAATAAAATTAATTCCTATCCCAAAGAAAAAATCTATGTTCATTACAATAATGACTTCTTGCTCTCAGGTGAAAAATTATTCTATAAAATTTACTGCCTAGAAAATAATAATCGCTTTTCTTCTTTCAGTAAAATAGCTTATGTAGAATTAATAGATTCAAATAATAATAGCGTTGTACAACAAAAAGTTTCACTTACAAATGGTAAAGGTTACGGAGATATTTTTATTAATACCAAAATAAAATCGGGAGCTTATAAACTTGTATCATATACCCAATGGATGAAAAACGAAAAATCTTTATTCGAAAAAGACATTGTGATTATCAATCCATTTACCACTAGATTAGCGTCAACTGAAAATCAAAATCCGACCAAATTATCCAACAATAACAATACTTCACTATTCAAGAACTTAGGAAAAACTTATAAAAAAAGGGAAAAATTAGCTTTAAAACTAAACAATGAAATCATCTCTAAGTTAAATGGTGAATTTTCGGTATCAGTTAAGCTGAAAGATAATTATTCTAGCAAGAGAAGTACATTTCGTACCAATGGTCAAAATACAGCTAATAAATTTTTCCTTCCTGAATTAAGAGGTTCTCTTTTAAAAGGAAAAATAACAACAAAAAATTCAGCTAAATTATCAGACATTAAACTGTCTTTATCTTTATCAAATAGTAAAAGTATTCCCCTAACTGCAATTACAAATAATGCTGGGGAGTTTTTCTTTAACATCGAAGATTTAAATACAGATGTGGTTTTTATTAATATTCTTGATAACAAACCATCTAATTATAGAATTGAATTAATGCCTTTTGATAACGGTAACTACAAATTCAATGATTTTAGAGAGTTACAATTAACGGAAGAAATGGTTAATAGTATTAAAGTAAGAAGTTTATACTCCCAAATAGAAAACGCTTACTATACCGTAAAGAAAGATTCCTTATTAATCACTCCAATGACAAATCCAATTCTTGATAATATAAAAAAGGTTTACCTTCTTGATGATTACACACGTTTTAATACGGTTAGAGAAACATTTGTCGAAGTAATTGAAGGTGCTGGTTTTTACAAAAAAGGAGATACTTATCAAATCAATGTTACCGATACTGACGCTTCAGAAACTTTGAGTTATTTACCTTCTTTATTAATAATTGATGGAAGAATCGTTACCGATCATACAAGCTTTAGAAGCTACAACTCACGAAATATTAAATCTATTTCTTTAGTTACAGATAAATACTTTTATGGAAATGCCATTTACCAAGGTGTTGTTATAGTAGACTCTTTTAAAGGAGATTACATTGATAGCAGTGATTCTTATAAAAAATTCATCGTAATGCCAGTTCAACCTAAAAAATTATATTTCTTCCAAGATCACAATTTAAAGAACGATCGTATTCCTGATTTTAGAACACAACTGTACTGGAATCCAAGTATCAATTCATTAGAGGAAAAACTAACCTTTTTCACTTCTGATGTTGCCGGTCAATATGAAATTAATATTCAAGGTTACAATAAAATTGGACAATTGATTAATTTAACCAATGAGTTCACGGTGAAATAGCGATAAATCTATCTCACCTTTTTTCGCTACATTTAAGGAATGAATTTTTTGGCGCATTTGTATCTATCTCCAAACAATCATCACATTATGCTCGGCAATTTTATTGCTGACCATATTCGGGGTAATAAATTCAAACACCTGACAGAAGATATTCAGAAAGGAATTTACCTGCACCGAAGTATTGATACTTTTACTGATTCAAATGAAATCGTGAGAATTAGTAAACGCAGACTACATGAAAGATATGGTCATTACGATGGTGTGATTATAGATATTTTTTATGATCATTTCCTTGCAAAAAACTGGGAGAATTATTCGCAAATACCTTTAGATATTTATACTAAAAGTATTTATCACTATTTAGAAAGTCAAAAAGAAATTTTACCCGAAACAACAAAAGAATTACTTCCATATATGATTCAATACGATTGGTTGTATAATTATCAATTTATTGATGGTATACAACAAGTTATGAACGGAATGAATCGAAGAACAAAAGGAAAATCTCAAATGAATCTTGCTGTTGAAGATTTAGAATTACACTACAACGAACTTGAAAATGATTTTCAAACTTTTATGTTTGAGTTAATCGAATTTGTTTCTAATGAACTTGACAAACTATGAAGCTACGCAAACTACTATTTTTATTTACAATCACAATCTTATTCAATTGTCAACCTCAACCTGAAATTGGTTTAATCACCGAAAAAGCTATGGTTGTTTCAGCGAGAAAAGAAGCTTCCAAAATTGGTTCAGAAATTTTAAAAAAAGGTGGAAATGCATTTGACGCCATGGCAGCAACTGAATTAGCTCTTGCTGTAGCTTATCCCTACGCTGGAAATTTAGGTGGCGGTGGATTCATGGTTTACAGAAAAAATGATGGAGAAATTGGAGCTTTAGATTATCGAGAAAAGGCACCGTTAAGTTCAACAAAAGATATGTTTTTAGATTCATTAGGAAATGTAATTAAAGGAAAAAGTACCTTAGGAGCGATGGCTGTTGGTGTTCCTGGAACTATTGCAGGTGTTTTTGAATCTCATAAACGATTTGGAAGTTTACCAATTGAGGAAATACTACAACCTGTCATTGAACTAGCTAAGAAAGGTGTTATTGTAACCGAAAAACAACAAAACCGTTTAGAAAAACATACACCAAACTTTAGAAAAGCCAATAAAGAAACTATTCTTTTAGATAATAATTGGAAAAAAGGAGATACAATAAAATATCTGTCATTAGCAGAGACTCTAATTAGAATTCAAAAAAATGGTAGAGATGAATTTTACAAAGGAGAAACTGCGAAAATCTTAGCTAAATTTTTACGAGACAACGGTGGAATAATTACAGAAGAAGATTTAGCCAAATATGAAGCTAAATGGAGAACTCCGATTGTTTTCACTTATGACGATTTAAAAATAATTTCTATGGCCCCACCTTCAAGTGGAGGTGTATGTTTATCTCAAATTATGAATGGAATTGAAACATATAATTTGGAACAATATGAGCATAACTCAACAAAATACATTCAAATTATTACCGAAGCTGAACGCAGAGCATATGCAGATAGGAGTTATTATTTAGGAGATCCTGATTTCGTTTCAATTCCAATTACAAAACTCACTAGCAAAGAATATTCGCAAGAAAGAATGAAAAATTTTTCTTTCGAAAACCCAACCTTATCAGCATCAATTTCACATGGTTCAATAGAGTTTATTGAAAGTAATGAAACTACCCACTACTCCATCGTCGATCAATTTGGAAATGCTGTTTCAGTAACTACAACTATTAATGGCGCTTTTGGTTCTAAACTATACTGCTCAGAATTAGGCTTTTTCTTAAATAATGAAATGGATGATTTCAGCAGTAAACCAGGAACTCCAAATATGTTTGGATTAATTGGTGCAGAAGCTAATAAAATTGAACCAGAAAAAAGAATGTTAAGTTCTATGACACCAACTATTGTTGAGAAAAACGGGAAGTTATTTATGGTTATAGGAACTCCAGGAGGTTCTACAATTATTACTTCGGTTTTACAAACAATTTTAAATGTTCATGAATATAAAATGGGAATGCAAGAAGCTGTGAACAAACCACGATTTCATCATCAATGGTTACCAGATGATATTAAAATGGAACCGAATGGATTCGATACTAAAGTTAAAAAGCAACTCCAAGAATTAGGTTATAAAATTGATGAAACAAACTCTCCAGTAATTGGTAAAGTTGATGCTATTTTAGTTTTACCTAATGGAAAACTTGAAGGTGGTGCAGATCATAGAGGTGATGATACAGCAATTGGGTTTTAATATTCTCAAATCTGTTGTATCATTTTTTACACCTTTAACAATAGATTTCTCCCAATTAATTACACACTGTAGTAAAATTTTGTATTATTGACATATAATGATTAATCAACTATTCATCTACATATTAATTGGGTTTACCTCTTTTTAATACGATTTATTAGGATCATAGCTGTATTCATTAATGAAATTTAATATTTTTTATTAAACGGTGTAGGAACTTAAAAGTAAACCTTTGATTTTCAAAATAAACACCTGATAAAAACAGTTATTTATTCATGAATAACTCTCTATTAGCATTAAATATTAATTATCATTAATTTTTAATGTTTACTTTAAAACTTTTATTTACGATTATAAATATTTTGTAAATTCCAAAAATTATTATATAACTCATGGTTTTAACTACAACAAACTCAATAGAAGGATTTCGAATATTAGAATATCAAGGAATTGTAACAGGAATTTCTTATGGTTCATCATATTCTTATAATGGTACAAAGATGTCTTTTAAAGATATGTTTAGTACAAAAAAATATTATGAAGCATACTCATTAGGTTTGGCCTCCTTAAAAGAAGAAGCTTTTCAAAAACTTAAAAAAAATGCCAAAGCTTTAAATGCTAATGCAATCGTAGGAATCAAAATTGATATTGAAACAGTTTCTAATTCAGCGGTATTGGTTGTTTCTGTAACAGGAACAGCTGTTTACGTTGCTACAGATAAATAATGATATACTCAACGATTTTTTAGGTTTTTTATATTATAATCCGAAACCACCTTCTCATTAAACACAACCTTATCGTAACATTTTTTTAGACTAATCGTCTTATCTTGTAAATTATAGAATTAGAATAATAATTGCCTTATAAACCTTTAGTTGAAAAACCTATGTTAAGAACTGGAAAAAAATTCTTTTATATACTCTGGGGAGTATTATTAATTTATTTGTTCTACCGCTATGTAAAAAATCCTGAGTTATTCTCTGTAACTTATATTAAAGACTTCATTAGTTCCTATAAGGGGCAAATTATGACTGTTTATATTATTCTTTCTTCTGTTAGAGGTTTTTTCTTAATTCCTAGCACTCCATTTGTAATTACTGGCGTTTTATTATTTCCTGATAAATTATTTCTTGTGCTCTTAATTTCTATGTTTGGAATTATGTTATCTGCAACATCTTTATATTATTTTGCTGATATATTAGGCTTTAGTGAGCATCTTGAAAAAAAGTATCCGAATAAAGTAAAAAAATGGGAAAGTAAATTACAAAGTTCTAAAGCTACGTTTTTGGTTTTAGGATGGTCGTTTTTCCCTTTTGTACCTACAGATATTATATGTTATGTTGCCGGGATTATAAAGATGCCTTTTAAATATATGTTTACAGGAGTGTTCTTAGGGGAATTAATACTAGTTTCCCTTTACGTTTACTCTGGTTCTTTCCTTAATTTGTATTAAAAAGTTTAAATCAAAATTTCTTTAATGTTTAAATATTAAACATGTAATTTAAACGAGTCTTTGGTAACTTTGACAAGTAATACTTTCAATAAGCAACTTATGATACAACCATTTCACTTAGCAATACCAGTTCAAGATTTAGAAAAATGCAGATCATTTTATAGAGATATTCTAGAATGTGAGGAAGGAAGAAGTTCTGATTACTGGGTTGATTTCAATTTCTTCGGGCATCAATTGGTAATTCATCAAAAAGATTCCTTCTCCCCTAAGGAGGCAACTACGAATCAAGTAGATGGACATGAAGTTCCTGTTCCACATTTTGGTGTTGTTTTATCTTGGGAAGATTGGACGAGACTTTCTGAGAAGCTCAAAAATATTGGAACTAAATTTGTTATAGAGCCTACTATTAGATTCGAAGGAAAAGTTGGTGAGCAAGCAACTATGTTTTTCAACGACCCTGAAAACAATTCATTAGAGTTTAAAGCGTTTAAAGATATGAGCCAACTTTTCGCTAAATAATTCAATAAAGCTAATATTAAAACGCCACTATGTTGCATTTTTAACATTAGCTTTAACACAACCTTTAGGTTTTTAACTTTTCTTTTTGGTTACCTTTATTTCACAGATAATTAACCAAAAAACATAACATGAAAAAAATATCTTTCGTGTTCGCTTTGTGTATTACATTTACTTCAATTGCACAAGGAACACGACTATTAAGACAACCTACATTATCACAAAACGAAGTTGTTTTTGTTTACGCTAATGATTTATGGAAAGCTTCACTAAACGGTGGTGATGCAATTCGTTTGACAAGTGATGATGGATACGAATCTAATCCGCATTTTTCTAAAGATGGTAAAATGATTGCTTTTACCGCTCAATACGATGGAAATACTGATGTTTACGTAATTCCGTCTGAAGGTGGAGAACCAAGAAGATTAACTTATCATCCTTCGGGAGATTTTGTACAAGGATGGACTTCTGATAATAAAATATTATTTCGATCTGGTAGAGAAGCAAGACCTACACAAACAAATAAATTCTTTACAGTTTCTCCTAACGGTGGAATGCCAGAAGATGTTGGAATTCCTAGAGCTGCTTATGGTGAAATTTCTACTAATGGAAAATATATTGCCTACACACCAATTACAAGTTGGGACGCTGAATGGAGAAACTATAGAGGCGGACAAGCAATGCCAATTTGGATAGTCAATTTAAAAACTAAAGAATTACAAACTACTCCTCAAAAAGATAAGGAAAGGCATCTAGACCCAGTTTGGCATAAAGGAGTTGTTTATTATTTATCTGAAAGAGATTATACAAGCAATATTTGGTCTTATGACATGAAAACAAAACGAGAGCATCAAATAACTTTTCATAAGAAATTTGATGTGAAAAGTTTAAATGCGAATTCAAACGGTATTGTTTATGAACAAGGTGGATATATTCACTTATTGAATCCAGAAACTAAAGAAACACGACAAATTCCAATTAATGTAAAAGGAGATTTAAATTACTCTAGAACTCGTTGGATGAATGTTTCTGCTAGAAACTTAACAAACCCAAACGTTTCTCCTAAAGGAAAGCGAGCAATTTTTGAATATAGAGGAGAGATTTTTACGATTCCAAAGGAAAATGGTACATGGAGGAACTTAACTAATTCTCCTGGAGTTGCCGATCGTTCTCCGATTTGGTCACCTAAAGGTGATAAAGTTGCTTGGTTCTCTGATAAAAATGGAGAATATGAAATTGTTTTAGCAGACCAAAATGGTACTAACCAAGAATATATTTCATTGCCAAATCCTACCTTCTATTTCAGACCAGATTGGTCTCCTGATGGAAAACATATTGCGTATACTGATACTGACTTTAATATTTGGATTATTAATCTTGAATCTAAAAAAACAATTAAAGTTGATACAGATCGTTACGCACACCCGAACCGATCAATGAATCCACAATGGTCTCCTGATAGTGATTGGATTGCTTATGCAAAACAAAATGACAGTCATTTTAAATCGATTTTTGCATATCAATTAAGTACGAAGAAAAAAATTCAAATTACCGATCCTATTGCCGATGCGATAACTCCAGTTTGGGATGCATCTGGTAAATATATTTATACTTTAGCTAGTACCGATTACGGTTTGCAATCTGGATGGTTAGATATGAGTTCTTATGACCCAAGTGTTTCTAGAAGTTTATACGCAGTGGTACTAAACTCTAATGATAATGCTCCTAACCTGCCTAAAACAGATGAAGAAGAAGTAAAAAAAGAAAAATCTTCATCTAAAAAAGATGCAAAGGATAAAAAAGACGGAAAGAAATCTACTAAAAAGGATGGTAAAAAAGTTACCGTAATTATTGAAGAAAACGGAATCTTCGACAGAGCAGTAGCTTTAAAATTGCCTGCTAGAAATTATGTTTCTTTGGTAAAGGGGCCTAAAAATAAAGTATTTGTTAGCGAAGCTGTTCCAAATTCAAGAGGAATAACAGTTCATTCTTATGATGTAACTAAAGAAAAAGCGACTGAATTTTCTAACGGTGTTAGCGGAATAGTCACTACTGAAGATCGTAATTCTGTTTTAATTTATAAAAGTGGAAGCTGGAGTATCGTAAGTACAAAAGCTCCAGTAAAAGGACCGAAAGGAAAATTAAAAACTAATCTTAAAATTAAAGTCGATCCAAAAGCTGAAGCTCATCAGATTTTCAAAGAAGGATGGAGATATATGCGTGACTTTTTATACGTAGATAACGTTCATGGTGCACCTTGGGATGAAGTATACAAATGGTATGCTCCATGGATTGATTATGTAAGACATCGTACAGACTTAAACTACGTAGTTGATATTATGAGTGGTGAAGTGGCTATCGGACATTCTTATGTTTCTGGTGGAGATACTCCAAGACTTGAAAGGGTTCCCGTAGGATTATTAGGTTGTGATTTAGAACAGCATAAAGGATTATATCGTTTTACCAAAATCTTTAAAGGAGAACGTTGGAACCCAAATGTATCCGCTCCTCTAGGATTGCCAGGAATCAATGTAAACAAAGGTGATTATTTAATAGAAATAAATGGAATTAAACTAACAAGTGATATGAATCCTTATCAATTGTTAGAGCAAACTGCTGGACGTGAAATTTATATCAAAGTAAACTCTAAACCGAATGAAGATGGGGCCAAATCCATCTTAGTAAAACCAACATTCAGTGAACGATTTTTAAGAACTGTTGATTGGGTTGAAGGAAATAGAAGAAAAGTAGATGAATTATCTAACGGAAAATTAGCTTACGTATATGTGCCAAATACTTCGGGAGCTGGTTTTACCTCTTTTAATCGCTATTACTTCTCTCAACAACAGAAAAAAGGCGCTGTAATTGATGAAAGGAATAATGGTGGCGGTTCTGCTGCTGATTATATGATTGATATTATGTCTCGTGATTTAATGGGATATTTCAATAGTAAAGCAAATGATCGTAGACCATGGACTACTCCAATGGCTGGAATTTGGGGACCTAAAGTTATGATTATTAATGAGCGTGCAGGATCTGGAGGAGACTTACTTCCATATATGTTTAAATTCAAAAAAATTGGACCCTTAGTAGGAACTCGTACTTGGGGTGGATTAGTTGGAACTTGGGATACTCCAAGATTCATTGATGGTGGAAGAATGGTTGCTCCTCGTGGTGGATTTTTCGATGTGAATGGAGAATGGGCTGTTGAAGGTGAAGGTGTTGCTCCAGATATTGAAGTTATACAACATCCTAAACAGGTTTCAAATGGAAATGACCCTCAATTAGAAAGAGCCGTTCAAGAAGCTTTACGCTTATTAAAAGGAAATGAATTCCAATTGAAACCAGAACCAAAAGCTCCAATTCGTTCAAAAAGACCTAAAGGATATCAAAACGAAAAATAATTATTTAATAAAACCATATGCCACACTTTGTAATTGATTGTTCAAAGAATATCATAAACCTTAAAAATCCTGAAGAAATCATTCAGAGAGTTTATGATACAGCAGACTCTAGTAACTTATTTGCTAAAGGAGATATCAAAGTAAGAATCAATCCTTTTGAATATTATACCGTAGGAAATACTCAGGATGATTTTATGCACGTTTTTGCTAACATTATGGAAGGAAGAACAATTGAACAGAAAAAAGCACTTTCAGAAAGTATTGTTTCTGCGCTAAAAAAGATGTTTCCTGATGTTCCAATTATTTCAATTAACATTAGAGATTTTGAAAAGGCAACATATTGCAATAAATCAATGGTGTAAACATATGGGTTAAAACATAAAACGAGGTAAAAAGTATTTTTAACCTCGTTTTTTTATGTTAGTATTCTACATTAAAACAAAATAAAGAACCTAACCTACTTTTTTAAATATTTAAGTAGCTGATTCTTTATTTCTATTATTTTTTCCTTACTTATTTGTCTTTTTAGTTTTCCAAGGTCCTAGCACCAATTTTAATTGTATTGTTCCTTTTGGATAACTTCCTGTAAATTCTGAAGGTACAAGTGGCTGATTTGTTCTTTTGAACTCCATAGGATTTTCATCATAAGAGAATCCATATGCTTGGCCTATTTTAGCTCCTGTTACTGATTTAACTGCGTTAGCTGGTAATGAAAAGATGTTTTTCCCTTTTACCGTTGCTGCATGCATAAAATATGAGAATAAGTTTTGTATCGTTCCTGATGGATACCAACTCGTTTCTTTTCCCCATAAAGTAGTTGTTCTCCCTTTTTAGTTCCAACAGCTTTTGTAAGAGCTACTCCTCTATTCAAAGCAGTACTTAATTGATTTTCTAAACCATTTAAAATGACATGTAAATTTTTATTATTTGAATATCTAATTCCACCGTCGGCAAATAAACCACTTCCTGCAAAAGTCATTTGACCAGAAGATTGGTAATAACTTGTTGGTGCTTTTGAAAACTTAAATTGTTTACTGGTTGAAGTACATTTTGGTCCTGTGCTAATATTTACAGAAACTATTTTTCCTAATGAATTTGTATTGATTTTAGAAATCGTAACTGATGTATTGGGTTTACAACTAGTATTACTTAGATACATTCCATTAAGAATACCGACTGAACTCGGTAATGGAGTGTTAAATGTTAGAACATTATTCGCAATAATACCTTTGATAGGTAATCTTTTTTTAGTTTGAGTATCTTCATAAGAAACGACTGAAAATCCTTTAGGACTGAAAACATATAAGCTTTCAGATAATCCAAGTGATGTAAACTCTAAAGCATCGTGTTTATTCGTAGTTCCAGAAAAAGTAACTCCTGATTTTGGCGTTACATTAAAATAATACGGAGTTCCGTCTTTATCTTTTTGCCAAATATTCATATTTAAAGTCTTATCTGTAAATAATGAGGTTAATGCATCATCAAACACTGTTTCTAAAGAACTGGTATTTTTAGCTAGATATAATCCTGGATTTAATAATACTATCAAGTTCTTATCTGCTTTATAAGATAAATCATCATATCCACTTGAATTTTTATATTTTTTCTTAAATGGTTTATAAGCATTAGAAACTTCTTCTGCACTAATTCCCGCGGTTTGACCAGCCGTAACCAATTCATTACCTTTCTTATCTTCTGCAAGTAATGATATTGGAAAGAAAAATCCGTCTACCAAAGAAACATCTATAAATAAACCCTGACCTGATTCAAAGGTAGGTTCAATATAACTATACTGAGGAAAATCAATTTGTGATGGATTCCCTACCTGTTGAACAGCTGAACCATAACCGCTATAAGAAAACCCTAAATTACCATTACCAGTTTTTCCTGAATTATCTTTATATGTTTTCGTAGTATTCACGACAAAAAAATAAATCCTTAATCCAATTATAAGATTGGTATTATTTAATTGAATACTTGTAATATCTTCACCTAATTCGTAAGATTCTACAAAACCCTTTTTAGTTTTTACTTTAGTAAACACTCCTTGTCTATTAGCATTCACCGTAAGTACTTTTTGAGAGCCTATACTATATCCTAATACATAAACTTTATAATTAAATCTAAACCTGTCAAATTCTCTAGTGCCAATGAATAAGAACCAACTATGGTATTTTTCTTTTTCTTCTTTTTAGATGAACTAGTATATGATAACTTTTTTTTAGCATAAAAACATATTAATCAAAAACACAGAATCAAATCTCTTTTAATAACGATACAATTTTGTCTTTTTCATCTCCTTCCAAATCCTTCAAAAATTCAAAAAGCTTTGATTCTTCTTCTTTTTTAATAGCATTAAAATTTGGTTTAAAAGGTGTACCATCATAGTATCTCGCAGCGGTACCTGGACCATCAGGAGAGCCATGATCTGCATCAATAGATTTCCTCCATTTCCAAGCATGCCTCGCCCATTCATTTTGATTTACAAGTTCTGGTTCTGTAAACCAAACATTCCATGTAAGCACATTTGATTCTTGTAACATATTTCCTGAACCTAAATTAAAAACATCCATAACTAACTGATTAAATGTATCAACTAACGGATATCCTGTTTTAACAATTGGTCCTATCTGCACTTCAAGATTTCCAACAGTCCAAGCAACATCTTCATGGGTGGCAAAATCTGGTATTGGAAATCCTGTACTTTGTCCTTTTCTGACTGGAAAAACAGGTTGACTTGGATCTCCTTTCTTATGTGTAGTCACCATAATTGCTTGAGATTTATTGAAAGGGAAAGGAAAATCACTATTCTTTAATTTATTCCATAACAACTCTTGGATTCCTTTAAGTAAAATTCCTTCGTTTCCCTTTGGTGGACTAAACCAAATTTTACCGACAACCCCGATTTCAGCCGCTAATTCTTTATTACCCTCATTCACCCATCCTCTTGTTCCTGTTACAGTAACCTCAACATTTAATGTTCCCAATAATGGAGAAGTTATTCCTTGTTGAGGACAAATAATGGAATAAACCCTACCTGTATTTGTATATCCAATTCTTGATATATCTGGAGCAAACATTTGGTAACATCTTTTAGGATCTGGCTTTCCCATTTGTGTTTCCCAGCTAAACTCGGGCCATTTTACGGCTTGTTGACGATCTAATTTATCTATGTTTAACATATTATCTGGCATTGGTAATGATGTTAAATCTGGATTTGGATATGCAAATGCTGGGTTTGATGATTCAAAACCACCTACCCATCCCGCTGGGATACTTTTAACTGTTTCGTTAGCTTCCATATTATGTTTATTTAGTTAATAAAGGTAAGTTAACAAAAAGTACAATATGAGATTTTAAAAAATCTATAACCGTAAAATGAATAAGCATAAAAGCATACTATTTTAGTACGGAATTGTCTCGATTTAATTTTTCTTCTACTAAATTACTTTTAAGTATTTTTGCTTCATATCAAAATAACCTGTGAAACTAAAGGAAAAACACATATCACCACTTCAAGAAAAACCTATTAGACTGCAAGAATACGCCGTTGGTATTTTCTGTACAAATCCAACAAAATCTGGAATAAAAAAAGCAATAAAAAAAGGATTAGTAAAGGTCAATGGGAAAATTGCTTCAACAGCATTATATATAAGAGGTGGAGAAACTATTGAATTGTATCAAGAAGAAACCAAAGTTTCTGATAAGCAATTTATTTTTCCTTTAGAGGTAATTTATGAGGATGATTTTTTAGCTGTAATTTCTAAACCTTCAGGTATTGTAGTAAGTGGAAATTCTTTTGCTACTATTAATAACGCTTTAGAACAAAATCTTAAGGTTAGTTCTTTAAAAGACGCCGTAATACCAAGAGCTGTACATCGATTAGATTATCCAACAAGTGGTTTACTACTCATCAGCAAAACAAATGAAGCATCACACTATTTATCTAAATTATTTGAGGAAAAAAATATTTCGAAAACCTATCATGCCATAACTATCGGTCAAATGAATGATTCTGGCCTCATAGATATTCCAGTAGATGAAAAAGAATCGAAATCTGAATTTAAAGTTTTACAAAGTATTCCATCGGAAAAATATGAATTCCTAAATTTAGTAGAACTTAATCCTAAAACGGGAAGACGTCACCAATTAAGGAAACATTTATACGGAATTGGAAGCCCGATTTTAGGTGATAAGGATTATTATATTAAAAATCTTATTTCTTATGGAAATGGGTTGTATTTACATGCAACATCTATAAAGTTTATACACCCTTCAACTAAGGAAGAAATGAAATTCACTAAAGAATTACCTAAAAAGTTTAAACGTCTTTTTCCAAATTTTTCATTGTAAGTTTTAATTTCGAAATAAGCTCTTTTATTTCGAATTCATTAAAGCTCGCGAATCCTACACGAATACAATTGTGATTTGTATTAGAGTAGTCATAACGTCGATAATCTCCGATTTCAAGGTTATATTTTCTTGCTGTTTTAGAAACAGTTTCCCATTTATATGGTTCTTTTAAATGTAACCAAACAGCCATTCCTCCTTTGGGGATTTCAAACTCAAAATAGTTCTTTAATTTATCTGATAAAAGCTTACAAAATAAATCTCTGCGACTTTTATATACCTTTAAAACTTTACGGATATGACTATCCAGTTCTCCCGACTGAATGAAATCAGCAAAGGTTAATTCTAATAAAGCATCTCCTTGTCTATCTACAATTCGTCTTAAATTAGCCGCTTCATCGATAAAGGACTTTGGAGCCACTAAATATCCAACTCTGAAAACTGGTGCAACCGTTTTACAAACGGAACCGATATAAACAACATTTCCAATAGCATCATGACTTGCCAGTGGTAAAATCGGTGCATGATTATAATTAAAATCATAATCGTAATCATCTTCTAAAACCGCAAATCCATATTCCTTAGCAAGGTTTAACAAATGAATTCTTCTTTCGGCAGACATTGTAACAGTAGTTGGATGATGGTGATGTGAAGTAACGTATACTGCCTTAACCGATCCTTTCTTACATAAACGCTCTAAAGCATCCGTAACCAAACCACAATCATCAACCGCTACTCTTTTTATAACAGCTTTTGCATTGAAAAAAGTTAAGTCAGCAGAAATATAATTTGTTTTTCCAACCACAATTACATCACCTTCTTTCAATAGCAATTGAGTACTCAAATAAATTCCGTTTTGACTTCCTCTTGTAATTAAAATATTGTCTTTGGTAACACTCAAACCACGAGTAGAATTCAAATAATTCGCTAGAACTTTACGTAATTTTATATTCCCGTATGTTGAACCATAAGATAAATGAGGGAAAATAGATGTACGATCAACAATTCTTCGATATGTTTTAGCAATCTCTTTTACAGGAGTTAATCGTGTATCCGATATTCCATCGTTAATGTACATAACCTCAACTTCATTATTAATAGAAATTCTTTTAAGAGCAGGATTTTTATAAAAAGTAAACCCCAATTTATTCTCAATAATTGTTCTATTATTAAAATCTAGTGGTAAAATATCTGGTAAGTTACGATTAACAAAAGTTCCTTTTTTAGGTATACTTTCTACCCACCCCTGAAGTATCAACTCCTCATAACATGCTACTACTGTTTTTCGATGTACACCCAGTAATTCTGACAATCCTCTTGTTGCAATTAGTTTCGTTCCTGACGGAATTTTTCCTTCTTTGATTAAATTAATTAATTGATTTGTTAATTGTAAAAACAAAGGTTCTTTGCTCTTTCTATCAATTTCTAAACTTGTTTTATAAGGAAACATCTGGACTACTAATTAAATCTATTCTGGACTAAACTAATACACCATAAATATATTATTTTTGATACGACTAACACACACAACATGAAGAAAAACGTCGGTATTTTTATTTTTGACAACGCAGAAGTATTGGATTTTGCGGGGCCTTTCGAAGTATTCTCTGTAACTTCTGAATTAAATAATTTCGAATTATTTGATGTATTTACAATTGCTAAAGCAAAAAAGGAAATCACAGCGGTAAATGGATTATCAGTAAATCCTAAGTACGACTTTAACGATTGTCCTAAAGTTGACATTTTAATTTTAGCAGGTGGAGATGGAACCAATCAAGTAATTAAAGATGAAGAAGTAATTAATTGGATTACTAAACAACATAAAGAAACTGAAATTACAATGAGTATTTGCTCTGGTTCTCGATTTCTTGCATTAATAGGTGAATTAAACAACAATCCATATTGTACCCATCATCAGGTTTACGACGATATGAAAAGGTTAGTTCCGTCTGGAATTCCAATTAAAGACAAGCGATTCACAAAAGCTAATGAAAAGACTTATACATCTGGTGGAATTTCCGCAGGAATTGATTTGTCCTTTCATATTATTTTCAAATTACATGGAAAGGAAACTATAGAAAATACGGCTAAATACATGGAATATCCAATTAACAAAGAAGTGTATAATTCATAAAATTAAATGGAAACTATTACTAAGGATATAAGATTAGCTACATCAAAAGATACTTCCTTATTAGCTTTACTTGGTCGAATTACATTTAGAGAATCACATGGAGGTTATATTGAGGATAAAACAAATTTAGATGCTTATTTAGATCGAGCATTTTCATTTGAAACTACAGCCAAAGAATTAAGTGATGATAACAACATTTACTTTATTATCTACAAGAATAATTTTCCAGTTGGTTATGCTAAGTTAGTTAAAAACGCTACTTCTGAATTTATTTACAATCATAATATCTGTCGATTAGAAAGAATTTATGTTCTGGAAGAATTTATTTCACAAAAGTTCGGAATAGACTTATTAAATAAAACAGTAGATAAAGCTAAAGAACTTGATTTCGATATAATCTGGTTATCTGTTTACATTAAGAATATAAAAGCAATTAAATTCTATCAAAAAAATAATTTTGAGACAGTTGGAAGTATTTCATTTCAAATTGGTAAAAAAGGATATGAAAATCCAATTCTAGCTAAAAAATTATAACATGAAAAAGCACAACTATAAAGCGCAAATTACTTGGACAGGCAATGAAGGTTCAGGAACCTCAAAATATAACGAATACAATAGAAATCATCATATTGAAATTGTTGAAAAGTATGATGCTATAAAAGGATCGAGTGATCCTTCATTCTTAGGAGATAAAACAAGATATAATCCGGAAGATCTTTTCATTTCTTCCTTATCTTCTTGTCATATGCTTTGGTATTTGCATTTATGTTCTGTAAATGGGATCATCGTAACGAAATATATTGATAATGTAATCGGAATAATGGAAGAAGCAAAAGATGGAAGCGGAAAATGCACAAACGTTACTTTAAATCCAATAGTTACTATTACGGAAGCCTCTAAAATAGATTTGGCAAATGAATTACATAAAGAGGCCAATAAAATGTGTTTTATAGCGAACTCATGTAATTTCAAAATTGAACATAATCCGATAACAATTTCAAATTAAAAAAATGGTAGAATTCGAAAAAACAAAACTAAACAGAGTTAAGAGAGGTGCAAAAAGAGCTATTTATGATGAAAAAAAAATAAACGAAATTCTTGATGCGGGATTTATAGCTCAAGTTGGTTACATTTACGATGGTTATCCCATAAGTATTCCTATGGCTTACGCGAGAAAAGATGATAAAATTTATTTACATGGATCAACCGCAAACAGAATGCTTAAGGCTATTTTAGAATCTAGTAAAACATCTATTAATGTGATGCATTTAGATGGATTAGTGGTTGCTCGTTCCGGACTACATCACTCAGTTAATTATCGTTCTGTTACATTGTTTGGTGATTTAAAAGAAATAAAAAACAATAGTAACAAAACTAGCATTTTGAAAAACATTGTTAATCAGATGATTTCAAATCATTGGGATACACTGCGTCCAATGCATCAAAAAGAACTGGACAGAACAATGGTTGTCGAGTTCACAATTACCTCAGCTTCTGCCAAAATTAGAGCTGAAGGCGTAAATGATGAACCAGAGGATTATAAATTACCACATTGGGCAGGAATTATTCCTGTAAAACAAAAGTTAGAACAACCTATTCCAGATAAAGGTTATCCTTTAACTATAGATGTTCCTGAACATATTCAAGTTCATTACAACAGATTTAAATAAATCTTTCACATAAATAAAACAAAAAAGACGACTCTAAAATAGATGTCGTCTTTTTGATCATTAGGGGAGTTATTAACTCAAATTATTTACTGTGGCAAATGTATTTTATTGACTGTTTTCTAATGTAAATAAATTGTTACTTAATTACTACAAATAACATTTATAAACATAGTATAATACTGGGCTAAACACAGTATAAAGAGATATAAAAAAGCACCTAGTTTATTAAAAACTAACTAAATAGATTTGTATAATAAATGAGTATCATAGCAATGATGACAAGTGCATAAACAATTATTCTAGAAAGTCCTTCTGCTAGCTCTCTTTTTTCTTCATTTATAAGCTTTGAAACAATAATACTTCTAACCGTAAATAAAGCTAAAACTACAATTGTAAAATAAGTTAATTTATCATTATTCCTTCTACGAAATTAAGTAGATTTACATTATGAAAAAATACGATGTTGTTATTCTTACAGAAAGAAGATATGTAAATCCAACCAAAATTGATAATTACATTTCAAATGTCTTATTAGAAGATGATTTAGTAAAAAAAGGTCTAGAGAAAGACGGCCTAAAGGTTATACGTTTATCTTGGGATGATTGCGATTTTGATTGGAGTTCTACAAAATATATTTTGTTTAGAACTACTTGGGATTACTTCGATCGTTTTGAAGAGTTTTCAACTTGGTTAGAAAAAGTGAGAAAATTGACTACTTTGATTAACTCTGAAGCTATTATTCGTTGGAATTTAGACAAACATTATTTACTCGATTTACAAAATGATGGAGTTCATATTTGTGAATCGTATTTTGTAGAAAAAGGAGAAAATACCAGTTTGGAAGAATCATCTGAAAAATACAATTTAACAAACTTTGTTTTAAAACCTTATATTTCTGGTGGCGGAAGACATACTTATAAAATCACACCAGAAAATCTTCAAGAACACGAAGCATTATTTAAAGAATTAATAACAAAGGAAGCTTATATCCTACAACCATTTCAATACAATATAGTAGAAAAAGGAGAAATTTCATTAATGATCATGAATGGTGAGTTTACTCATGCTGTTTTAAAAGTTGCTAAACCAGGTGACTTTAGAGTTCAAGACGATTTTGGAGGAACAGTACATGATTATAAACCAACAGATGAAGAAATTGCCTTTGCAGAAAAAGCTATAAATGCTTGTTTAGAAAAACCAATGTATGCAAGAGTTGATATTTTTACTGATAATAATAATAAATTAGCCATAGCAGAATTAGAATTAATCGAACCAGAACTTTGGTTTAGAAATTATCCTGAAGCTGCATCAAAACTTTCAAAAGGAATAAAACAATTAATCCTTAATTAAATTAAAAATATGAGAAAATTTTTCAAAATAATAGGAGTTCTAGTTGTATTACTAGTTATCACTTTTCTGGTAATCTTCTTTTCTAAAAATGAAGCTTTACCTACGGGAAATAAAGGTGAAAAAGCCGAAGAACTTGCACAAAAAATGCTAAGTGCGATCAATCATGAAGCATTTGAAAATGCAGAGTTGTTAGAATGGTCATTCAGAGGTACTAACTCTTACAAATGGTACAAACAACAAGGAAAAGTAGAGGTTTCTTGGAATGAAAATAAAGTTATATTAAACACCAATTTTCCAGAACAAAGTGAAGTTTATGTGAAGGGACAAAAGGTGACTAACAATGAATTGATCACAAAAGCTCAAGCCTATTTTAATAATGATAGTTTCTGGTTAATTGCTCCACATAAAATAATGGACAATGGAGTTGAAAGAAGTATTGTGAAAGTAAACAATAAAGATGCATTAATGGTAACATACACATCTGGTGGTACAACACCTGGAGATTCTTACTTATGGATGTTAAATGAGAACTACTTCCCTACTTCTTATAAAATGTGGACAAAAATTATTCCAATTGGTGGTGTTGAAGCAACTTGGAGTGACTGGAAAGATACTGAAGCTGGTTTTAAACTTCCTACAAGGCATACTGCAAACTTATTCGATTTATCAATTGATATGGGAAATCCAAAAGCTTCTACCCCAAAAGCAGATGCTTTGGCAAATAAAATTTTGAAGGCTATTAAACACGATGCCTATAAAACAACAGAAAATATTGAATGGAGTTTTGGAGGGAGAAGATCTTACAAATGGAACAAGAAAGATCATATTGTTGAGGTAAAATGGGATACCACGAAAGTTGTTTTGCATCCAAACAGTTTAGAAAAAAGTACAATTTATTTTAACGATAATTTGAGTGAAACTAAAAATGAAGATATTATTAAAAAAGCAGAAGCTTACTTCAATAATGATAGTTTTTGGTTAGTTGCGCCTCACAAACTTTTTGAACCAGGAATTCTACGTTCTGTGAAGGAAATTGATGGTCAGGAAGCCTTGTTAGTAAAATACACGACTGGAGGAACAACACCTGGAGACTCTTATTTATGGATATTAGATGAGAATTATGTTCCTAAAAGTTATAAAATGTATGTTCCAAGTATGAAAATGGAAGGAGTTCCATCCACTTGGGAAGGTTGGATTACTACAGAAAGCGGAACGTTACTTCCTAAAATACATCGATTTGGTAATAATGGTGAATTAAGTATGGGAGATGTAAAAGCCAACTAGTTTTAGAACTACATAACAAAAACATAAAGAAGCTCTTAATTTTTATTATGAGCTTTTTTAATGAGAACTATTTTAAGATATGAAATAAAAAAGTCAGGAGCACTGAAAGTATTTCAATACTCACCCAAATTATAATCGTTCCAAAAAGCCAGATTTTATAAAAATCAATAAATCTATTAATGTAAGAATACAGTTTACCCGCACCATATTTTAAAAACTCAGTAATTCTTTTCATAACTTCCGCAAAAATAAAAAATATGAATTTAGAAAAGTACATCATTTTTCCGAGGAAAGAAGGAATAGAGCTTGAAAAGATAATTCAAGAAATGGCAGATTTATACTACGATGTAGAATATACATCAGGCATTGAAATCTATGCTTCTAAAAAAGAAACTGATTTTTACATCATAAACTTCTCACAGATACCCGATTTTGAAAGATTTAAATATTTTGTAAACTATTTAGCCTGGGGAGAAAATCATGCGCTTCAAAATGAAGTATAAGGATACTGGACAATTAACGAAAATGACGAAGTCCCTTCCAAACATATTAACGAAAGAATCATGTTATTTGTTTCTGAATTAGACGAAGATGGAGATAATGTTTATGCTGCATTTGAAAACAATGCTCAAAATTTCAAATTAGGCTTTGCAGTTGGACATGAATATGAGCCTTTAAATATCAGAGATAAACAGTTTGTTGAAACTCTAATAAACCAGAATGATTTCAGTTTAATTAAAACTGTAAATCCAAACCCTGAATTAAAAAAGAAAGAATTAAATTCTGGATGTTCATTATTGTTTATTATTATTGCGTTTTTAAGCGGTTGCTTATATTTTTAAAAAACAAGTACTTTTACAAAATGCGTGTAGATATAATTACTGTTGAACCAGATTTAATTAAAAGTCCTTTTCAGAACTCGATGATGAAAAGAGCAATTGATAAAGGTTTAGCTGAGGTACACTTCCACAACTTAAGAGAATTCGGACAAGGAAATTATCGTCAAATAGATGATTATCAATTTGGTGGTGGTGCTGGAATGGTTTTAATGATAGAACCTATTGCAAATTGTATTGAAGGATTATTAGCTAAAAGAAGTTATGATGAAATTATCTACATGACACCAGATGCGCCAACTTTAAATCAAGCTACTGCAAACACTCTTTCTTTAAAAGAAAATATGATCATTCTTACCGGTCACTACAAAGGAGTTGATCAACGTGTGAGAGACAAATATATTACCAAAGAAATATCAATTGGAGACTATGTTTTAACGGGAGGTGAATTGGCTGCAGCAGTTTTATGCGATGCGGTAATTCGATTAATTCCTGGGGTTTTAGGTGATGAAACCTCCGCTTTAACAGACTCTTTTCAGGATAATCTTTTATCCCCACCTGTTTACACAAGACCTTCAGAATATGAAGGCATGAAAGTTCCTGATGTTTTGTTATCAGGAAATTTTCCAAAAATTGAAGAATGGCGCTCAGAACAAGCATATGAAAGAACCAGAAAAATTAGACCCGATCTTTTAGATGAATAGAATTATAAATCTTATTAGAAAGTATCCAGCTTTAAGTATTGTTTTAGGTTTTCAATTATTTCGCTTTATACTTTTACCTTTCATGGGATTAATGCCTCAGGATGCTTACTACCATTTTTATGGTGAAAACTTTTCTTGGTCTTACTTCGATCATCCTGGAATGATCGGTTATCTATTGCGAATTTTCACGCTTACATTCGGAAAAACTGTTTTCGTAGTAAAACTTGCAGATTTTATAATTACTTCATTAACATTACTAAGTTTTTATAAACTTGCCGAATGTTTCTTATCAAAGAATAAATTAAATCGGGCTGCGATATTGATAGCTTCAACATTCTTTATTTCTATTCTTTCATTTAATTCAACACCAGATGTTCCTCTATTGTTATTTTGGACTTTAAGTGTTCTTTTCCTTTATAGAGCTATTTTTGAAAATAAAAAAGCATCTTGGATTTATGCAGGTGTAACAATGGGATTAGCTTTTGATAGTAAATACACCGCTGTATTACTACCATTTGGATTAATTTTATTTTTAATTTTTTCCTCTGAAAAAAGAAAATTATTAGTTTCTCCCTGGCTATTTTTATCATTAATTATTGCTGCACTTGTAACATATCCTGTTTGGTATTGGAATTATGAAAACGAATTTGCCTCTTTCCTTTTTCAGTCTTCAGAAAGAGCTTCTAGTATGTCAGAATTAAACTTCAAACCCAAAAATTTCTTTGGAGCATTAGGTCACCAATTATTACTATTACTTCCAATATTATTCAGCGCATTTCTCATATTTACGCACAAATACATAAAACGATTTTTAACAAAGTTTAAGTTACCTGGTAGCAAGATTTTATTTCTGTTAGCATTTTTTATCCCTACATTTTTAGGTTTTTTGTCATTAACTCCAATTTACTGGGTAAAATTAAATTGGTTAATGCCCTCCTATATAACAGGAATTATTATTGCAAGTATCTTCATTTCTGATAAATGGGTGAATCGCCAAGTCATATTTTCAATTGTAATTCACTTAATTGTATGTGTTGAAATTTTATTTTACGTAATCCCTGTAAAAAGTGATGATACCTGGGTGGGATGGAGAGAATTAGCAAAAGAAATCGAACTAATACAAGAAGCTCATCCTAATACTTTTGTTTTTGCAGATGATGGTTATAAAACCACTTCAGCACTCAATTTTTTTATGGAAGATAAAATTTACGCAAGAAATATAATTGGTTTACACGCTTTGCATTATAATTATTTGGGAGATGATTTTAAAATCTTAAATGGTAAAAATGCAATTTTTGTAGATTCTGATAAACGTTTTAAAAACGACGATAAAAGAGGCCACATTTCCCCTCTAGTAAATCCTTATTTTGAAAGATGCACTGAACTTGAGCCAATAATTATTTCTAAAAACGGACGAAAAGTTAGAAAGTTTTGGGTTTATTTTTGCGAAAACTATAAAGCTAAACCTTAGACAGTTTATAAAGAAAAACATACTTAACCACTACTCCACTTCTTTCAATTGGTAATGTCCTAAGTAAATTGATTTTACTGTAACTATGTTCAAATAAGGTTTCTGGATTTTTAAAATTCCGACTATCTGTTATATATAAAACTTCATCACCTAACTCAGAATATGTTTGATTAATCCAATAATATTTATGAATTTCATTTAAATTACCAATACCATACACTTTCATATCATTTGGTCTCGCTATATAGTAATCTATATGTGCTGCAGGATACCATCGATTTGAGATTATTGGTAAATCTGAAACATATTCCTCTTTAAAAACTTGAGTAATTTTTTCTGATGCTTGTTCCCAACCATACATATCTAACAAAGCATCTTTTCTTCCCAGTTTTTCTTTTTGAACTGAATTCTCTTCTGGTAAAAATAATCCATTATTTATCACAAAAGTTGTCGTTATCATTAGTACAGAAAACACTACAATCCCAATACTTAATCTCTTTGTAATATTCTTCTTTCTTTCAGAAAGAAATGTCGCTATCAAAGGCAAGAATGTTAAATAACTCACTCCAGACCAATGTGGTAATGTATTTCTGGATATTGATAAATAAATAGTAGTTAAAATCAATGGAAACGAACAATAAAAAAAGAATGCTATGTAGTTTTTACTGAAATGAAACTTTTTCTTCCAAATAGCAATTAACAATAAAACTAATGTGATAACGATATATGGATTGTTATAAATAAATTGTCCAAGTATTTCTCGAATAAATGAATTCTTATTGAATTGTGAACTAAAAAACGAAACACGATTACCATGAAACTTGTAACTAACAAAGTCGTTTGTATAATTCCAATAAAAAACTAAAGCAATTGCTGTCAAAGGAAAAATGAATCCTAAATAAAAGAATGCATTTTTTAGCCACTTTCGATTACTAAATAAAACATAAATACAAACCCCAAACAATACATAAACGCCTTGATATTTCGAATAAATTGCAAGTCCAGAAAACAAAAAACCTAATAATAACTTGACATGGTACTTTTTTTCAGGTGTATTCGGAATTGTTTGTATGAAAAAGTAATAACTTAACAACCAAAAAAGTACTAAAGGTGAATCTGGTAAAATTAAAATTCCCGAGATAATAAATCCATAAATACTTATACAATAAAGTAAACAAGCAATAAATCCTGTTCGAGAATCTTTAAGATAAGAACCAATTAAGAAAACGACATACATACTTAGTCCAGAAGGAATGATGGCTGCTAACCGAATTGCCAATTCAGAATCAAAATAAAGGTTTCCTGTAAAAAATTGGATAAAAAAACCTACCATTGGTGGATGATCAAAGTGACTGACATCTGGATATTTAGCGTATAACCAATAATATACTTCATCATTTCCAAACTCTAATACTCCCGCTAAAAATAATCGCAACAGAACACTAATAAGTATTAAGACTAATACTTTTTGTTTATAAGAAATATTCATTAATGAACTCGTTTTCTTTCAGGGAAGAATAAACTCATGCTTATAAAAGCAATGACAATTCCTAAAATTGATCCGACGAAAATATCAAGAAGAAAATGCTGAGATAAATACACTCGAGACAATCCAGCAATCATTGCTAGGGTTATCCAAAGATATTGTGAAACACATCTTCGGAAGTAAATACATAAAATTGTAAAAATTACAAATGCCGTCATGGTATGTCCTGACGGAAAAGAATTCCAAAAAGCCATTTTTACTCCATCTATAATATGTAAATTTTCTACTCCTAAGAACTCCGCTGGCCTAGGGATTCCTTTAAACATGATTTTCTTAAAAAAATGAGTTACCAGTAATGTTAATATTCCTCCTATTCCAAATACTAAAGACATTCTTTTATTGATGAAAAAGAAAATTACAACCAAAACTCCAAACATCGCTCCATCTCCCAAATGTGTCGAATATTTAAAAAACCAATCAAAGAAACCTGTGTGATATTTATTTAGTGTTAAGTGTAAATCAGATTTATTATAAATACTAACGAGTAAAAGAGACAAAATAAAAAAGAGTAAATAGGTCATAAAAACTTCCAATCGTATCACTTTAATATGTGAATTAATTGTTCTAAATATCTTTTCTAACCAAAGTTGTAAAGGTTTTTGCGTAGTTTTTATAACGTTATCCATCGATAGTTTTGTTTAGCATTGAAATATATTTTCAACATATATCCTTAGCCTTAACTAGGTTTTAAGGAATCTTTATCGATGATTACAGTTATTAACTATTAATCAATAATTTAGTAAACTGTTTTTCTGAATTATTTACATAAATTTAATTGAATATTTTATTTTCCATTTTAGAAAAACATACTATATTTGCACACGCAAAATCAACCTCTGACGAAAATCGTGAATGTTGCTTTGTAAAATCTCAAAGATTTTTGAAATAATGGATTTAATTAAATTTGTTCAAGACGAATTCGTAACAAAAAACGATTTACCAGAATTCGCAGCAGGAGATACAATTACTGTATACTACGAAATTAAAGAAGGAAACAAGACTCGTACACAGTTTTTTAGAGGAGTTGTAATTCAAAAAAGAGGTAACGGATCTTCTGAAACTTTTACTATTAGAAAGATGTCAGGTACTGTTGGTGTAGAGCGTATCTTCCCTATCAACTTACCATCAATTCAAAAAATTGAAATAAACAAAAAAGGTAAAGTACGTAGAGCTAGAATTTTCTACTTTAGAGGACTTACAGGTAAGAAAGCAAGAATCAAAGAAAGAAGAAATTAATTCTTTGTACAGAATATGTAAAAACGATGTTAAATTAACATCGTTTTTTTTTGCTCTGAAAAAATTCAAAAATCTTCAATAAATCACATATTTTAATAAAAATTTAATATTTAATAAACCATTTGTAATACGTAAATTTGCACCACTTCAAACAAAATAACTAGTTAATATATGAGTACAACTGCAAAAATTATGTACACAAAAACAGATGAGGCTCCAGCGTTAGCTACTCGTTCGTTTTTGCCGATCGTAAAAGCATATACAAAATCATCTAACATAGAAATTGTAACTAAAGATATTTCATTAGCTGGAAGAATTCTGGCAAACTTTTCTGATTATTTAACCGAAGATCAAAAAGTTGAAGATGCATTAGCCTTTTTAGGTGATTTAGCTACAAAACCTGAGGCAAACATTATTAAACTTCCAAATATTAGTGCTTCTGTTCCTCAGTTAAAAGCAGCTGTAAAAGAATTGCAAGCTTTAGGTTACAATATTCCCGATTATCCAGAAGAACCAGAAACAGATGAAGATAAAGCAGTTTTAGCTCTATATAATAAGGTTAAAGGTTCTGCAGTAAATCCTGTTTTACGTGAAGGAAATTCAGATCGTCGTGCTCCTAAAGCCGTAAAAAATTACGCAAAAAAGAATCCTCATTCAATGGGAAGTTGGAGTTCTGACTCTAAAACTCACGTCGCTACCATGAGTGAAGGAGATTTTGCTCATAATGAAAAATCTGTTACCGTCCCAAGTGCAACTCACATAAAAATCGTTCATACTAATACGAACGGAAGCGAAACAGTTTTAAAGGCCAATATAAAATTATTAGCAGAAGAAATCATTGATGCTTCTGTCATGAACAAAAAAGCATTATTAAAGTTCTTAGACGAACAAATTAAAGATGCTAAAGATAAAGGCATATTGTTTTCATTACATATGAAAGCCACTATGATGAAAGTATCTGATCCAATTATTTTTGGTCATGCCGTTCGTGTTTTCTTCAAAGAATTGTTTGATAAGCATAGCGCTACGTTCCAAGAAATTGGAGTTGATGTTAATGATGGTTTTGGAAATTTATTAAGCAATTTGGAAGAACTTTCTGCTGAAAAGAAAGCTGAAATTTTAGCTGATATAGCTACCGTTTACGCAAATAATCCTGATCTAGCAATGGTGAATTCAGATAAAGGGATTACAAACTTACACGTGCCATCGGATATTATTATTGATGCATCTGTTCCTGCAATGATTCGTACATCAGGACAAATGTGGAACAAAGAAGGAAAACTACAAGATACGAAAGTTACGATTCCAGATAGTTCTTATGCTTCTTTATACCAAGCTACTATTGAATTTTGTAAAAAGAATGGTGCCTTTGATCCTACAAAGATGGGAACTGTTCCTAACGTAGGTTTAATGGCTAAGAAAGCTGAAGAATATGGATCTCATGATAAAACGTTCGAAATTACAGCAGCTGGTAAAGTTTCTGTAATTGATAGTGAAGGAAATACTTTAATTGAACATTTTGTTGAACAAGGAGATATTTGGAGGATGTGTCAAACAAAAGATGCTCCTGTTCGTGATTGGGTTAAATTAGCAGTGACTAGAGCGAGAGCAATGCAAGTTCCGGCGGTTTTCTGGTTAGATAAAAACAGAGCACACGACGCTGAATTAATTAAAAAGGTAAATGATTATTTGTCAAATCAGGATACTGATAATTTAGAGATTTTAATTAAATCTGTTTCTGAAGCCACAGAATATACATTGGAAAGAGTTAAAGCTGGTCAAGATACAATATCTGTTACAGGAAACGTATTACGTGATTATTTAACTGATCTATTCCCTATTTTAGAGTTGGGAACTTCAGCTAAAATGTTATCAATCGTTCCTTTAATGAACGGTGGTGGTTTATTTGAAACTGGTGCTGGTGGATCTGCTCCAAAACACGTTCAACAATTCATTGAAGAAAACCACTTACGCTGGGATTCATTAGGAGAGTTTTTAGCTTTAGCTGTTTCATTGGAACACTTAGGCGATACAACTAAGAATGATAAAGCCTTAGTTTTAGCTGAAACTTTAGATAATGCAATTGAAAATTTATTAGATAATAAAAAATCTCCTTCTAGAAAGGCCGGAGAGTTAGACAACAGAGGAAGTCACTTTTATTTAGCAATGTATTGGGCAAAAGAATTATCTAATCAAAATAAAAATATTGAATTAAAAAATCAATTTTCTTCAGTAGCCAAATCAATGGAAACTTATGAAGAAAAAATTGTTAATGAATTAAATAAAATTCAAAGAAAAGCAATTGAAATTGGTGGATATTACCTTCCTAATGATAAATTAGCTGACAACTTTATGAGACCAAATGATACTTTAAATGCTATTTTAGCAGAGGTTTAAAATATCATTTTAAACAACAATGGAAGCTGGTAAAATTTACCAGCTTTTTTATTTCAGTTTATTTTGACATGTTTGGAGTTTCCTATTTAAATAATAGTTCAAAACGCGCATTTCAAAGTGCATTAATTATTTTTAGTAAACAAAAAAATTATATCATCTTCACAACTAACATATGGTAACAATAATAACTTAACACAACTTAACACTAAACTGTTAGCAGAACACTCTGATTTTTTTTCACTCTTTCTAACCTAAGAGTAACACTCTTAAACATGTTCATAAAAATTTCTTTTACTTTTTCAACATCTAAATCATATCTAACTTCAAAAGACATATTTACCATGATAGAATCAATAGATGTTAGATTAGCGATTTTATTAAAATTTATAATTTAACTTTCTTTAATTGAATCAATTTTGAATAATTTAAAATTATACTTCTAACTCAAAAATCTCTCTTGTATAAACAAAAGTAGGATTTGTCTTTATCAAATCCTTCCCTGCAAATATCCAAAAGTTGACAACATCACTACTAATCCCTTATATCCTTTTAATTCATTAAAAATATTTATTTCTTGCAAATACAAGAGCTTAAAGAATCACATCTAAAGGAGAATCAGAAACTCCTGTAAAACCAGCAATTGTAATTAACAAAAAATCTTTAAACAAAACTTATTACTGTTGATACTCCTCTTGTAATCATTTCAACAAGACATAAACAATAAATAAACTAGCAAGAGCTCCCAATAATTTAATTCTAAAATCTACAAAACCGGGATCTATATAATCATAAAAAAATGATAATAAACAAATTAAATTATAAGTTACTTTGGTTATTTTTGGTTTAACTCTATGATACTAAAATGTAGATTTTTCAATTAATAAACCATAAATAATTGTAACTTTGAGGCATGGATTTTATCAAAACCACAGAACAGGACTCAAATTATAATAATCTCGAAAAAATGTCAATTAATCAATTGTTAATTAACATAAATCGAGAAGATCAAACGGTTCCTCTCGCTGTAGAAAAGGCAATTCCACAAATAGAAAAACTTGTTTATATAATAGTTCAAAAGCTTAAAAATGGTGGTAGATTATTTTACATGGGTGCTGGAACTAGTGGTAGATTAGGTATTGTTGACGCTTCAGAATGTCCTCCTACTTTTGGAGTTTCACATGATGTTGTGATTGGATTGATTGCTGGTGGAGATAAAGCAATTCGAAAAGCCATAGAATTTGCTGAAGATTCTGAAGATCAGGGTTGGAAAGATTTACAAGCTTATGATATAAATAAAAAAGATATAGTAATTGGGATTGCAGCATCAGGAACAACACCTTACGTAATTAATGCCTTAAGAAAATGTAATGAAAACAACATTATTACAGGATGTATAACCTGCAACGCAAAAAGTCCACTAGAACTTACAGCTAAATTCCCTATTTCTGTGGTAGTCGGACCAGAATTTGTTACTGGAAGCTCTAGAATGAAAGCTGGAACAGCCCAAAAATTAGTCCTAAATATGATTTCAACGGCTGCAATGATTCAACTAGGTAAAATTAAAGGAAACAAAATGATAGATATGCAACTATCAAATAATAAATTGGTAGAGCGTGGTGAAAAAATGTTGGTTTCTGAATTAAATTTAGATCAAGCAACTGCAAAAGTTTTACTAAAAAAATACGGAAGTGTAAGAGACGTAATTAAAAACTTCGCAAATGAGTGAAAAAGCCTACGATAAACCAATTAAAAATTTTCTAATTCTATTATTATTATTAATGGTTTCTCCGTTATTGTTAAGTCTATCTTTTAGAATGCTTAGAACTTTTAAAGAAATGCCGAAAATTTTAATTGCTTACATTGTTTTAGGAATTTCAATATTTCTAGTTTTATTTACGGTCTATTTTGGTTTTAAATCCTTTAAAACTTTATTAAATTATTTATTTGAAAAATAAATTTTGTCTACGAAAATTAACATAGAAAAATATCTAAAATGGGAATATTGGCCAACATCAATGTTCTATATTCCAAATTTACCTTATGCTTTTTATTTAGCTTTTAAAGCAAAGCATGCAACTTTCTTCAGTGCAGCAAATCCAGCAATTAAGAGCTCTGGTAATGGAACTGAAAGTAAATATGAAACCATTCAATTAGTTCCAGAGAAATTTAGACCTAAATCAATTTTAGTTAAAGCAAACTCTGATATTTCGGATATCATAAAAAGAATTAAGGAGGCGAAAATTGAATTTCCATTTATAGTGAAACCCGATATTGGGTTTCGAGGATTATTAGTTAAAAAAATTGATTCTAACGAGGCTCTAAAAAAATACGTTATTTCATACCCCATTGACATTATCATTCAAGAATTCTTGGATTATGAGAATGAATGCGGTGTTTTTTATCATAGAAATCCAAATGAAAATGAAGGTAGAATAAGTTCAGTAACATTGAAAAAATTTTTATTTGTTATCGGAGATGGTAAAACTCCATTGAAGGAATTGATCTTAAATGATAATCGAGCCAAACTATATTTCGATTTATTTAAATCCATTCACAAAGAGAAGTTAGATGAAATACCTGAAAAACATAAAAAAGTGAAACTTAGTATCATTGGAAATCACTCTAAAGGAACACAGTTCATTAATGGAAATCATCTAATTTCAAAAAAATTAACAAAAACATTTAATGAACTAAGTCATGCTATCGACGGTTGGTATTATGGTAGAGTCGATCTAAAATATAACAACTTTAGCGATCTTGAAAATGGTATAAACTATAAAATTTTAGAAATAAATGGAATTATCGCAGAACCTACTCATATATACGATACAGAAAATTTTACTTATCTTCATGCCCTGAAAGAAATTAGGAGTCATTGGAAATCGTTGTTTCAAATTTCCACCCTAAACCATAAAACAAGAAATATCCCCTACAAAAGTGTTATAAATTTTGTTAACGAAATGTTAGAATTAAGAAATTACATTTCGTCGATAAAAAGACTTCAATGAAAGAAGTTATTTCACCTTTAATCTAATGTTAAATGATTATATTGAGATTTTGTGATTATTTTTTACGTATGTGTCCTTGTAATAACGTATTAATTACTTATAATAGTAAAATTTCCCCGTTTATGAAGAAAATTATTACCCTACTCATCTTTTTTATCGGATTCTTGGGATATTCTCAGGTAAAAGTTGGAGATAATCCAAACGTAATTGATGTTAGTTCTCTTTTAGAACTAGAAAGTAGCGATAAAGCTTTCGTTCTAACACGAGTTACTACAACTCAGATGAATAGTATGACTCCTCTTGAAGGAGCTATCGTCTACAATACTGAAATACGTTGTGTTTATCAATATGACGGAACGTCTTGGATAAGTCTTTGTGAAACTGGAGGAAATCGAGAATTAGGATTCGACCCAAACACAAATATTTTAACGATATCAGATGGGAATTCTGTTGATTTATCTCCTTTAATAGATGATAATGATGCGGATCCAAGAAATGAAGTTAACTTATCTTTCCGAGTAGTTGGTGGGAATTTAGAAATTACAGATGCAAATGGTACCCTATCGGTTGCTATTTCGGACATAGCAGCACAAGGAGCAACTGGACCAACAGGACCACAAGGTATTCAAGGTGTACCAGGTAATAATGGTACTGAC